>CAYOLI010000001.1:0-206423 GCA_964404795.1 uncultured Candidatus Saccharibacteria bacterium
CTCGTTGATGGACTTAACCAAACATCTCACGACACGAGCTGACGACGGCCATGCATCACCTGTCACTACGGCTTAAAAAGTACAATTTCCTTTCGGAAATCTTAGTAGGATGTCAAGCCTGGGTAAGGTTCTTCGCTTATCATCGAATTAAACAACACGCTCCACCGCTTGTGCGGGTCCCCGTCAATTCCTTTATGTTTTAAGCTTGCGCTCGTACTCCACAGGCGGGATGCTTAATGCGTTAGCTTCGCTACGCAGCGGGTCGATACGCCACACAGCTAGCATCCATCGTTTACGGCGTGGACTACCAGGGTATCTAATCCTGTTCGCTCCCCACGCTTTCGTGCCTTAGCGTCAGAAATATGCCAGTAGCCTGCCTACGCCATCGGTGTTCCTTCTAATCTCTACGGATTTCACTCCTACACTAGAAATTCCAGCTACCTCTCATATTCTCTAGCTTAACAGTTTAGAATATGGATATATGGTTGAGCCATATGCTTTCACATCCTACTTGCTATGCCGCCTACGCAACTCTTTACGCCCAGTAATTCCGGATAACGCTTGGATCCTCCGTATGACCGCGGCTGCTGGCACGGAGTTAGCCGATCCTTATTCATCTGCTACCGTCATAATCGTCACAGATAAAAGCAGTTTACAACCCGAAGGCCTTCATCCTGCACGCGGCGTTGCTCCATCAGGGTTGCCCCCATTGTGGAAAATTCCCTACTGCTGCCTCCCGTAGGAGTCTGGGCCGTTCTCAGTCCCAGTCTGGCTGATCATCCTCTCAGACCAGCTAATGATCGTCGCCTTGGTGAGCCATTACCTCACCAACAAGCTAATCATGCGCAGGCCGTTCCCAAACCGCTCGAAAGCTTTACTCCGAAGAGCACATGCGGTATTAGCTACCTTTTCAGGCAGTTATCCCTCAGTTTGGGGTACGTTCCTACGTGTTACTCAGCCGTCCGCCACTCGTGTACTCTCACACCACACTCAAAAAATTGAGTACAGAGTGAGAGTCTTACCGTTCGACTTGCATGTATTAGGCACGCCGCCAGCGTTCATCCTGAGCCAGGATCAAACTCTCCAAAAAAGAGAACTGATTCTGTTTACTTTAAAAAGAAAACTCAGTTCAATGAACTGACGTTGATTTGCACTATAAAGTTTTTAATGTTCGATTTTGGAGTCAAAACAATAGATGCCTCCAAAAGCATTGTTCAATACTACAGCAAAATAACACCTATTGTCAATCAATAAAGTTGTGCTATTTACATTAATTCTCTGTGTAGCTGTACCGCTTTATCAGTAATTACTCCATTAGCGCCAATACCAAAATATTTTTTTGCTCGGTTTTGGTCGTTAACCGTCCAGATATAAACAGCAAGGCCCTGTCTATGCGCTCCTTTAATAATACGTTTACTGGCTAGCGTTTGAGGCAAATGTACGCACTCGATATGGCTTTTTTGCACCCCCCAAAAAAAATACTTATTTAATAATAAAATAAATATTTTCATCCTCGGATGAATACAATACGCAGAGGCCATAATACCCTTAGAATACTCCTTAAGTTTCTTGACTCTACCAAAACTAAAGGATCCCAAACATACTCTGTCTTCCGCCCCACACTGAATCACTTGCTCAACCAGCAAGGGTACCACTCGGTTGGTCTTGGCATCGATACTAAATCTAGCACTCGGTAAAGACAGCAATACATCACGTAGTAAGGGAATATTACTTATCCGTGCATCTTCTGCCTCCTTTAGCTGATTGTATGTCCTAGTTTCGATATAACGGCGTGAGGGTATTCCTGTCCTAATTGCCTCTAAAAAATTGTTTGAACCGTGAAAAAGGACAACTTCATTATCCTTTGTTAATACGGCGTCTGTCTCGAGATGCTCTATGCCGTTGGCATAGGTCTCTAAAAAGCAATTTAACGTATTCTCTTCTTTATTGGCCGAAATTCTGCCTCCACGCCCACGATGCGCAATAATATGAGGTATATTGTCTCTAAAAAATGATTTGCTAGTCACTGCTTTCAGTTTCGTCTTCTTTTGCATCTACAAGCGCCAAAGACACCACTGAGTCACTCTCGTTTAACCTCATAATTCTAACTCCCTGAGTTGCCCTACCAAGTGCCGGTATATCTTTCAGCCCCAAGCGAATCGTTTGTCCGGCAGCCGATATAACGATAACCTCCTGCCCTTCACCATTAAGAGTCTTTACACCAACCAATTTACCTGTCTTAGTATTAACTACGGCAGAACGGATACCCACGCCACCACGTGCATGAGCAGTAAACTGAGAAACTTTAGTCCGCTTACCGTATCCATATTCGCTAATAACGAAAATATTAGACCCTTCCTCGACAATGTCCATGCCTATCACATAATCTCCAGTACGTAGACGTATACCCCTAACACCTCTGGCTGCTCGACCCATCGGCCTAACCCCCGACTCATGAAAACGAATAGCTTGTCCTTGAGATGTAGAAATTACCACTTCATTATCACCAGAGGTCATTCGTATCCACTTTAACTCGTCTCCATCATCAAGGTTGATTGCAATCAAACCACTTTGCCGAACATTTTTATATGCCTCAAAAGCAGTTTTCTTTACAACACCCCTTGTGGTACACATAATTAAATTCTGTGCTTTGTCGGTTTTACTAATATTAATGACCGAGCTTACAACCTCTTCTGGTTGTAGCTGAAGCAGATTAACCAGTGCAATTCCTTTCGCGTTTAAGCCAACGGCTGGAACTTCGTAAGTTTTTATCCTAAATACTCTACCCTTGTTCGTAAAGAATAATAAAAAGTCATGAGTAGAGGCATTAACTACCTTCTCTATGGCATCCTCTTCGCGCGTCGCCATACCTCTCTTGCCTTTGCCTCCTCTGTTTTGCCTCTTATACTCAGCAATTGGACTCCGTTTGATATAGTTAGCTGAAGTTAAAGTTACAACAACTTGTTCATCTGGAATTAAATCTTCGTCGCTCATTCTTCCTAACTCTTGAGGAATAACCTTCGTTCGGCGCTCGTCACCAAAACGTTTTTTAACATCTAAAATTTCTGTCTTTACAATTGCTAGGACTTTTTTCTCATCTGCTAAAATACCTTCTAATTTAGCAATCAATTCCTGTAATTCTTTAAGTTCATTTTCTATTTTTTTGCGCTCAAGCCCTGCCAAAGCCCTGAGTTGCATAGCCAAGATTGCTTTTGCTTGTATCTCGCTTAATTTGAATTTCTTGATTAAGTTTTCTTGTGCTTCCTCGGTTGTCTCGCTAGATCTAATGACCGCTATAACTTCGTCGATATGATCAAGCGCGGTTTTTAGTCCCTCTAATATATGCGCTCTCTCTTTTGCCTTGCGAAGCTCATACTCCGTTCGTCGCCTAATGACTGATTGACGATGCTTAATATACTCAGAAATTATATCCACAAGGCCTAAGACCCTTGGCTGTATGCCGTCAACTAACGCCAACATATTGTAGTGAAATGTGGACTGCAGAGGAGTTAATTTATAAAGCTGGTTTAATAATTTTTTCGGATAAGCATCTTTTTTTAAATCAATAACAATCCGAACAACCCCCTTTGAGGATTCATCTCTAAGATCGCTAATGCCACTTATTTTTTTATCCTTATAAAGGTCGGCAATCTTTTCAATTAACGATGCCTTGTTGAGTCCATATGGTATCTCACTAATAACAATTCTGTGGCGACCAGACTTTGTCTCTTCAACCTCTGCCACCCCTCGCATAACGACTCCACCTCTGCCAGTTGTAAATGCGCTACGAATTGAATCTTTACCGTATATTATCCCTCCAGTTGGAAAGTCTGGACCCTTAACAACATCTAGCATTTCTTCTACGCCAGCATCAGGATTGTCTATTTTGAGCACTACTGCATCAACTACCTCACTAAGGTTATGGGGTGGGATATTAGTTGCCATACCAACAGCGATTCCAAGTTGCCCGTTTAATAGTAGGTTTGGAACCTTGGCCGGTAAAACAGTTGGTTCCTGCAAACGACCATCATAGTTTTCTCGAAAATCAACCGTTTCTTTCTCGATATCCGCTAGCATCTCCTCGGACAACTGCTGCATTTTGGCCTCTGTATAACGCATTGCGGCTGGAGGATCGCCATCCATTGACCCAAAGTTACCCTGGCCATTTACAAGTGTATAGCGAAGCGACCACGGCTGAGCCATGCGCGCCATTGCATCATAAATTGCAGCGTCTCCATGAGGGTGATAATCACCCATCACCGCTCCAACAACATTTGCGCTTTTACGATGCTTTGCGCCACTTCTCAGCCCATCTCTGTTCATAGTATAGAGAATACGCCTGTGTACTGGCTTCAGGCCATCACGGACATCGGGTAACGCACGAGAAACAATAACGCTCATCGAATATTGAAGATAACTCTGCTCCATCTCATCTTCAACAGTCCGCTGAATAACACGATGAGTGTCAATCTGTTGTTCCGTCTCTAGAATTTCTTCTTTTTTATCATCCATGGTTAAATATCCAAATCTTTCACAAACTTAGCGTGAGTTTGTATAAAATTCTTCCTTAAATCTACTTCTGTACCCATCAGCTTATTAAATATAGCGTCAGCTTTTTCTGCATCGTCTATGGTAACCTTTAATAGCACTCTATTCTCTGGCTCCATGGTGGTTTCGGCAAGCTGATCTGCATCCATTTCTCCAAGTCCCTTATATCTTTGGATACTAACTCCTGCTTGTTTTGCACGATCGTCGTCAGTTGATACCTTACCGCCGCCAGCTTTTTTGGCAGAAATTATTTCGTCAATTATTTTGTCCCTTTCTTCGTCACTATACGCATATTTTTTCTTTTTACCGGTAGTTATAGCAAACAAAGGCGGTTGAGCAATGTAAAGGTGTCCACCTTCGATTACTGGCAACATATGTCTAAAAAAGAACGTAAGTAGCAGTGTGCGAATATGAGAACCGTCAACATCAGCATCAGTCATAATAATAATTCTCTCGTATCTGAGTCCATTGATATCAAACTGCTCTTCGATGCCCACTCCCATGGCTTTGATTAAGCTCACAATCTCGTTATTAGCAAGCATTTTATCAAGACGAGCGCGCTCTACATTTAGCACCTTACCTCGAAGTGGCAAAATCGCCTGGAAATTGCTGTTCCTACCGTTTTTAGCAGAACCACCTGCAGAGTCACCCTCAACCAAAAATAGCTCGGCCTGAGTTCGATCCTTGGTAGCGCAATCTGCCAACTTACCTGGCAGAGTTGACCCCTCAAGAGCACCTTTTCGGATAATATTATCTCGAGCTGCCCGAGCTGCCTTTCGCGCCCTAGCGGCAAGTAGTACTTTACCGATAATTTTTTTTGCAACCGCTGGGTGTTCTTCAAGATAGTACGCAAGGTATTCTGATAGTACTTGCTCAACATAACCCCTCATTTCAGGATTACCCAACTTATTCTTGGTTTGGCCCTCAAATTGTGGGTCTGGCATCTTAACTAAAATAACGGCGGTTAACCCCTCTCGACAATCTTCGCCAGACAGGTTCTCTTCTTTCTCCTTCAATAGACCATTTTTTCGAGCATAGTCATTAACAACTCGGGTTAAAGCAGCCCGAAACCCAGTTAAATGAGTTCCTCCATCGGGGTTAAACACATTATTAGCAAATGCCTTTACTACCTCTGTATAGGTATCTGCGTACTGCATCGCTATCTCAACCTGGCAGTCCTTAATCTCCTTATCTACATAAAAAACATCTTCATCTATCACATCTTTACCGGTATTTAAATGTTTTACGTAGGACTTAATACCACCTTCAAAATAAAAAGCACATTTTTTACCAGTTACTTGATCATATAACGATGTTTTTATACCCTTTGTAAGATATGCTGAGTGACGTAATCTGTCTAGTATTGTATCGTAACTAAACTCGGTTGTTTCAAAAATTGAACCATCGGGATAAAAAGTTATTTCTGTACCAGTTTTGTCGGTTTTGTCTACAACTTTAAGGTCTGCTTGAGGAACTCCCTTTTCATAATGTTGTTCGTATATTTTGCCGTCTTTAAAAATACGAACTACAAGTCGTGTAGACAATGCGTTAACAACACTTGACCCTACACCGTGTAACCCACCTGAAACTTTATAGCCCCCACCGCCAAATTTACCTCCCGCGTGCAAAATCGTTAAAACTGTCTCTACCGTACTTTTACCTGTTTTCGGATGTTTGTCAGTAGGAATTCCTCGACCGTTATCTGTTACTCGGATACCGTTCCCTTCAAGCATCTCAACGGCCACTTCATCAGCATGCCCGGCTAGCGCCTCGTCTATTCCGTTATCAACTATTTCCCAAACTAAATGATGAAGGCCCTCAAGCCCCGTTCCACCAATGTACATACCTGGCCGTTTTCGAACTGGCTCAAGCCCCTCAAGAACCTGAATTGACCCCGAATCATATTGTTTGTCTTTAGACACTAAAATATTCCCCTCTTGTGTTTGTCTCCGTTCCACGGCATTTCTATATGCATATTATAACGAACATATAGTTTTGTTTCAATAATTGGGGTTGTTTGAACACATATTTTTATGGTTAAATAAGCACTAGAATTTATATAAAATCGAAAGATTAAAGATCAAAAATTATGTTCAACAAACTATTATCAACCCTTCCATATAACCCTAGTGCTATAGATGAGATCAGTTTTTACATCTATCGTTTAAAAAAAGAAGAACCAATTCGTAGAGTTGGTTTTGTGTTAATTGCTCTTAGTATGTTCATTCAAATTTTTGCAACTGCTGTACCCCCTCAAAAATCTATGGCTGCCTCAAATAACGATATTATCAGGGGTGGGATCCAAAATAAAACCGAACTACTTAGATACTGGGATAAACCAGGCAGTGACATTCCAGCTATTTTCGGTAAATTTGGGGTCACTAGAGCAGATTTGGCCGATTTGCCTAGCAAGCCAAATGTTACCATAACCTCTAGCAAGTTAGATTTTTGGAGTATCGGAAGGACTTCCCTATCTGGCTACAGCAATATTGACGATAAATATAAAGACAGTGAGGTTCGTCTTAAAGCTGGTGGCACAACTTTTTACATGAGAAAATTAAACTCTTGGGGCGTTGCTACTTACCCAGCTTTTAAAGGAACCGTGAAAGCCACCGGAAAACAATTTTGGATTATTGCCGATTGCGGAAATTTCGTGCAACTCGGGAAAGAAACCCCTAAAAAACCTTCTCTTGAGATAAAAAAATCGGTGGTAGGAGGCAAAACCACCGTTAAAAGTAATGAATCTTTCACCTACCGAGTTGAATATCGCAACAAACAAGACGACTCTTTGGCTGAAGGAGTCGTACTGACTGACGATCTAGATGCCGGGTATGTTAACCGCCTAAGTCCAACTAATATTCCTATGGGTGGGAATGGGGTAATGAAGAAAAATATTGGTAATATGCCAAGCACCGATAACAGTCGTATCTTCGATGTTAGTGTTCAGGTAAAACCAAACACCGCACCTGGCACCAAGATTTGTAACATAGCAAAATTAACAGCCGACAACGCAACTGGCGTATCTTCTAGTAAAGTGTGCGTAACGGTTGTAGGCGAAACTCCTCCGCCGCCCGTCACACCGAACGTGCCAATAGCACCAACAACGCCAAAAGAACCAACATGCCCCGACGGACGTCCACTGCCAGCAGACAAGAACTGTTCACCGCCAAAAGAACCAGAAAAACCTGTTGAGCCAGAATTACCTCCTGGATCAACAAAAACCGTTAAAAATATAACTCAGAACCTCGAAGGCAACGATGCAATAGACAGCGTAGTGCGAGCTGGCGATATTATCGAATACACACTTATAACTGCCAATAGTAATAGTAAAGACAAGAAGGGCTTTGACGTCGTTGACTACGTGGGAGATGTCCTAGAGTATACCGATCTCGATCTTAACTTCCTTTCGGCTCAAGGAGGAACATTCAACGACACAACCAAACAGGTAGTTTGGTCTAACCAAACACTGCCGGCGCACGGTCAACTCGAAAAAAGATTCCGTGTGGTCGCAAAAAATCCAATTCCAAGCACCAACTCTCCAACCCCAGCTAGTACCAGCTACGACTGCAAAATTAGTAACAAATACGGTGATGAAATATCAATGACCGTTGAATGCCCAGTTATGAAAACGGTAGAGGAACTACCTAACACTGGACCAGGCACAACGGTAGCTATTGCTTTTACTGTTACCACCATTAGTGGATACTTCTTAGCTCGTAATAACCTGCTTGCAAAAGAGCTAAAGATTGTAAAAAAGAATTACATAGCAGCCGCGGGAGTTTAAAAATGAGCGAAAAACTAAATAGCAATCACGAGTACCACAAAACACACGAACTAGAATCGGACAGAGCCCATTACGAGCAAACAGAAGCTAATAAAAACCAGAGTAACAATTCAGAATCCCCTAATCATGGATCAGAGCAATCAATCGATAAAATTTTAGATAAGGTTCATCAGGAGGCAAAATCTGCTAACTCGTTAAAGCATAACCAACTTGAGAGCAAGGCAGTGTCTGACAACAATAACCCTTCCGTCGGTCCGATTTCCGTTGGCGCAGACCTAAGAAAAAGATCGCTAAAGAGTAACCTAAAAAAGATTCAAAAAGAATTACCCGCCCCGCAAAAAGCATTTAGTAAAATAGTCCATCAACCCATAATAAATGAGGTTAGCGAAGTTGTGGGTAATACTGCTGCTCGAGCCAACAGCTTGCTCTGGGGAGGGCTATTCTCGGTCCTCGCAAGCGCATTACTGCTAACTGCCTGCCGGTATTACGGATACAGATATAACTATCTAATCGGCATGGTTGCTTTTGTTGGAGGATTTTTCTTAGGGCTGGCCATTGAGGGATTCATCACGCTTAGTAAAAAAGCAAAAGGGAATTAGTGTAATTTACCATCCCGATCGATCATAATTATATGATCAGCATCAGGTCCGTTAGAGGAGTTTTTTAGCGGAATACTGCCTTGATTTGGTATGACCTTTTCCGCTAATTCTCCCCCTGGTTTGGCCGAATTTGTTGGATTAGAAATAGATTGCTGGGAAGAACCTACTTCCTGACCTCCTAGGCCAGCGCTAGGAGCACTTTGAGTATGCTTACGCTTCTGTAGCCATTGATCCAAGAAAGACCCTTCAGAAGGGCTCTGTGTGGGTAATGTAGATGAGTTATTACCCCCAGTGTTGAAGGCAGTAGCACTTGCTGCTTGGGACTGATAGGTGGCAGGACTAGTGCTCGCTTGCTGGCCAACAGGAACATTCATCGTCCTCATACGCATGAAGATCTCTTTCTCAACCGACTGCCGTGGTCGCCCAAACTTTGCAGCCGAAAGTTGCTTTAGTGCTTTACCCAGCTCATCATTTGGGTTACCAAGTGGTGGTATAGTAGCCATACTAAAGGGCTGTGTGGGCACGCCGCTTATCAATGTTCTGACAATAGTATTAAAGTTTGGAATTCGTAAAAGGTCATCACCATCAAACAGGGGCTGGAAATAACGTGCTAACGAATCAACATCATTTTGGCCTATTCTAAATGAAACTATCGTACCCATATTGCCAAATACTGCGTCGCGAATCTCATCTGTCAGCTGTGTAGTAAACTGGTTAGCCACTGTTAAACTCAGTCGGTATTTTCGAGCTTCGGACATAATCGTCGCAAAGGAGTCGGTAGAAAAGTTTTGAAACTCATCAACATACAAACAAAAATCTTGACGCTGATCTTCAGGTATATTTGCCCGACTCATAGCTGCAGCTTGAAATTTCATCACAAATATCATTCCAAGTAATCTAGAGTTCAGCTCCCCAGTACGACCCTTACTAAGGTTGACCAATAATATTTTCTTGTTATCCATTATCTCCCTTAGGTCAAATGAGCTTTTCGTTTGCCCGATAATATTTCTCATCATTTCATTACTCAAAAACGCACCAAACTTACTGGTAACCCAAGCAATCATGTCTCCCGCATCGTTGGATCGTTGCGATGCCGGCCACTCTTTTAGCCAAAAATCTAACACATTTTGATCTGTTACATACTGCAATTTACTTTTCATAAACGTTGGGTCGAGTAAGAGCTTGGGAATATCAACGAAAGTCCCCCCGCCAGGATCGGCCATCAGAAGTAGTGCAGAGTTAGTAAATATCCTCTCAAAGCGCGGACCAATAATCCCCTGTCTCTGTGGGTCATAAAGCTTGTAGAGCATATTAATACATTCCTGAATAATGAAGTCTTTTTGTTCGGGCAAGTTAAACTCAAACATGTTTAATCCCAAGGGGTAATCCATGTCAGCTGGAGAGAAATAGATAACATCCTCTGTTCTTTCTTTGGGTACCATACACAACAATCGCTCTGCCGTATCACCGTGCGGATCTATAAACGCAAACCCGTCACCACTTATCATGTCCTGAAGGGCAACATTCTCCAGAAAAACCGATTTACCAACGCCAGTTTGACCAACTACATACAAATGCCTCTGACGATCTTGTCTAGATAAACGCACCGGTTTTCTCGTCCCCCGAAATTCGTTATAGCCGAGAAGCAGCCCAGTTTCGGGCATATTACGTGGACCATCAACCTGTTTTGACCCTTGTCTAGTTAATTGCGAAGTTGGGATATCTTCTTGTTGCGGAAAATGAAACAATGTGGCAAGTTCAACAGAATTCAAAACATTCTTACTATGCGTAGGTGGGAAAAATCTTAATATATAAGAAGTTGCAAAACTCTCGATGTCTTGAGCTGGAACGTATTTAAACCCATTGCGTCCAGCCGCATCGAAAAGAGCAAAGCTTGCAACAACATTCCGAAGTACACTCTCCGACTTTTGGGACATATTAGAAGAAGTTACAACCCTGATAACAGTGTCAAACCCTGGGTGGCGTGTTTTGTTATCAATCGAGTCAATCAAAGAACTCTCTGTACTAGACCTATCAGATGAACCCTTGTCGGAATCTCCACTTTTGTCCTCTGGGGGTTTAAATAGAGCGCCAAAAACTTGGCTAACCCACCAAAAAGTTAATTCGGCTCCACCTCTTTTTTGCTCGCCCTTACGCTTCTTGCTAGCTACAGATGACGCTCTCTTACTCCAACCAGGGTCAGCTGGGCGAATTAAAATCTGTATGGCAGCCCCGTCCTCCTTATCTAGGGTTGATAAAGAGTTGAGAACCGACTGCATAGGATCACGCTTGATATCTTGATATGTCGCTATCGGGTAGGCATAATCTTCTTTTAGAGTTAGCTCTCCGCCAAGAGTGCTACTAATCTTGCCCACCCTATTGAAAATATTGTGTTCTGGTACTTCCTCAAGGCGAGCAGACGGATAAGCACTAACCACTGCTTGCTTAACTACATCGACCAAAGCAACCGGTACCGCCACATAAAAATGTATAAAACCATCTACACCTACTATTTCAAAAGAGAGGTGTCTTTGCCCATAAAACTTTCTTTTCAGCCCTTTCTGCATTGTGCTAGAGATGATGCTATACAAAATTTCTGCTTTTGAGATATTCTCTTCTGTTACATCTCTGACATCACGCGAACCAACCTCAGTATCATCACTTGGTGGTGGCAAATGTATGAGCAAGGGAATCATCTTTAAACCTCTCTCAAAATTTTTTTGCTCAGTCAAAACCCGCCTAGAATGCAAGAAAAGAACCGGCCCTGCAATCAAGGCCGAGACAAAAATTGCAGTTAGTATCGCAAATATGGTCGCCACCCCTACTCCTCTACTTTAGAATCTGTTGTTTTTACATCTTTACCATAGCGTTTTTTCATATAGTCCGCCTTGAAAGTACTAATAGCTTGCTGTTGTTTATATGGATCGTCTTTCGTCTGATCAACAATGTGCTTTGCCTTTTCAACCCACTCTTTTTCAATAAGCTCTACATCACCTGCCGTCGGCGGCGTCGACACAATCGGCTTAGACGATAACATCTCTGGCGCATTTGGCTCCACATTTGGCAAAGAGTTGTTACCACCCTGAGTGTTATTTATATCCATCAACGGATTGTCCTGTGAGTCATCTTTCATAGTCAACTACAATTATAGCAATAAAACTGCTAGAGTTTTACAACAACTTAACAAGGTAAAACACAGATAAAACACAAAATGTTAGTAGAATTATCAAATCACTTGCAGTAAGGCCACCAACCGTCTGAAAAACAAAAGCCCCAACCGAAAGACATGTAATTACTAGTGCGCTGACTCTTCTTTTTTTCGAATTTCTATTAAAGATTCGAAAAAAATACATTATAAATTGCAATATATTATAAAAAAGTACTGCCAGAATAAGTAAAGGAACAACTAAAAACGCTATCGGCACAGAATTTGGGTTAGTTGTCGCAAGAGAAAGTCCCAGCAAAAAAATACAAATCGTTATTATCCCTAATCTTGCTTTGTACGACATTAATTATTAGTTTAAGAAAAATTGTCATAAAAACCAACAAGACATCCCGCGTGAGATGTCTTGTTGGAGTTTAGAAACCGTGAACCCTTGGGCAATAAATCCGCTCTTTTTTTTAAACTATTTAGCGCTTATCACCCGAAGAGTTTTGACTGACCGCTCTCATTTGCTTTAGGCAAAATCGAGCGTTATTTTTTGTTTTCGTAAGTTTTTTATTTTTAGCACTTACTGCCCTTCATAATACTACGGAGTCGGTGTTTTGTCAATCACTTATTGTAGTATTAATTTCTACGTTACAGATTAATTAATATAAATATTACATAGTATTTATAACAACAATAATTTTGAATTATTTATTTATATACTGTTTTTTCGTCGAATATACGTTTATTGTTACGTATTAGCTATTTATAAATCGCGGTTATTGTCCTCCCTAGCTATCAACAATAAAAGTACCTAAAAAACGTGCCCAACAAAGACCAGCATAGTTTACTTATTGCTTCTATATTTGTCCCATTGTAAACAACAATGTAAGGCAGCTCAGCACATGTTACATAATTTGACGATCAATATTTTTGTTGGTGGACAAAACAATCCTTTTGGACGCTTAAAAAATAACTATTCTAAAGCGTATCTTACATCAACGGTTTCCATTTGCCCTAAAGCCCTTTTAATCACACCGATAACAATACAAATTAACGTCTTAGCTAATATTCAATTAGCGCATTCGCTACACCAATATAGTTAGGGGTTACTACGTTGGTCGATTATTTCAATAATGTTTTTCTGTACTCTTTGCGGGGCATTTATTGAAAGTTCCTTTATTAACAAATAAATATGTTCAAAATCATAGTTCAAATGACTAAAAAAATGCTTATAAAAAAGAGTCCCTGTTGCTTGTGGAAAATTATACATATTTTTATACAGAAAATCTGTTGACATAGGCATAAACAATTTATAAGATGATGGTAGCACTTGAATAAATAAAGTGCTCAAAAACAAAAACGTCCCTGTTAACAACGGCTTCTCGCAAGCCGTTGTTCCAATCAATAGAAACCAAAACATCAAAAAATAATTACAAAAACCTCAAAAACAACATAAAGACCTCGCCATCGCAAAGCGAGGTCTTTTGTTTTGTCTAATAGTCCGTGTTTTATATACTAAGCAAATAGGTTATGGGAAATATTAAGACAATCATGGACTACGGAGGGAATGCTGTAGTTATAGATGTGGAGTGCTACTTATCCAACTCTCTCCCTAACATTGTAATCGTCGGCATTGCCAACAAGGCAGTTGACGAAGCAAAAGAAAGAATTCGCGGGGCCTTCGCAAGCAGTAATATCAAGTTGCCAAAAAAACGAATAACCTTAAACCTAGCTCCTGCTGATTTGCCAAAAGAGGGGTCAAGCTTTGACCTACCAATGGCAATCGCTATTTTACAGCAAGGTAAGCTAACATCCAGCCCCTCCCCAACCAAAACTATTATTATGGGTGAGCTAGGGCTAGACGGAAAAACCCGACCCATAAGAGGTATAATAGGAAAAATCTTGACGGCCAGACAGAAGGGCTACGTAAACTTTTGGCTACCAAAAGATAATTTATCGCAAGCGCTACTTATTCCGGGTATAAAAGTGTTACCAATCGACAGCTTGGAAAGTGTCTACAACATGATGAATAATGTACTGCCCCAAAATATGATAATTGCCAAAGAGTCCTCTACTGTCTTAAAGAACACGAATGAAAATCAATTAGTGTTTGACGATATAGTCGGTCAGATAGTTGCGAAAAGGGCTATGATTATTGCAGCTGCCGGACAACACAATATTATTATGAATGGGCCTCCAGGAACAGGTAAAAGCATGCTCGCAAAAGCATTGCCTAGTATCATGCCACCAATGAACCAGGACGAGATGCTGGAAGTGACCCATATTCATAGTTTGGCAAACAAGAACTACGAAGAGATAATCCATAATCGGCCCGTTAGGGTACCCCACCATAGCTCTAGTAACATATCAATCATTGGTGGGGGGCAAAATCCAAAACCAGGTGAAATTTCGCTGAGCCATCACGGAATACTATTCTTCGATGAAATTCCAGAGTTTTCACGCTCAACACTCGAAGCATTAAGACAGCCCCTAGAAGACCGTAAGATAACAGTATCTCGTGCCAAGGGCAGCATTGACTTCCCTGCTAGCTTTATTTTGGTTGCCACAGCGAACCCCTGCCCCTGTGGTTATTATGGAAGCTCACGAGAGTGTATCTGCCTGCCTTCTCAAGTCATAAACTACCAGAAAAAACTATCTGGGCCCATTATGGATAGGATAGACCTACACGTAACAGTAGACGAAGTGCTCCATGCTGATCTTTTAAAACAGAAACCACAACTAGATAAAAACGACGAAACTACCCAAATGGCAAAATCTGTCGAAAAGGCCAGGCAAATTCAATTAACAAGAGCGAAAAAACTCAACAGCGAGTTAAGCAACAGAGAATTAAAACGAGATGCCGTTATGTCTAGTCAGACAAAACAACTGTTCGATACTGCCTCGGAAAGAATGCATCTATCGAGCCGAGGATACATGCGAGCGTTGCGCGTTGCGCGAACTATAGCCGATTTGGACGGGTCTGATCTAATCTGTGATCCTCATATTTCAGAAGCTCTTCAATATCGGCAACAATTGGTCAATCTGTAGAGTCAAGTGATTGACCTCTGTTGTGTTATTTGGTACAATTGTCGAAGTAATCTGCAATAAGTAATAGGAGATGTCTGATTAGTAAAGCACCTCGAATCAACGAGGCAATCCGTGCGCCAAAGTTGCGCGTCATTGAAGAGAACGGCGAGCAAGTCGGTCTACTCACAAAGGACGAAGCCCTTAAGCTTGCCAGCAATAGAGGTCTGGATTTGGTGGAAGTAGCTGCTGAAGCAAATCCACCGGTAGCAAAAATTGTCGACTGGGGTAAATATAACTACCAGCGGACAAAGCAACTGCAACGTAGTCGTAAAAAGGCAAAAGCACTAGAAGTCAAACAGATGCGTTTTGGCTTAAAAATCAGCGATCACGACATAAACGTAAAGCTTAATAAAGTCAGCCAGTTTCTAATAGCAGGTCACAAGGTAAAAATTGCTATTATCTACAAAGGCAGAGAAATGGCACACAAAGATATAGGATTTCAGCTTGCTGATAAGGTTATCGAGAAGCTTGGAGACGGCGTAACCGTCGACCAGAAACCACAGCTCGCAGGAAGACAACTAACGTTTATCATAAGGAGCAACAATGCCAAAGCAAAAAACTCATAGTGGCACCAAAGACAGAATCCGCATTACCAAAACCGGTAAAGTATTGAGACGTCATACCGCCGTGAACCACTTCCTTAACAAGAAAAGCTCCTCAACCAAGCGAACATTTACAGGCGTCCAACAAGTAGGTGGAAAAAATGTAAATAACCTCAAAAGAAAACTAGGAGTCAAATAATGCGTATAAAACGAGGCGTAACAACTCATAAAAGACATCAAAAAATTCGCAAGAGCACCAAGGGCATGACGCGATCTAATCGGTCCAGTATTCGCCGAGGGAAGCAAGCGATTACTCGATCTTTAGTAAACGCCACTAAGGATCGAAAAAATAGAAAGAGAACTTTCAGACAACTTTGGAACATTCGCATCAATGCAGCAGCTCGGCTAAACGGAACAACCTACAGTCGACTAATGAATAGCTTAAAAAAGAGTAATATAGAACTAAATCGGAAAATTTTAAGCGAGCTAGCAACAAACGAGCCAAAAGCATTTAGCGAAATCGTCAAGCAAGCGACTAAATAAAGTACAAAAATTATTATTTCAAGGTGTCCAGGTCATCTATAAGCCGGGTTCTGTTTCCTGATTCATCATAGACAAATCAATTACTAGTCATCTATCTAGCTCTACCATTGCTAATAGAGTCAAGCGGTTTTTGCGATATCACTCCGGCGGGGAACCATTTGGAGTTATATCTCCTTGCAACGAACAGGGTTTACCTCCACTACCAGTCACCCGATAATGCTGTGGGCTCTTACCCCACTCTTTTCACCCTTGCTTCCAAATTGGAGGCGGTATTGTTTCTGTGGCACTTTCCCTAAGGTTACCCTTGGTTGCCGTTAGCAACTGTCCTCCCCTTTGTTGCCCGGACTTTCCTCCCCAAAACAGGGGCGACTAGCCAATAACCTGAACATCTATAATTATATCAGCTATTTAGATCTAAGCATTCATTAACAAGCTTATCGGCAACGTTGTTTACAGCTCTAGGGACGTGCGTAAAATTAATTGACTCAAAACGCCCTGCCAACGCTTGTGCTTTTTGATGAAATGTCGCAAGTTCAGCGTTTTTAATCTTAAATATCCCCTTCATTTGGTTCACCACCAACAAGCTATCCATATAAACTTCGACAATTTTTACTCCATACGCAGTACACTGTTCTAGTCCAGCAATTAACCCGTTATACTCTGCCTGATTATTGGTTGTTTCTCCCAAATATCTTGAATCTTTTTTTACAACGTTATCTTCAAAATCTAAGATAACAAACCCTAGTGCAGACGGCCCAGGATTACCCCGCGACCCGCCATCAGTATATAACTTGGCTCTTTCGATTTTATTCCCCCGCATATGCTGTTTAGTTTCTAGCAATCTATCAATTTCTTGCGCCATAACCTCGTCTTTAGTGGTCACTCTACCCTTTTCGTGTGTAGTTAGCCATAGCTCCACACAATCGTAATTACAGAGCATCTTTGGGTGATGGTTCTGCGTCTCAGCGATACCAGCAACTTCCGTTAAAAAACCAAAGGATTCTGCAAACGATTTGAACTGAAACCTTCTATATAAACTATCGTCTTTCTTTTGCCACATAAACTATATCAGTATAACACTTGGTCGGGGTGACAGGACTTGAACCTGCGACCTCACGGCCCCCAGCCGTACGCGCTAGCCAACTGCGCCACACCCCGACACCACTATTCGAATATACCACACTTATTCTGCTTAATTAGGCCGTGATCCCTACGACTACCCCTGGCGACCTCGAAACTTTACAACAAGCAATTAGTTATTGTCGGAAGATTTCCTTGCGATGAGACACTGTCTCATCCCACCCCAGCCGTACGCGCTAGCCAACTACGCCACACAGTATGTTATTAAAGTGCTACGACTTACAATCGGCTCGATTAACCCTGGAAATCCAGGTGGGTGGCCTCATGTAGCAACCACGGTTACTACGAATATTGACTTCCCTAATCGACTAGTATTGAGATAATCTAATACCCATTGAGGTCGTAGCCACCTTATTATATCGACTTGAGCAAGGTGTTTACAGAAGAAAGTTTAAAATACTACGATTGATATTGACTACAAATGGCCCTAAAAATGCGAAAAATATCATCATAAAAACAATTATCGCGGTAAAGCCCATGGACTCTATCTGCTCCATGATTCTTCGGACAGGATCAGGAGCAACAGCATAAAGCAAACGAGAACCATCTAGGGGCGGAAATGGAATCATATTGAAAACAAAAAAGGCCACATTAACCATAATGAAAACCGTTATAAAAGTGACTCCGTCTACCCCTAACAACCCTTTAAAAATATTTAGTACCCCCGCTCCAGCGAAGGCAAGTAACAAATTTGTTAAAGGCCCCGCTAGACCAACAAGTGCAGCTCCGAATTCGCCATATTTAACTCTGTTTGGGTTAAACGGTACTGGTTTTGCAGCAAAAAATGGTGGCAAATGAGCCGCAATAAGAACTATCGGCAAAAGGACCGTTGTAAAAGGATCAATGTGCTGCAGTGGATTAAGAGATATTCTTCCCTCGCGTTGTGCCGTATCATCACCTAACCACAATCCACTAAATGCGTGCATTGCTTCGTGTAGTGTCATCGAAATTAAAATCGAAATAAACACACATAGCAACATAAACAAGCTAACTTCTGAAAACATAACTTGCTTAGTATATCATCTACGGCCAACTATTGACTTTAACGCGAATAACAGATACAATTAACCCCTGAAATTATGCAAAAGTGTGATATAACCGGCAAGGGCAAACAACATGGGCACAACGTTAGCTTCTCTTTAAGGCGCACCAAAAAGGTCTGGAAGCCAAATTTACAATCGAAGACAGTCATCGTAGATGGCAAAAAAGTTAAACTAAAAGTAAGCACCTCTGGGCTTCGTACACTCAAGAAAAAAGGTATTGTAACTAGTTAATTTGGATTTTATCCACTTTTTTCCATCAAAGATAAAAATGGGTGTTTTATTGTCTCTTTAGGGCGATAAATTGCATAGCATCTGAAAAGTTCATATTTTTTAATTTAAACTTTTCCACTGTATCTGTAAGTTCCATGCCAATTTCTTTCAGGGCATGATCTAAATCTAGTAATTCTTTGCTATAGTTAATGCCTTTTTCGCTATAGTATGTTGGTACAACAACCTTTGGCTCAATTGCCTTTATAACTTTCAGTGCGTTGATCCCATCAAGAGTAACACCTCCACCACCGACCGGGATTAGTAATATATCAACCGTTCCAATTGCCTCTAACTCATCGTCGCTAAGCTCAGGCGAAGAGTTACCTACAATAACAACGCGAACATCATCGACAACAAACCTAAACACCGTATTGTCCGCTTCTGGATTTAGTAAATTCTTTGTAGGAATGCCAGTAATCGATACATTAGCTACCTCATACTCTCCGGGCGAATCTATCACAAAATTATTTTTTTCTACATTTCTTCCCAGATCGGTCGAAGTGAACAACATAACATGATCGTTTTTTGCGGGTGACTTTAGGCCAAATTTACTCAAATTATCATCCACGATGAATGTCTTTTTTTTACTACTTAACTTAATGCAGTTCGCGCCTAGATACTCTAATTCCATTTTTATTTCCTCTTTTTGTCTTTACTTTCGTTTTCTGCCTCAGAGTCATTTTGTTTTTCGCTAAAAACCCCTTTTCTATCAATAATTATCTGTTTTTTGGACTCAATAATACTACTGACAAAACGGTCGTTCATCTGTCTACGATAGTCAAACTCTTTAGGGGTAAAAACTACGTATCGAATCTCTTGCCCTTCCTTATTTTCTAGATCTTCAATATATTTAGCAAGTTGAGTTTGGTTGATGTCTCCGACAATCACGAAATCTGCCCCACTTCGATCGTCTCTAGTAATTCTACCCGTTAAAAGAGCAAGCTCCACGTGGCCAATGGCTTTTAGATCTTCTGGCTCGTTAGCACTAGATTTACTCTGAACCCCACCAAAAATCTCGCAGAGTGGACCATAATATTGATATTTTTGGTTGACCTCATAATATAGTTTATTATTTGTAGTTTCCGAGGAAATGATACCAATACTAAGTAAGTTCGAGAGTTCCCTGCGAACCGAATTTATTTGTTCATCTATTTTACGTGTGATTTCACGCACGTAAAAAGATCTGTTTGGGTTGCTATAAAATAATTGCAAAAGCTTAACACGAGTCTTTGACCCAAAAATCTGCTCAATCATATTAATTATTGTAGCAAATTTTAAATACTTATAACATTTGAATTGAATAATTAACTTTACAGCTCAATCGAACCATGAACACACAAAGCTCCATGCTTTTGTAGTATCTTCAAACCATTCAATGTCACTGCTTCTTTTGAACCAAGTTAGTTGTCGTTTGGCTAACTGTCTGGTGTGTAAATTTATCATTTCAATCGCTTTAACTAAATTGTACGATCCATTTATAACCTGCTGCACCTCGGCGTAACCAATAGTTCTTAGTATTTCGATGTCGTTTCCATAGTGTCCGATTATTTTCGCTGTTTCTTCCAGCAATCCTTGGTCTAACATTTTTTTTGTTCTAGTGGCGATCCTTGCCTCCAATTCGAACATGGGTGGATTCAATCCGATAATTCTATACCCTTTTGGCAAGCTATGCTTTTTTGTCTTTAATAAACCAATTGTTTCGATCGCCCTAATAACCCGACGCTTGTTTTTAAGATCGATCACCGCATGTGTTAGCGGATCTTTTTCTTTTAAGTACTCGACTAGCCACGCCAAATCTTTTTCTTCTAATTTTTTACGATAATCACTATTTGCTCCAGCAGGAAAAGAGTAATTATACAAAAATGCCCACAAATATAAACCGCTTCCTCCCACCAAAATCGGTATTTTTCCTCTTGAGCTTATCTGGTTAACCATTTTTTGGGTAAAATCTTTAAATTCTGCCGCACTAAAAGATTGATCTGGGCTTACCAAGTCTAGCCCGTGATGCATCACTTCAGCTCGTTCCTGCTTGGTGGGCTTGGCTGTCCCAATATCCATTCCCTCATAAATGGTTCTGGAATCGGCACAAATAATTTCACCATCAAACTTCTTTGCAACATCAATCGCCAGCTGCGTTTTACCACTGGCCGTTGGGCCAACTATTGCAATTAACTTTACTCTCTGGGAATCCATAATAATTTGGCAATATCCACCCTATAGTCAGCCGAGACTACTACCCCCTCTGACTCTAGATGTTTTTTATGTGATTCACGACCCCCTGGATAGCCACGCGCTAACCCACCCTGTTTATTAACCACTCTTTGCCATGGCAAATCAGGGTCTCCATAGTGAGCTATCCCTCCAACAATCCGAGCTGCACGCGCATTCCCACAAAGAGCGGCTATTTGTCCGTAGGTCATAACTCTACCCTTCGGTATCTGAGCGACCAACTCGCATACTCGTAGAGAAAAACCATCATCAACTTTCTCTTCGCTCATAATTTCCTATCTATAACGATGTTTTTGTTATACGTGCTTTTATCTCATGTTTGACTGTTTTTAAAAATTCATCAACGCTTAGCTCGGGATGGGCTGCTATTACGGTCATGTCGCTGCGAATTCTTGGGGTAATAACACCGTTTCTAACTTCTTTTGGACCAATTACCACCGTATATGGTATTTTTGCTACCTCTGCATCCCTAATTTTTTTACCAACTGACTCCGCAGAAATATCCATACTAACACGAATCCCCATCTGATTGGCATCACCAACAATCCTCTCGGCAACATCTACTAGCTCTTCATCTTGGTTAAGGGTGATGACCCTAACCTGTTCCGGAGCCAGCCAAAGTGGAAAACGACCACCGTAATGTTCAATTAACACAGCTAACGACCTCTCTAAAGAGCCATTTATGGCACAATGAATCATAACAATTCTCTCTCGTTCTCCCTGTTCGTTAGTACAAACAAGATCAAAGCTTTCCGGCATATTAAAATCAAGTTGGATAGTTGCAACTTGATGCTCTCTTTGCAGTGCATCCTTGGCCATAAAATCAATTTTTGGACCATAAAATGCCGCTTCGCCTACACCAACTTCGTAATCTTCGCCCACTTTCTCACTCATCACCTCTCGCAACTGCTCTTCGGCTTTTTCCCAAACCTCGCGTGAGCCACCATACAAACCTTCCGCACTTGGGTCGCTCACACTCAAACGCAAGCTCAGCGGCATACCTAGCGTCGAATAAAACTGATCAATCATATCCCAAATTTTATAAACTTCTTCTTTTATTTGATCATTTCTCAAAAACACATGCGAATCATCTTGAGTAAGCGATCTTACTCTAGACAATCCCCCCAGCTCCCCAGATTGCTCATCTCGATACACCATTGTCGTTTCTCTAAAACGAATTGGTAACTCTTTGTAACTTCTTTGTTGGGCAGAATAAATCTGGGTATGATGCGGGCAATTCATTGGCTTTAAAGCAAACTCGTGACCATCCCTACTGTTTATCCTGAATAGTTCTTCGCTAAATTTTGCCCAGTGGCCACTTTTTTCGTAAAGTTCTTTTTTTGTGATATGAGGGATTGCAACCGGCTCATAACCATATTCACTACGCAGTTCTTGAACAAATTCGTCTAGGGCTTGTCTCATGTACGTCCCCTTCGGGAGCCAAAGAGGAAGTCCAGGACCAACTAGGTCCGAAAAAGTAAACAACCCCATCTCTTGACCCAGTTTCCTATGGTCACGCTTTTTTGCCTCTTCTAGGTTACCAAGGTATTCATCAAGCTCGTTTTGCTCTTTAAAAGCCACTCCGTAAAGTCGTTGCATCTGAGGGTTCTCTTCTTTGCCTCGCCAATATGCTCCGGCCACCTTTAATAACTTAAAAGCCCCTACTTTACCGGTCGACTCGACATGAGGACCACGACATAAATCCATAAAATCGCCATTTTTGTAAAAAGACACTGTCTCTACCTTGCTATCTTCACTTGTATCTAGTCCCAACTCGTTGATATCTAGGTCTTTCGCAACTGTAGTACCAGCTCGCTTTAAGTCATTTAACAGTTCTTCCTTATACGGCTGATTGTTATCTCTGGCCCAATTGATAGCGTCGTCAATGGGCATATCACTTCTCTCCATCTGTTGGTCTTCAGAAACTATCTGTTTCATCTTTTCTTCTATCCGAGAAAAGTCATCTTCGCTAATTTTTGTATCTCCTAGGTCGATATCGTAATAAAAGCCATTGTCGACCGTTGGACCAACACCAAATTTGGCTTCTGGCCAGATAGATCTGACAGCTGATGCCGTAATATGTGCTAAGGTGTGTCGCATGGCGATTAGGTTGTCTTCATCGGATGACATAGGTTTTCTCCTTATAAAGTTTTATTAATAATCAAAAAACGCACTGCCAAAGAATATTCTCGCAAATATATTCTTTGATAGTGCGTCTCGGGTCCCTGTTAGTTCTTCTCTAACTAGGACGGTTCCACCGGACTTCCCTTCATAGGGCTCTTATAATGGCACGTTTCGTACGTTCCATCTACCGACGAAGCTCTGCGGATGGTTAAACCGCCTCATTGCTTGAGCTCTAGTATAACACATCCCAGAATCCCACCCACGAGAACCATGATAACAGTATTAGTATTATATGGCTAGTACTATATTATTGTTTTATTTACATCTACTATGTGGAATAATCTCACCCTTACTATGCATCTAGTTTGTATCACTGGAAAAAAGGGTGCATTTTGCGTACAATATCAACCAAGTGCACTAAGGGGCGATTAGCTCATTTGGCTAGAGCGCTACATTGACGTTGTAGAGGTGACAGGTTCGAATCCTGTATCGCCCACCATTAGCAAACACTTGATAAAATTTGTTAATACTAATCTGTTGAAGCACTAGCGTATTACAGCAATATATTGACTTGTATGTTTTTTATTGTTACCCTACTCAGGTTAAGCGGGAGCTCTTTTTTTGAGTACCAACAAGGTAAAAGTACTTAGTAGTTTTAACCTATTTTATGAGGAAATTTCTCAACCGAAAAGTACAATACGCATCAAACGATCGCATAAGTGATTCACCTACAATTTGTATCCTTTGTAGCTTAAATACTTATACGCAACTTATCCACTAGCATTTTAAATAGCGATATGACAATATATAGCCATGGTCTGTATATATTGTCGTGGAGAAACAAAAACAGTCAACAGTCGACCTAGTGACAGCGCTAAGATAGTTTGGCGAAGGAGGAAATGTATAGAATGTCAATCTATTTTTACCACCTACGAAGAGCCCGACTATAGTGGTAGTTTTAGAGTCAAATCAAAAAACGTCCTTAGCCCCCTCTCACGCGATAAATTATTCATAAGTATATATTCTTGCCTCTCGCACCGAAAAACGCCTCAAAAGGACGCATCTGGGCTTACAGCAACAGTACTAACAAATATCTTGCCTCTCGCACAGCATGGAATTGTTACGACATCTGCTATCAAGGGTGAGGTTCTAAATACTCTGAAAAATTTTGATCAAGTATCGGCAGTTTACTATAAGGCCCACTACTACTAACTCTTGGTGGCTTTCTCTGTAACATCAAATTTGTCTAGATACTTGCCAAAGAACAATCTGGTTTGAGAATAAAGGGCAGCAAAGGAGTTATACACCAACCCTGTGACTGGCAACATCACCCACTGAATTACCATAAAGAAAGTGCGATGTTTTTTATATCTCTTTGGCTTGGGAGGTAGAACTTTCATACTTAAAAACAGGGTTACTAGTAACCCAACCGTAGCAACCCTTTGAATACCACTAGCAATGTTTGGTAACTGATTTGCGGCAATGTCTTGGGGATTAAATATTTCGGGTATGAATGCCGAAAAAAGTAAAATAGCTGGGGCGGTGGCCCAGCTAGTATGTCCTTCGACCAGACGGAAAAACTTGAAAGACAGATCTATTTTGGACAGATTATTTTTTGTAAAATAGCCCTTAACAGCAACATACGGTACATCTGATGCACCCCAAGCCCAACGCCTAAGTTGTACAAACTGGGCTTTTAGTGTACGACGATAGCCATCTGCTAGCACTGCATCTTGATATATTGGTACGTAAATTGGATAAACTTCGTGTTGACCGTTAAAACGAAAATACGAGCGCCAGTATTGATGGCCATCCTCAACGATAGTACGAACACTCCAAAAATCTGTATCTATTAATGCATCCATGCTCTGAGCATGCGAACTAAAATTGCGCAACATATGTGGTCTTAGTGACTGAACTACCATCCAAAATGAGTTTCCAGTTGCTATTACCCTCATTGGTGCTGGGGCGTCCCAGATATTGTTAGTAAACATCGGGATTGGCTGAAAAGAAATAAGTTTCGGTTCTGGGCAAAGACAATATGTGTAAGTAAGAGCCGCAAAATAGTTGTGGTGTGGCCTATTATCGGCATCTAGTGTAGTTACAAGCACAGTTTTCGGGTCAATCTGGCGTTTTTCGAGCTCCTTTTGAAGAGCCCTACCAGCGTGAGTAATATTTCCACCCTTACCAATTACTTCTCCTGGAACATCTTTGGGATGCTTGATTGCTCTTGCAAATAAAAATTTGTCACCATATTGCTGAATCAGATGCTTCGATTGATCTTCGATACTCTTTCCGCCTCTTTCTTCGTAAGCCAAGATTAGTATAATTTTTTTGGCGTCATAGTTTGACTCTAAAACCGCCTGAATAGTTGGCTCTACTACTTCCCTACTCTCGTTGTAGGTAGCAACAATGACTGCGTGAACAACCTCACTCGGCTTCACAGGAGCCGGATACTGTTCTAGAAGAGCAATGTTTCTAGCATGCCATTTGGGTTTATTAATGCTAACTTTTTGCTTTTCGATATCGTCTATCATTTTGTTCCACGGCATCTTTTGGTGTTGTTGCAGCGTATGCCACCCCTGCAAAACCCTAAAACTAAGCCCTATCGACCTAACAAACCACATAATTAAGTAGCCCAAAATAAATGTAACGGTCAAGATTGGACTAAACAAACTCAAAATAATTGGAAGAGCTAGTACTCCCCAGCTCAAAAATGCCGGTAACTTTTCAAATAAGTGATATAAAAACGTTTTTTCTTCTTGCCTGGGGATCTCGATATCGTGCATCTAGCGCAGCCCAAGTAATGAGAAGCTAACAATTAAAGTTAATGTGAGCAGTAAAAGCGTTAATAAAAGGATAATGTGAGTAACTCGTTTTCTGAGATGATACATCTTCAACCCCAACCCAAGCTGAAAACCATAAACTATAACTGCAAAAGCAATAAAACTGAGTATCTCGCCAATACCACCTGCTTTATACCCGTCTAACCCTAAGTTAGCACGATATTGAACAATGTAGCCCTCGCTAGGATCACCTAATCGAAGCAAAATAGAAATTATCACTAGTGCTAACAAAAAACTATTAATTGTTAGTAGTAAAAGTACAAATCTATCATGAAAAAATGCACGAGGACTAACCATATATGTTTGTAATTATAGATGTTTTTGGAGCGTGCTACAATCGGAGAACAGTACAGGGCACACAATATCAATAATTTGACCAAAATTGCTGATTATATTATTATAGTATTGATATGATGAGGTCCAATTTTAACCAACTTAATTACAACCTTCCTGCTAATAATGAACTATTAGATGCCCAGAACGAGGTTGAGAAGTCAAAACATAAAGTTATTGATTGCTTGGGTACGATCGCAATTAATGAATTTCATCAAGAACTAGCACCAGGCGACCCCGATGCACCAACCGACAGTGAACGAAAAGACATAAAAGATAATCTGAAAATAGCTAGTGAGGTTTTAGATTACGAAATAAGGCAATTCATTCATAACACAAAGAAAACCCTACGATTGTCTAGCAATCAACCCTCTGCAAAGCCAAATGCAGCATGGCTACATCGAGAGTTCGAAGATTAGATATTTGCTGTAAGCAATATTTGTATTACATCCTCAATTTAATGGTGCGAGATACGAGAATCGAACTCGTGCCTCTTGCTTGGGAAGCAAGCGTACTGCCATTATACTAATCTCGCTTGAAAATCCTGGAGCCACCTGCCGGGATTGAACCGGCGACCTACGCGTTACGAATGCGTCGCTCTACCAACTGAGCTAAGGTGGCAACAAAAAATTACAAATAAATAATTGCTATGGTGTTGCTTTATACCTCTGTAAATGTTAACATCAACTTTGTCTTAAACAAATCATAATACTAAAAAATTGGTGTTATATTAGTTCTTAGGTATTAACAACTGATTATGATATATGGGCTCGTAGTGAAGTGGTCTATCACGCCTCCCTGTCACGGAGGAGATCGCCGGTTCAAATCCGGTCGGGCCCGCCATAATTCACCAAATCACAAATTTGCTTAGAATATTCTGAATAAAATAATATACCTGCCAAACTGTACCGCGTTTCAATAAACGATACTAAACATGTATGTAAGTACGAATTTTGTCTTTGTCTTTTGCTTCAGACAAAAAGTCGTTGATATTTTTAAAATTAAATAAAATATGAGACGCCTTGATCTTATCGTCTTTTTGTTCGTTATTTTTAACGATCTCTAACCCATAACCTGCATCCACTACCTTCGAATATTGTCCTGGCTTCAACTCGAATAAAGCTTTTATGACTATCGCTGATATATCGCGATTTGATTTATCAATCTGAAAACCATAATCCCCACCATTGGCCTTTGTAGATAAATCTTCGGAGACCTCTTTTGCCAGTGTCGCAAAATCTTTACCACCTTGCAATTGCTGATAAGCAGAATCGGCTCTACCATGTGTGTCCACATCCAGCGCCGATAATACCTTCTGCGTTAATAGTTGTTGCCTTAAGCTATATTTAAAATCATCGATAGTCCAGCCCCAGAAATCTTTTAAAACTGTTTCGAATTCTTGATTGCTACCACCCAATCTATTTTGACTCCGGACAACCTCTATCTGGTCATTAACTTCTTTATCTGATACGGTTATCCCCTTTTCCTTAGCTATTTTCTTTATATAAGAATCGTTGATAACCTGGTTCAGAGCCCTTTTTTTAAATTCAGCAAGCTGTCTTTGCCCAGCATCACTTTTAAAATCTAGTTGCTGTTGGGTTCTGTAATAATGTGTATAATGGTTTATTTCAAATAGATAATCCTTGTAAAGAACAAAATTCGATCCAGTTCGAGCAATTGGGAACGGGACAACTTTTGTGACTCTATACATAAACATACTGGTGTCTTGCAATTTGTATAAGGCGGTTATTGAGTACGCAAAAAAACCCACTATTGCAACAGTTAACAAAGACAGAGAAATAATTATTAATCGACGTTTTGAATGACGAAGTGGATATATATATTTACGCGCGCCACCAAGTATTTCTTCGCGGTGTTGCGAGATTGTTTCTTTGGTTATCCGGGAGTCGACTGCTTTTTCAGTATCATCGGTCTTTTTCCTTCTCAAAATATGTTTTTTAAACTTGTTCTTCACTGGTTCCTTCCGTACTTAGATGAGGTGGATTAATAGCAATAATGCCGTGCTTTCGCAGTACCCCAAGTAATTTTTTTTGTACTTTTGCTGGGTGGTGAATATCGTGAATAACCAAATCGCCCACAAAAGTTTGCATCATTATCGTACCATAACCAAGTAGGGTTTGCTCAAGACCAGCCACCTGATAGTTAACCATCTGAATTTGGTTAAGTCCGATATCTATTACGCTCCGGTGCCAAAACCCTTTTTGGTTAACCTGAATAAGACGTTGGTCGGTAATAATAAATACACTGTAGTACCACGTTAGCCACCATGGAAAAAAAACTATAATAGACAGTAGCAAGCCAGCCCCTAAGCCACCGAATAAATACGAGTACTCTGGCTTGATAAACGATGGCACCGTACCCAACAAAAGCGCAACCATCGCAACAATAATACCCTTGCGCATGACAATTGGATGCTTTTTAAAAACTAGTAGTAGTTCTTCGTCATCGAGCTGGTCCGGAAAATATTTTTTTGGCATCGCTAACGCTTATTTTAACAGTTTTCGCGAATTCTGTGGTGACCCGGGAGGGAATCGAACCCCCAACACCCACCTTAGGACGGTGGTGTTCTATCCGTTGAACTACCGGGCCATAAGATTATAGGTAATCTTATCCGTCTCTCTCGCTGGGCTCATATATGTGAGAATACTCTGATTTGTCATAAGAAAATAGCTCGTCACTATTAAAAAACTGACTCACCTCCGATAAGCCGGTCTTTTTGCTATCCGAAGCATGTATGATGTTTCTTCCGGTACCAATGGCAAAGTCGCCTCGAATGGTCCCTGCGTCGGCTTCTCTTGGATTTGTTGATCCGACCAAAATCCTGACAGATGTTACGCACTCATACCCCTCCCAGGCCATGACTACCACTGGTGAACTCTGCATAAATCTTTCTAACCCTTCATAAAACGGCTTGCCGAGATGTTCATGGTAGTGCCTCTGTAATAGCTTACTATCGAGGGCAATCATCTTAAGTCCGATTAGTTTCAGGCCTTTATTTTCAAACCTGGTTATTATTTCCCCGATCAGCCCCCGCTGGACGGCATCCGGTTTCGCAATAATAAGTGTTCTTTCCATTTTGATTCCTTGCTTATTTAAGACATTATAACAGATATAATAAGTGTAATTAGAGTACAATGATACTTATGAAAGTCGAAACCTTGCTGGAAGATTATTATGAATACTTAGAAATAGAACAAAATAGATCTTCAAAGACCATCGAAAATTATCGACATTATTTAACCAGATTGGTTGATTATGCAGGAGATATAAAGGTAAGCCAAATTACTCCTGAGTTAATTCGCAAATGGCGCCTTTGGTTAAACCGACTAGGGACTAACACCTCTGACGAGTTGAAAAAAACAACACAAAACTATCACTTGATCGCACTGAGGAGTTTCTTAAAATACTGCGCAAAGCGCGACATAACCGCACTAAGCGCAGACAAAATAGAACTTGCAAGGACAAAAAGGCCACAGGTAACATTTTTGCTTACCGAAGAGGTAAACCGACTCCTTGATCAGCCAAAAATCGATACTTTAAACGGACTAAGAGATAGAGCTATTTTGGAACTGCTTTACTCTAGCGGTCTGCGTGTTTCAGAACTCGTGGCGCTCGACAAAGATCACATTAACTTAAAGCGCCGAGAATTCATGGTGCGAGGTAAGGGTCAGAAAGATCGTCCAATTTTTATAAGCCAAGAGGCAGCAGATTGGGTGAATAAATATCTTAATCAGAGAAAAGACAATAGCCCTCCTCTGTTTGCAAGAGTTGGGGGAAATAAGAAAGCAACAGTTTCGGGTGATTATTTGCGGCTAACAACTCGAAGTGTTCAGAGGTTGGTTTCGCGCTATGCCACTTTGGCAGGGATAACAAAACATGTTAGTCCGCATACACTTCGGCACTCTTTTGCAACCGATCTAGTGATGAACGGAGCCGACCTAAGAAGCGTACAAGCTATGCTTGGGCACAGCAATATTGCAACAACTCAAATTTATACTCACTTAACAGATCCTCACTTAAAGTCCGTTCATGAAAAATTTCACCGCAAAAATAATGACTAATGACAGTTATCCGGAGAGCTTGTCTGGCCAGGGTAAACATCTAACAGCTTACAAAAACTATCGCCACCTCCACCAGTAATCTTTACCGCCGAGCCAGATTGATTGGTCGTTGGGTTAACTGCTTTTCGTACTTGAATGCGCTTCAAAACATCACTTGCTTTGCCCGTTACATCAATCATCATCTGAGCATTCTTGAACATAACTGGCTGGTCATTGTTGTCAACACCGGTAATTACTACTTTACTTTTCTTTTTATAAAGTGTGGACATACGCAAGTATAATTGTCCTTCGCCACTAACCCCCAGACCATCAATAGTTGCCTTGCACTCACCGTTACTACAACCACCATTCAAAAATACACCGTTATCTTGACCGACATTGCCAGTCCTGCTGGTGCTACCTGGTGTAGCATTATTAGTAGGATATAAATAAGCTGTAAAATCGCTCTTGATCATTTCTTCTCGTTTTAAAACGGTTGAATTTATTAACTCTGCTCTAAGAATTCCGACGTTGCAATTACTACCAAAACTATTCGGTAAACTGCCTCCCGTTACGCCAGGGCATCCTGATACATCTTTACCTTCACTAGGGTTTGACCAAGTAATGGTAATTGATTTGACACCGCTGCCTCCTGCATTTTGAATAGGCACGATAACTGGGTTATCGCCACTGACGTTGTCTATAACAATATCTATGGGCTGCAAATCATACAAAACACAGGTATATTTTACCCCTGGGTCGCTACCTACTCGGCCTTCACTACTACCTCCAGATAAGTCACTCAAGCTCGGATTTTGATCACATTTATCTTTCTTTTTAGAAAAAGAAGCGTCATTTAAGTGAGTTCGAATGTACTCGACTGTATCGTTAACGCCAGACTCGGCTGCATAATTTGCTTGAGCGCTAAGTTGCCTATCTAACGCTTGGCGCTGTTCGCGGTTGGCGTTTCGCGCCATGGCAAGAGCAATAAGTGTAAGGACCAAAATAATCAAAATAACGATAATAATCGACGCTATTCCTGATTGATCTCTCTTTAACGCTTTCAAATACTTCATAAACTCTTATGCCTATTCTACCCGTATTGTAGCAGAGGTGTCTAGTGCTGATGTTGCACAGAAGTTGCTACCAGCAATTCCACTCTTACATAACGTCTGACTGAGTTGATTTATATTGATGCCGTCTGACGCTTCGTTGTAGGTTGTTAGCAAATCATTATCTCCGTATGCCACTTTGATTTTTACAGTGTAAAAGCCCTGGTTGCCACTACTCTTTGCAATCTGAAATTGTGTTAGGCGCATATTCTCCCCCAATAGCTCAACGCCATTAGAATCTGGCGAGCACGTTCCGCTAGTTGCCTGACTCAACACTATTCCGTGATGAGTACCCTTGACCTGTTGGCCCAGCCAATAGGTATACTTGCTATCTCCTATACAGACAGCTAGTGCTTGACCAATGTTGTCTGGTTTTAGCGGTGGGTTTTGCTCTGGCTGTGAGGGAACAGTACTGAGAGCCGAATAGTTTGGCTTAAAAGAGTCGCTACCGCCGTATTGCAGATCTGTGACAACGCGCTGTGCGATATCTCTGGTGGCATTCTGTGTTCGCGTAGAGATAATGCCCTTATAATACAGTCGACCAATTTGGATCATGGCAGTACTTGCTACCAGCAAAACAACACTAAAAACTGTCGTGGCGATTAGTAGCTCCACAATTGTAAAACCGTTTCTGTATTGCTGTCTCAATTTAGAACCCTCACACTGTCAATCTCGATATCGGCGTTGTATCCATTTATCCAGTAGTCATATCCTGGAGTATTAAATCTGCTGTCGTCCCAGGGCCAGCTAATTCGAAAATAATCGTTTCCGGGTAATTTATTTATAGTTTGTCGAAAAGTTTGTTTTTTTGATGGATCTTTAGGATCTAAACTGATGTTTGGATTATTCCCACACCACGCACTACCTAGGGTATGGAAACACATGTTAACCCGAAAGAAATTATAGTTATCTGGTAGTACATTCCAACCTTCTCCAAAACCATGGTTTCTATAAATAACCTCTACCTCGTGATCACCCGCTGGGATACCGCTAGCGCTATATATCAAATCTTGGGCAGTATAGCTCCATACTGGGCTAAAGGGTGCGTACCTCGAGTCAGGTACCGTAACCGTATAACAATTAGCCACTCCTCCACCGTTGTATTGATACTCTGAATTTGAGCATGCTGTTGCGCTATTCCATCCGGACCCCAAGCTACTTAATATCTTTTGCGATGGTTGCTGGCTACTACAACCATCACTAGCATTGGACGTCTCGCGACAAATAACAATCGAGTCAATCTGTAAATTAGGGTCACCAAACGGACCAGGACCATCATTAATCCAGTTAAGCGTTATATCGGATGGATTGTTCCCAAGATCGACCTGCCCCTTAAATAAAGTACTACTCGAGGGCAAAGTAAAGTCAACAGGGCTAGAACCAGCTTGTGCACGGACTGCGTAGTTAAAATTTGATACTCCACCCTGTTCTGCATATGCCTGGCGGTATCTAATTTCTATATTGGCCTTGCCTGGAGTGAAAACCTTATTCTTAACAGCTGCAGAACTAAAACCGTAAGTTATGCCTACATTACGATACGCATAAACGCTTGCACTACTACGCGATTTGTACCACTGTTTTGATGGTGTATTATTTCGGTATTTGCAGCCATCATAGCCATCTGAAAAAGCTGGAGCTTGGGTGCAGCCACTAAAATCCCTACCATAGAAAAATGCATAAAAATCTTCTCTCAAACAAGTACCACTAAACATATCCCCACTATGAGTATAGCCGGGTGGGATGGACAACTGATTGTCGTCGATGTTAGCACAATAATCTATCTGCTGACACACTCCTGCTCCGTTTAATGCTTTACCCGAAGCACAGTTGGCAACACTCCCTGTTGGAGATAGGTTAAACGACACACTAGCACCACTCGCCAAATATACCTTGTACGCAGTTGTTGCTTTATCTTGGCCAGTTCCTGTCACATTGTCCCAAACAGTGGTTGCCGTGTATGCTCCGTCGCTTGCAACAAACTTGATGTACGTCTTATACCTACCAACGCCTGGAGAATCTTGTGAGCCAGAGGTGCATTCGTTTGGTACTGCATTTATATCGCTAATCGGCTTTACAGCGTTACCGCTAAGGCAAAAATATTTATCTTTTTCAGGAGCTTGGTGGCTAGAATCGGCAAGGTAAGACCTCAGTTGTTCCAGTTGGCCATTGTTTATTTGCTGGGCCTCACTTCGCTCTTGGGACTGCCTAACTGCCAAGGTGGAGCGATTAGCAAGACCATAAGAGATACTCAAAATTAAGCTCAGAACAGCAACAGAAATTAAAACTTCTGCTATGGTATCGCCCTTTTGATGCTTAAACCACCTCATTAACCACACCCTTCATAACTATCTATAGATATTACACTCTGTTGTTGAGAAAACCCAGCCCCAATTTTGATAGTCGCAATTCGACCAGTTGCTGGGTCGTCACCTTCTGCTAGACACAAGATGATGCCATTGGGTGCAGAGCTCCAGTTACCACCACTAGCTACAGCAAGCTGACTCTTAATTGCTCCACTTTTGAGCATGGTAACACCTGTAGCTTGTTGACCAAATCCGGTTATTACACCAAATCCATTTACCACCGTCGAGCTGTTATGATTGCTGTCGTTAAATGAACGAATAGAGACAATTTGTACATCTGCCGATAACGAACCACTATCTGACCCAGCGGTTGTGCCTGTAAGGGCGACCAAGTTGGCTTCGCTAATACTTGAAACGTCTTTTTTACTACCGTCCACCCGCCTCCCTACCAGTGTTTGCACATCGAACTTGGTTTTATCTGACGAGTTAACTGTTATGGACTTGCCAGCAAAAATGCAATCATCATTTTTGCCTTGTTCGGTAGTGCCTACAGTAAACGAGGGTTTACCGCTAGCATCAATCGTGCATTTAAAATCGCTGTTAGAGGGGAAATAGCCAGTATCAACATCGTTTAATATGTCTGTAAGTTTCTGATTGAAGGTCTCGACGCTTTCTGTAAATTGTTTGCGTCTGCTTTGAGCGCTCATAGCCCCAACAACAGAAACAAACAATACAGCGCTGACAGTTAAAAATATCATCACTTCAATGATGGTGTAACCGCCTCTGGCCATGGTGGGCTTCATAGCTAAATATTATAAAGCATAACCGCTACAAATAATAGATTTTTACAGATTGAAAAACGTCTGAACGTACCAATTTATCATATTGGCACTAAATAGCTGTACCAAAACGGTTGCAACTAGCAAAAAGGGGCCAAAAGGAATTCGAGTTGAAGGAGTTATTTTTTTACCAAGCATCATTGGCAGGGATACAATTGTCCCAAGAAGCGATGCAACAAAAAGCATAATGGCCGCGTTTAGAGGGCTAGCCAGTAGTAACCCCAACACAAAACCCAGCTTGACGTCGCCACCACCAATCCAACGCCCCTTAGAAACCTCAAAAAGAAGCCAAAACAAACCCCCACCCACAATCGAGCCCAAAATAGCTTGCAAGATCACACGACTGCCTTGGTCTATGACAATACTTAGTACAAACAAGAGCGCAACTACTCCTAGGGTCAGCACAACCTTATTCGGCAAAATCATCCAACGCAGGTCATAAACAACCAAAAACATGAACCCTACTAGCAGAACTAGCCACAGGCCGAAGTTAGCTACAGTTACCAAGCTGTTAAGGTTGTTTGGCCAAAAAAGATAAGAAGCAACAAAGAGTATTGCAGTTATTAGTTCGATCAGTGGATATTGCCAGTGTATTGGCTTTTTGCAGTAACGACATTTGCCCTTTAATGCCAGCCAGCTGACAACGGGTAACAAATCTTTAGAGGCAAGCTGATGCTTGCAGTCCACACACACCGAGCGGCCCCTCACTATAGAATATTTTGCTTTGGCAATCTTGGTTTTAGCTGATGCTTGCATATGAAAACGCCAAACAAAGGCATTTACAAAACTACCAAAACAAAGACCTAGCAAAACCAAAAGTACTACTACCATTAGCATAACTATACCAGAGAACCCCCACAACAAGGTTAAACCCTGCTACAGGGTTTAACCTTGTTGGTGCTACTGGTTTGCTAGCTCGTGCTTTATGATATCAAGAGACTTCTTATTATCCTGATAGTCCGCTACGAATGTACTGTACTCTTTCCTGTCTGCAAAATTACCCAAAATATAATCGGGATGAACCCAATCATGTATAACAGTATTGTTGGCGTAATCGGGGTAACTGCTGTACCGCCAACTCTTATATTCTTTTGGGTTGAGATGTATATATCTTGTTATGTGCGCAAAGTAATCGTCATCTGTTATTAGTGATGCCTTGTAGCTACTTTCTAGCAATGTTCCCTTGCGTTTGTATTTTTTGTTGTAATACATGGTATAAGCCGTACCAACACCCTGCATAAGCTCAGAGATGGCTTTTGGATTATCTTTCTGGAATAAAAGCAAGTGATAATGATTTGGCATCCAACAAAACGCCAATACCTCGATCTCGTCACCTAGCCATTTGCATTCCCTCCCATACCTGTCTATTCCTGGCTTAGGACCGGCAGATCTAGCAAATAGCGACGAAAAAAATTTATAGTCATCCTCATCCACAAAGATAGTTTTTTTGTCGACACCACGATTGTAAACATGATAATAGGCATCTGCTGAAAACTGACGAACCAAATTCTTGCCTGGCATAAAGTAATATTACCAATAGTATTATTGCTTTACAAGGTTAAACCCTGCTACAGGGTTTAACCTTGTTGGGGTTTGTGGGAGAGATAAATGTTTGGAGGTTGGGGGATATTTTTTGGAGGAGAATTGGGGTGTGGGGGTTGGAGTGCAAAGTAAAACAGGGCTTTCGCCCTGTTTATTGTACTCCTGTCGTCAGTTTTTTTACGATTCTTGGCAAGCCGCAGACAACCCACCAGATGTTTCTATCATGTATTGTATGGCGACTGATCTAGCACTAGAGGCGGCTGTCGCGCCAGAGGCACCACATTTTGCACCAGTCACTATTGTCATGGTGTCAGTAGTAAGAGCATTTTGAACACCTGCTGCCCAAGCTGCGGTAGAATAGTAACTCAAATTAGAATCGGATACTACTTTCGTCTGATCTGCACCGGAAGACGGTAATTTACCGTTGTTATTTGCTACAAACTCATTTATGATACCCAAAGTTCTTTGAACATCATTTTTCTTTTGTGTAGTTCTGCTATTTCTTTGCAGTGCTGGTACAGCCAGAAATACTATTAATAGAATCAATCCAGCGATGGCAAGAACGATTAGCACCTCGATAATGGTGAACCCTTGCTGTTTAGTTTGTAGTTTGCTTTTCATATGTTTTCACACCCTCCTGCGAATAATATCGTTTATGCTTATGTTTGTAAATTTACATTAATTTATAAATTATTACAATACCTATCTAATATCTAACCCCTTACTTAATAATGCTCTGCCCCGCCAGGCCGTAAATTGGCAGCAACACCGCAGCAACCACAGTGAAGGCCATAATACCTAAAAGAACCATCAGAAGTGGCTCGATTAGTGTTGAAATGGTCTTGATTTGCTGGTCTACCTCTTTTTCGTAATAGTCGGCAATTTTAGCTAACATATCTTCAATAGCGCCAGATTGTTCGCCGATGTGAATCATGTTTGGCACTAGTTCTAAAAAGTTGGTATCGCCTTCGATAGATTCGCTCAAAGATTTACCACCTTTAATTTTTTCGATTGCCCTATCGATGCTGCGCTCGATATGTACGTTGTTGACCGATTTGGCAACGATTTCGAGCATCTGAATTAGAGGTACACCACTAGCTACAAGCGTGTTGGCGGTTCTTGCAAAACGTGCCATGTAAAGCTTCATAAACAGTGGGCCAAAAGGCCAAGCGGTCATCTTGAATTTGTCTATTACATCTCGCCCACCCGGGGTACGAGCATATTTTGTGGTAGCAAAAATGGCAAAAACTATAAGCAGTAAAACGGCCCACCAATATTTCGTTGTAAAATGAGAGACAGCTAATAATATCTTGGTAACCAGTGGCAAGCTGGCCCCTGGGATATCTTTGTAAATTACCTCCACCTGAGGTAGCACCTTGACCACCATAAAACCAATTACGGCAAACATCACAAAAATAACCACAGCCGGATACGCCATTGCACCACGTACTTTGCTCATGATTTCGGCGTCTTTTTCTTGCTGATAGGCAATTCTTTCCAGCGCCTTATCTAAAGTACCAGAGGCCTCGCCCGCAGCAATTAGGTTGATATAGATGCTGTTAAAAACATCTGGGTGCCTGCCAAGCGCAACCGAAAAGGCCTTACCACCTTCTACATCGTTAATAATCTCGTTGATAACGACCTTAAATGCTTTATTTTCGGTTTGCCCAGCAACTTGGCGCAAGCTTTGAACTAATGGTAAACCAGCATTGATAAGTGTCGACATCTGACGAGAAAAAATGATTTTTTCTTTGGTTTTTATACGGTTTCGCAATTTGGCGATTGGGTTTGACCCACCCGCAACACCCTCGGCATGAATAGAGATTGGAGCCAGTCCTTCGCCCTTGATGAGTTTTACCGCAGATGCTTCGTTGTCGGCCTGAACTTGGGCTTTAATTTTTTTGCCGGTTGCTGGGTCTCTTGCCGTGTAGTTATACGTTAGCATCTAGATTATCCCCTCATCATGCGATCTAATTCTTCAATATCGACAGCAAAGTTTCGTGCTTCGTCGTAGGTAATTGTACCGGCATGAATTAACCCTGCTAGCGTCTTGTCCATCGATTGCATACCGTACTCGGCACCGGTCTGAATAACAGCGTCCAGTTGATGGCTTTTGCCTTCGCGAATAATATTGCGCACTGCAGGAGTAGCCACCAAGATTTCGGCGGCGGCAATTCGCCCACCACCAATGGTTGGGATAAGTCTCTGAGAGCAAATACCCATCAAAATATTAGATAGCTGGGCCCTAACTTGCGGTTGCTGGTGAGGCGGAAAAACATCTATCATTCTGTCTATACTCTGAGCGGCTGAGTTGGTGTGCAGTGTGGCAAACACTAAATGCCCTGTTTCGGCAATGGTTATAGCGGCGGCAATTGTTTCGAGGTCGCGCATCTCGCCAATCAGAACAACGTCGGGGTCTTGACGCAAACTGCTTCGCAGAGCGGCCGAAAACGAATAGGTATCGTAGTGGACCTCTCGCTGAACAATAACCGACTTGTTACTTTTATGAGTGAACTCTATTGGGTCTTCGATAGTCACAATATGAACGGCTCGTTCGCTATTAATTTTGTGTACCAGTCCAGCTAACGTAGTTGATTTTCCAGAGCCCGTTGGGCCTGTTACAAGTACCAGACCCCTTGGGTAATCGGCAAATTTATCGATTACTTTTGGCAACCCAAGCTGTTCGATAGTTAGCATTTCGTTTGGGATAAGTCGCAGGGCGGCAGCTAAGTTGCCTCTTTCATGAAAAGCATTAACTCGAAACCGGCCTAAATCGCCAAATGCAAAGCTAAAATCGAACTCTTTATCTTTTAGCAAAATTTGTTTTTGCTCGTCGTCTAAAATTGCAAAAATCAAACTCTCTACTGCCTCTTCGTTTAATGTTTGCCCGCCAGTTACAGGTGTGAGCGCACCGTCAACACGTAGCATTGGCGGAAGACCAACCTGCAGGTGCAAGTCAGACGCCTTCTTTTTTACAACTTCTTCTAGTAGTAGTTCTATTCTTAGTTCTTGTGCACTCATAAAATTATTTCTTATGCGCTCCCTTCGGCCGCTACTCTATTTACCTCGCTAATGGTGGTTAGACCCTCTAGTGCCTTGAGGTAACCATCTTCTCGCATGGTAATCATTCCCTCTTTTTGAGCAGCTTTTTGGATCTCACTGCTTGTTGACTGCTTTAAGATGAGTTGCTGAATGGCCTCGCTCACCTCAAAGACCTCGTACAAGCCCATCCGCCCTTTATATCCACCCGGAGTTTCAGGACTATCCTGAGCTTTATACAAAGTATAAGCGTTATCGGTAGCAAGTGGCAAGGTCTGATAGCCCAAATCTTCAGCTTTTGCTTGCCTTTCGCCGTCGTCTTTCGGTAACAAGTGGCCAACACTGCCAATAATTGCTGCTTTTTCGGCAGCATCTGACTGATATGACTCTTTGCCGTTATCGGCAATACGCCGAACTAAGCGCTGTCCAATAACAGTGTGCACTGTCGAGGCAATCAAAAATGGCTCAATTCCCATATCTAGCAACCTGGGCAAAATCCCAGCTGCTGAGTTTGTGTGAAGAGTACTAAAGACAAGGTGTCCAGTAAGAGCGGCCTGTACTGCAAGCGTGGCCGTTTCTTTGTCTCGAATCTCCCCCACCATAACTACATCGGGGTCTTGCCGCAAAATAGAGCGTAGTCCAGATGCAAAGGTCAATCCAACCTCGGCATTTACCTGTATCTGATTGATCCCATCCATTTTGTATTCGACCGGGTCTTCGAGCGTAACGATATTGATGGTATCGTTTTTAATTTCCTGAATTAAAGCGTAAAGCGATGTTGACTTACCAGATCCCGTTGGACCCGAGGTCAAGATCATACCATTTGGTTGTTCTAAACCTTTTCTAATAGTTCTAAGAGCTCTGCCTTTATAACCCATATCCTCGAGTTTTAAGCTAGTACCTGTTTTGTCCAGCAATCGAATAACCACTTGTTCACCCCAAACAACTGGCGAGATGGCAATACGCAAGTCAATTGGCGCGTTAGCCACGACCACTGTAAATTGACCATCTTGAGGGGTTCGGTGTTCATCTATTTTTAGATTACTTAAAATTTTTATTCGAGATATCAGTGGCGCTTCTGTGTTTTTAGGTAACTTCATTATTTCGCGCAGTACGCCATCTATTCTGCAACGTATTTTCAAAACTTTTTCGAGTGGCTCAATGTGAATATCGCTGGCTCGGTTTTTAGCCGCGTACTCTAAAATTGTTGTTAATGCCTTAGAAATTGGCGAGTCCTGAACTATTGTTTTGATGTTTTTGTTCTCGCGATTGGGCTCTAGCGCCGGCTTGTCGCCTTTTGTTGCCTCGTCGGCTTGCCCTGTAGTCGAATCTGAAACATCTGCTTCGCCGGCCGTTTTTAAGCCAATTGTTTTGGCTACATCTGCTTCGACATCTTCGTCGTACTGCTTTAAAACCCTCCTAATGCCATCTTCGCTGGCCGTATACACCTTTAGTGGACGACCAATGCGATTAGACAAAAAGTCTACTGCTTGTACGTTGTCGGCATCGAGCATGGCAACAATCAAACGCTTTTGGATTCTACCAAGCGGTACAGCCATGTAGCGCTCTGCCAGATCTTTTGGAAGCAAGCGCAAAACATCTCTTTCAATACGAGCATCGGACAAGTTTACATACGGTACATGGTTTATTTTGGCAATTAGCTTTGTTAATACTTCGCTCGATACATGGCCATCGCTAACAAGTAGTCCAAAAAATGGCTCGCTCTCTTGCTCGGCCTTGTTTTTTACCCTCTCTAGCAGTGCCTGGGTTATGTACCCCTCATCAACAAGTGATTTTTCTATTTGTTTTTGACCGTCGGCCGAAAGAACACTCACCTATACAATCCTTTTAAAACGGATTGGTATTAGTTCCATCGCCAATCTGTATAAGCTTTGTTGGGTTAATTGCATTTTGGTTAAAGACATTTGGATCTGGCTTTTTAAAATCAGCTGTTACAACGTCCACTACCTCGGCCTTGAGGTTTTGGCTTTTTTGGCCTCCGAAGAGGAATTGAGAGATAGCAAAAGAAAATATTGCAGCTACTACTCCAACGGCAATCAGTATTGCTAAACCGTTCTTTTTCATCGTTTTGTAGCTCCTTTACTCTTGGCAGGTGTCTTAGAGCCGCTGGTTTTTACGACCTCTTTGCGCACTGTAAAGATGGTATCGGGTTGATAGAATGTTTTCATATCCAAAGCTACTTTTAGCTGATCCTGGTTACCGTTAACAGTTATTTTTTTAACCTGCATTGGACGAATGGATCGCTCGAATAAGCTGACAAAATTGCTTGCATTTTGCGAACTGACATCGGCTTCAACGCTAAATGGTATTTCGACCGCCTTTGGGGTATCAGTATTTTTTGCGGCCGATTGCGATACCTCATCGTCTGTGCCTGTAAGAGAACTCAGTGCAATATTGTTGTCTTTGAGCATTTTCTCAACGCTAGTAGCAAGAGCCGGGAAGTCGTACTTGCCTGGCAGAGCGTCTAGTACAATACGCGCGTTTTCACCGTCATGATCGCCGCTGCCATTTGGGTTACCGCCAAGAATATTTTCTGGAGTATTAGCAAACTCTTGGTAGGTAGTGTTTAGTTTTTTGGCCTCTACAAGGTTTTTCTTCATCTGATCGCGCGCTTTTTCTTGCTTTTTGATGACTTTCGATTGATAGCTCGCTTGCCCAATTAGTGCCTTGATGCCCACCAATGAAAATATCGATACAAAAACCGCCACACTAACCGCTACTAGCAAAGTCCCTTGAGCTTTGTCGATTGCTATTCGCTTTAATGATAGTTGTGCCCTTGCCATTACCTTCTCTCCTGTGGGTTTTTCGTTGGTTGAGAGTCAAACAAAATGCCGGGTTGGTCTAGCGCCGACCTAGTGGTTATTTTGTTTGGAACAATTAGGTTTACATCTGTAGATTTGCCTTGATCGTCTTTAACATTAGTAAAGATTGTTGGATCGAATGAAAAATCTATTTTGTAGCTGACGGCCTTGTTGCCATCTTTTGCTTGTCCCCCGCCCGAAGATACACCGAAGCTAGTCAAAACTACCTTGCTAAAGGCGTCGCCTTCTTTTTTGTCTGCTCCGTTAGATCTGAAGGTAGTAAACTTTAGTGTGTCTGTAAACTTGTTGACTGTGTTTAGAGAATCGGCGTTACCCTGAATGCTCATTGTGTTGGCTTCTAAGTCGACCTCTACATCAGAAATAGTGGCCTGCGTCGGCGTAACTTGCTTTAAAAATCCAAATAACCGCGAACTAATAGCTTTTTTATCGTGTAGTTCGGGTAAACTCTTTAGCTGGTTTTGTACAGTTAATATTTTGTCTAGATTTTCGATTTTGTGAATCTCTTTATTTTGTTTTTCAATGTCGCTACTAACTGCTTTCATCTGATATGGTTGAGATACTTTGACCACCACAACCAAAATGATTAAAACAGCTAAAAATGCTGCCGAAACAACGGACGAAATCATAATAGCCAGTCGCTGTCGATTACGAGCACGCAGATATTCAAGCTTTACGTCTGGAAGTAAATTAAACTGAATCATGGATTTCTCTCCGCTAGCCCAACCGCTACTCCAAAGTGATTACTAACAGCCATCAATTCATTCTGGCGCTCCATACCGTATTGCACGTTTTGCCATGCGTTGCCAATCTCGACATTTATACCAAATTTGTTAGCAATGTGTATTGGAAACTCTGGTAGCGCCGAAGCTCCACCAGTCATATAAATCTTCTCGATTTTGGTACCAGAATATCGCGTCTCGAAAAACTTTATGGACTTGTCTATATCGCCCATTAACAGATCAATTATGCCGATAATGGCGTGGTATACCTGGCCTTCTAGTTTTTGTTCGCTAAGACCAAACTTAAATACAAACTCTTGGGCCTGTTTTTCTTCGATGTTTAGATTTTGCATGGCCGATTTTACAATTGCATCAGAGCCAGTTGGTATTGCTCTGGTTAGACGCGGTGCACCGTTCATGGTAACTACTAGGTCGGTGCTTTGCTTGCCAATGTCCAAGATCATACATGGTGCATTAAAGTCCGCAGGCAAAATTGCTCTAACTAGGGCAAGGTTGTCTGGTTCGAAAGCCACCACCTCTAGCCCAATGGACTCTAACAAATCGAGTCGTGCCTCGACAAAAGCGTTTGGTACGCTAGATAATAACACTTCAACTTTGTTGGCGTCTTTCGGAGAGTCCCCAATGACAGCCCAGTCAATCTTGCTTTCGGCCAAAGGCGTTGGTATTAGTGCGTCGGCCTGTGCCCTGATGGTTTGTGATAACTCTTGTGGGCTAAGTCGTTCGATATCAACAACTGTGGTAAAAACTCTTTGTGATGGAATGCCCACAGCAACATTTTTTGTGGTGATACCGGCTGCCGATAGTACCTCTTGTATGCGCTGAGCCAACTTTTGTTGGTCGGCTTTTGAGTCGCTTTGGCTGACCTTTGGATCAATTGGTGTTATAGAGTACTTGAGTAACTGTCGTAATTTGCCACCACCAGTCAACTGTACAGCCCGAATTGCAGAGGTGCCAATGTCTAAGCCAAAGAATTCGGATGCCCCACTCAATATACTCATAATTCTTTTGTTTATACCTATGTATTTACTTTGTAAAAGTATAGCATAACCAATTTCAAATACCAGTGTTATTTATATTTTTTGCTACAAAATAGGTGGCAAAGTGGATACACTTTGAGATTCGCCAGATGACGCAGTAGATTTTGGTTTTACTGCTGGTCGTGCCAAGTACATTTCAGGACTAAAGTTAAATACTTCGGCAGATTTTGGCCTTTTCGATGCATCGTATGGATACTCACCTGCTACTCCGTTGCTAATCGTGTTGCCTGTTCTATAGAAATGAACCTTTTTCGATACAAATTGGCCATTTATCTGTAACTGGCTTCGACAATTGTCCCAAAAAGCCGACCCAGTAGGGGCCGAACCACCTGGAGCACAAGTATAAATCTCCCCCCTACTAGAGTCATTTTTTGGCTGAGCGATATACCTACCATCCAGCTGGGTTACGCCTGGGTCGATATAAATGTTACCTTTTACAACTAGGTTAAAGTATGGAATGTCTTCTATGCTAAACCAGCCAGAACCAGCATTAGCATAAGCAATACTGCCAGTAATATAGACATCTCCGTCCACAAAAAGTGAGTGATGGCCACTAAATGTTCCGCCGCTAAGGGTCAACTTGCCTCCGACTGGGGTAATCACGGTCTGCCCATTGTTTCTAGCAGATAGTTCTGCTATGCCAATGCTGCTTGCAGTACTCTCTTGTCGTCTGCTATCGTTCTTGTCAAATTGGTCGTCTACGAAGTAGTTAGGCGCACAATCTACACTCGAGTAGTTTTTGGCTGTCAATCCGTTTGGAGTAAGTGGTGTTCCAGAATTTTTCAAGAATATCGACTTAAAGCCACTTATATCACCGTTTGCAAGTGCTGCTAGCTGCGTACCAGAACCAGCATTTTTTGCGTATGTTTTTATGGAACCACCGCTACCACAAGTTTCACCTAATCCACCGCCACCAACCGAAACGTCGTTAGTAAATACGCTTACGTATGGCATGTTGGTAATAATATTGCACCATTGCTGTCTTTGCGACGCTCTTCCTCCCGCGACCTTACCAGATGGACCAACCCAGCCATCAGAATAATTAAACGGTTCTAAAACGGCACATATTTTATCACCAGCATTCCACCCTAGCGACCGAACACCATCATTGACGTCAAAACTATTATTCAGATCAATAGTGCCTGGTGAACCAGACTTCACATCCGTCGAACCCACTTGTGTGCCATTTCTAAATAACTTAAGTGTTGCATTTACAACCGGTCCAGCAGCTGTTCCTTTGCCTGTCAATGTGGCTGATCCTTTAATATGCCACGGGTTTTCATAATCTGTTGCATTATTGTTGTCGAAGAAACCTATGCCTCCAGTTATATCGGTCCTAAAGTCCTGGTATGTGTCTACAATAAAAGAACACCGTTGGCCAATGGGTAAACCATTATACTGGGGTTCAAGCCATACTGTCCTCCTGCTAATATCATTCATTGAATACATGCTCATATAGAATTGCCCATTTGCACCAGGACTAAGTTCTCCAGTTGTATGTTCCGTCCCAGCCATACCATCTCCGTCTACCACTTTGACCGTAATAGGCATCGGGCGCGCTCCTACTCCAGTGCTTGTATTCTCAACATACCCAACAATATCGAAGCGAGAATTAGCATTAACAAAAGCACTGTCTGCATCTGACGGTTTCGAAAGCGCATATATTTTTATGCCAGAACAAACCGCCTGATCTTTGTCCTTTATGTCCCCGCTTCGACAACCCGATATGGGAGTATATCCTGTTGAGTATTCCCAATGTTTCTTACCATCTTTATCTGTCACGTGCTGCCAATTTTCAATCTCTACAATATATCCATCTGCAATAGGATCGGGTAAGCCAAAGCTAATATTTTGTTTTATATCTTCGGTATTACTAAAGTTCTGCTGGAGTTGAAAGTTCTGGAAATTAGCCCATGAGCCCATATCTTTATATTTTGTACCTTCAACAGCCCCTTTAGCACCACTGCGTGGCACGTTATTGGGATAAACGGTGAACCTATAGTTAGAATGAGCGGTCAACCTATGCCTGTATGTATTACAATCCGCTTTTTCAGGATCTGGGTCTTTAGGTTTTTCTGGTTCTTTACCCTCTACCCACGTGAACTGAACGTATTTAGTAGTCCCATTTGGAGGGGCGACAATTGCGGTTGTCCCGCCGTCTGCGTAACTTTCACCATCGTCCAGTCCGCCAACAATTTTAACTTCCCAATGAGAGCCAGGATAATTATGAGCCCCACTAGGCATACCAATGGGTGTTATTTTATACCTCTGGTACAGGTTTACACTTGGATCACTTTTTTTAAGAATCTCTCTTTTTGACACATCACAATCAAGCGCCCAGTTACTCAGACCATTGATGGTATCAGTTGAGGAACCTCTAGTACCTAAAACAACGTTAGTGGAGTCACCCATCGCACCACTTTTATTATAAAAGTCACAACCTAGTCCACTCTGCTTAAATATCCTGCTTGCATGATGAGATTCCGAGTCAGGGCGATTTTTAGCATCTAAGTTCATCAAGCCGCCAGGCGGTGTCGTGGTATACCCTTCTGTCGCTACTTGTATTTTGGTGTTTGGATTACTACTATTTTCATTCCTAGATTCTTCGCCATACGGTTTATACAAAACGTCGACTATCAAACCTGCATAATCATGTGGGTTGTTGGATTCGACCCCACAACTAGCACTAGCGCTCTCGCTGTTAAAGGTTAATAACCCAAATATACTAACCGTCAATACTGATGAAAATAGAACTAGCGATCGTCTAGATTTCATTTGTTGTATACCTGCACTTTTAGTTTTGCTTTTGCCTCGTTAATTTTAGCATAAACACCACTATTTGAAGCATCCGTCTGGTTATAAATAAAATAGTAGAAAATATCTACTGGTTCGGCACCGGGGCTTGGACTGGCTGTGCCAACCCTTACTTCGGATACACCTGGCTTTAGGGGATTTTGTACGTAGCTACGAATATCATCATAATATAGTGAGATTATGCTCTGAGGATCGAATTTAGAACTATGGTTGTACGCACTACCCCCAAGCTTTTCATCGGCTTTTATTTGGTTTAGAGCTTCGTCGGACGTAATATTGCCCTTACTTAGCGCTTCATTAAAATAATCGGCTTGTTCTTTTGCGTACTTTCTATCTGCATCGATAAGCGATCTATCGCCTAACCCAACTGGTTTATAGCGTGGTCCATACTGAATATGCTGGCCAAAATAAAAATCATAACTATAACCACTTGGCAGTGATTGATTAGCCATATTTTCAATAGCTGTTTTTTTAGCAGCTAGTGCAAAATAGTCCGGGTATTTATTAAAAAAATCTTCTGCCCACCCCTGGGTTATTAGAGTTTCTTTGGCCCTTTTTAGGTCTTGATCGGTGGGTGATAAACCAATATTTTGCGCAGCTACTATAACTTTCGTGTCTTCTATGACTGTATCTAAGGATTGTTTTTCGTCATATTTTTGAACCTCTCTATAAAAGTTTAAATACTTATCAACGTCTTTACGAGTATATTTTTTGTCGTCAATACTAAACAATACATCTGAGCGACCACTTTTTTTATTAGACTGATTTAACTTCACACCATAAGCAACAACAACTAGTACAATCAGCAAAAATATTGCACCCAGTATCTTTTTGTTAAGCTTAAGCTCCATATTGCTTAAGATTATATCAAACTAAGGGAAAAACGAAATATTTTTTATGTTCACTCTAACCCTACTTACAGTTGGGTTTCTTGGCATGCCTATATGGCATTATAGAATTGTCTTTGCTGATGTATTCATACTTCACATTATTCTTGCCATGTCCCTTTTTGGCGTACCAATTAATTTTAAATACTCCTCTAACGTCGGTTGTAGCTTTGTCTTTGCAGTCAAAAGGAGCTTTTAGTACTTTATTGATAGTATGCTCTTGGTTACCGCTGATATGTCCAATGTTACTGCTACGATGCCAGGTCTTGCCGCCATCGTTAGTTTGTTGTTGATAATAAGAGATCCTACGATGACCATGTCGGTTGCATGCCTCAATTGAATCAAAAGCTGTACTTACTTTTAGCTTGGAGCTCGAGTTTTTTTGGTAGATAAACTTAGGTCGGGGGATTGCACCAGGCCCCGTTACACCAACGCCCCTACTACAATTAACGCTTGTGTACATCTTTAATGGTGGCTGAGGTAGGTCACCAAGTTGTTTAGAGCTTGCTGTTGCGGTTGGAGCATAGCTATCTTCTGCACTAGCTAGAGTAGATTCTGTAGCTACTATGCCACCGCCTATGGCTAGTGAGGTAGCAAGCGTTGCTAGTGGTTTCTTGATTCTATCTAGCTTATTAGTAGATAGCCCTTCGTAGTTAGTGGTAGTAGCAAGAGCAGTATTAGTATCAATAGTAGGACTATATATAGGTAGTTCTGGATTAATAGTAGTATTGGTATTGTTATTGTTTAGTGGATTAATTGTTTCTGGGCTTAATGTTTCATAAGCTGTTTCTGGGTTTGGCATAGTAATTACCTCGATTTATTAAAAACTTCCTCTTTTTAAAGCTTTAGTTCGCTTATAATACCATTATGTATTGGCATTGGCAAGAGGAGATTGTTGTTATACTCTAGATTAGTATGTTTAAAAGAAAGATAGATGCTAATTCGGCCTTTATATGGCTGGCTGGATTTGGCGCAATTTTGAGCATTCCGCTCAGCCGTTTGTCGCACAGGCACGAGGCACTCTTTTTTGGGCTTGGGCATTATTCGAAATTTGCCACGTTAATTATTGGTCTGGTTCTGCTTTATGTGGCCAGCCAAGTCGCTAACCGAAAAAAATCGGCCCTTTATTTAACCGCTATTGGGCTGGTAGTGCTAATTGTGCTTGAAGTTAACCACCTAAAAAACCCCTTGCAACTGGCAATATACTGCGTGGCGCTAACTAGCTTGATAAAAGACAGAAAGCAATTTGTAGTAAGAAGCGACCCCGAGAGCATGCGCCGAGCAGTTCTAACACTGGCAAGCATTGTTGGGGCAATAGTAGTTTTGTTTGTGATAAGTTGGGTGGTTATCGATCAAAATTATTTCGGCAAGCACCTTACCACTTCGGAGAGTTTGGCAGTTAGTTTAGAGTCGATTTACGACGGTCAAGTTCCACATTTTCTGCATCCGACGCGTGGTGATGAATTACTAATTAATGTTCTTCGGCTGGCGATTGTCAGTGGTGGCGTGCTGCTACTGGCAAGCTTGTTTAGGCCCCTTCGTTTAAGGGGATCCGCGCCAATTTGGCATGTTAACCAAGCTAAAAAAATCATCGAAAAATATTCTTCTTCTAGCGAAGATTATTTAAAGCTCTGGCCAAATGATAAGCACTACTATTTTTATAAAGATAGTTTTGTTGCTTATAAAGTAGTCCGAAATACGGCCTTTGTGCTTGACGGTGCTGTAGGCAAACCATGGGACTCGGCGCGACTGCGACGTTGGTTTTTGCAGTACGCCGGCAACAATGGCTGGAATGTTTCGGTAATTCATACCAACCAAGAAGAAGCAGAAAGTTGGGAGCGAGCAGGCCTGCAAAAGGTCTATATTGGCTCTGAGGCCGAGGTAAATATTGCCGAATTTGTTGATAAAACCACTCGCAACAAACATTTCCGATATGTTCGTAATAAGGCCGAGAAAGAACAACTCAGTGTAGAGCGGTGGGATGCCCCGCTGGGTGAAACGCAGCTAGAGATTTTACGCAACATATCGGATAAATGGCTCGATAGTGGACGACGCGAATATAGCTTTGTTATGGGGTATTTTAGCGAAAGTTACTTGCGAGCGTGCGATGTATACATTCTTAAAAAAGCAGACGAGCCGATTGCCTACACAAATTTGCTACCCCAGTTTCAAAGTACAAAAACTAGTATTGACCACATGAGATTTGTCGCCAATTTGTCGTCTGTATCGATGCACTATTTACTGATGCAAACCATCATAGACCTGTCTACTCGCGGGGCAAAAACGTTCAATTTGGGGCTTGTTCCTCTTTCTAAGCTAGATGAGTACGCAAAAAATATTCAAGAGAAATTGCTGTTAGTTGTAAAGCAGCTTGGCAGACGTTACTACTCGTTTGATGGCCTAGAGCAGTTTAAGGGAAAGTTTTCTCCAGCGTGGGAACCACGCTTTATCTTGTGGCAAGGTACTAGTGCGCAACTAGTTGCCTTAAGTGCCAACTTGGGAAGCGCTATTTCTTTTCCTCGCAAAAAAAAGGGCAACTGGGTTGTTTCTCTAGCAGTAGTCGCTGCTTTGGCCTATTGTTCTTTTCCTTTGGCAATTATGCTAAATCCGCAATATATCTGGAGCGGCTACGTTAGTTCGCTCGGCCAAGATGGTCAGCCATATGCATGGTTGTTTAATGCGTTAGATATTCTTTCTGGCCTGTTGGCCTCGGTAGTATTTACCTATTTATTGCTAAAGCGAAGGGCGAAAGATACACTTCTTAAAGTTTCTCTACTTGGCGGACTGCTGGGGGCAATCGGGGCGGTATTGGCTGCAGTTCTTCCCTTGCCCAATGGTTTTAGTGAGGGGCATGTTTGGAGCTCTTTACTAAACAACTCTGCTACATTATTGCACGCACTAACAAGCTTTTTTAACAGCTCTGGATTTTTTGTTGCAATATCTTTTTGGGGAATTTACTGGTTCAAAAAGACACGCTTTACTTGGCGAACAATCTTAGCGTTCATTGCTGTTTTAACAGCAACTGTTGGTTTTGTTGTTGGGCAACTAGAGCCGTCTTTGGCAGGCGTTATACAACGCATTTATATTGTCTGCTACGGAGTGTGGCTAGTAACTTTTGTTGCTGATCTGAACAAGTAGGGGCTGATCTTCTAACCCTGCGAAGCTTCTTGCTTGGCAGCTTCTAGTTGTTCTGGGGTGTAGTAGTACTGGATAGAAGCGTTGTCTAAGAAGCTTCTAGAATCTTGATATATTCCAAATCTAGATCTACCAGCGATATTTCTGATTTCAATCGGCTTATCGTTATTCGGCTTAGGGAATGTTACTTTGTAATCAAAGCTTCTAACTTGACCAGGTTTCATGTTGTAGGTCTTTTTGTAAGTTTTGCCGACGCTAGAATAAAGAGAAAATTTAACGTGCTTTCTGGTTTTACAGCTTTTTGCTTGAACCTTGTATGCTACGGTAGTATCAATAGCGGGTACATCGGTTTTATAAGAGTTCCCTCTCTTAACCTTAACAATCGGATTAGGTCCAAGTAGTTTAGTTTGAAACTCTGGCTTACCATTCTTGCAGGGTTTGAATTTCTTGCCATTGATGATGGTAGCAGCAGTAGCAGTTGGGTTAGTACTGTTAGTATCTAGGTTGTTAGTTAGGTTATTAAACTTAGGTATTAATGATAAGTAGTTATTATTAACGTTATTAGTATTAGTAGCTACTAAGGCAGTGTTGTTGGTAGGATAACTATCTTCTGCACTAGCAAGAGTAGATTCAGTAGCTACTATGCCACCGCCTATGGCTAGTGAGGTAGCAAGTGTTGCTAGTGGTTTCTTGATTCTATCTAGTTTATTAGTAGATAATCTTTCGTAGTTAGTGGTAGTAGTGGCAGCAGTATTAGTATCAATAGTAGGACTATATATAGATTGTTCTGGATTAATAGCTGTATTGGTATTGATTAGTGGATTAATTGTTTCTGGGTTTAGTGTTTCATAAGCTGTTTCTGGGTTTGGCATAACTCTATTAACACCTCTATTTAAGTAAAGTGAGATAACTATACCATTATGTATTAATATTGGCAATAGGGGGTTGTTGGTATCCGTATCTTAAGCTGTTAAAGTATCCGAAGAATATTAAAATACAAAAAAATAAAAACAATGTATGAAAGCAATTCTGCAAGCCCCTCCACTCAAAAAAGATATTTAGATCCTCCGAAATATCTAAAACAAATAGACAAAAACCTAATATATTTGTCTATACTCTCGATATTGCTAATCTCAGTATTTGCATATAGTACACTTTATTTTTGGCCTAAAACCATAAAATACTCCTACGCATCTGGGGCCTGTACAAATATCCCTACACTGCTACCTAACCTGCATTCTTACAAAGTACAAGAGAATTACACCCTGAATAATGATGCCTCTATAAAAATATTGAACCGACTGCTAATATCTAAAAAAACTTGTGTGAAAATGGTAAAGCCCATGGAAAAACAAGAGGCAGTAACTATAAAAACTAACATCTTGAAGTTGCCAATTGGCCCAACGCTCAAAATAGTAGCGCCAGCACTGCCACAAACGAAAACAGACCAGCAAACAAGACCACTTGTAGCTGTCAACGATACTTTGCGCTACAAACTAGATCAAGTGGACAACACCTTTAGTTACCGTATTAGTAGTACCAACAAAGAAACTCTATGTGCTACAAGTAATGAATACCTAGAATGCCCACTCTCTCCCCTTAACCTAAGCCAAGGAGCACAATATCGTCTAAAAATAGTACGTAAACTGAACACATGGCAAGCTGGTACCCTAACGAACCAAGAGATTCAAACCGTCTCTCCATTGACTGTTACAAACTCCTCGATTGTCAACAATGCTACCGTTCTTGATACACCGAAACAGATTGTTGTTACGCTCGACAAACAAATAGACAAAATTGGCAGAGTTAAACTGATTAGCGCAAACACAGAGATACCAATAAACGTAGCAAAAGACGGTAATAAACTATTTATTGACTTTAAATCTCCCTTGCCACGTGGTACCCAGTTTGAGATGTTGGTTGATGGTGCGACGGCAACTGATCATAGTTATTTGATTGACACTTACAAAACTAGGTTTACAACCTCAAACGGGCCAAAAGTAACTTCTGTAAATATCGGTCAAAACAAAATAGATACAAACCCGACTATTCGCCTAACGTTTGACATGCCGATTCAACAAAACAATATTCAAAATTTTATTAGCTTAAGCAACAATCAAATAAATGCAGTATCCACCACGCCCAACTCAGTTACCTTTCGTTTGGCACGTCCACTAAACTTGTGTGAACAACTCACTATCAACATTAGTGATAAACTTGAAAACATTTATGGTGTTAATGGCAAAAATGCCTGGTCTTACAGTAGTCGAGCTATATGTGGCACCAGCTTTTCTATCGGAAATTCAGTCGAGGGCAGACCGATAACTGCCTGGCAATTTGGTTCTGGCACAAGTACCGTGCTGTATGTTGGTGCAACACACGGCAACGAATTAAGTTCTAAAATCATATTGGATGCTTGGATAAATTATTTGCAGACCAATGCCCATAGATTGCCTGCCAATCGCAAAATTGTGATTATTCCAGTTGTAAACCCAGATGGCGTTGCACGTGGTAGCCGGCTGAACGCGAATAATGTAGACCTAAATCGTAACTTTCCTGCAAACAACTGGAAGCCAGACATTACAATACCTGGCGGCCAATTGGTAATTAACGGTGGTGGAACATCATCGCTTTCCGAGCCAGAGGCGGCACTGCTGGCTAGCTTTACGCAAGGGCTAAGCCCAAGAGCAGTACTAACCTATCATTCACAAGCATCACTCATCACGGCCAACGAGTCGGGAGATTCGATGGGGCTTGCCAGTACTTATGGTAGTATGGCGCGCTACCGATCGATTGGTGAAAGCAACCTAGGCAACACCTTTAACTATGACACGACAGGAGCATACGAAAATTGGCTACACGATAAACTAGGAATACCGACTTTGCTAATCGAGCTGCCCAATCACACCTCGCAGTTTTTTGGAACAAACCAATCTGCCATGTGGTTTATGGCCAATCTATAGCACTCTTGGTAAAATAACAGCTAGTGAGTTTATCAATTGGAATTGTCGGGTTGCCAAATGTCGGCAAATCCACCCTTTTTAATGCATTAACCGGCAACAATATTTTGGCGGCTAATTACCCTTTTGCGACAATCGAGCCAAACACAGGGGTTGTAGGCGTCCCAGATGAACGCTTGCAAAAACTAGCTGAGATTTATAACACACAAAAAATTATACCTGCAAGCGTAACCTTCGTAGATATTGCTGGACTTGTTAGCGGAGCCAGCAAAGGCGAAGGCCTAGGAAACCAGTTTTTAGGACACATTAGAAGTTGCAATGCTATTTGTCACGTAGTGCGGGCTTTTTCGGACAATGATGTTGTTCATGTAGATAAATTGGCAGACCCCAAAAAGGACATAGAGGTAATAAATACAGAGCTACTACTTGCAGATCTGCAAACTGTTCAGAAACGCCTTCCACTATTAGAAAAAGAGGTTAGAACCAACAAAAAACTCCAACCTGTTTTAGATGAAGTTGCTAAAATAAAAAATTTGCTCGAGCAAGGCATCTTGCTCTCTCAGGGCAAAGAATCGATTGATTTTGAACTAGTTAAGGATCTACATTTAATAACTGCAAAACCAATGATTTATTTGTTTAATGTCGACGAAAAAGTACTAACAGACGAACAAAAACAAACGGAGTTAACACAATTGGTTACGCCAGCAAATTGCTTGTTTGTCTGCGCAAAACTAGAAAACGAGCTACAGGGGCTAGACGAGACAGACGCCAGAGAGCTCCTTGAAAGCTACGGAGTGAAAGAGTCCGGTATTGGACAACTAGCAAAAATAGCTTATAAAACACTTGACCTGCAGAGCTTTTTAACGGCAGGACCCAAAGAAGTTCGCGCCTGGACTATCAGACAGGGATCAAGTGCTCCAGAAGCTGCTGGCGTTATACACGGGGATTTTGAGCGTGGTTTTATATCTGCGCAGGTTGTTGATTATAACGATTTGATAACTGCCGGTTCCTGGCTAGCGGCAAAAAATAATGGCAAAGTTAGGGTTGAAGGCAAGGACTACATTATGCAGTCAGATGATGTAGTCGAATTTAGATTTAATGTATAGGAGTTTACTCGAGTCCAAGATGCTTCAACATAGCATCTTGACGCTCCTGCGTTGAGCCGTATTCTAAAATCACCCTTTTTGCTCGATTTGAATACATATCGATATAGTCACTACTTAGAAATCTCTCGGCAATCTTATAGATGTACTGGTCTAAGACAGAACGCATGTATGCTTCTGCCTCTTCACAGGAAGCAAATCTTTTTACAAATGATGTAGCATGTTCTGGGTTCTTAGTTTTTTTGAGCTCATCTTTTAGGATTTGAACTGCCATGTCAGATACATATGGATCTAACAGCTTATGTAGTATAGTTTTTGATTCTTCGTCGAGATCGCTGTTATTGATCTCGTGCCGTGCACCTAAGGGGTCTTTTTCGCCTGTAACCCTTCCTGCAACTAGCCCTTCGGCCTTTATAAAAGCAGGGTCGTTCTGTAATTCTTCAACTCTGTCAACCTCCTCGTCATTGATCAATGTAACAAATTCCTCACCGTCCCAATACTCGACATTTTGATATATATCCGACCCCTTGTATCGAACAACTACTTCGTTATCTATAAACTGCTCGCTTTGATCGTCTTCGTCGTCTTCGAACTCGATTCCGTAAACGTATTCGTATTCTCCTTCTTCACCATAAAATGCGGCAATTCTATCGATTACTCCTTGTTCGGCGGGCGGAAAGTCTTTCTCTTCTAAAGACATTATTAACAAACCAAGCCCCCTTCCCCATTTTTGTGCTTTCTCGACATCTTCTTCGGCCTCTATCCGACGTGAGTTAATGAATTCAACTATTTCAAAAGGTCTAAGACAAGATTGGCTCTCTGCAACCTGCACTAGAAAATCAAAATCCTCCGCCTCAATAGCGTCGCTAATGACATGGCGAAGCTCATCATTCTTGTTGAAACCATCTGGTCTTTCGATAAAAATCTCTGGATTCATTCATTATATTAATACATGTTATTAGTTTATAGTCAATATAACGTTTTCTAAATTTATAGTAACTTTATATTGTAAAGTTACCCGACCTGCCCTATAATACTGCGTGATAGATGAATGCGTTAGTCGTTAATAAACTAGAAAAAACATATAACGACGGCAAAGTAAAAGCTCTCAAAGGTGTTAGCTTAGAAGTTGCCGAGGGCTCTTTTTATGGGTTACTTGGACCAAACGGAGCCGGTAAATCAACTCTGATCCATAGCATTACTGGGCTTGTTCTTCCTACTGGTGGGAATACTACCGTTTTTGGCAAAGATGCGGTCGCGTCTTATCAGGATGCAAGAAAACTGGTTGGCTTTGCCCCACAAGAAATTAATTTGGATCGATTTTTGACAGTTGAGGGAACATTGGATTATCACGGCCGATATTTTGGTATGCAAAAAGAAGACAGAAAAAAGCAAGTCGAAAAACTGCTTAAAATATTCTCGCTAACCAGTAAAAAAAATACCCTAACCTTTTCGCTATCAGGAGGTATGAAGCGACGAGTAGTAATCGCTAGAGCGCTTATGCATAAACCAAAGCTATTGATACTAGACGAACCAACAGCGGGAGTAGATGTAGAGCTTAGGCACGAACTCTGGGAATACATGACCAAACTCAACAAAGAAGGTACAACAATTTTACTAACAACGCATTATATTGAAGAGGCCGAAAAGCTGTGCGATAAAATATCGTTAATAAACCACGGCCGACTCATTAAAACGGGTACTGTGGAGGAACTAAAAAAGATTTACAAAAAAAAGACGCTAGAAGATGTTTACCTAGAGGCAATTCATAATAAAAACACTAAATCGGAGAACAAATAATGGTTGGTTGGCTGGGCATATTAAGGCGCGAACTAGAACGCATTTGGGTTATCAAGCGCCAAACTATTGGTGCTCCCCTGCTAGAAACTTTTCTGTATATAAGCGTGTTTGGAGCTGCACTTGGCAGCCGTATAAATAACCTAGGCGGAGTATCCTACATTGTTTTCATCATCCCTGGACTTGCCATGATGGCGATGGCCATGAACGCTTTTTCTAATAATTCATCCAGTTTGTTGCAACAAAAAATGATGAGAGCAATTGACGACCAACTAACTTCACCAGTGTCTCACGGGGGGCTATTGGCTGCATTTACTATAGGCGGGCTAGTTCGTGGTGGAATAATTTCGGCTCTGACACTGTTAACAGCTGGTTTGCTGGTAGACGATCTACCATTCGCTCATCCGATTTTGTTAGTTATTAGCTTTGCAGTTATTGGACTGTTTTTCGCATCGTTCGGGGTATTCATCGGCTTGCGAGCTAAAATGTTTGACAATCTTAGCTTGTACCAAACATTCGTTATACAACCTCTAATCTTTTTGGGTGGGGTGTTTTACTCAACATCGTTGTTGCACGGCATTTTCAAAACCCTGACCGAAATAAACCCAATCTATTATATGATTAACACCGTTCGATATTCGATGTTGGGTCACGCAGACGTTAATCCGGCAATTGCCTTGCCAGTAATTTCAATTGTTACAATTGGCTTAGTAGCGCTAAATTATCACCTCTTTAAAAAGGGATATAACCTACGTTCCTAAGGGTTAAGTTCTTCTTCGACAACTCTGGTAATCTGAGCTATCTGACTAAAGTTGCCACCTTCGCTCATCACAACTAGTACGTATGACCTCTGTCCATGTGTGATGATACCGGCGTCGTGAGTCACTTTTTCGGTTTGACCAGTTTTATTGGCCGTTCGACAGTTCGAGCAACCAGACGGTAGTCCATCGGTAAATTTTTGTGCATAAAGTGCATCAAATACCATCCGTCGAGCTTTGTCGCTAAGCAATTTGCCTCTTTTTAGGTTAATCAGCAAATCACCAACCTCACTCGCGGTCGTTTGTGGTACACCACTTACTGTTGTTTTGTTATATCCCAATCCCTTGTTGAACTGATCGACATAATTCCAATTTGCAATATATGCTATAGATTTGGCGCAATCATTATCGGAAATGCGCAACATCAAGTTAACACAGTCCTTGATATTTGTATTCCCGATATGGTACGACCACTTATCAGCAGACATCTTACTCTCTAAAGGAGCAAGCAAAAATAACTTGTATAAACTAGCGGATTCATAGGGGCGATCGGCATTAACGTTAGCTGCCCTATTCGACTCTAAATCTTGAACATAAACTGACCATTTCTGCTCTTTTGGAAATGTCGCAACTACTTTACTAATGCTTCGCTCAAGTGCTTTGTCTTGTTTTGGTAAGTCACTGATTGTCGGTATAGAAGCATCTGTTTTTTGGGCATTAACCTGAGGTGAGATTGCCTCAACAGCTTGATGTCTTATAGTGGTAGAAGCAATAATTGGTACAATTTGAGTTTTTATGCCAAAAACACTCAGCCCAATTAGAGCAATTGACGTAACAATGTTTCTAAATTTATGACTTTTTTTGGCAGTAGCACCGTACTGGTGGTGAAAGTGACTAATCCCACTGCGGATAGGACCAATATTTTTCCTCATGTTTTTGTCTCTTTTTGTTAGTGTTCAATTTTATTTTTGCTTACATTTTTATCTGTTAGCTATGGTCGAACTTTAGCATAGCCACTATAATCGTGCAACTATATTTTATTCAATTCTTAATAAAAATGCGTTAAATTAAGCGAACACAAATTGACAACTAATATTGCCAGGTGAATACAGAATTTTTTATTATCTCAACTGCCTGTTTGTGGCTAGGTATAATATTCTCCTCGTAATAGTGGTCGGTGTCTAAATAATCTTCGATTACTCCTAGACAAAATATTTGATCAGCATTTAAATGCATATAATCAACAACTGGAATTGTTGCAATTGGGGTGACGATAACTATCTTTCGAGTATCCACAGGTTTGATAAAATCTACAACAACTTCGAGTATCAACGAGCTTTTTAACCCATCTGCTACCAAAATGACTTCGTGCCTATTTAGCAGTTTTTTATTTACTGAACCCTCCCTGCCTACAATACGATTTAATTTCTGAAAGGCCTTAAACCTTTCCTGGTCTATTATTGGTCTGTAGTCGGCTTGCATCGCTTCTAGGTGTCCTTTTGAGTAAGCACTGCTAAAAACAAAGTTTCCACCAGTAGATGCGATACCTGCAGTCCCCTCTCCTGGGATATCAACATTCTCTGTTTCTATCATATAAAGTGGTGCATGCAAACCCCTAGCAATCTCTGATGCCACCAACACTGAGCCCGCGCTGACCGCCAAAACGGCTGGATTGAGGAAAAAATCTCCCTTGGTCTTCATCTTTTCAACCAACAGCCGACCCGCTTCACTACGATTACTAAAATACCTCACCTTAATAGCTATTCTAGCACAAGCATTAATTTGCTAAGAAAGCATCTGCAAGAGATAAAAGCGCTCCAAATTACCTTTTTCTCCAGCTATTTTGCTATCTTGCTTATCAACAATTTTGAACGATTTTTTTGCCCATGCCTCGAACTCAGACGTAATAGCCCTACGCAATTTTTCATTTTTTATAACACCTTTGTGCTTTAGATCGGCGCCAACTTCGAATTGTGGCTTTAGTAACATAACTATTTGGACATTTTTCTTAAGTATCTTACTAAGATGAACCAAAACTTCTCGTACAGAGATAAAACTTACGTCTACTAAAACAATATCAATCGTGTCGTCTAGCTTACCAATACTTCTTATGTCAGTTTGTTCATGAAGTTCTATTTGCTTGTTATCTCTCAGAGTTGGGTGCAGTTGGTTAGTCCCAACGTCGACAGCTATTATTTTTTTGGCCCCAAACTGCAAAGCGTAATCACTAAAACCACCGGTGCTACTACCTACATCAAGAACGACTTTTCCTTTAAAATTTACTCTGAAGTGTTCGTTAGCAGATGCAAGTTTGATACCAGCTCTAGAAACATACTGTTGATCAACAAGCAGCTTAATATTGTCCGTTGGCTTTACAGACCAACCAGTTTTATTAATTACATTTTGGTTAACCTTAACCCTGCCCAACCGAATATAACTCTCGGCTTGGCTCCTAGATGAAACTAGCCCTCTAGCTAACAACTCCTTATCGAGACGTTTCATTTAACTTGAGTTCATCAAGATAATACCGAACTGCTGCCTCCGATAGTCGCTTGCGAGCTAAAACAACCCTGTGTGGAGTTGTTAAATCTTCGGCTATTTCGTTGCTAGGCAAATTGGGCTGAATAAGTGTTTCTTGTACCAAGTCAACATTGCTCATTGGCGACAAGCTCTCGCTCAATAGTTGGTCACTGGTCATAACTGGTTCATTTTTTTCGTTCACGATACGCTCCTGAGCTTGTGTCTATACTAATAACATCACCGGCTTTTATAAAAGCCGGGACTCTTACTATAGCACCTGTTTCAAGAGTTGCAAGCTTAGTTATCGCACTAGAAGTATCTCCCTTTACGGCGTCCTCGGCATAGGTAACTTCGAGGTATACATTTTTGGGTAATTCAACATTAATAATCCTCTGGTTATAGCTTTGTGCCGTCACTTTGTCACCCTCTTTTAGGTAACTTGCGGGTTCTCCGACAATACTTTCTTCGATCTGATAAATTTCAAATGATTTTTCATCCATAAAAAAAAGCTTGTCGTCTTGTTTGTATAGATACTGTGCATTGACATTAGCAACATCTGCCTCAGAAATTAACTCGCTACCCTTAAAGGTTTTATCGAGAACTTTACCGTCTAGTAAGCTTTTTATCTTAACATTTACAATCGAGCCACCACGACCAAGCACCTTTTGACCATACTCAACAACCATGTACGGTACTCCGTCTAGCTCAAAAATAGTACCTTTTTTAAGGTCGGTTATACTAAGCGCCACTGACTAATGCCCTATCCTCTTGCTACAAATGGAAGCAGCGCCAAATGCCTTGCTCGTTTTATTGCAACAGCAAGGTGGCGTTGCTGGCTTTCACTCAAGCCCGTTTTTTTGCGAGTTTCTATTTGTCCATATTGGTTAACGTATCTTTGCAATGTTTTATAATCTTTGTGATCAAAAAATGCAACGTCGGTTCGATATTTGAAAATCTTTGCCATTATTTCTATTTAAGGGTGGGAAATATCCTGATGCCCTTGTTTGTCCTTTCTTAATATATGATTAACTATGTATTGATTTAAAATGGTACGTCATCGAGATTAATCGGCTCGTCGCCTACATCTTCGATTACGGCATCTTTTTTCTTTTTGGGAGAGGGGTTCTCTTCTGCATTGTTCGTTGAGTTAGTGTCGTAACTAACACTCTCACCACCTTCACCACGCGAACCCAAAAAGGTAACATCTTGAGCTATTACTTCTAGCTTGCTTCTTTTTACTCCGTCTTGTTCCCAAGACCTGCTCTGCAAACGACCACTCACAAGTGCTGGACGGCCTTTTGTCAGATATTGAGCAACTCTCTCACCAAGCGGACCCCAGGCAACTATATCAACAAAATCTGTTGCTTCTTTCCATTCGCCGTCTTGACCTTTATAGCTTCGGTTGAGCGCTAAGCTAAAACTGGTAACACTCTGCCCGCTCGGTATTTGGCGAAGTTCAGGATCTCTGGTTAGATTACCCATCAATGTTACTTGGTTAAAACTACGTGCCATAATAACTCCCTATTACTTATCCTATCACTAAAAAATAGCTACTTTTATTTTACTCTTTATTTTCATCTTCGTCAGCTCGGTCACCTCGTTCAGCCATTTTTTGTGCCTTTTCGGCTCTTGCTTCCTCGGCTTTCGCAATTGCTTTGAGGTCTGGTCTTGTGATTAAGTAACGCAATACTTCGTCTGTAATATTCAGGGTTGATTCTACCTTTTGAACTCCGCTGGCAGGCAACTCTACTGTATAAAAGACATATACTGCATGATCTTGCTTGGAAATTGTGTAAGCAAGCTTTCGCTTGCCCCAATTATCTTCTTTAATTACCTTTCCACCATTATCGGTAATTAATTTTTTAACCTTGCCTTCTGCCTTAGACAGATCGACTTCTAGCTGTGGGTCATAAAGCACCGCAACTTCGTACTGATTCATTCTCAGCTCCTTTGGTTATAGCTTACGCGCTCTAGCGGCCGCAAACTGGGCTAATATTGTAATAGATATTTTACTATTTAATTAATAAAACATCAAGTAGTTGCCAGTTGATCTTCGGCCTTCTGAAGAAAATAATCCATGTAGCGCAGTCGAATAAATTTTTTCGCTATCCAACGGGGCGTTGCCGGTTTAGGTTTTGTAAAGAAACCCTGTCTTTTTAACAGTTGATGTTCGTCATTAAGCCCAAGGTAGTCAACCGACAGATCAATTGCGCCAGACAATAATATACGCGCTATTTCGTGTTTCCTTACTCTTGTAGTCCGACGATCCAAAAACTCTTCAATCTCCGAACTACTAACCACCTCTTTCATATCCTGCGAGGCCACAAAGTCCGCGAAAAATCGCGATATTGGTTTACTATTTGCTATAGAAATCCTATTTGCTAGTTGGTTATGTTGCTTTTGGCTCAAATCTATTATCTTAAAATCTCCCCTTTTGATATCTATGGCTTGCCTTGGCACAACACCAGCCACAGACAAAACTACCTTGCGAAAAATATCCTCTTTGTTGTTTGGTACATCGGGGCCTTTAAAAACATTATGGTAACCAAGATGATGCAATCCCCAGCTAACCTGTTGTACGCGACAATTGCGTAGCGCCTCTCCCTGGGAACCCATACTTTTCAGCTCCCTGGCGGGATGCCAATGGTGATGTAAGTCGGTTGGCCTTTGCAATAAGCGCTCTGCACTAGAAATCAGAAGAGCCCCGTTTTCACGGGGCTCGGCAGGAAACAGCGGTAACGGAAGATCCGTCACCTCGCAAGCTGGAGTGATAATCTCCTTTGCCAATTCTGCTTCCCTTTCCTTTTTGTGGGTGTTTGTTCCGTTTCTACTATACAAATATAGTAAAGAGGTTGTCAATGCTTACGCTTCAGTTTCGTCGTCTGGTATCTCGTCATAAATATCATCTTCAGCATCACCGCCAAAGACATCACTCATACTGCTAATTAACACCTCTCTGGGTCTCGACCCATCGGCTGGTCCGACTATGCCTTTTTCTTCCATGGTCTCTATTAAGCGAGATGCACGCGAATAACCTACCCTAAGCCGACGTTGCAACAAACTGGTACTGGCCTTTCCTCCGTCAATTACTACCTGAACAGCGTCTCGCCACAAATCGTCCTCTAGGTCTTGGTTGGTATTTTCGACAATTAGACCGCCTCGACCATTGAGTTGAACTGGCTGATTAATAATTTCATCGTCGTATTGTGGTGCTCTTTGATCACGAATAAAATTAATTACCTTCGAGGCATCATCATCCGAAATAAATGCGGCCTGCACCCGGTGTGGCTGATGCATACCAGGGATAAGTAGCAACATATCACCACGCCCTAGCAACTTTTCGGCACCCATTTGGTTAATGATAGTTCTTGAGTCAACTTGGCTTTGGGTCATAAAAGCAATTCTGCCTGGCACGTTCGCCTTAATTAGCCCCGTAATAACGTCGACACTAGGTCTTTGAGTGGCAAGCACCAGATGTATTCCTGCAGCTCGACTCTTTTGAGCTAGGCGTACAATTAGCCCCTCTACATCACGAGCAGCCATCATCATAAGCTCTGCTAGCTCATCGATTACTATCACGATGTAGGGCATACTCTCTTCACCTGAAAGTTTATTGAACTCACCAATATTTCGTTTGCCATGTTCAGCCATCGTTTTTAATCGACGTTGCATCTCCGCAATTGCCCATTTTAGAGCACTTATACACTTTTCTGGCTCATGCACAACAGGTGCGAGTAAGTGCGGAATACCATCGTATGGTGTTAGCTCAACTTGTTTTGGATCAATCAAAATTAGCTTTAAATCAGATGGACTATTTTTATACAACAAGCTTGTTAAAATACTGTTTATCATTACCGATTTACCAGATCCAGTTTGACCGGCAACCAACAAATGAGGTAACGAGGCAAGATCCGACATAATGGGCGCACCGGTGATGTCTTTGCCAATTACAAATTCCAGTGGATTTTTTGAGGATTGCCACTGCTTAGACGACAAAATACTACCAATATTGACGGTGGCCGGCTTTTTATTGGGTACCTCGATACCAACTAATCGTTTTCCTGGAATTGGCGCCTCAATTCTGATGGCTTCGGCTGCAAGATCTAGTGCAAGATTATTTTCAAGGGCAGTGATTTTGGTCAACTTTACACCTGTTGGTGGCTTTAAGGTGTATTGAGTAATTCTTGGCCCAACATTCGCTCCGTCCATATCAACCCCTATATTGAAATTACCAAAGGTGTCTTTGATAATTTTGGCATTGTTTTCGATATCTCCTGGATCTGCTTTATCTTGTTCCTTATTTAGCAAATCCACCGAGGGAAAGCGCCAATCTGGATCGCTAGCAGTAGTCAGCGCTTCATGATTTTCGATTGGAGTCAGTTTTTGAGCTGTGTTTTTTAGAGTACTCGATCTTGAGGAATCTATTGCAGTACTTCGCTCAATTGGGACACCTTTATTTAATGTAAATTGACCCTCAGAGCGTAAACTCATCAAATCTTGATCTCCGTCTTTACTTGGTTTTTTCTTTAATAAGCGGAGCGGTTTTAGTAGGGCCTTAGGAGAAATCCTAAGTGCAAAAAATAACGCCAAAAGAGCAATGATGAAAAAAAATAAACTCGCGGGCAGTTTATTGAGTGCGAGTAGTGACGCATCCCCCACCCAACGCCCAATTACCCCCCCATGACCTCCAACATTTTCTGCTTTTCCTACACTCACAAACAAGGTATGAAACAGCGTAGATGATGCAACCATGAAAAGCGATGCACTAACAAACCGATCGAGTGGTATTTGCTTGTCATCGTTAACAAATTTGAGTCCTCCTAAAAATGCCAATGTAAAAGGCAAAAAATATGCAGACCAACCAAAAATACTATACCCCCAAGCGAAAAGCTTGACTGGCAAGGCACCACCGGCACCAAACCCACCGAGCAACAAAAATACACTTAATATTAAAAGTAACACCGCACCGGTTAGCGGCCAAAATGCAGATGTTGCCTCTTCGCCTTTTTTTGTAGTCGTTTTTTTTGCTTTAGATTTTTTCTTTTTTGCCATCGGCTTACTATTCTTCGCTAACTTAGTATATCACTGGTACGGTTTAAACTAATTAATAACTATAGCAAAATTTACATCATTTGTCAATTGCATCTAACACTTGGTCTATTCACCTAACACTAGTCAACGCGAGCATCTTGATTAAGCAGTTTGTTCCTCATTTCGGCAAATCTTTTTTGCATTTGCTCTGCTTGTTGTTGTGGGCTTGCCTGAGCGCTCTTGTCGGACTGCGAGCTTTTGTTTGCGCCACCAACCACATTGACAACAGGAATAACAATTGGGCTTCTACCTGTTTGATCATACAGAAAATGGGTAACATGTTCTTTGAGCTCAATTTTGAACCTATCTAAGTCTATTCTTTTAAATCGTTGGGCTACCGCTCGCTTTAGCTCAATTCTAAAGTTATTCATTAACTCTTCTTGATCTTTCATATATATGAATCCCCTGCTAACAATATCCGGACTAGTTAGTAGCTGACCTGATTTTTTATCGATGGTTAAAATGACTGCTACCAGACCCTCGTTGGCAAGCATCAAACGATCTTTGATGACAATATTGCTAACAATCGAACCTACCTGATCGACTAAAACAGTTCCGTAAGGTACAACCCCAATTTTCTCCATTGAATTTTGAGTAAATGCAATCACCTCACCGTTCTCTATATTGAGTGTATTTTTCCTCGGTATACCCTCTTCTATAGCAATTTCAAGGTGTCTTTGCTTAGAGCGATAACTGCCGTAAATAGGAACAAAGAACTTTGGCTTTACCATATTTATCATATCTTTATATTCATCAATGCTGGCGTGTCCTGAAACATGAAGTGGGCCACAGCCATCTATGCCGTGTGTCTCGTGCCTGAAAACGTGAACATTTTTGCGCATTAAATCGTCCACCATTTTTCCAATATGTGCGTCGTTTCCTGACTCTGGAATAGGAGTCGAGCTAAGAATTACTGTATCCTGGGCTTTTAATTTAATGTGTTTGTGGTCACCGCTAGACATCCTTTGTAGAGCCGAACTCGGCTCGCCTTGGCCACCGGTGCAAACCACAATAACATCTGTATCTTTTAAGTTAGGTACACTGGCAATTGGTACAAATGTACCTTTTGGCACCTTAACAAACCCATGCCTAATAGCCATCTCGAGCGTACTTACCATGCTTCGTCCATCGAGAGCTATCTTTTTACCATGATGGACCGCTGCATTAATGATCATTTGAATACGATTAATGTTCGTACTAAAAATAGCTACAAAAATACGGCCTGGGGCTTGGTCCATAATATCGATAAAACTCTTTTCGATTGTACTTTCTGATGGTGTTCTACCAGCACGCTCTGTAGTAGTGCTTTCACTCAACAAAGCAAGTACACCTTCTTTGCCCAACTCTTCGAGCCGAGCAATGTCCGTTCGTTCGTGATCAAGCGGATTGGGGTCTAATCTAAAATCACCAGTGTTAATGATGCGACCGACTGGCGTATCTAGCACTACACACGTACTTCCTGGAATAGAGTGAGTGACACGAACAAGCTCTACGAAAAATTCACCAATTTTTAATCGCTCATGGGTGTCTTCATTCATCGTTACTGTATTCAGCTCAAATCCTTCGGGCATTGGCAGGCCAAAATTCTCGAAAATTTCTTCCACTCTACCGATAGTAAACTTACTGCCGTAAATTGGTGCAGGAAAGTTTGGTACCAAGTGAGGCAATCCACCCATGTGGTCTAAATGTCCATGAGTAATAATGTATGCCTTTAGTTTGTGCTTGACGCTCTCAAGATATGCCATGTCCGAGATTGCATAGTTAATACCCGGCAGATCCACACCTAAATCGGTACCGTAATCGATTATTACTACATCGTTTTTATATTCGACTAAAATAGTATTTTTTGAGCCGCCATGGTCCATGCCTCCCAGCCCAATTATTTTTAGACGTGGACTATCGTCTATAAAATTTGCTCTTTGTTTATTCTGGGCTTGACCCACAGAACCATTATTATTTGAGCCCACATAGCGATTGGCAATTCTATTCGCATCTTCGACATTACGCTTTTGAGCTCTCAAAGCAGCTCCTCGGCTTACCGAACGCTTGCCTGATTGCTGTTTGTTATTTGGTCGGTTATTACGACCGTTAGAATTATTATTCATTAATTTTGTATCCTTTATTTAGATTCGTTAATTTTGTTCAAAACTACTGGGATGACTTGAAAGTCCTCCATCAATGTAGATCTTAAAGATCCGTTATACAGTGCTGCTGCTGGATGATATAGTGGCAAAATAACTATCTTGCTCTTGCCAACAACAACTCTTTTTGGTTGAGCATGCACTTCGGTAATCGTTCTGCCTGGTAAAAAATATTCCATACTATGACGGCCCAGAGTTACAACTATTTTAGGATTAATAATCTCTAGTTGACGGATTAAATACGGCCAAAAGGCCTGTTTTTCGACGGGTAGTGGGTCACGGTTGCCAGGAGGACGATACTTTACAATATTTGTAATGTAAACATCTGCTCGATCTAAGCTAACCGACGCTAATAGTTCGTCTAAAAATTTACCAGCTGCTCCTACAAAAGGAAGGCCTCGTAAGTCCTCATTTTTACCGGGTGCTTCACCAACAAAAACTAATTCTGCATTTACGTTTCCGTCGCCCATGACAAGGTTCGTGGCTGTTTGAGCCAAATCTGGACAGACATTTTTATTTAAAATATCTGCCTTGACCTGTTCAATCAACGCCTGACGATTATTATTTGTTTTCACTTCCCTTCAGGTTTCTCACAAATATTACAAAATTATTAATCAGCACAAAAATTAGAATGATACCAAATAGATAGCTGGCTATGTTAGCAGTATCTATTGCTACACTGAGCAAAAAATAAGCAAGTATTGCTTCAAGAACGCTAAATATCATCAAGCCCTTACTAGAGATATAAAATTGACGTATCTTTGTGACCTCGCTCATTGTTTATCCTTCACCACTGCTTTCATGCTTAGTTGCAACCTACCTCTATCATCAATAGATACCAGTTTTACATCTACTTTATCACCTTCTTTGACGACATTGTTAGGACTACTTACTCTTTCTTCTCTCATTTCGCTAACATGAACTAGGCCCTCTTTGCCAGGTAGAATCTCTACAAAAGCACCAAAGTCGAGCACACTGACAACTCGACACCCTCGATAAATCTGACCAACTTCTGGTTCGGCGGTAATATTTCGCACCCAAGTGATGGCGGCATCTATACTAGCTTTATCAGGGCTGGCTATCAAGACACTGCCGTCATCTTTGATGTCAATCTCCGCCTTGGTCTCTGCGATAATTTTGTTAATCATCTCTCCACCCTTACCAATAACTTCTCGAATCTTTTCAGGAGCTATCTTAATAATTTCAACCTGAGGAGCGTGCTGACTCAAATCCGCCCGTGGCCTACCAAGCGTACCCAGCATATGATCCAAAATGGCCATTCTACCATCTTTGGCTTGCACTAGAGCTTGTTGCAATATAGAGGGACTTAGTCCATGTACTTTCATATCCATCTGTAGAGCCGTTATGCCCTTTTTTGTACCTGTAACTTTAAAGTCCATATCCCCAGCAAAATCTTCTGCATCGGCAATATCGCTTAAAATATACGGTTTGTTGTCGTCCCCAAGCATTAGGCCCATCGCAATTCCACTAACGGGCGCTTTAAGCGGTACTCCAGCATCCATTAGGGCCAAGCAACTCGCACAAGTAGCCGCCATGCTGGTTGATCCATTTTGGCTCATTATCTCTGTTACAGATCGAATTGTATAGGGGAAATCAGCTTCAGTAGGCAACACAGGTAAAATGGCTCTCTCGGCAAGAGCACTGTGACCAATTTCACGTCTACCAGGGCTTCCTAGCCGTCGAACTTCACCAACGGTATACCCAGGAGCATTATAATGATGAAAGTATCGCTTTTCTTCATCCTTTTCCATTGTGTCAACCACTTGGGAATAACTGAGTGGCGCTAGTGTCACAATATTCATGGCTTGAGTCATACCTCTGGTGAATAAGCTCGAGCCATGTGTTCTTGGCAATATTCCAACCTCACTAGACAATGGACGTATCTCGTTTAACTGCCTACCATCAGGGCGAACCCCCTTAGCTAATATTCCTGCCCTAACGTCTTTATGCAATGCACTTGTGAAGGCCTCGTCGTAAGCACCTTTATGATCTTGATAATCGTCAGCGTACTTGTCTGCAAAATATTTATGAAAGGACTCTCTTAAATCGCTAACCAGTTCATTTCTCTCTGGGTAAGCGGCCCTTAGCGACTCTCCTAACTTGCCGTCGACCCATTCGTCTACTTCTTTTTGAACAAAATCGTCGGGCAAATCGAGTTGATAATCTTGCTTGGTAACCCCGACTTTTTCAACTAACTCTTTCTGCAAGTCAATTGCTGGCTGGATAACTTGGTGTGCGTAATTAAGCGCTTCTGCAATCTCTTCTTCGGTTGCTTCATTAGCACCAGCTTCGACCATCATGATGGCATCTTTTGTCCCAGCTACAACCAGATCAAGCTTACCTTGATTCAACTGTTCTGCCGAGGCAAATGGAATCAGTTTTCCGTCGACATGCGCCAACCTAACTCCAGCAACAGGACCATCAAACGGTGCTCCGCTTAGCATAAATGCTGCACTGACAGCAATCATCGCAACCATATCTGGCCTAAATGACGGGTCCATACTCAGAACTGTGGCCACTCCTTGCACTTCATGACGATAGCCCTTTGGCCAAAGCGGTCTGATTGGTCGATCAATCAACCGACCGATTAATATAGCGTCCTCGCTAGGACGCCCCTCACGCTTGATAAATCGGCTACCACTAATTTTACCCGCTGCATACATTCTTTCTTCGTAATCGATGGAAAGTGGAAAATAGTCAAAACCATTTAACTGCTCTTTGCTAACCATGGCACTTGCCAAAACTACGGTTTCTCCATATCTAGCAATTACGCTTGCGGTGGTACGAAAGCCAACCCTGCCTACTTCTAAAGTTAGCTCCTTACCACAGAAATCAGTTGTGACAGAGATAATATCCTTCCCAAATGGGTTAATTGTTGACATAAATAAGCTTTCCTTTCTCTCGTCGCATGGTTCAGATATACAAATCTTGTATAGCTGCTTCTATACGACGACTAAACAATTTACTAATAAGGGTAATTATTGATTAACTTCCCAGCCATGGCCCGCTTATTTCTTAGCGAGCAAAAACCAGAGCGTCAATTAACGACGAATTCCTAGTTTATTAATTAGTGCCAAGTACGCCTGACTATCTTTTTCGGCTACATATTTTAACAGTTTCTTTCTTTGGCCCACCATCTGAAGCAAACCCCGACGAGCAGCAAAATCTTTTTTGTTACTCTTTAGGTGCTCTGTAATTTCGGCAATCCTGGCAGTCAATATAGCCACTTGGACCTCTGGAGAGCCAGTGTCCTTTTTACTTCTAGCATTATCTGAAATAATTTTTTGCTTCTTATCAGTAGATATCATGTCGATTACCAACTACTTTAGCATACTTTCATCTGTTAATCAAATATTTGCTCAGCTCTTCTTCATTTGGATGTCGTGCTTGTTCAATCGTGTACACACCGACTTTAGTTCGCTTAAGTTCGGTCAAATAGGCCCCAGTGCCCAGCTTTTTACCGATATCTTCTGCGAGGGATCTAATATAAGTACCACTACTAACAGAAGTTGAAAACTCTACGTATGGGTATGTATAGCTAGAAACTATTAAGCTATAAATATGAATTTTTCGGGGTTCAATCTCTACTTTTTTTCCTTGCCTTGCTAGATTATATGCCCTCTCACCGTTTATTTTGATGGCGGAGTAAGCTGGAGGAGTTTGTGTAATAATCCCAATAAATGTGTTGCAAACTGCTTGTAACTCATCTAGCTTCGGCTTCTTGCTTGAAACATATAGCTTCTCGCCCTCTTTGTCGCCTGTTGAGCTATTTTGTCCGAGCTTCATTACTGCTTGATAAGTTTTGCTGAGTGTACTAAACTCGCCAGCCCGCTTGCAATATGAACCAACAACTACAATCATCAGCCCACTGGCCAAAGGATCAAGAGTACCAGTATGACCCACCTTAACTCTTTCACCTACCTCTTTTTTTAAAGTACCACGTACTTTTGCCACCACATCAAAAGATGTCCATCCAACTGGCTTATCTATTAACAAGAGTCCACTGTAATCCATAACTATCAATGTATTTTATATCAAGATACCTGATGGACGGCTCAAGTTATACTCATTTTGGAGTAGTTGGAGGCATCATTGGCGGTGGTACTGGCGGTGGTGGACTGGGGACCTGGTTATTAGTGTGACTCTTCATTTCTTCTTTGTGCAATTCATCGCCCAAGATCTGAGCCCCGCTGGACTGTTTTGGAGTAACCACCGGTCCAACACCTGCCTCTGCAATCATTTCAACATCTTCTCTTACTCGGCTTTCATCTAGATGAGGGCTGTCTACCGATCTTTCTATGTCTGCTAAAGTTTTATCTTTGTCGTCTATAATTGATTTGAGCTTATTTAATTCAGGTTGTTCTTCGTTCTGTTCTGCCGAATCCGTATTGGGTGCAATATTAGTTCTCTTTTGCCCTAGCAACGGTTGATGCTGATCAACCTCTTGACTGAGAGGATCAACGCTACCGCCTAGGTGGGCATCTTCTGGCACACTATTGGCAGTTAAGCGACCACCAAAGCTTGGTGGTTCTAAAATAATGCTTGTAGACTGTGCGTTCTTGCCACTGTTAGTCCCTTTTTTATCTGCGTCGCTATCAGGTTCTGTTGCTTGTTCATCATTCTCAGGGTCTCCGTATCGCTTATCGATAGCAAGAAACTTACCCTCGTCCGTTATCTTTATGTTGTCATCATCATGTACGTCCTCGGCATGTCCATTATGCTTTTTACCACCTTCAACTACGTCTTCACTATGTTCAATCTGTAGGGTTCCGTCCTGAGATGATTCAGTGTCGCCAGAACTGTTAGATACTTTTTTAGATGACTCTTGAAGCTCTTTTTGCTTTGATTCTTCTAATTTTGTAGCTACCAACTGCGTGCTAGCACCAGCAGACATCAACACGCCCGCAACGGACATGGTGTGCGGCGATACCTTCTCATTACGAAAGCGGTCTGTTTCTACTACAATGCCCGTTAATAAGGATGTTGCAATTTGTGAATCAAAAACGTCGCGTTTAATATCAAGCAAAACATCTGTAATCATTTCGCTTAAGCTGCTCGCACGTGGCTCGTTCCAGTTAATCATGGTAAAGTCACTTTTTTCTTTTACGCCAATACTTAATAACGTTGCGTCATGCAAGATTCTACCGTGAGCCGTCACAGCTGTATCTAGATCTGCTTTATTTTGTATACCAATTACCACAACTGTATCTACGTTAAAATCTCCCTGGCTAAACCTGAGGTCTTCCTCGGTAATACTAGTTTTATACGGGGTAATGAAAATTTTAACTACATCATCCTCGACTTTATATCGCAATTTGTCGGCCTTTGACTTATCCAGAGCAATGATAAAATCACGCAAGCTATCGGTATTTCGCTCTAGGGTTTCATCTGGCTTTAAAAAATCTATTGCCGATGGGACCTTGCCGCTAAAGACCGCTGTGGCATGCTTGTCGTATTTGTTTAAAGCAATGGTGAGACCAATACAGGCCGCTAGTTGGTCCAGAGATGGGTTTTTACTAACTGTAACTAAAATATTATTAGCGTTCTTTAACTGCTCAACTACTTGACCGAAAGGCCCAATCTGGCTTTGGTTATTGTTTTTTTCGTTTTTTGGAGGCATATTTTTTATTTTTAATTTACTCTTAGGTGTAAATATACCATACATAAGCGTTAAAGTCCAGAGGTTTTAGCTAAATTTTGCTATATACAGTATTTTAGGTTATAGTTATCTAATAAATCTGAATTATATTTAAAAAAGGAAGCACATGCCGATAATCAAATCAGCTATAAAACGTACTAGAGTGGCCAAAAAAGCTGCAATTGCAAATTTACGCACAAAACGCAATCTAAAAACAGCAATTAAAAATCTAGAAAAAACGGTTAAAGACAAAAAGAACGCTACCGAAGAGCTAAAGAAAGCTCAGAGCGCAATTGATACCGCTGTTAAAAAGGGTGTAATCCATAAAAATAAAGCAGCCCGCAAAAAAGCCCAACTTTCAAAGAAAGCGAAAACAACGACCAAGCTTCCTACAAAAAAGACCTCTACCAAAAAATCTGCTCCTAAAAAATCGCCTGCAAAAAAGCCCAAAGCCACCAAAACCAATAAGACAGCCAAAAAATAGCTATCCAATCTCTATTATTAGCTGCATCAGCGCCTCATCAGCGTTGATTGATTCAGTTTTTAGCTCGTAATCAAGCTGGCAGAGCTGATTTAAAATGTTTTGAATTTTATCATAAGATAGCTTTTCGACTATTCTCTGAGATTTTTGTAGCACAAAAGGGTTTATCTTTGTGTCTCGGTGCACCATCTCGAGGGTTTTTTCTCCTTTTGCAGCAATAATTGCAACTATGTGCATTTGCCAAAATAACATGCCCAAGATATGTTGGGGCTCAACTCTTTGTTCTCTTAAGTTCTTATAGATATTGATCGCCCTATTTTTATCGTCAGAAAATGATGCATCCAACAATTGAAAGATAGTTCCGCTAGCTACTTCGTTCACCAGAAGCTCTATGGACTCTTTGCTTACTGATTTCTTATAAAGAACTAGCTTGATGATTTCTTTAGATAGTTTTTGCTGGTTTTCGCCCGCTCTTTCTACCAAATATGCTGCATCGATACGCGATATATCACCGCCTAAATCTTTGACTTCTTTAATTACCCAAGTAATTAGAGAAATATTGTCGAGCTGTCGAAATTCCTCAAGATTATAATTTTTTTTAATAAATTTGTAATAGCTACTACGTTTGTCTATATTGGGCTCTACAATGATCAAGTCGGTTGACTGGTCTAGGGCTTCTATGAGCTTCTCGGCAATATCCTGTGAATCTTTGTTGCCACTTAATCTCTTTATAATTAATAACTTCTTAGGCGATAGTAGAGACACCGCTTGCGCCTTGTCCATAACAACTTGTGAGCTGACCTCTTCACCATCTATTTGCTCGATAGCTAAATCGCCATACTGTGCCGCAAAGGCAGTTTTTAGCCGCAACAATGCCCTATCTACCTCATAGATATTGGGCCCAACCAAAGCAGTCCTTACAATTTTTGACACTTTGGACATATGTGCGTTCCCCTTCCCGCTACTCTAATTTTAACAATCGTTGTTCCGCAACGAGGGCAAGGAAGGCCCTCTCTTCTAAAAACTCTGGCAAATTCTAAATAAGACCCTTTATTACCCATAGCATCAATATAATTTTTATCTGTAGAGCCACCTTTTTCTATACTTAGCTTGAAAACAGATATTAATTCTTGACATAGTTTCTTTAGCTTTGCTTTCGATAAATCCTCGACTCTCGATGCAGGATGTATTTTTGCACCCCAAAGCGATTCATCGGCATAAATATTACCAACACCGGCAATCACTCTCTGGTTTAAAAGGACCGCTTTTATCATGGCCCTGCGATGACGAAGTACCCTGCCTGCAAAGACCTGTTCATTAAAGGCACTCGAGAGCGGTTCTGGACCAAGCTCTTTAAAAAACTTGATATATGGTATTTCAGATGTCGGTACCAATTTAACCCAGCCAAAACGTCTTTGATCATTGAAAAATAACCTGGCACCAGATAGCTCGATTATTACTCGTGTCGATTTATCTGGTAGCTCACCAACCAATGACTGGTTAGGGTGGCCTGCCCCAAACCTATCCTGCGTGTTCATATCTTGGTAAACTAGCTGGCCGGTCATTTTGAGGTGAATGATTAATGAGTAACTTGTGTCTGTATCGATCACTACAACCTTGCCCAAACGACGTACTTTAGTAATCTTTGAATTAATCAAAAACTTATCTACCTGGTCTTTTGAGTTCGGGAAACTTTTATCCCAGGCCGTCACTACGCCACGCACAACTTGGGCTGGCAATAATTGGCTCAGACCACGTTTTATTACTTCAACCTCTGGTAACTCTGGCATGTTTATCTAGTTTAGCCCTCCTCGTAAGATTATTCCAACACAAAAACAACTATCAATAGTTACTGATACAATTGATGTATGAGCTCTCCACTGGGTGACATTCTAGGGTCAAAACGCTACGACAAGCCAGATGAAATCGAATTGATAAAACAATTTGTGGTTCAACGATTTGGTCAAGCACCGACCGTCTATTTAAAAGAACAAGTAATTATCATTGCGGTCTCAAGCTCTAGCATGGCTGGAGCTCTAAGGCCAGAACTACATATATTACAAGAACAGTTAAAGACCACTAAACGGCTCGTTATTAGAATTGACTAACTATTAAGTAATCTGCTTAGTAAAACACTAAATTGATTAAAATCGTGGTATCGAATAGATTGCATACCAATGCTTTCGGCACCAAAACAATACTCTTCTCGATCATCGATAAACACACATTCATCAAGTCGCACCTTTAGCTTGTCGACAACGTACTCATAAGCTCGAGTATCAGGTTTTACAAAACCAATATCTCCAGAGGCAACCGCAATATCAAAATATTCTGTAAGCTCATCTGCAGAGAATCTAGCAAGCAACCCACCTTTGCTAGTATTACTAAGCATCGCAGTTTTATAATTTTTTTTAAGATCTTTTATTGTGGAAAGTAAACGCGTATTTCTGGCCTCATTGTTAACTTTATATCGACTATATTCAAATGCAGACATGCCCAGTACCGATGCTATCTTCTCTTCCGCTTCTCTGGGTAGCAGAACACCCCTACTTGCAGCTTTAACTAACTCGTTAACCTCCTCTGCTTGCTCTGGCGCTTCTGCCAACTTTTCATCACATAGTGCCTGCAGAGCATCCGTCAGAACAACTCCAAAACAATCAAAAATAATCGCTTTTATCATGCTTATTAAATCTCTCCCCAATTTTTCCCTATTGCTGTTTCAACCGTTAGCTTAACAGCCAACTTATAAACCGTTTCCATAATATGTTTTAGCTCAACAGCTACCTCGTCGGCTACCTCTACTGGACATTCTACTAGTACCGAGTCATGGACTTGTAACAGTAATTTGGCATTTTTGCTCATCAGGTATTCATCCATTTTTATCATAGCTAGTTTCATCAGATCGGCCTCTGTTCCTTGAATGGGCATGTTCATTGCTGCCCTTTCGGCTGCCGATCTGACTGCAAAATTTGACGACTTAATATCTGGCATTAAGCGACGTCGACCAAACAAGGTCTCGACATACCCATCTGTTTTTGCTTTGTCTTTCAAGCTGTTCATATATGTAAGCAGTGGTTTTCGAAGCTCAAAATATTTATCAATAAATTCTTTGGCAGCGGTATAAGTCATACCAGTTGCAGCACTTAACCCGTGCGGGCTCATACCATAAAGAATTCCAAAATTTATTACTTTAGCATCTCTCCTCATGGTCTTTGTCACATCTTCGGGCTCTCGTCCATAAACCTGCGAAGCAGTGGCGGTGTGGATATCTATATCTCGATTGAATAAATCAATTAATTCTTGGTCATTTGCCAAAACTGCAGCTAAACGAAGCTCGAATTGGCTATAATCGGCACTGATTAGAATATTGCCTGGGTCAGCAATAAATGCTGTTCTAATACGCTTGCCGAGTTCGGTTCTAACTGGAATATTTTGAAGATTAGGATCAAAGGAACTTAACCGTCCCGTTTGAACCGCCGTTAAGCTAAAAGTAGTGTGCAAACGACCATTACCATCTACCATTTTTGGTAGAACGTCCACATATGTATTCACTAGCTTGGTTACTTCTCTATACTGTGAAATCAACTCGATTATTGGATGCAGCGAACGTAGTTTCTCCAACTCACTGGCGGCAGTACTATAGCCAGTCTGCCCCTTTTTTACCCCAGTAGTTGGAATATTTAGTTTTTCGAATAATATGCTCGCTAGTTGTTTGGGGCTAGCAATATTAAAAGATTCATCGGCATAACCATAAATTTGTTGTTCAAGGTCACTTATTTGGTCTTGAAGCTCTACAGAAAATCGCCTTAAATAATCGGTATCTAATCTGACACCTTGGTATTCCATCTTGGCAAGAACTGGTACGACTGGCCATTCGATATCTTGGGCCAATTTAGCGATACTAGGGATTTGCTTAATCTCTTTGGATTGTGTGTCGTATAGCTTCCAGATAATTGCGATAATAATCGGCGCCCTCTCAACGAATTCATCCAGTGGTATATGGTCTATGTCCGGCCCCTGATAATCTAGATAACGACGTGCTAAATCGGTCAGCGATCGATCTCTTTGTAAACTGTCTATCAGAAAATCTCCAATTAATACGTCGTGCTTTAAACCCTTAAAGCTTTTAGCTCCAAGCTCGTAAAACATTTTTATTGTCGATTTAATATCGAAGCCAATCTTTGATATATTTTCATCCTCAATAAAGTTAAGTTTGCCCTTAAAATAATCGGGCTTAAGTATGTATAGCTCTTCTTTTTTTGGACTTAGTAAGATTATTTTTGTACCTTTTCCGTGTTTGCCAGTTGCATAACCATGCACAATAATATCTTTAGACACAGAGGGATCAAACTGATTGTTTTTCAGTTCGACTACTTTTGGCAGTGTCGACCCAAAACCAAGATTTAGTCCGACCTCGGATTCTGGCACTTTCATTACTTCTGGGAGTTGTTTCGCAAGCGTCCTAAACTCTAATTCCTGAAGCTTAGTGTGCACTTTTTGGGGGTCAATTTTACTGATGTCCATTTCGTGTAGGTCTAAATTAACGGGCGCATCTGACCAAATAGAGGCCAGCTTTTTGCTGAGGTATGCGCTTTCTTTACCGTCCCTTAACTTATCGGCTAGTTTGCTTGGTGAGATAAGATCAATATTTTCGTATACCCCATCGATAGTCCCATATTGTTGCAACAGTTTTATTGCGGTTTTCTCTCCAACCCCTGCCACACCGGGTATATTGTCTGAGCTATCACCTTTTAACGCTTTAAGGTCCAAAAACTGTTCGACCTCAATACCATATTTATCTTCAAAACTTTTAGGGTTAAAAAGTTCGATATTACTTAGGCCCTTCTTAAGTACATAAACGTGTACTTTGTCGTTGATAACCTGTAACAAATCCAGGTCTGATGTTACCAACAATGTTTCTATATTCTGTAGCTTGGCATGCTTAGCCAAGGCACCCATAATATCGTCGGCCTCATAATCGTCGAGTTCATAAAGGGGCCAGTTAAATGCTTCAAGTAGCTGATGCAAAAGTGGTATTTGCTCGTAAAAATCAGCTGGAGCCGGCTTGCGCCCAGCTTTGTACGCCGGATAGAGTTGAAGTCGCTTACGAATGTTGGTTTTTGGCTTATCCCACGCCACACATACGTAATCTGGCTTGATTCTTTTTAAAATTTCAAGCGCCATCACGGCAAAACCATATACTCCACCAGTAGGCGTCCCATCTTTAGTTGATAAATTCGGCATAGCATAATATCCGCGGTAAAATACGCTTTTACCATCGATTATGACTAATTTTTTGCTCCTCTCTGCCATTGTCTTGTATTATACGCTCCTTATCATCACCTGTCGCATACATATCCCAAAGGAGTTAAGACGCGCCCGATACTACTCGGACTAGTAACGCACTTTTAAATAACCGTCCAAAACGCGGGGAAGCATTCTGTTTAATTCATCAATTGATTGATAATTATTCTCCAAATATATATCTGACATATTTTTAACCCCTTTCATATCAAGAGCAGAAGCAGTACCCGACGAAGTCATCTCGTCTCTTTCTTCCTTCAAAAATAAGCTGTAGCTCTTTTTGTCTTCGCTGGATCTGGTTCTCTTGCTGACACGCTCGTAGCGAACTTTTGGGTCAGCATCTACCCAAATTACTAGCCCACCGAGTTGCTTGATACGTTCTACCTCCCCAGGGTTTCTAATGCTAACCACAACAACTCCGGTTTTTTTTCTAGCACCCGCTTGATAGAGCTCCACTGCCTTATCAACCAAGCATCCCAGCCCACTAATTTCTCGCCACTCCTTACTTATTGACCTAAGCACACTTCTTTCAATAGGTAGATTACGTTTTTTTGCCTCATCTCTTAACAAGTCCGAGACCGAAACAAATAGAAAACCATAGTTGTTTTCTATAAATTTTGCGATTGCATCCTTGCCACTACCGTTTGTTCCACTAATGCCAAGTACTCGCATTTTGCTAACCTAAGTAATCGTATAACTTTTTTGCGTCTTTATGTTTGCGCAATTTAGCTAACGCTTTTGCCTCGATTTGTCGAATTCTCTCTCTTGTTACACTAAACTCTTGACCAACCTCTTCCAAAGTATGGCTCTTGCCGTCTTCGAGCCCAAAACGAAGCTTTAAAATTTTTTGTTCACGCTCCGATAAACCACTCAACATTTCTTTGACATGCTCTTTTAGCAAACTTCCCGTCGCCGATTCTTCTGGGCTGATAGTGTCTTCATCTTCAATAAAATCTCCTAGGACCGAATCTTCCTCATCGTCGCGCACGCTAGCATCAAGAGAATGAATATCTTGTTTTATTTTCATGATGTGTTCGACTTTTTCGACCTCCATCTCCATCGCTTTGGCAATCTCTTCGTTGGTTGGCTCACGATTTAGTTCTTGGGTTAGACGTCTTTGAGTCCGAAGAATTTTATTAATTGTCTCAAACATATGAACAGGTATTCGAATTACCCTGGCTTGATCGGCGATAGCTCTTGTGATTGCCTGACGAATCCACCAAGTTGCATAAGTTGAAAATTTAAACCCTTTGTCTGGATCAAACTTTTCGACAGCCCTAAGTAATCCTGTATTTCCTTCTTGAATTAAATCTAGCAAATCAAGACCCCTACCTACATAACGTTTGGCAATACTGACAACTAAACGCATATTGGCCTCTGCCATCTGATCTTTGGCTTTCTTTTCTCCTGCTACAACCCGCTTTGCCAATGCCAACTCTTCTTCTGCGGTAAGCAAGGGTATTTTGCCAATTTCTCTCAAATATAAACGAACAGAATCATCGGCAATATCATCCATATACGCCTTGTCATCAAGCGTTACCTCTTCATCTTCTTCCTCACTCCATTCATCCGAAAAAACTGTAGCCGAGCTAGAGCCAGATGTAACTTTGATGTTCTTCTCTGCCAACTGACTATACAGCGTATCAAGCGCATCTGTATTCTCTTCGGTTTCAGGAATGACTGCAAAAATCTCTTCCTGACTTATTTTGCCATCTTTAACAGCTTGTTTGAGTAGTTTATTTCTTTCTTCTTCAAGTTTTTTTTGATCTTCCGCCATTATTCCTTCACTTTCTTTAACAATCTATCGAGTTCTCGAGATTGCTCGAGTAATTTTTTTTGCTCTGACTCACTAGCATCTGCTAGCTCTATAACCAATCTGTTTTTTTCGTTTTTTACAAAGTATTCTATTATTTTAGCCCTTAGTCGTGCTGCTTCAAACTGAAGCTCAAGCGCATCAACCTTGCTATAAAGTTCATCAAACTGTAATGAAATTATATTAACATAATCTGTTGTCGATCGCAATGCGCCAGACGGGGCTGATGTACTCTCGAAATCTAAATTTTGTTTAATCTGAGTCAGCAACTCCTTTGATCGCTCTTCAAGTAACATCCGAGGTTCCAGCAAATCCAAATAACCCCTAGTCCCAGGCAATTTTAGCGCTAAACTCAGCAACCTATCCGTAGCAATCTGCCATCCTTTTGTTTCCGAGTCGCTTGCTAGGTTCTTTTTTGCTCTTATGGGCTTTAGTTTTCTCGTTTTAGAATTTGTATGAAGTTTTTCTTGGATTGTCTCTTCGTTAACATCTAATACTTGGGCAAGTTGCTTGATGTAATGATCTTGTTCTATCTTGTCCGAAACACTCGAAACTAACGATATTATCTCATCGCTAAATCTGCGCTTACCAATAGCAGTGCTTAGGTTGTGCTTACTCGCTAATCGATCAATCAACCAGTCAAAAGATGGACGCGCCTCTTTGATGGCCTCATCCCACAGTTTAGGGTCTTTCTTTATTAACTCATCTGGATCTTTGCCAGATGGAATACTAACAATCTGAGTGTTTACTCCAAGCTTGCTAGCAATAGGTATAACTCTCTCAACGGCGTCTAAACCGGCTCGGTCCTGATCAAAGGCAATTCTTACCTCAGCTGACAGGTGTGATAACGCCTTTAGTTGTTGTTCTGTAACCGCAGTCCCCGCGGTAGCAACAGCACACTTACGCCCTGCTTGGTGACTAGCTATAACATCTAAATTACCCTCGCAAATGACACTATAACCAACTTCCCGGATAGATTTCTTTGCCAAGTGAAGACCATACACATGTCTACTTTTATCGTATAGTGGTGTGCTAGGGGTATTTATATACTTTGGCCCTGTATCATTTTGATCCAACTGTCGTGCAGTGAAACCAACCACCCTACCAAAACCATCACAAAGCGGTATCATCAGTCGTCCGCGAAACATATCGACATATCTACCACTACGATTAACTGCTAATCCGGCAAGACGTATAGTCGACATGGGATAACCCTTGTCTTGCAAAAATTTGATGAGGCCGTTACCTACATTTGGGCTATATCCAAGCTGAAAATCAATTAGTGTCTGCTTGCTAAACAGCCGACTCTTAGTTACATACTCCCAGCCAGAACGATTATTTTTTAACTGAACCTGATAAAACTTAGTAGACAAACTTAGAACGTCATAAAGCCGCTCCTTGTCCACGCCAAAACGGCGATTCGATTTGAGCTCATCCAAGTTCAAACCAGCTTTTCTAGCTAATAGGTCGAGCGCTCCTTTAAAATCGACCCCTTCCACCTCCATTATGAAAGAAAAAATATCACCTCCCTTTCCAGAGCTAAAATCATGCCAGATTTGTTTTTCTGGACTAACCACAAAGCTGGGAGTCTTTTCGTTTGTAAACGGACTTAAACCCTTAAAATTACGCCCGGCCCGTTTTAGCTGAACATACTCACTTAGTACATCTTCAACACTTAAACGGGACTTAACCTCAGATACTGCGTCCATAGCCCTAGTTTATAGCCGTTTTTCCATTCTCCCAAGTTTTAGGGAGAAAAATGTTTGTTTTACAAGATTTTTGTAATATAATCAATAGCTATGGAATCATTCAACGACCATAAAAGCTGGGAAGATAAAGATAAAATAACTCTGGCTAGAGATTGGGTTGAGCGCATGCTCGGAGTAGTTGCTGCCGATTACCAGATACGCAGTATCGAAGCAAGATATACCAACTGGCGCAATAATGTATATCTTCCTTCCATTGGACTCTCAAAAGAAACTTGGGGAGTTCCAGAATGCTCTGACGAATTTATCCACGCCCAAAAAGGCCTCTTTTATCGACGCGAAAGAAAAAACTTAGAAACAGAAGCAAAATTAATAATAGACATCAATGACCAGATCGAACAAGGAGATCCAGATAATATAGCGTTAGCAGCAGAGTGCGAAGTCGAATATCAACAGCAATTAGATACAGAGATTAATCAATTTCTAAGATAAACGGTTGCTCTTATGGTTAACATGTTAAAATTAGCATATGCAACCTCAATCTCCACCCGAAGACCCTTATGGATTTATACTAAACCCAGAAAAACCAAATAAACAGTTCCCCTTTTCGTCGAGTAGCATGGGTATAAAAATTGTTTTTGTAGCTGTATTTGCTTTGCTTGCCGTAGTGATAATAATTGTAGCCGGAAGCATGATGAGCACGTCAAAAAATGCTCAAAAAGATAGATTAATAGAGCTAGTCCAAACTCAAGCAGAAATTGTTCGCGTTTCAACGCTAGCAAACAGCAAAGTCTCTAGCCCCAGCGCACAAGCACTAGCTGTAACCACCAAAATTACCGTGCAATCAGCCCAAAACCAGACCACTGCTAGAGTCAGCAAATACGGACTCAAAAAAATTGATAACAAGCTAATCTCTCAAGGTAAAAATATCGAAAACGATAAGTTGCTTGCCGAAGCCGAAGCCAATAATCGATACGAAGAAACCTACCGCAAAATATTGATTGAGGAACTTAAGAACTATCAAACCAAACTAAAATCGACCTTTAACTCGTCGAGTAAAAGCGAAAAGGTCTTGATAAACTCGCTAGCCAATTCAAACACATTAGTGATGCAAATGGCCGATCCGGCTAATAGTTCAAATTAATATTATAGGTTTAACTTAATAGTTTATTGTGTTTTGTTCAGTACTAACTGATAACTATGCCTAATCAACCCTTCAATCTCCTCCCAAGGCAATTGACCACTTAGTACTATGGTGATCCAGTGCTTTTTATTAAGGTGATACCCAGGCATAACCGATTCGTATTTTTCTTTTAAAATAGTGCTCAACCTTGGGTCACATTTCAAGCTAATTCGTAACGGTTCTGTTCCTTCGGCTATTAAAGCAAACATTTTATCTTTCACCTTATAAACAGCAACATCCTCGCCAAACGGATAATCTAGTTTGGCGTTTGGCATACTAAGCATAAACGCTTCTACAGTACTATGGTCCATCACTGTAAATATTAATGTATTTTCTAGTAAAATCCAACAATATTCTTGACTTTATTGGTATTTTGTAGTATGATGTACACAGTTAGAAACAAAACAAAAATAAACTAAACAAGGAAAATAAAATGTTTATATCTTCTCTGTTCCATAAAGGAAATCAAATCCCAGATAGTACAAACCCAGAAGTAGGAAAATTTGAAAAATCACAAGCCCTACAGAATGCACGCCAAGAGTTACTACAAGAGGCAGCCAACGGCGGCACCTTAGTGATGAGTACAGATCAGTCCCAAAGAATATCAAACGAAGCAGCCACTAAAGTAAATGAGAGTGGTTCCATCACAAGGACCGAACAAGAGATTGTCGCTGGCGCTGTTACTCGTGCATTATCCAACGAAGCCAACACCCACCATTCGACCGGTGAGCCGGTAGACATAAACCATCGACTTGCTGCTTAAAGATTTTTTAGTGCCTGCAAGTAGTATTGTAGCTCTGCGATGCTCGCTTGAATATCGTCGAATGCTCTGTGGACCTCTTTTTTATGAAACTCAACTCCGTATTTGGATTGCATTAAAATTTTAAAACTAGTTACATCAAGCATCCGATAGTGCAGTTTTGCTTCGACTTGAGGCCACCAACGACGAATAAAAAGACGATCGTTATGGATGGAATTGCCAGCCAGTACTGCCGGCTCCTTTCCAAATTGAGCCGAGATAAATCCAACCATTTCATGAATTACCTGACCTTCTTCTCGGCCTTCCCTTTTGATTCGATCAATTAGGCCACTTTCTTGGTGTTGTTTCTTTGACCAATCGTTCATGTTTTGCAACCTATCATCTGTTTGGGAAATAACTGCCTCATACGAAGCTAGGGTTTTAAAATTAAGATCAGTTACCTCGGCTGCAACCTCGATAATAACATCCGATTCTGGATCTAGCCCTGTCATTTCAAGGTCTAACCAAAGTAGTTTTGTAATGGGCGCATTTTTATCTATCATTACCTCATTATACAGAACTTGACATGCTATGATTAACACGTGACAAAACGTAAAAAAATTGTTGTAGGAATATTGATTTTACTACTTCTTATTGTTGTGGGGTCACTGCTCGCATTCAACAAATCCGCTAGCGCACCAGAAAAACCAGCCGAACAAACAAAACAAAAGACGGAAGAGCCCCCAAAACCGCAACCAAAACCCCCACCAGTACCAGCTAAGCCAGAAACGCCCAATAAACAGACCTCAACAGTAATTGAAGACCCAATGAATATTTTGGTAGTAGTCAATAAAATTCGATCACTACCCAGTACGTTTGTGCCTTCAGATCTTGTAGCTACCCGTGGAGGAACTATGCGCTCTGTAGCTGCTGGTGCCTTAAACCAAATGTTATCTGATGCTGCTAATGCCGGCGTACCAATGACGGTTATTAGCGGTTATAGAAGCTACAACACACAAGCGTCTTTGTACAACTCATACGTTAGTAAAGACGGGGTAGCAGCTGCCGATAGATATAGCGCCAGGCCTGGGTACAGCGAACACCAAACGGGGCTGGTAGCCGACCTCGGCAACTCTAATGGTGGTTGTGCGCTAGAGATTTGTTTTGCAAATACTGCCGGTGGACAATGGCTAATAGCAAACGCTTCTAGATATGGATTTATCATCAGATACCCTGAAGGGAAAGAATCGTTAACGGGCTACCAATACGAACCCTGGCACGTCAGATATGTTGGTGTCGAAGTTGCCTCACAAATCGTAAAGTCCAATCAAATACTAGAACAATATTTAGGCCTACCAACCTCTGCAACCTATCGATAGTTATGACTTCTGTTTGTCTAACTTATCAAGCTTGAGAGCTTTCACGACGTAGTATATAACCGCTGCTACAACTATAAAACTAAGTAGTACAGATAGAAACGCACCGTAAGTAAAAATTGCCTGTTTGTCGCCAAGCGAGATTGTAAATACTTTTTTATTCAAATCACCTGTTCCAGGTAGCAAAATACCAAGTAATGGGTTGATAAAGCTCGCAATTAGAGAATCTACCACGGCCTTTACCTGAACCCCTAAAACTAGACCAACCGCCAAGCCAACTACTCCTTGCTCTCGAATAAAATTCATAAATCCGTGTAATTGTTGTTTTGGAGCTACTTTGGCTTTGGTTCGAGCTGCAGTTACAGCTTTACTTGTAACCTTTTTGGTTGATTTTTTTGCATTAGTGATTGCCTTTTTTGGCATGATTATTACCTCTCATATTTATCAATTTTTATTACTTTAACATAATTCTCTTAATATGTCATTTGGGTTATCAGCGACAACGTCAGGTGCTGCCGAGCTTAGTAGCTTTTTATCTTGCAACCCCCAAGTAACTGCCACAGAATGAATACCAGCTTTTTTACTCGCTTCAATATCTCTTAGCTCATCTCCTACCATCCACACTTTATCTGGTTGGTATGAATATTTTTTTAGAAACTTTTTGATGTTGCGATGCTTTCCGCGCAAAGACGCTCTTGGCAAAATTGTTAAATAATCTCTTAAGCCCGCTCCCAACAAAACTATATTTACAGATTTTTCACTATTCAAGCTTAATATGTACAAATCAAATCCGGCTTCACTAAGCTGGATGATCACTTTATCCATCCCTGTAAACAATTTTATCTCTGCCGCCTCCTTAAAAAATCTTCCCCACCCCTCTCTAAGTAAAAAGGGCAACTGACAAGTGTGAATTCCAGACCATTTGAGTGCCTGTACTAGCGTACCTTTCCTTAGACGCAAATAATCTTTTGAGCTCATAACTGGCCAGCCATTTTCTATTGCCATTTGATTATAAATTTTTTGAATCAAATGAGCTGTATTTGCTAGCGTGCCGTCAAAATCAAATATTATTGCTTGCTTGCTCAATCCTACATCCTTTCTGGGGTAGGCATTCCCAAAATACCCAGCCCAGTCCGCAAAACACGCTCGTATGCTTGCACAAGTATAGTCCTTGGAGTCGATCGTGCGTCACCAATAACCCGATTTTTTTCGTAAAAACGGTTAAACTCCTGTGCAAGTTCATAAAGATACGAACAGATATGATGAGGAGAGTAAGACGTTATGGCTTCATCAAATACATCTGGAAATCTGCTTATTGATAGCGCCAATGCCCTTTCGTCCGGCTCTAGATCTTGTGCATCACAATGTTCCTCTTTCTGAACTTTGGCAAGGATACTCTTTGCTCTGACCAAAGCATATTGAATATAAGGACCACTGTTACCTTCTAGGGAAACCGATGTTTTAGGGTCGTATGATATATCGCTGCCAATTTTGTTCTTTAAAAACGCATATCTGATAGCACCAAGAACAACCTGGTCATCTTTGTCTGTTGCTTCTGCAAAAGTTGCATCTAATACTTCGGATGCAGTAATAACATTTCCTTCTCGGCTACTCATTTTTCGACCATCAGAAAATTTTATTCTTCCATGCGTGTAGTGTAACGTCCTATTTGCGAGTTCCGGCTCAAATTGCTCGATACTTTTCATGACTACCGCCAAGTGATCTTTTTGAGATATATCAGTAATAATCAAGGATTTGTCGTAGTGAAAATCTTGAAACTTGGCCTGGATTAAGCCAACATCTTTTCCAGCATAAGTTGGCAAACCATCTGAATTAACAAAAACTTGAGTAAAAAATCCAAAGTCTTCGCCCTTAAATACTATTGCGCCATCGGATTCTGTGTATACACTGCCAAGATGTTGCTTTACAGTTTTAAGACCAAGATCAGAAACCGCACTTTCCGGATAATATTTTTCGAATGGTTCCATACCAAGCCGTTTATAAAGTTCGTCAAAACCATCGTAACTCCACTGACGAGTTTTCCAGTATATTTGTGCCAGGGGTGATTGTTGGTCGTTACTTTTGTGAATATCATAAATACGTTGATTAATACCCTGAATTTGATCTTTCGCCTGGTCGTCACTAGAAAATGCCCTATTCCCTCTTACGTAATGGTCGCTCAGCCAATCCAGTTGTTGCGCCTTTGGGATATTATTGAGTTTTTCAGGATGTTCGCCACCCAGTTCTTGCAGAATTGAATACATCGACATGGCAACATGCCTGCCAACGTCGCCACCAAAATTTACCCGATGAACGTTTGCTCCTCCTACCTTAAGAATGTTAGCAATAGCATCGCCAACTAAGCTCGTATACAGATGTCCCGCGTGTAAAACCTTAAACGGGTTAGGATCGGAATATTCTGCTACAACCGACTGACCTTTTAGCGGAGTGTTTAGATCTTTGTGGGCAGTAATGGCATTGTCAAAAACAACTGAGTCGTTTAGGGTAATGTTAATAAAGCCCGGATTCACTACCTCAATCTTCTTAATATTACTCAATTTATGATCTATTTCACCAGCTAACTCGGCCGCTACATCCATAGGATTTTTTTTGAGCTTACCCGACAATTTCATGGCAACACTAGTGGCATAATCGCCCATGCCGTCAGGAGCAAGCGATAACTCCAGATCTACTTCTTGTCCAAAAAAATCCTGACAAACACCTAAAACTTGCTTCCTTAATTCTTGTCTCATTAGTAGCGATTATAACAGATGTGGGTGGTTCAGCGCTCTGATGTCAACTTGGCGGATTGCCAAACTACCAGGTACAAACTGGATAGTAAAGAAAATATTAAAATTGTGGTCAGATACGTTTGCTCGTGTAGTGAAGGATTTATAAAACGATCAGATACGTCAAACAACAAACCAGCCGGCCTCATCACAATATCCCAGCTATTCCACCTTGTGTACCGCCCCAAGTATGATGCAAAGCTACTTGCCAAAAGTACCAGCTGAATTATTAGCATCGAGCTTAATGGAGGGATTCGTTTAATTATTTGTTTGTGTACCAAATAGATGCTCGCAAAACCGAGTACAATCCCGTTTAGTGCAAAACTCATTAACAGAACAATATCGAACAACAAGCCCACCTCGTATGTTTCTCTGAGGTGGATGAAATCGGTGATTAGATAAAAACTATTTGGCAAAAAGCTAAGCCAAAAAATAGTAAGTAGCATTTGCGCGGGCTTCATCCAGCCATACTCAGCAACTCTTTGCACTAACCAGATGCTTATTAGGAGCGGTATCGCTGCCAGTAACAAATTCCATGCTAAAAATTCATAACGACTACTGCCGCTGATGGCAATTCGTACTAATAATAATCCAATGCTTACAAATCCCGAAAAAACTAGTGCAAGAGCAAAGCTACGAACAGAGCTTTGTTTGTTTGACATTTTATTTTGCCATTTCAACCTTGAGCTTCTCGATTAGCGCCACCGGGGTTGGATTAAGCTCATTTATAATCGCCAGATATAAACTAACAAAATCTCCGAGCTGAATTGACCATAATAATTGCTTTAACAATGTTTCTCCAACTGGTACTACAACCTCTGGCTGAGGCCTTTTACCGGAAAGCAACTTCTCAGAAATTACAAATCGCTTTTGAGTACGCACGTTTTCAAGAGGACTCCTGATGTCAATAACTTTGTATGGCTTATTGGTTGGATGGCTTGTCCACCCAAGAAACTCATTGTGATTAAACTCGGGCAAATGATTGCACCAGGCAATTGTTTTTGAATTCTCGTTGAAATTAATTTTCCACTTGTATGCAACTGGAAAGAATTTGGCTCCGGCATATACAACTATCGAGTTACCAGCAAGTTCTCGGGCTATCTGTTTTGCTTGATTATCTTTTGTTGGAATGTCTGCTAAGAGCGTCTTGCATTGTTCGGCTAACCACTTAGCTGACAAATCTAATTCAAAAATTACCTGTTTGTCTAGTAACCCAACTGATACGAACAATTCAATCAAAGCCCTAAAGTTGTAAAATACAGCCATTCTTGGCTGATACCCTTCTGGAATTTTATAAAGTGGGTATGCCTTTTTCTCTGCAATTTCAGCCAGTTTACCTCCAGATGCAATAACGACAATCTGGCAACCCTTCGTTTCGGCCTGAGTAAGAGCAGACAATGTTTCTTCTGTATTCCCCGAATAACTCGAAGCTATAAATAATGTATTTTTGTCTGCATAGGTCGGGATATCGTAATCCCGCACAACGCTAAATGGAAGCTTAATTGATGGCCAGCTAACAAGTAGGGTCGCCGCCAGTGCAGACCCCCCCATACCCGCCACAACTACATTATTGATACCGTTAGTAGTTGTTATTTTCACGTTGTACGTATAAGTTAACTGAGCCCACTGTTTCTGCGCCACACCCAAAGCGTCTTGAGCATCTCGCGAATGGATTAGTTTTAGATCGTCTAGCATTCTTCCTCCGACTTATTGTATTTTACTAATTTATCAATAACTTTTCCTAATTTAGGCGAAGCAAGTTCGCTCTTATCTATTTTATCCGGGTCAAACCAGTGTAGTGACTCCACATCATCTTTCGCCTCAATCTTATCGGAATAGTTTTGACCCAAAAATGTGACAGCTATGTTGTTGTAGGTATCCTTGCCCCAAGGATATTTTGAAGTATAGCTAAGTGCATATCTAACATTTTTTATATCTTCAAACTTAATACTTAACTCTTCAGATATTTCTCGCCTCAGAGCCATCTCGAGGGAATCGTCATCGACATCCATAAAACCACCTGGCAAATCATACTTTCCACGAAATGGATCAGTCGCTCTTTTTGCTAACAAAATCTGGTTTTCTTTGTTAAATATGGCAATCTCTACGCACGGTTTTGGGTTCTCGAAAATTTCTTGCCTGCACCCCAGGCAAACAAATCTATCGCTCTGTTTAACAAGTTGTCCTCCACAGAGATAGCAATAACTCAACCCCATTAATTTCATCATAACAGACACAACTTCTATTTGCTAAGGATAGATGGTATATTTTAAGCATAAGGTTAAATATCTAGCTGGGAGGGCAATGTGTTCGGACAAAATAACGATAATCAACAACAAAATCAAGGAGATCAGCCATTTACAGCTCCTGCTAGTCCTCAGGACGAGACAGACAACACTTCTTCTGCGCCAGTTGTCACGCCCAATCAACCTATTGGTCAAACCATGTTCCCAGCAACATTACCCAGCCAAAATGATACGCTCGCCGAAAACTCTCAAGAACAAAACGAATATTCATCAAATGATGATTCTAGTGGTGCTGATAATAGTCAAGACAACGAGACAAAACCAAACCCAAGCTTTACCGAAGTTAATGAGGACGAGCCAGATGACGATTTGGCTAACATAAAAAAAGAAGCTATAGAAGAACTATCTCCCCTAGTAAAGCATCTAGATCAAAGCCCAGAAGACAAATTCCGCACCTTGATGCTATTAGTTCAATCAACCGATGACCAAGAGTTGTTAAAAGAAGCCCACGCAACCGCTAAGCTAATTACGAATGATGAAGAAAAAGCCAAAGCCCTATTAGCTGTAATCAACGAAATAGATTATTTCAGGCAAGCTAGCAAAAAACAGTAGCTAGGAGGTCGTCCTTAAAATATAACCAGAAAACTTTATCTGGCAATTTGCTTTAGTGCATTATTTAAACTCTCTATCTCGCCTCGCAATGATTCAATTTGCTCCTCGAGCGACGTAGTCCGGCGCCATATCTGATCCTGATTGGCGTTTGACTGTCTCATTAGTGCTTGGTTCTCCATATGAAGACCTTGCATAACCGCCAATATCCGGTCGCGCATACCATCACACGCCACTTGAACATCGTATTTTGTTACTAAACGTTCTAAAATTTTATTTCTGGCATTTTCCGCAATTATTGCCATATCTTGTTGAGTCATTGTGCTCATACTCATTACCTCCGCTGATTAATATTTTTTTAGCAGAAATAATATCTGTTTTGCTCAAAAACTGAGAATATATTACGCCCCTGTTGAGAGCCCTCCACTATTGAAGAGCTACTACTATACTAACTTAGAAAACTGAGAGAATGATGTGATATTTCTAACAATCTATTAAAGTCCGTCGTCCCCAGTGTGAGGAAGTTCAGACGACTGAACATCGTCATCTCCAAGTCGAGGGGTTTGTTGAGGGATTGATGGCGCCCCTGCTTGAGCTTGATTGCCATTTTGTCCAAGAGCAGACGAACTAGCGCTATCTGATCCATTAGATTTGCCCTTTTGATCTACGCCTTTTTGATTTTTTGCATTAGATGACTCTTTAGATTTATCGCCGTTAGTTTGAGTTTGAACTTGTGATTTATTGTTAGAAAAATTCAAATATACCGCTCTGGCTAATACAAAGATTAGTAGTGCAACCAATAACGTTCCGACCAATGAAGCAATCCCCAGCAATAAAGCAACACTGCGTCGCTCTTGTTTTTCTGGCGTATGGTACGAATCCATATCGCTCGGCAATACCTCACGCTGACGCCTCATATTCCTAAAAATGTTCTTTATAACCACAAAAGTTTCCTCTTTTGCGGATTAGTTTACAATAATGTTGATGATATTGCAATATTTGTAAGACAGTGAGCGCTACGTTACATCATCCCCATACCGCCACCCATACCAGACATATCGGGCATTGCGGGGGCAGAAGTTTTTTCTGGCACTTCAACTACTAAAGCGCCCATGGTCATAGCAGTACCGGCAATACTAACAGAATTTTGAATTGCCTCTTTGGTTACCCTGGTTGGGTCAATAATACCTTGGGACACCATGTCGACTATCTTATTTGGACTAGTTACATCTACACCAAAACCAACCTTTTGATGGTCCCGTAACTTCGGTAGCCATTCATCTGGGTTTAATCCAGAGTTGGTCATAAGCTCGTAAAAAGGTTTCAGTAGTGCGTCTTTAAGTAGTTGCTTACCATAACGAAGTTCGTCGTTATCACTAATTGCAACACCGTCACTCAAGTTCACCAGCGTAACTCCACCGCCCGGAACAATCCCCTCGTCAAGAGCTGCCTTAACAGCTGCCACCGCATCATCAACTCTAAACTTCTTTTCTTCAATTTCTGTCTCAGTTGCACCACCTACCTTGATAACCGCTACCTTGCCACTTAACGAGGCCTTTCTTTTGTTTAGGTTATCACGATCATAGTCGCTAGAGGCCGATTGGGCTTGAGCATTGATTTCGTTAATCCTGGTTTTAACGGCAGCGGCACTGCCAACGCCCTCGATAATAGTTGTTTCGTCCTTAGTAACAATTACTTTTCGAGCCGAACCAATAACGTCCAGCTCAACATTCTCGAACGTATCACCTGTATCTTCTGAAATGACCCGCCCGCCGGTCAAAATAGCAATGTCTCCTAGTACATCTTTTCGTCGATCTCCAAAAGCTGGAGCTTTTACAGCCACGGCATTGAGGGCACCCTTTAGCTTGTTAAGAATCAATGTTCCAAGAACCTCGCCTTCAACATCATCCGCAATAATAATCACGTCTTTTTTGCCTGTTTGAGCCAGCTTCTCAAGAATCGGCAAAAACTCCTGTACCGAACTTATTTTTTTGTCGGTAATAACAATTGCCGGCTTGTCGACTACTGCCTCCATGCGAGCGGTATCGCTTACCATATATGGACTGACGTATCCTTTATCAAACGTAAAACCCTCGACAATTTCGCTTTCCAGTGACAAACTCTGACCTTCCTCAACTGTCACTACTCCGTCTTTGCCGACTGCTTCGATTACCTCGGCAATCAAATCGCCAATTTCTTTGTCGCCAGCAGAAATTGTAGCTACTTCTGCTACTTGTTTTTTGTCACCCTTGACGTCTTTACTGGTCTTTTTTAGTTTTGAAATAACATCTTCTGCGGCTTTTTCTAGGCCTTTTCTGAGCTCCATCGGGCTATGACCGGCAGAAATTAACCGATTTGCTTCGCTCAATATGTGGTAGGTTAAAACCGTAACAGTAGTAGTACCATCCCCAGCCACATCATTCATCTTGCTCGCTGCTTGTTTGATCAACTCAGCGCCAACTTTATATCCCAAAGTAGCATCGTCCTTGTCGTCTATATCTACTCCCTTGGCAACGGTCACTCCATCGTGTGTAACAGTTGGACCGCCGTAACCTTTACCTATTACTACGTTTCTTCCTTTAGGGCCCATAGTCGTTTTTACCGCGCTGTATAAAATTTCTGCCCCGGCTAGTACTCGCTTCCTTGCTTCTTCATCATAAAAAACTTTTTTTGCCACGTAATTTTCCTCCTATTATTTCGGCTATTGTCGTTTACTTTATTTAACCGTTGCTAATATATCTTCTTCTTTGACCAAGATATATTCTTGACCGTCAACTTTAACGTCGTTAGTGCTATAGCTTTTGTATAAAATTCGATCACCCGACTTTATTTGCTCTACTTCTTTGCCCACTGCCACAACCTTGGCGATTTTTGGCTTTTCAGCAGCACTATCAGGTATATATAAGCCACTCTGTGTTTTGTTTGAGACAGCTTCTGCTTCAGCTACAACGTAGTTGGCTAATGGCGTTATTGGTACTGACATAAAAAAATAACCTCCTTATTTATTAGTTAATGTGTTCTCGCAAATACACACTAACTATTACTAGCACTCACTATAGCTGAGTGCCAACTGCTCTGTCAAGTAACCTGTTATTTTTTACTTTTTCATTTTCGACAATAGCTCTCGAGCAACTTGCCTTTCATCCCAATCAACCTGCTTACCCCCTATGTTCCGGGTGGTTTCGTGTCCCAGGCCAGCCAATAAAATAGCATCGCCCGGGCTTGCTTCTTTGAATGCTCTTTCTATGGCTTCTGTTCTACTGGCGATTACCTTTGTTTTATCCTCTGCTTTGGCGTTTATTATACCTTCAAAGACATCTTCTCGTATTTGTTTAGGATCTTCAGTGTAAGTTTCATCATCTGTTAAATATATTCGGTCTGCCCACTTAGCTACAACTTGGCCCATTAGGGGTCGTTTTGACTTATCGCGATCCCCTGTCGCACCAAAAACTATCCGCACGCTACCTTTGGTAGTGTCTTTTAAAGCTCGTAATGCTTTTTCAAGCGCATCTGGCGTGTATGCAAAATCAACAAACACTTCAAAGGGCTGCCCCTCTTCAATTTTTTCCATGCGCCCAGGTACTGCAACCAGTTTTTCTACACCTTTTGTCGCCACTGACATATCTATCCCAACCGCTAAGCCAGCACATACTGCAGCCGCAGAATTATAAAGGTTAAATTCACCGCGTAAATTAGTTTTTAAAGCGTAATTCTCGTCTTTATAATCGATGGTTGCACTATTACTTAAACCAACACCATTCGGCGATAACAATCGCACATCGGCCTCCTTATTTTTCCCATAAGTAATAACTCGTCCCTCTGCTTTTTTAGCAAAAAATTCATACCGTTCATCGTCTATGTTAAGTACAGAAATCCTGGGGTGAAACCTACCGCCAAATAGAAGTGATTTAACTCTTGCGTACTCTTCCATAGTCCCATGGTAGTCAAGATGATCTTGAGTTAAATTCGTCATCACTGCTATGTCTACAGTCGTACCGAGTATTCGATGTTGGTCAATAGCATGACTGGTAACTTCTAGTACAACCCAATCTACCCCTGTCTTCCTGGCACGTGAAAAAAACTGCTGCACCAAACGTTGCTTAACCAAGGTATAGTGGGTCTTATTGGGCTCAACCCTACCATCTATCTCAATAATTGCAGTGGTATAAATTGCTGTTTTAAGACCAGCATATTTTAAAACCTCGTTTATGTAACAACTGGTGGTGGTCTTGCCATTTGTGCCAGTAACGGCGATTACTTTGAGTTTTTTTGCAGGAAACAAATACCACGCCTGCCAAAAAAACCCTCTTCCAATACGAAACCCCTGCTCCATAAACCGCAACAGAGTATGGGGTATCATTTTTCTAAGCAATTTTTTTGGACTGCTCATCTTCGATATAATAACAGTGAAATGAGGATTCTTGGAATTGAGTCAAGTTGCGATGAGACCGCAGCATCAGTAGTTGTTGATGGACGCAAAGTGTTATCTAGCGTTGTCGCTTCCTCTTTAAATCTTCATCAACAGTTTGGTGGAGTAGTTCCCGAGATTGCCGCACGCAGCCATATCGAAGTTATTACATCTGTTATTGAGGAGGCCATGAAACGCGCCAAATGTGACTGGCCAGATATTGATACTTTGGCCGTTACAGAAGGGCCTGGACTCGGCGGAAGTTTATTGGTTGGGCTTCAAAGCGCAAAAACTATCTCTGTTATCAAGCATATTCGACTTTATGGCATTAACCATGTACAAGCACACGTTGCGGCTGCCTTTTTGAGCGAAAATCAGCCCACCTACCCCATATTGGCTCTTATTGTCAGTGGTGGCCATACTCAAATAGTGAAATTTAAGAGTTTTTTTGATTACGAGCTTCTTGGCAAAACGCGTGATGACGCTGTTGGTGAAGCATTCGACAAGGTCGCAAAGATGCTGGGGCTCCCCTACCCTGGCGGACCGAGCATTTCCAAGATTGCAAAAAACGGCAACTCTAATCGATATAAATTTACAAAACCCAAACTGGACAACCCCTACGACTTCTCTTTTTCTGGTTTAAAAACTGCAGTCCTCAGGACTGCACAAAAAGAGATTGGCGGAGATTACAACTTCCCTTCTCACCTCTTATCAAACAGGTTAACTGACACACAAATTGCAAATCTTGCAGCTAGTTTTCAGCAGATAGCAATTCAGATATTGATTGACGCTTTAGTAGATGCAACAAACAATGAAGATTATTCTTCCATTGTAATTGCCGGTGGAGTGGCATCGAATGAGGAATTACGACGTCAAGCGACCCAAAAGCTTAACAAGAAAATCTTCTATCCCGATCCGTCTTTTTGTACCGATAACGGAGCTATGATTGCTGCCGCTGGGTACTTTGCTCATCAGTCGGGTATCGATCCAGATAATTCATATACACTTGACATAATGCCCCAAATGATGATGTAATTTCACGTGAAAGCACCTCTGTTCTTGCTAAAAATAACAGAGGTGGTATAATAATACAAAATCATGAACTTAGAAAAAACATATGAACCCTCCTCTTTTGAGGAAAAAATATATCAGTTGTGGGAAAAAAGTGGGGCATTTTCACCGAAACACAGAGGTAGTGACCAATATTATTCGGTAGTAATGCCTCCTCCGAACGCCAACGCAAACTTGCATATTGGTTACGAGCTGACTGCTGCCCTCGAAGACATCACCGTAAGATACCATCGTATGAAAGGGAAGTCGACACTACTATTGCCCGGAGCCGACCATGCTGGATTCGAGACCCAATCTGTTTACGAGAAACACTTAGCGGAGAAGGGCCAAAGTCGTTTTGATTTTGATAGGGAAGAACTATATCAACAAATTTGGAATTTTGTAGCAAAAAACCGAAGTAGTTTCGAAAAACAAATTAGAGCTATGGGGGTAAGTGCCGACTGGGATCGTTACACCTTCACGCTAGACAAAAAAATAATTTCGCAGGCCTACGATACCTTTAAAAAAATGTGGGATGAAGGTCTGATTTACAGAGGTGAACGCTTAGTCAATTACTGTACATTTCACGGTACTGGTTTTGCCGATATCGAAGTAGCTTATAAAGAGGTAAAAGGACACATCTGGCACATAAAGTATATCCTGACAGACGGTACTGGCAGTATTACCATAGCAACAACTCGTCCAGAGACCCTGTTAGGAGACGTGGCTGTAGCAGTTCATCCATCTGACAAGCGTTATACAAAATATGTCGGCAAAACACTAAAACTACCTCTTACAGAAAGAGAAATACCTATTATTGCTGATAAGTTCGTAGATAAGAAATTTGGTACCGGAGCAGTAAAAATAACTCCTGCACATGACCCAAACGACTTCGAAGTAGGGGAGAGGCACGACCTTCCTAAAATAAGCGTGATTGGCCACGATGGGCTGATAACTCATGACGCTCCAAAAAAATACCAAGGAATGTCCGTCTTAGCCGCTAGAAAGCAGGTTGTTGAGGACTTGAAAGAGCAAGGGCATTTAGTAGAAGTTAAAAACCACACACATAACGTTGGGCATTGTTATAAATGTAGTACTGTTATTGAGCCATTGCTGCTAGAACAGTGGTTTATAGATATGCAACCTCTCGCAAATAAGGCCCTACAAGCCCTTAATGACGGGCAAATAAGGTTTTACCCACAAAATAAGCAAGAACAGCTTGTACGCTATTTAAAAGGGCTCAGGGACTGGAATATTAGTAGGCAAATTGCTTGGGGTATTCCAATTCCGGCATTTGTAAACGAACAAAACCCAGATGATTGGATTTTTGATACCCGCGTGGATCAGACAGTTATCGAGGTAGATAACAAAACCTACCGCCGCGACCCAGATGTCTTCGATACTTGGTTTTCGAGCTCTAGCTGGCCATATGCGACGCTAGGAGGAGTAAACGGAGACGATTTTAATCAATTTTATCCTACTAGCTTAATGGAGACCGGCGGCGAGATACTGTACCCATGGGTCAGCAGAATGATTATGATGGGTCTTTACGTAACGGGGAAGGCACCTTTTAAGGAAGTTTACATCCATGGGTATGTCATGGCCGAAGATGGGTCTAAAATGAGTAAAAGCACCGGAAATGTCGTAGACCCAATGCCAGTAATTAAAAAATACGGCTCGGACGCGCTTAGAATGGGCATTATCTCGGGCAGATCGCCAGCCGTCAACAGTGGTTATGACTCCAGGCGGGTCGAGGAGGCCAGAAACTTCTGCAACAAATTATGGAACGTAGCCAGGTTCGTACAGGTCCAAATAGCAAGTGGTGAACAATCAAAAACAACAAGATCTGTAGCCGACGAATGGATTTTGGATCGACTTAACAAAGGATCAACAAATATCGGAAAATATCTAGAAAGTTATCGTTTTAGCGAAGCATATGAGATGCTTTATCACCTAGTATGGGATGACGTTGCCGATTGGTACATCGAAGCAAGTAAAGTTAATAATAACCATGAAGTTTTAAATCAAGTGCTAGAGACAATTTTAAAAATTTCACACCCTTTTGCGCCGTTTTTAAGCGAAACCATTTGGCAATCACTATTTCACGACAAAGGGCTATTAATTACCTCGTCTTGGCCATCAACAACCAAGGTCAACCCTACAGGGGTAAGACAGTTTAACGCCATCAAGGAAATAGTGAGCGAGATACGACAACTCAAAACCGCCGTTGGTATAAAAAAAGGGACTTTGCAGATCCAGGATTCGACGTTGGTAAAAAACAATCGCCGACTGTTGTGCCAACTAGCTAATCTAGCAGATATATCTTTTGTTTTAAGAGGGAAGGGCATTGCGCTATCCACTCTCGATGGTCACGGTTGGCTAGAGGTAGACGAAAAAACAGCCAACCAGGCAAAACATCGCCTGTTTGAACAGTTGGTCGATACTAAAGCACAAATAGCAACCCTACAAACTCGTCTTGCTAATAAAAACTATCTGAACAAAGCGCCTCAAAAACTAGTCGCGGAATCGAAGGAACAATTAAAAAGTTTGCAAGAGAAAAAAGAACTTATCGGTTCACAACTTTTACTACTGGACAAGCGTTAAATTCGACCAACATCTTGAAGCAATATTTTTTTGGGGGGCTTGCCACCGTATTTGTTACGCCTCTTACTGCCTGGTTTTAGCGCCAGAATACCAGCAGTTATAACTAATGCTAGCGACAATACCTTTAGGTGCATAAAGCGATTTACCCCAAAGAAAAGTAACAAGCAAACAAACCAATATATCCCGTTGCTATTAAAGTCTTGGGCTCGTTTAACCACCAGTGAAAACGAAGCCAATCCAAAAAATATTATTGGAATTGCCAAGAACAGTCGTTGCAAGACATCGAAAAACAGATTTGAGCTTAGTCCACTAAATGCCAGCTCTAAAAGAGCAAAAGGTGCTAAAAAGAAAAAAACTAGAACTAACGTAACAAACCCAGTCATCGCAAAACCGGCAAAAAATGTCATGCGATTGATTCGTCCGTGTATTATCCTTGGCACAACAACTACTCCTCAAATTCTAATGCACTATTGATTCGTTTAATCGAATCATCTGGACTAAAGCCATCGAACCAGATTGTTTTCCACCCCTGTTTTTCGGCTGCCACTAAATTTGCACTTGTGTCGTCGACAAACAAAATCGACTCTGGAGGCACTCCACTCCGCTCGGTAGCCACCTGAAAAATAGTTGGTTCTGGCTTGGTGGCATGAACTACGGACGATTCTATAACCTGATCAAAATCAATTTTTGGCAATTTGCCATTCTCTTGCATCTCTTGAATCATACCTGGCATGATATTACTAATTAGACCACATTTATAATATTTAGAAACCCACTCAATAAGCTCTTGAGTTTCAGCTATCGGCTCAACCGCCTCCATATAATAACGCGACCAATCAAAATATGGCACTTCCATCTGTTTGGCTAGTGTACTGTTGAACTCTTCAAGCGATAAATCACCTCGACAGACAGCATCATCATAACGCAAAAAAATGGATTCGAATCTATCCGAACTGACCCCCAGATCTTCGGCCACTTTACTAAACGCCCGATGATAAAATCTGACCAAACAACCGTTGATGTCAAAATAAACAAATTCTATACCGCTTTTCGATATTTTTTTCGGCTTTTGCTCGACTCGTCCGTGCTCAAGCCCCAAGATATCATCAACCGAAATGTTTAATGCAATGGCAACCTGCCTAACAGTGAATATAGAAGGTGATTTTATGGCCCCCCTCTCTATCTTGGCTAGTGTCGAATAGCTTAGATCGGCCTTGCCACAAAGTTGTTGCTGTGTCAGCCCAGCGTTTTTCCGCGCTTGCTGCAAGCGCATTCCCAGTCCAACCTCGTCAACATTCCCACTCACTTATGACCATATCTTACCAGCTATAGAAATAGTAGGGAAGGGCAATCCACCATAAATGGCTAGCAGTTATAAGTATTGGTCTATCAGCGAAAGAGCACTCCAAGCTACAACCAGTACAATCAGCGCAATAGCGACTGCAGTAATAATTGAAGTTCTTGTGTTGTTGCCAGTTCTTCGCATGGTTTTTGAGTACGTCCAAACTGCTGCTGAAGCTGCTGCCAATAATGCAATTGTTGATGAGGCAAACATAAGTATATTGTAGTAGCATATTGGAATAGGTAAAGGATATACTTTTAGAAGTGAGTAAATTTCGCAATACTTTACAGTTTTTATCTCTGGGGTTATTAACAGTCGCTTTATTTTGTTTAGTTATTTCTTCGGGTTTGTACTTAACTTTGCTAAGCCCTCAAAATACCAAGCAAATCATTAGAGATAGTGGGGCTTATACTTCCATGAGCAAGGTTGCCGTTGACACTATTGTGTCTCAAAAAAATTCTGTTGACGTAGTCCCACTAGACAACCCGGCTGTTGTCACTATCCTAAAGAAAACCTTTACTCCAGATAGAGTGCAAATCATTGGTGAGTCGTTAATAGATAACACTTACAGGTGGTTAAACGGTGAGATTAAGGTATTACCCCTTGCATTCGATATCACAGCCAGTAAGCAACAATTTATTTCATCGATAGGGGACTATGTGCAACAACGCTACCAAAGATTACCTCAGTGTATAACCAAAGAGCAGTCCGTTTTAAACCAAGACCTTTTCGTAAGTGTTTGCAGACCTCCAGGGATTGACACTACCCAACTACGCAATCAGATCGAACAAAGATTAAGCGATAACCCCTACATACCTTCTGCCCTTGGGGTGTTTGGAGCAATTGATGGCAAAATAAATCAAACACAATCAATTATTGCTACTTCTAATGAAATTCCCAGATGGTACCGTTTTGCCAAGCAACTACCTATTTTGTTAGTAATAGTTAGTTCGGTATTGTTAGTAGTTAGTTTTTTGCTAAATCCATCGAAAAAAGAACGCATTAATAAAGTATTTCTACTCAGCGGGGCATTACTAGCCGTGCTAGGCACTGTATTTTTCGTATTTCCAAGCATAGGTATTACCGTACTAAGCTTAAACATCTCGCAGGCCTCAGAGACCATAATATTGCCGATGTTACTTGAGCTTTCAAGGTCTTTAGGAAAAATTTTAATATACTCTGGTCTTGGCCTGATTTTGACCCATATAGTACTTAAAATAATTATCAACAAAACCTCTACCAAAAAAGTAAAACATAAATAATTTCCTATTATTGTGCTCTCAATTTTTGGCTCGGTTTGCATGTATCGAGGAATGGAAAACAGTTAGTAAATGAGAAACAATTTTTCAAAGAGAAGTTATCGACTTCTGAGCAAAAAGTAAAACTTGGCGGAGAGGGAGGGATTCGAACCCTCGGTACGAGTTGCCCCGCACAACTGTTTTCGAGACAGTCCAGTTCAACCACTCCTGCACCTCTCCATGAAGCAAAAACATCAAACAGACAAATCTGGTATCTTTTCGCATCTTTTTGTTATAAAAACAATGGTACGCCCGACAGGATTCGAACCTACGACCTTCGGCTCCGCAAGCCGACGCTCTATCCAGCTGAGCTACGGGCGCATACAGCTTTACAGGGGTAATTTTAACACAACTACGGTGTTAAAAACGAAGTTTTTTCATTAATCTATCGATTCCGTGTTCTTTGTGTTGCTCGTTTGGCAAATTGTACGAAAGTGCTTCGGTAATCTTTTCTGCATCCTCTGGTGGAAAGAATATTGAGATATCTGGCATAAACCTTTTTAACGGCAGTAGTGTTATGTAGCCAATTACTCCCTCTTGGTGAATGGTAAAAGATTTAAAAGTGGAAAACTCGAAAGATTTCTCGCCAATTTGAATACCTCTAGAGTCGATACGATATGAAAGCTGACGGGGCTTTCTGCCTGCCAAAACCGCAAATAAAATTCCAACAACTATTATTACAATCGCAGACACTAAATCTCTTGTAGCCAGATAAACAATGCCAGCAAGTAACAATACTCCTATTAGCAGTAATAGGTACCACCCTGTGTTTTTTTGATGATCTATAAACTCCGAGGCCGTCCACGACACCTCTACAGGAGCAGTTTTTTGATCTACTTCCTGGGGTGCTGTGTTGCCCGATACGTCTTCTTGCGGATTAAACTTCCAGTTAGCTGAATTATCGTCTTGCATAAGCGTATTGTATACTTCTACAATTCATCTCTTCAAGTAAAGTGATTATTTTGATATAATTCACATCTGTTACACAACGCAGTAACCTTTCAACACGGAGAGATACCCAAGTGGCTGAAGGGGACGGTTTGCTAAATCGTTAGGGGGGAGAAATCTCCCGCGAGGGTTCGAATCCCTCTCTCTCCGCCAAACAAAATGGAAGGGTGTCCGAGCGGTTTAAGGAAACGGTCTTGAAAACCGTCGTGCCGGCAACGGTACCGTGGGTTCGAATCCCACCCCTTCCGCCAGATAGGAATAACTATTGAATATATCCGCCTAGCAGAGCGAGTGCAATTCCTACAACACTACAGACCTGACCGATGACCCAAAGTCGCATTGTAACTTTTGTTTTTGGCCAGCCCTTTGCCTCTAAGTGGTGGTGAAGGGGAGAGGCAATAAAAATTTTTCTTTTGAATAACTTCTTAGAAATCATCTGAGATAGGGTGGATCCTGCCTCTACAACAAATAGCAGGCAAATTATGGGTAGTAAGAACAAGGTATCCGTCAGCATCGCTACTACGCCCAGCGCCATTCCTAAGCTAAACGATCCAACATCTCCCATAAAAAACCTGGCAGGAGGGATGTTAAACCACAAATAGGCCAACAGCGCCCCAACAACACTAAAGCAAAAGATTGCAATTCCAAAATTACCTTGTAGTGCTGCGATAACTCCAAAAGCAGTATACGCGCTCACCAGTAGGCCACTCGACAACCCGTCTAGACCATCGGTTATATTTACTGCATTACTTGTACTCACAGCAGCTAAAGCAAAAATTGGTATCATGCTCCAGCCAAAGTAAATATCTCCGATATAAGGAAATTTAATGGTGTTATAGCCCAGTTTATAATAAAAAAATACGGCGCTTATCAGTGCTATGGCCGTAATAAGTGCCAGTTTTAAGGGTGCCCTTAACCCAGCAACGTTCCCGCCCTTACCACGAACATTGATAATATCGTCAATCAGGCCAACAATACCTCCACCAATTAGTCCTGCCAAAGGTAGCCAGGTTTGAGCCCGATCTAGATTGAAAACAACCGTTACAAGCGTAACGGCAACGATGACAATCATGCCAGCCATTAAAGGGACGTCGCGCTTTATTTGAAGTTTTGCAATTACCTCTAAAACTTCTCCGGTTACAGAATGAGATCTGGGCAACTTCCACCATTTGTGTTTGTAGGCATAGTGGGTGTATATTGGCGTCAATAGAATTGCGACCAAAAACGACAACAAACTTAGAGCCAATATTATTGAGGTTTTTTGCGTCAGTAGCTCAAGAGTCAAGCTAAACTTCCTTTCGTTTGTATGTTTTGAAACACACAGTCAGTCTATCACAGATGGCCAGTTTGTAGTACAAATCGCCAAAATTGTTTGTGATTAGATAATTGCATTTTTATACCTTAAAAGATATAGTATTTGTTATTGTGTCTAAAACAGATAAGAAAATTGGCAGATTGATTTACGAGATCCGCAAAGAGCGCGGTCTGACTCAAGCCGAGTTTGCACGCCTGCTAAAGACCAGCCAATCGGCAGTCAACCGTATTGAAAATGGCAAGCAAAACCTCACACTAGAAACCCTAGGAAATATTAGTGATGTGCTAAACAAACCAATCATTACAGTCGCAGACAGTACAACAAATCTAAGGATTGAGGGTGGGCATAAGTTGAGTGGCGAAATTTCGTGTAAAACTGCAAAAAATTCAACTGTTGCTATTCTTTGCGCCAGCTTGCTCAACAAAGGTAAAACCATAATTAAAAACGCTCCAAAAATCGAAGAAGTAAACCGAATTATAGAAGTGTTGAGTAGTATTGGCGTAAGCATCCGTTGGGTGGGAGAGTCCAATCTAGAGATTAAAGTTCCTAAGGAACTAGATCTTAGCAACATGAATAAGACCTCGGCTCGCAGAACCAGGACAGTAATCAATCTGGTGAGTGCACTGATGCATGACTACAAATCTTTTAAGATTCCCTTTGCAGGAGGGTGCAAACTTGGACGACGATCAATCATCCCTCATATTTACGCTCTTGAAGAATTTGGAGCGCATATTGAACCAAGAGACGGACGCTACGAAGTTACGGTAAACAAAAAACTCCCAAAGAGGCCAGTAGTAATGTACGAGATGAGTGACCTAGCTACCGAGAATGCTCTAGTTGCCGCAGCTGGGTTTGCTGGAGAAACCGTCATTAAACAGGCCAGCGCAAACTATATGGTGCAAGATGTTTGCTTATTCTTAAAAAAACTAGGGGTAAAAGTCGAGGGCATAGGCACACCAACGCTACGCGTAACAGGATCTCCTCATGTCAAAAAAAATATAGTCTTTGCACCAAGTGAAGACCCGGTAGAAGCAATGACATTTATTAGTGCGGCGGTAGCGACCAATTCAACACTAACCATCAAACGCGTCCCAATAGATTTTTTGGAGTTCGAGCTATTAAAGCTTGAAAAGATGGGTCTGCATTTTGATATAAGTGCTATATATAAAGCAGATAACGGGTATACAAACTTGGTAGATATTAAAATTCACGAACACAACGGCACGTTAAAAGCTCCTGAGGAGAAATTACACCCTCTGCCGGGAGGGGTAGGGATAAACATCGATAATTTACCTTATTTTATTCCTATCGTGGCTGTTGCAAAAGGGCAGACCTTTGTACACGACTGGCTTTACGAAGAAAGAGCGCTGATGTTTACCGAAATGAAAAAACTTGATGTAAATCTGGTATTGGCAGACCCGTACCGCGTATTTATAGATGGTCCTACCAAGTGGAGAGCAGCAAATATTGTTGCTCCCAGTGGAATTCGTCCAGCAGTGATTTTACTAATTGGTATGTTGGCAGCCCCTGGAGTTTCGATGCTTCGCAATGTTTACACAATAAATCGAGGATATGAAGACCTAACCAGTCGACTAAAAAGTATTGGTGCCCATATTGAAATTTCCAGAGAATCAATCTAGATGACTGATTACGTGGTTAGGCCTGCGCGAAAGTTATTACGTCTATCTGCTTTGGCTTATACTTTTTCAACACCTGTGAAGCAGTTTCAATTGTCGCGCCAGTAGTAACTACATCGTCAACCAGTAAAATTCTTGCTCCTCGAATAAAATTAATATTATGCACTATTAGAGAATCAGCAAGCTGTTGATGTCTGGTAGTTTTGGTCGAACCGACCTGTCTACTTGAGCCAATCCTTACTAGTAGAGGGACATATAGCCAACCATTGATTTTAGCAAGCTCTTTAGCAATTACTGCGGACTGATCATAGCCCCTCTGGCGTACCCTAACGTTTGCAGTCGGAATATGCGTGATAATCGTATTTTTATCTAGCACCGGAAGCTGGGCACTCATTAATGCAGCCATTGGCACGGCAGCCGTTTTGGCTCGTGCAAACTTGAGTTTATAAATTAACTCTTTTGCCAAAGAGTCATAAACAGTCGTAATCCAAACGTGCGTTAGAGATGAATATTTTTTACAGGACGCACATACTGCATACTGAGTAGTTGCTTTGTGGCAACGATAACACCTAGAGGGGAGGGGAGGTATTGCGCTTAACAAGCACCCCGAGCATATTATCGTGCCCTCGTCGTGGCAACCAAGGCATTCGTATGGTGCAACCAGTGAGATCGCTCTCTCTATTAAATTCATTTAAATCCTTTTTACTTTATTGTTAGTAAACAATTTATATCGTTACTCCGATAAATCTTGTTGTATTTTTAGTGTTGTAAATATGTGCTGTACGACCTTGCGTCATCTTATCTCTTAGTCGTATACTTGTAATAATACAAAAACGCCTAGTTTGGCAAGTTATAAGACAATCTAACATCAATAAAACCGGAGGGTATAAATATGGCGCGAAAGAATCGCGACGACGATTTACTTATGGAGGACGAGCTAACGGCTGCGTTTTTGGGCGATGATGATTTGGGAATGAGTCCTGATACCACCGAAGCGCCAGTTGCAGAGGAGTGGGACGAAGAAGAAGCCGTACCTGGACAATTAGCAGTAGACGTTTACGAAACAAAGGAAAAATTGGTAGTAAAGGCAAGAACGGCGGGAGTCAACAAAAACGATCTCGACGTTAGTATTTCTGATAATACCTTGAGCATTCGGGGTACACTAAGTGCTGGTGCAGAGGAAGATGTAGAGAATTACTTTGTACAAGAATGTTATTGGGGTGAGTTTAGTCGCAGTATTGCCTTGCCTGTACCCGTTAAAGAAGACGAGATTGAAGCAGTTTTAAAAGATGGCGTTTTAACAATTGGCTTTACAAAGGTCAAGCAAGATACCGTCAAAAAAATCGAAATACTTTAATAATCTTAAACTGATTCAATTTAAAAGACCCTTAGAAAAGGGTCTTTTAAATATTCCAATATATCAGATAGCTGTAAATATTTAACCAACCTTACTGAGTACAAATCTAACAATAAGCTGGGCTAACGCTACAATTACCAACCCGATTAGTGCATAAATAATTGTATTCTTTGCCGACGATACACGGTTTGAATCACCACCACTGGTAATGTACTTAAAGCCCCCAACAATAACCATAATAACTGCAACAATTCCTACCAATACAGATAATAGGTTAACAATCGTCTTAATCAAAGTATTCAACTTATTTTCGCAAGGGATTGGTTGACCATTTGAGTCTTTCCCACAATCCGGCTTACAATTTGCAGTATCTGATATTTGTAGGTCTGTACCATTACAGATACCGTTTTTTACATCCGTTGCAGATACCAATGCTGGTGTAGAATTCAAAAATAATGTTACTGCCAACAAAGCAGCACTCGCTAGAAAAATTTTAAGTTTCATAACCACTACACTCCTGTTTTAGTTAAGTCCTGTTGCTTTCGCTAGAACGAATTTAACGATCAACTGAGCTAAAGCGACAATTACCAAACCAATTATTGCGTATAAAATTGTATTTTTGGCGTTGGTGACCCTACCAGAATCTCCACCACTGGTAATATATCGGAAACCACCAAATACAATCATAATGACCGCCGCAATACCAACCAGTACCGAAAAAATATTTACAATCTGTGTAACCAGGTTATTTACCTTATCTTGCGTTCCCTGAGCAGCAGTATTACAATCTCCCTGTCCTCCGAATTGCATTGTATCAGCACCCGCGCATAAGTTATTGTTGATGTTTGGCTGAGCTTGAGCAAATGCTAAACCGGGAGAAAACGCTATAGCCGACAAGGCAATAGTCATTAATGCCACAATCCATGCTATCTTTGATTTTAATACTTCAACCATTTTACTTTTTGCCTTTCATTACTATCATTTTTATAACATAAACCATTAACATTAAGCAATGTTTTAAACCTTATTTAAAACAAATCTAACAATTACTTGAGCCAGTGCAGCAACAACAAGTCCCACAATAGCGTAAATTAAGGTGTTTTTTGCCGCTGAAATACTATTGGCATCGCCTCCGGCCGTAATATATCGAAAGCCAGCAAGCATAATTACTATTACCGCCGCAATTCCGATAATAGTCGACAATATATTGACTATTGCTTTTATCAAATTAGTAATCTTGTCATCCTGACCAGCCGTACAGTCCCTTTTAGAGCCCAGCGTAGCACCTTCGCAGGCATCTTTTGTAGCGTTCTCGAATAGCGCATAGCCGTGCTGCACAGGACCCACAACGCTTAGTAGCATGCTAGACATAAATATTGTTGCTAACAATGTCTTGATTTTTCTACTCATTACTTTTCTCATCCTTTATCAATAATAAATCTTACTAGTACTTGCGCAAAAGCGGCAACAATTAGCCCCACAGCTGCATAAAGTACCATCTCGCGTGCAACAGTAACCTGCTGGGGGTTACTGCCAGATGTAATAAACTTAAACCCAGCCATCATAATGCCAATAACCGCCACAATGCCAACAATTATAGAAAGCAGGTTAATTATTGTGCTTAAAATGCCCTTACTACCATAAATAGGGTTTTTATATTCGCCTCCAGCTTTACTATCAGTATTTTCTTTACAAACAGTCGAGTTAGATCCACCCCCAGAGCAAACACCCTGAAAAACATCTACTGGACTAGTGCTAGCTGCATAAACATTACTATTGAAACAAAAAATAGTTAACAAAGAGGCAGCTGTCAACGAAAGAGCAATAGCGACTCTCATTTGCCAATCCTTCCAAGGACTGTTAGCACTATTGCTTCGGCAGAGATTGCAATTAGTAAACCAATTAACGCATACACTATGGTATTTTTACTTCGAGACACTTTTTCGGCATCGCCCCCCGCACTAGCAAAGTTAATTGCCGCTATTAGAATTATTAGTACGGCTACAGCAGCGGTAACGCCAAAGAAAACAGCTAAAATATTTTTTAATTGGTCTTCGTCGGCACTTACTTGTGGGAGTACGGTGGTACAGCCAGAACCACTGGGGTCTTTACAATTATTTATAGTTGCTAAAAACTTGGTGGTTATCATTGCCTAAACTGTCCTCCGATAAACCCTACAACTGCTGTTGCAATTATAGCAATTGCTAGGCCAATCAACGCATCGACAATACTAGTTTTCGCTTGGCCTAATTTTTCTGGATTTCCTCTGGAAGTAACATACTTTAGCCCTCCCATCATGACAAATATGATTGCAGCTAAAATGGCTATTCTAAGTAGTATTTCGACAATTGCCAAGCCGATTAGCCAAAAGTCATTAATGCCCTTTATCTGAGGAGTACAGACCTCGGTACCATCGACAGTACTAGTAAATCCTTCGAGGTATTTATACCAAGTTGGAAAACTAAAAAAACTTCCCTTACCGCTACAAGCAGCCGCAAAATTTTGAAAATTATTTAAAATCAAGTTAAACATCAGTTAAAAAACCCTCCAGGTATCAAGAACTGTGCAATTGCAAAGATAAACATATATACAACCAAAGACATCAAAGATGCTCGGATGCGCCCCTTTGCCTGCTGGGTAACTTCTGGGTTACCCTCTCCCATAGTGTACTGGATGCCAGAGGCAATAATAGCGATCACTACTACCACCCCCACACCAACAGACAAAAATCTAATAATCGAAAAAAGCAAGTCCCCAATAGCCCCACCTGGGCCATCATACTCATCACCCTGGCAGCCAAGGTCGATCCTTAGATGAACCTGGTCTGGACCATCTCCGCACGGCGTTATCGATGAGTCAGTGCCGTCTGGTAGGTGCACAGTAGCGCCACTGGCTGCAAGTTGCTTTTTTGCTTCACTTCTTCCGGCAGAAACTCCCTTGGTGCACGCTTTATTATTCTCTTTAACTTTATATTTTGAGCATACATTTCGGGCTTTCTGGCTCGTGTTGTTAATAATTGTGTCAAAACCAAAGCCACAAGCAGCTTTGGTAGCACTATTTTTTTGACTTTTACACGCATCTTTGGCTTCTGTAGATACAGCGTATGCATGGTGGTTAAATATAGAGAAAACAAGGGTACCAAAAATAGACACAGAGAGTACTGCTATCCATTTTTTGTATAATTTGTTTTTATTATTCATATAAGCATCTGAATTTAGTGATAATTATCGCCTCTTTTCTAATTTTTTGCAAACCTCTTACGGCTACAGAGTATCGACTAATACCAGAAAGTCATTTATCATAAGCATTAAAGAATACTAAAAATGAGATTTATATTCCATAGTAAGTTTTTTAGAACTCATGAGACAACATAAAATAATAACTTTATCAAAACTAACATTATCTATACTATTACCCCTTGTATTTTTCACTCTGGCCAATTTAAGGGCTTACGCGGCACCCCCTCCAAGTCTAATACAAAATATGCCACAGGACTCAAATATAGGTGCAGGGATAGCTAAATCAGCAGATCAGCCAATAACTGATTTGAGAGTAGTTTTCAACAGCATCTGCGACAGCATTACAAATAAAAATCTTAAGGTGGACAAGTGTAAAAGCTACGTAAAACTGGAAGATATGAACGACGCAAAGGCAGACCTGTGCAAAAACGCAACGGATAAGCTCAAAAAAAAATGTGATGCATATGATGATGTAAAAAGTGGTAGAAAATCACTTGAAGATGTCCAGTCCATAATTAAAAAGACAGAACCGAAAACACAATTAGATTGTGATATGGATTCGTCACCTTTAAGCTGGATTATCTGCCCAGCTATAGATATGGGGGTTAACTCAATCGATTATTTCTTCAAAAATATAATTACCCCCCTTTTAGAGAATACGCCTATTAGCTCAAGCAAAGATGATGCAACTTTTGTGACATGGCAGACCTTCCGTATTTTCGGAAATATAGTTTTGGTCGGATCGTTACTACTGATGGTATTCGCTCAAAATATGGGCAGATTTGTAGATGCCTATACCATTAAAAAAATGGCTCCCCGTATTGTTATAGGTGCAATAGCTATTAATATCTCGTTCTACTTGTGCCTAATAGCAATAGACGTGACTAATGTGTTAGGTAATGGCATGAGTCAAATTATAAGCGCCCCTTTCATGAAGGGTTTTGAAAATGGTGGAGATATCGGAATTGACCCTACAGCTATAAACAATGTAGCTGGGGTTCTTGGAGTCGTATCGCTGGCTGGGATCTTGGCAAGTGGCAGTATCGTGCTTGCTCCTCTGCTTTTGTTTATTCTGCCTATAATCGTCACTATTCTTTTAGTATCACTTGCGGTAGTATTTACAATAATTATTAGGCAAGCCCTTCTTATACTTCTAACAGCGGTTTCGGCGATTGCTATTGCATGTTTTATTCTACCTGGGACAGAAAAATATTTTAAAAGATGGTGGGATTTATTTTTAAAGACACTACTGGTATACCCAATAATAGCAATCATTTTTGCCATGAGTAACGTAATGGGCGGAATTATTCTAGGATCGGCTACTGGTGGCTTGCAAGGTTTAGCCCAGATCTTAACTGTGGTATTGGTTGTTTACTCACCATTGGTATTAATACCCTTCTCGTTTAAACTTGCTGGTGGAGCTATTGGGGCAGTATTTGATATGGCCAACAAAAGAGCTCTTTCTTCGTCAGGTTCGATAGGAAAACGAATAGGTGAGTCAGCAAATAATCCCGACTCACTCTTTGGCAAATTAAGAAACAGGGGGCGTTCTCGTAAAATTGAAAAAGGCCTTGGGCTAGGAGATATCGCAGCCGGCCTGGGCGGAATGCGCAAAAAAAACAGACCAGAAGGTATTTCTAGAGGACAGGGGTGGCGAAATGCTAGAACTTCAAGGAGGGAGGCACAGGGTGCGGCTTTGGCAGCACAGAACCAAAAGTCAAGTATCTACGCAGCAGCCGCATCTGCAAGCGACGAAGCACAGCTGGACATGGCCAAGTATGGCTCTAAGAAGGATTCGCTAGCAGCCATCAACAATGGGACCCATATCTCGTATAGCAGGGAGCATCAAGATATCGCTCGTAGAATAGCTGCTGGCGAGCAAGTATCTAATGCGGAAAGACAAAGTTTGATGGCTCGACAATCTCAACTTGCATCCTACTCAGCCCTCAATGATGCACAAGGAAGAACACTGGAAAACAGAAAAGCCGCAGCACAAAGTCAAGCCGCAGTGTCTTATGGCTATGCAAATGGCAGAGAGGGCTGGGACCAGGCCGTCGATATTGCAAAAGACCTATACAATGGCGACGAAACGGCCATGATGTCTCATATGAATAGTTTACAGTATGTCGCATCTCAGGTAGGGAGATCGGACCTTTCAGGGAACGTAAATAGCTTGGATTATAATTCATTAAGAGCAGGACAAAAAGTACCTGCCGCCACCGTTATGAGTCAGTCCAAACCAGCAGCCGTGACAGGTATTGTTAACGAACAACTAGGTATACTAAATAGCAATGCCTCTTATAAAGAAAAATATCAGGCAGCGAAAATACTATCTAGCTTGCGAGCTGGTGCCAACGGACCATACGCTAATGAGGCGAACAAGCAAGCATTAGCAGACCAGGCCATGAATATAGATAGTGCAGTCGAAAGCTTCCTGCAAGATGAAGATATGCACGCGCAAGCTGCAGTAGCCGCAATGGCCACTGATCCCGCCGTCCACGCGGAGAATATTTTTGCTGAAACCCAACAATCTACAGGGGTCACCGCAACCTATGGCACTGGCAAATCCGAGGGAGCATTCCCTGATGTAATAAATGCAGACACGCCAGTTGAATTGCAGCGCGAAGTAACCAGAACTATCTCGGGAGCCGACGCCGGGAGAGCATGGTTTCGAGCTCAATCAGGCAGGCGATTAAGCGAAACAGAAATAGCAGAAAGCCAACGACGTGCAAACGAACCAGCCCAGCCAGAGGAAGAATCCTAAACAATCTTTTTAGAACTTAAGACCCTCTAATTGCATTTCGGCCAATAAGCGAACTTAAACTAAACGACTTTTTTTCGAATGTTCTTTCTTTTAAATATCCGTGCAAATGATCTATCATTCTTTGTTTGTGCAAAACAGGCAAACTATCTATCGTCCTTTCACTATCGGATAATACGACTATCCTGTCCGTTACGAATTCTTTACTCAAAAGGCCCTCTCCTTTTGGTTTGACAAACTCATGGACTTCATCAAAAACTCTACCGTCCACGGTTACTATCCTGGTACCTGCATCGTCGTCGTGTGGATCATCAATCCCGGGAATCATAAATGCTCGAGCTCGTCCAACCTCTCTGTGACCCTTTAAATCTCTCGATAAATTTTTGTACCCAGATAAATGTGGTACTCTTACCCCTAACAGCTGAGGGATTACTTGTATATCGCCTGTTTTCCAAAAATGCTTTTTCTTAACTGGTTCTAGTATTTCTACCTCTAGCGCAAAACTTTCTCGCTGGTCCTTTTTCTCCAACCGACTAAGCATTGTCTCGATGCGTCTAGTTAATCTGCGGGGTTCCATGCTACGCTCACTGGATTGGACCACAAGATTAGGGTCAGTGTTATCAAGCGATAGCACTCTTTCTCTTCGTTGAGGATTTTCATTGTTCATTTTATTTTTGTATGTAATCTTAACGTAATATGCCTACATAATAACATATTTCACTTGATTTAGCAAGTTAAATCAATATCTTAAATTATATTATTATCAAATCCTAGGTGTTACAATAACCATAACAAATTATGGCAACACATACAGTTATTCAAGATGTCGAAGCAGAAGACAAATTTGTAGGACCGCTAACTCTAAAGCAATTTATTTTTGCAGCGGGTGGAGTGTTGGCTGGGTATCTAAGTTTTTTTATGACCATAAAGCATGCTTATTTTATGCTAGTTTTTACAATCCCACCGATGCTTGTCGGGCTCTTTTTGGCTATACCCTGGAGCAAAGAACAACCAACCGAACTGTGGGTTCTGGCAAAAATTCGCTATTTATTTAAGCCAAGAGTTAGGATTTGGAGCCAAGACGGTGTGTTGAATTTGGTAACAATTACTGCTCCAAAAAAAGTTGAAAGGCAACTAACAAAAAACCTTAACGAAACCCAGGTAAAAAACCGACTCAAAATATTAGCAGACACCATAGATAGTCGTGGCTGGGCGATTAAGGAGTCCGGTACTATAGGGTACGGCAATATACTTGGCGATGATCGATTAGTTAAAGCCGAGGAACTACCCCAGCAAGTTCCAACTCTGAGTGATTCTGACATTCACGATCCGCTAGACGAAAAAAGTAGCGTAGTCGCTGCGCAAATAAAGAGTATTATGCAAAATAGTGGGCAAACTATCATAAATCAAGCTGTTGCAAAGATGGAGCAAGCCAGAAGCCAAGAAAATACTCTGCCTGCCAACCCAGCAAGCATACCCTTGCCTACACCAGCACCTCATCAATCTGATTACAAATTACCCTCGTTGGCAGAGGCAAACAACGCTGGTTCTATTGACGAAAAATTGCTCAGCGAACAACTAAAACAAAGTTCTAGCAAATCTGACCTATCGACAAAAAATATGCATACCATTTCAGCGCAGCCACAAATAGCTACAACAACAGATGAAAAAAAACCACAAGCATCTATGCCTCAAACCGTTAATGCTGATATAATAAACCTGTCTCGTAACAATGATTTGAACGTAGAGACAATTGCACGCCAAGCAAGGCAGCAGCAATCGGACGGCGAAGTTGTTATTTCTTTGCATTAAATAGTCGCTACTTCGAAATCTGGGTGGAGAAAACCAATATTATGAACCCTACTGAAAATTTAAATCAAGAGCAGCAAACACCTCAAGTAGATGGAGCACAAGGAGCGCAGTTTAGCGACTATGGCTCTCAGACAAGCTCTAGCACTAGCAACCCTAGACGCCCCTTTGCACCAGAGATGTTACCGGGGACAAAAATCCCTGGCAATCCTAACGCACCAATTCAGGGAACTTCTGGTAAGGTAGTGGTTAACGCTAATAGCACGCAAAACCACCTACAAATCGCCGAGATTAGGGACGGTATAGTGATTATGAACGACGGTTCGTTTCGATCTGTAGTAATGCTAAGATCAATCAACTTTGATTTGATGAGTCCATCGGAAAGAGAGGCAGTTGAGTTTGGATATCAATCGTTTTTGAATTCTTTGTATTTTCCAATTCAAATTTTTGTCAGGTCGGAAAGAATCGACATCAAACCCTATATTGACCGCTTAGACAAGATCAGAAGCGAACACGACAATATGTTACTTGCTCTCCTAATGGATGATTATCTAGATTTTATAGATAACCTTGCATCTCAAACAAATATCATGGATAAGCACTTTTATTTGACTATCCCTTATTTTCCCGCCACCGAAGGCAAGACGTCCAAAGGAGGCATCTCTAGTACTAAAAGCATGTTCGATGGTATTTTTGGCATGCTTGGGAATAACTCTACTCGAGTAGTAATAGACGAAAACAAACTTGAAGAGGCCAAAACGGAGCTTCGTAACCGCGTGCAGGCAGTTTTAAATGGCCTAATGCAAACAGGCGTTCAGGGCTTGCCGCTAGATACACAGGAGCTAATAGAGCTATATTATGACGCTTATAACCCCGATACGGCGACTCACCAACAATTGAAGAATTTTGACGATATGAGTGTGCCTGTTGTCACCAAAGGGGAAGGATTGGCTCCTCAACCAAACTTAGACAGGGATCTACAAGACAATGGGACTATTTAAGAAAGATAAATCCCCTTCAAACCCTGTAGACATTGCTCAAATTCAGCGTATGCGCGAAGAGCAAGAAGTGGCAGCTGCTTTTCAAAAAGGTATTACGGCTCTTAGAGATTTCATAGCCCCAAGCTCAATAGAATATTCTGGTACTCATTTTCAGCTGGGAACACGCCTAGCCAGAACGTACTACGTATACGGCTATCCTAGACAATTGTCTACTGGCTGGTTGAGTAGCATGGTAAATCTAGACGAGGTAATCGATCTGTCAATTTATATTTATCCGGTCGAGAGCCAGGTTGTTTTAGAGAGTTTGCGTAAAAAAGTCGCACAACTAGAGGCCGGCATCATGCTTGATAGCGAAAAAGGACGCGTCCGCGACCCCGCTAAGCAATCGGCTATTATGGACGCCGAGACAATGCGAGATAAGTTGCAAGTTGGAGAAGAACGATTCTTTCGCTTTGGGCTATATTTCACTATTTATGCATCTTCGATGGACGAATTAGAATTTGTTGCCCACAAGGTTGAGTCTATCTTGGGCCAACAACTTGTCTACTCAAAACCAGCTAGTAGCCAGCAAGAACAAGGGTTTAATAGTACTATTCCACAATTTACAGATCAGTTACAAATTAGGCGCAACATGAATACTGGAGCAATTAGCACTAGCTTTCCATTTACCAGTGCCGATTTAACTCAAGATGACGGCATTTTGTATGGGATTAATATGCATAACTCTGGACTGGTCATCTTCGATCGATTTACCCTGGAAAACGGCAATGCAGTTGTTTTTGCAAAATCTGGGGCAGGGAAAAGCTTTACGGTCAAGTTAGAGGCCCTTAGAAGCATGATGATGGGCACCGAAATATTTATTATTGACCCAGAAAATGAATATCAAAAAATGTGCGAAGCCGTTGGTGGCGCTTATGTGCGGCTTAGCTTAAACTCGCCAACTCGAATTAACCCCTTTGACCTGCCACAAGTTATAGACACCGAAGAGGCCGATAACGCTCTTCGAAGCAACCTGATTACCCTGCACGGGCTACTTCGTTTGATGATGGGTGGAGCCATTGCCCAAATGTCAGGTAACGCCGGCGCTATGCTCCCAGCGCTTCGACCCGAAGAAGAAGCCGACCTGGATGCAGCACTTATAGAAACCTATGCTAAAGCAGGCATTACCAACGATCCTCTAACCCATACGGCAACTCCTCCAACTATTACCGATTTATACGATACCTTGCTGCATATGGGTGGTAGTGGCCCGCAGTTAGCTCAGCGACTTCGAAAATATACTAGTGGTACGTTTGCTGGTATATTCTCTCAACAGAGTAATATCAATATCAATAACTCTATGGTTGTATTTAATGTTAGAGACCTAGAGGACGAATTAAGGCCAGTCGCGATGTATATTGTTCTAAACTTTGTTTGGAACAAGACCAAGACCGACCAAAAAAGAAGAATTCTAGTGGTTGATGAGGCCTGGCAACTCATGAAATACGAAGATAGCGCTAGCTTCTTGTTCTCTCTAGCGAAAAGAGCTAGAAAGTATAACCTTGGCATAACCACTATTACGCAAGACGTTGAGGACTTTATGGGGAGCCGTATGGGTCGAGCAATTGTAGCCAACTCATCAATGCAATTACTACTAAAACAGTCGCCCACGGCGGTCGATGTTCTAACAGACGTTTTTAAGCTAACCAGCGAAGAAAGCAAGCGTTTAGGCCAGTTTCCAGTCGGACAGGGTCTGTTTTTTGCGGGGCAAAATCATGTACACGTTCAGATCGCAGCTAGCCAGTCAGAGACCAACCTGATTACGACCAACCCAAACCAAGTACAAGAATTTGATTCTGGCAATATCCTTTCTAGTGCCCCGGGCGGACAGGGTGTTACAGATATCCAACAACCCAATATATAGGTAGATAACTAATGCCAGTTTACGACGACCAAAAACACGAATATGACTCTCCTCTAGACTCGGAGGAACCAAAAAAAAGTGAAAAAGACAAATCGTCTTTAGATAGTTCGGAGCTAGAAAATGCCGAGAACTCAGTGGGTCAGCAACAAGCAGCCGCGCCCGATGAACAAGAACAATCAGCAGTTTCTAAGCACGAATCACAACTAGGGCGAGGATATACGGGTGGCGATGAAGGTTCAAGTAGATTTAGCAAGTTTTCTCTAAAAAACTGGACAAAGAAAAAAACAGCAACCGCAACTATAATTGCAATTCTTGGCGGCGGCGGTATTTTTGGTTTTAGCATCCTTCAGGGTCCCTTTCAGCTAGTTCATCTTTCCCAAATACTACAGCTTAACTATTCTAAAGGCGAAAGTGACTCTGGCGCTAGGTTGGCGCGTATGTTTCGTTATGCGAAGTCCGGAGACCCCGCGTCTCTAAGGATGAGCAGATTGTCACTGAGGTCTTTTAATAAGTCAGTAGCCCGCATGGAAAAAGTTGGTATAACCATCAATAGGACGGACAGCGTGGGCAACCCAATGTCGTTAGAAATTGACACTTCTAAACCCGATAGTCCATACCATGGCATGAACAAAGAACAAGCAATTAAAGCAATTGCAAAAGATTTTGACATGCCAGAATCAAAAGTCGGGCAAATATCTGCTGATTATAAAGGTAGACCAAAAATAGCAGTATCTCTAGCGGGAGAGAGCTCTAAAAATCTTAGGCGAGTCAGGGGTGTAGCGCAATTAATGGTAGGTGATAAGGGGATCATGGGATTTTTCAGGGGTAGAGCCATTGACAAAGCGCTAAGTATTGGCCGGCACCCTATGTCAAAACTATCAAAAAAATATGGTGAGATGAAAGAAATCAAAACACGGCAGAAAATTGAAAAAGAAAGACAAAAGAAAGTCCGTAGTGCCACAAGAGAAAAAGTTACAAATTATAAGGGGGCCTTAGCGGACAAACTAAATACAAAGGGAGGCAAGGCGGCCCTAGGAGTACTCACCGGAACGGCTGTACTTTGTATGGTAAAGGACGTGGCTGAGATTGTGCCAACATATAATGCAGCTGTCAGAAAAGACTCTATTGTAGCTGCTTCGGACTTAATATCTGTTGGTTCTCAAGTGCAGGACGGTGATGGTCTTGATATGGCAGCGGCGGGGTCAATTGTTCAATCCTTTAAGGACGATAAGGGCCAAACAATATGGTCGGCAAAGGCCTTGCAAGCCGCAAGCGGAAAGCAAAAACCTCAAGGGGAAGACATAGATCCAGATATGAAGTCGGCATTTGCTGGCACATCTAATTGGAGCAAAGTCAATGCATTCTTAGATGAATATCATGCTGATGAAGTTTGCTCTACCATAGGTCAGAGTATCGCCGCTGGCCTCGGCCTCCTTGCCGTGGCCTTTGGCCCAGGAGGGATTATGTTCAACGCAGTAAAGGCGGGTGGAAGTGCGGCTGCCGGAGCGGTTGTCATGAGTATTATCACCAAAACTGTTGAGCCAGATTTTATAACACCAGAGGTAATTAGTGGTGCAGTTGGCGGGAACTTCATCGCCTATGGAGCGCGAGAGGCCTCTAATGCCAGCGCCAGAGCAACCGGTGGGGTCGACCTTGGTTCTGCAGAATCGGCAATGATTGACAAGCAAATTGCCGAGCAGAGCAAGAAAGAGTTCACCGAACAACCTTTTTTTGCAAGAATGTTTAATGTTTACGACCACCGATCATTCGCCTCGACAGTAATTGACAATGTAAACTTGCGCCCTGGTTCTGTCGCAAAATTTGCTAGTAAAATGCCTTCAATACTAAATTTTGGCTCGATAGGCAGGCCCATTTTTGCATCATCGGTTAGCGCAGAAAGCAGTAATTACGATTGGGGATTCAATCGCTATGGCCTTAGACAAAGCGTATTAGACGACGAAAAATACGCTAATCCTTTCGAAAACGGTGCAACTGCAATTAAAGCGATTGAGAATGATTTTGGTCTGGCAGACAGAGTTAAAAATTGTTTTGGGGCAGAACTTAATGATGATCATTCCGGCTTTAAATTTCCTTCTTCGGAGGAAGATACAGTAGATCAGTATGGACCAGACTATTTAAGGTCTAATTGCGATGACACTGGAGAAACTTGGAGTAGAATTAGTGTTGCTATTTTCGACGACCATTTAGCAATGAGTAGAGCATGCTACGAAGCGGATGATAGCAACCCCGATGATGCCGAGGGAACAGAAGCATGCAACGAACTTGGTGTCGAAAACGGGTCAACCCCCGGACAAGATACAGACGACGCTAACAACGACAGTGGTCTTGTATCGGGAAATGATAAAGAGTTAGCAAAAAAGATTATTGATTCCTCTAAGTTTGGGGGTGACCCTAGATATGTTGAGCAGATTAAAGCATATGCATCTGGTGATGACACTTGTTATGTCAATCCAACCATTCTGCAACTTTTAGCTACGATACTAGACAAAGGATACTCTATTTATGTGTCGTCTTTAAATAGGTTGTGCACGGGTGTCATTACGGCGTCGGGAGAGGCAAGCTATCATTATGCAGAAAAGGGTGGGCATGCTGTTGATATATCAATGATAAACGGTGTTGCGACGACCGGAAGAGATGATAACGCACGAAAGCTGTTAGAAACTATTGTAAAAGATTTACCCAAAGGTTCAGGTATTGGTCAAATCCAGTGTGGACAAGGAGTTCAATTGCCTCCTGGCATATCTGAGTTCAACGATAGCTGTAATCATCTGCACATTCAGGTTCCAAAACGATGAAGAAACTACTGCTATGTAATAGATTTATTTTACTTAGGCGTACATGTTTTTTTGCAATAACTCTTTTATTGTTGTTAGGACAATACTCAACTACCTCGCTTGCATTATCTTCTCAACAGAGAAAAATATTTAATAAAAATATTGGGTATTATGATTACGATCCGTGCAGTAATCAAAGCCACACAGAAGATACGGTAGACACCGGCACAGACCCCATTTATATAGTTGGGGATTCAATTACTAATGGTGCCAAAGATAACTTAAAAACAGCGTTTAAAGATATCGGGATGGAGGTCTCGAAAATCAATGCAGAGGATGGTCGAGCAGTTTCTAGACCAACAATGAGTGGTGTCGGGGGGATAGATGCAGTCAAAGAGGATAAAGACATAATAAAGAATTCTAATAGTGTGGTAGTAGCTCTTGGTACAAACAGTGGCGTTGAAGACCTCAATGTGCAAATACCAAAAATTATACGAGAAATAAAAAGCATAAACTCAAACACAACTATATATTGGGTTAATGTTTTTTCTACAGGCGAGGGGTCTTCCAGAGTTAATCGCGATAAAATTAACTCACAAATTAAGAAAAATTCTAGCGAGGGATACTCGGTTATTAACACCGTGAGTAAGGGGATAGAGGTAGGAAGTGATAGAACACATCCAACGCCAGCAGGAAGTAAAAAATTCGCAGAAATTATTGCAAAAGCTATTAGCTCTGGAAGTAATAGCGATACAGATAATAGTACCTCTAATAGTGTCTCTTATACTGCGAACCAAGCTACAATCGATACCGATGGTAGTGGAGGATCCGGAGGATCTAGCACTTATCAGCCACGAACAAACTTGAGGACAAACGGCAAGCTCAACGACGATAAAACGTCACTTGATGCAAGTAAAATTAATTTTTACGTACTTTATGGGGCATGGGCCCAAAAGAGAGGTATTTCTTTGGGGGATATTGCAAAAGTCGAGTACAAAGGCAAATCTTCCTTCGCAGTTTTTGGAGATAACCATGGCGTTGGAGACGCTAACTCGGAGTGGAGTGAAATATCAAGTGCCTTAGCTAGGTCTTTCGGCGGATCTGGAGATGGGTCAACCGGAACTCTGACAGGAAAAATAAAATATACGATTTATCCCGGTAGCCATAAGAAACTGGACGTCAGCCCAAGTGCAGCAGTTGGAGCAGCGGCTACAGCATTACCTTTGTACTCTTTGCAACAAAAGATAGACGAGATTGGCGCAGAGATAGCCGGAGGTAGCACAACAATAAACTCTTCTACTTGTGGTTGCAGTGCGGCAAATGGCGAAAGTTACTCTGGGTCAATATCGCCAAGAGTTGGATATGGTACGCCTAAGAAAGGACAAGAAAATCTTCAAAAGGCAGTCGTTATGGCAGGCCAAAAGTTTGACGTAGATCCTAACTTTATCGCTGCGTTTTACTATGCCGAAAATTCTAGAACTAACGACTCTACCAATAATGCTGATTCAGCAAACGGTGTCCCAGTTACGGGTGATGGTAAGTGGCGAGATCCAGCCCCTCCTGATGGAAATGGCGCTCCGTGGGACCCCCCTAATAAATATGAGGCATACGGGCCTTTTCAGTTTATTACCTCAACCTGGCAAGCTTACAAGCCAGAAGGGGCCAACGATTGGAGCGATCGACTCGATTTGTTTAAGGAAGCGCTCGCGGCAGGGAAATATCTTGCAGCGAGTGGAGCAAAAGGAACAACAAAAGAGGATAAGCTTCGTCAAGCAGCATTTGCGTATAATCGATCTGGTACTTACGTTCAGTCGGTTATAAATACCTATAACTTTCTGTCTAAGGACGGCGGGACAGAAATAGCTGGCTCAGGAGATGGGTCAAGCTGTAATAATGATGCATCCACTGGCGGTGACGCTAGTTTGAAAGATACTATTAAGGTTACCGAAAGGGGAAGATTTATTACCATGCCTAGCAAATATGCATGTCAAGGAAGGAAAATTATTATTGACTCTCGGGTAGCGGCTGGCCTTGCTTATATAGTTACAAAGTATAATTTGTGCATAACAGCAGGTCTAGAAAATGGGCACGCAAGTCACGGTGCTGGAGTATCGGTAGATTTAGTCCCCAAAGACAATGCTAAGTGGAAAGAAACGACAGAAAAAGCAGCCAGAGATATCGGTTGGTGGGGAGATGGCTATAATGATAGTCGTGGATCCAAATCAACTTGCTCGCCATACGACGGATATGGTCGATGTATGTATGAAGTATATCCTAACAAATTCCCTAAGTGGCTAAGGTGGATTGGATATAATGGTGCACAGTGTCATGGTGACCCAAACCATATTTTTGGAGGGTGTAACGCCCATTTACACATTAGCTGGGCATCTCCAAACGGTAGGGATGCTGTATCCAGTACGGCCATACAAGAACCAATTCCTGCCGTATACACTTTTCAAGCTCCAGTACCAAGCGATTTAAAGGAGTTAATTAATTAGAATGGATAGAGAAAAGATAGCTAATAAAAAGACGCCCCTCGTCATTATTGGAGTATTATTGACTTCCTGTTTGTTATTTTTTTCTAATCATGGGTTATTAGTATTAGACACAGCAGACGTAAACACGGATATATCAATTAATAAAGTTGGTGGCCAGAATAACGACGACAAAAGCACTATAAGAGGCAAAAAAATATTGCTAGTTACAACAGGCAGCTATGAAATAATCGCTAATAAAAAATCAACCAACCTAAAAAGTATATATTATGCAAATGTAAAGCCATTTATTAAGAAGTCGGTAAACATTAAGTTCAAACATCAAAAGGCCTCTATTAACTTGGGCGATAACGAGCTGGGATGCACGATTTATAATGCTGAAAATGGTCAGATTATATATAAACTGTGTGACAACCTTCGTGGCGACAACAACATTTATTATTTTACAAAAAACGGTGATAATGTAAGGTCAACAACACGCCCATTTTTTGAACAGGATTTAACAAAATATAGATCTTCGGTATATATGGGCGGAATGATAGATGTTGTCCCGATAGAAGATAAGTGGGGTATAGCAAAACTAACACCTATTGATGACTCTTTCAAAGAATCACCTTCAGCGTACCATTTGTCACAAAACCCACTAGGAATTTATACTAATCAGCAAGATAACCTAGCTGAATCGTTTGCAGTTTTAACGCAAGATAAAAAGCTATTAGTTTTCCAAAACATCAACGATCAAAACCCAAAACAGGTTGATATAAGCAAAAATATAAGCACAGAAACCAATACTTCGATTATCGGCAATATTGCCTCTAATCATCTTGTTTTATTTAATGGCACTACATCAGATGATATTTTAGGTGATACCGATAATACTGGTAGTAGTAATCAGAAAATTATTGATATCAATTTCGAAAATGAGAAGGTTAGAGAAACCAAACTACCAAAAAATGCAGTTGTTAACAGTGTATCCACCAATAGCGATCTTGAAACCGCGATAGGTTCGACCTCGCCCGATGGCAAAGGACATATCATATATTTTGTTAACAAAAATGGAAAAGTCACAACTTCTCCTGTGTTAAGCTCATATTCAGGATCAAATATTTGCTGGATAGGGAAAAGTTTGTACTTGTCCACTAACTACAATATGGTGGTTGAGTTTTCAAAACGCGAAAATTCAATGTACACCATTTATGAAGGACCTGATATTGCGCTATCCAACTTATCCTGTGTAGGGACAAATTTGTATTTTACCTTAAATACCTCTGGCGAATCGAGTGATCCGACTGTCAGGCATTTTATGATCGATTTTAATACCGACCTCCCAGAAAAAGACAAAAACAATAGGCCCGAAAATATATTCCCGATAATAGGCGATGAAAAAAACAATATAACAATCGCTGACTTCTTTAAGAAACAGATAACAGTACAGTATAGGGATTTTAACGATCTCACATTCACTCACTCTTGTAGTATTTCTGAAAAAGAACGAAAAAATGTGATGGAGTATATTAATAGTTTAGGAATAGATTTTTCTGGATACACATTTAGTATCAGCTACGACTGCGGCCCTGCCACACGTTAGATTAGCCGACCGCTATATGATGAACGGAAGCTGAGAAGTTTTTTGCGACTATATCTGCGTCTGTGGTGGTTATAACTGTTTGGTGATCTTTGAGATAATTCGTTAACGTTTTTCTGCGCAGACCGTCTAATTCACTAAACACATCGTCTAGTAGTAAAAGTGGTTTTTGACCACTTATGTCTTCGAGTAGCTGCATTTCGATTATTTTCAGCGCCAGTATTAAACTTCTTGATTCGCCCCTAGAGGCCAACGAAAAATGTTGTTTTGATTCAAAAACAAAATCAACATCGTCGCGATGAGGCCCAAGCCCAGTAAATCCTCTGAGTTTATCTAACGCTAAGTTATTGGCAAGCCCCTTTAAAATATTTGCTCCATAATTGTCTAGAGCCGTTTTTGAAACATATTGAGCCCTTAGAGGAATATTTTTACCAGCAATAATGGAATAGATCGACTCTAAGCTTTTGTTTATTTTCTCAAGTAAACCGACACGGCTTTGTACAATTTGTGTTGCCAGCTCTACTAATTGAATATCCCAAGCAAAAAGCTCTGCATCGGTTTTATCTTTCTTTAGTAATCGATTTCTCTGAGAAATGACTCTTTTGTACTTGTTTAAAATGCCCTGATAATCAATATCAAGTTGGCCAAGTAAATTGTCTAAAAAATTTCTGCGCGTTTGCGGTTCACCATATACCAAATCTAAGCTTGATGGATCGAACAAAACAACTGGGTGCAGCTGACTTTGAGGCATTCGAGTAAACTCTTTATCTTCTATCACAAACCTTTTGGTTGTTGGTTGTTTATCTTCGATTTTTACAGTTCTAAGCTGGTTCGACGTAGTGTGGACATCGATTCTTGCCCATTCTTGCCCACTGCGTATAAACAAGCTATTGCCCCTGTAAGATTTGCCAATAGAGCATAGCATCAACGCTTCCATCAAATTGGTTTTGCCAGTGGCATTCGGGCCAACAACAATATTCACAAAAGGTCCTAGATCAAAAGATTCGTCTATGTAAGACCTAAAATTTTGTAAATGAATATCAGTAAATATCACACTAACATTATCTCATGCTAGCTCTTAAGAGGCATGATTATATGTGTATAGCTATCGTCGCCTTTTGGCTTAATAACACAAGGGTCTATCTTGCTATTAAAAGAAATACTAACATCCATAGCATCAACTACGCCTAGTGCGTCAATAATGTAGCGAGAATTTAAGGTAATTAACCCGCTACCGCTCACTTCGGCTTCGGCTTCGGCTTTATTCTCTCCCAGTTGTGATGCAACCGAATTTATCCTAACCACTTTATCACCTTCGTCTATCTCCATTGTGACACTGCCGGCAGATTCTCGAGCAAAAAGTGATGATACCTTTGTAATATTTACAAAATCATTTTTGTTCAACGTAGCAGAAATCGAAAATTGAGTTGGTATCAGCTTTTGATAGTCGGGATATTTTCCTTCAATCAATCTAGTCACCAATTCGATATCGTTAACCGAGAAAAGTACCTGTTGTTCATCGTGTACAATTTTTACTTGTTCGTCTCCGTCTGGCATTACCCTTAATAGATCTTGGATGGACGATGAAGGGATTAATAAACTAACGTCCTCATCAAGATCCATAACCTTTTTTTCTGCCAGACGATAACTGTCGGTTGCTACTACAAATAAACTCTTGTCTCTGGTATATAAATACACACCTGTGAGGATTGGCCGAGCATCATCGGAACTAGTGGCAATAATTACTTGTTGTAGGGATTTTTTAAGAACATTAGCAGGAATTGACCATTTCTTGCCGTCAGTAATTGTCGGCATTACTGGGTACTCATCTGCCAAAGTACCGTTAATTGTCGATTGGTATTTTCCCGTCGATATATGTAGTTTCGTGTCGGTTAAAGATAGGTCAATCGTCCCAGAAGGCAAGCTACTAACAAAATCTTGGGTTAGCCGAGCAGGAACAGTGATTGAACCACTCGAAGAAACTTTAGAACCAATATATTGGGTGATTGCGATATTTAGGTTAGTAGCAGCAATACATACTCGATTATCGACAGTTTTAATAAGTACGTTTGAAAGTATAGGTAGTGTATTTCTAGTATTTGCAACCTTAGCAACATTATTTAAAGCACGGTTTAGATTTTCCTGTGTAACTTGGAGCTTCATATTAATCCTTCTATTTTATTTAAATTAGTAGTTTTAGTAATAAGGGCTGTGGAGATAGTGGAAAAACCAAAAACTATCCTTGTAACCGGCTGTTTTTTCTGGGCATTAGTGCTGGTAAAACGAGCTGAAAACCTGTGATAAAAAACAGTATTTTTCCATGTCGTAAATAATACACACAAATGACTGTGTAAAAATATAACAATTTTCCAAACATATTCAACAATCAGCCCACATCTCTTCCACAGGTTATGCATATATTTTCTCCACAATTTCAGATATTGCTTGACGTACAGCTAGATCAAAAGCTTGTTCTTTTTCTATTTTTTCAATCGAATGAATTGCGGTAGTGTGGTCTTTTCTGCCTAACTCTTTGGCTATTTTTGGATAGCTCAAGTGAAGTTCACTTCTAATGATATACATTGCAATCTGTCTAGGAACAACAATATCTTTATCTCTTTTGGGGCTCATTAACTCCTCGACGGAAAGATGGAAATGCTTGGCAGTTTTCTCGACGACATTGCGGGCGCTAATGTGTTTTGGACGACTTTTTTGATTGCCTAATAATCCAATAGTTACCTCGATTGTTGGCTCTAGATCGCGCATTTCACAAAAAGCAATTAATTGGTTCAATACACCCTCGAGCTCACGAATGTTATTTTGGACAAAGCCGGCCAAATGCTCTATGACATTTTGTGGCAAGCTAAATCCATGTGCATGAGCTTTAGTTTGCAATATTACACAACGAGTTTCGAAATCGGGCGCTTGCATATCTATAGCCATGCCCCACTCAAAACGTGACCTAAGTCTGTCGGTTAAGGTTGGTATATCTTTGGGTCGTACATCACTGCTGATAATAATCTGTTTGTTGGCTTGGTGTAGAGCATTAAAAGTGTGAAAAAACTCTTCTTGGGTTTTTTCCTTGCCGGCAATAAATTGAACATCATCAACAATTAATACATCTGCACTTCTGTAATATCCTGCAAAGTCCGTATTCTTTTTGTAACGAATGGCATCTAAAAACTCTTGTACAAATTGTTCGGTAGAGATATATACAACTCTGGCACTTGAGTTCCTGCCTTTTAGGGCATTTCCCACCGCCTGTATAAGATGCGTCTTACCAATTCCAACACCTCCATAGAGAAAAAGGGGGTTATATTTGGTCCCAGGGTTATCTGCGATTGCCTGGCAAGCCGCGTGAGCCAGTTCGTTGCCCCCACCAACAACGAAGTTTTCGAATGTATACTTTTCGTTCAATCCTTGCCGGTAACTATGCCTTAGACCACTAGTCGCGCTAGGTGTAGCACCAGACGGCTTTCGACTATTTGCACTGAGTACCACCGGAACATCTTCGATTTTGCGATTTAGCGACGATGCCGGCAGAGTTTTATACTCGATTCTTTGTGGCGATAGACCATTTTTCGAGAGGGTTTGAGATATTAAATCGTTAAACTTTCTTTCGAGCTGTTGTTTGACAAAAACGTTGGGAGTTCCAACCACCACCGTTTCGTCGTCTGCTTTTAGTAAACGAGTGTTCTTAAACCAAGTGACATAATTGCCATGAGAGATCCCAAGCTCAATTTCTCCAAGCACTGCTTGCCACAAATTATCGTAACTAACTGGTGCTGTTTTTTTACTTTCCAAGAAAGACCCCGTTTTGCTCCCAAAATTTACTATCTATACAAAAACTATACACACAAAAACTGACTTTTTCCACAACGTAGCGCATCTTGACGATTGACGTTATCAAAAATCCCCAGAACAGAGTAAGAATTATACACAGTACGAAATTACAGGGGTGTTTTTGTGGATAAAGCTTGGCTAACAGTGGAAAACTTGATAGGATATAGGGGACTAATATTGTTAATTTTACTTTTTGTAAGCCACAATCAGCTATCAAGTCATTGCTTGTGTGTTTATAGCGCTTATCAAAAACTCGTAGGAAGGTTAAAATAGGATAATGCCAAAAAGAACATTTCAGCCAAAAACCAGACGTCGTTCCAGGGTGCACGGCTTTTTAAAGAGGATGTCTACCAAGTCGGGGCGCAACGTACTCAAGCGTCGACGCATCAAGCAACGTTCACGCTTAAGCCACTAAAACAGCAATGATACGAGCTAAACATAGGTTCCATGGTCGTGGCTCACTTGATTATGTCTATCGCAGGGGACGGCTCGTTCGAGGCGGCGAGTTAAGTATTAAATTTGTCGACTCCAGGGCGCAGGACTATCGTTTGGCGGTAGTTGTTAGTAAAAAAGTCAGCAAGTCCGCAGTAACAAGAAATCGAATACGAAGAAGAATTTATGAGTATTTTCGTAATTATCGCAAAGAACAGGGCAAGCCAATCCCATTTGATTTGGTTATTACTGCTCATAGTGATGCTCTAGCACATATTGATGCGAGCAAGCTTGGTACGTTAATTGAAGAATTGATAAGAAAAACTAAAATTTAGTGCGGACCACCAGATATAATGGTGGAACCAACAGATGCAGGCATGCTAAAGTAGTTACTAAAGGATAGGAGCTTTTTTGATTAATTTCTTTCAGAATTATATTGAACGACCACTGTTTAATCTGTTGGAGTTTATATACGGCATTATACCTGGGCACGATCTAGGTATTGCTATCATTATTTTCACACTTATTATTCGTCTGGCTTTATGGCCTCTTGTTCGCAAACAACTACACCACAGCAAGGCGATGAAAAAGCTCCAGCCAGAGCTGAAAAAGATCAAAAAAGCTGCTGCTGGCGATAGACAAAAAGAGGCACGTTTACAGATGGAACTGTATAAAGAACACGACGTAAAGCCATTTTCGACAATCGGCACTTTAATTATCCAAATACCAATATTTATTGCTCTTTATCGTTCGGTACTTCAGCTTATCAAGGATCCTAGCGTTTTGCAGACCAATGCCTACGAAAGCATTAAACACATGCACTATATTGAGTCGATTGGTTCGGACATTTCAAAATTCGAACATACCTTTTTGGGACTGGTTGATTTGTCTCAAACTGGCTTTGGGCAGGCCGGAATGTATTTGCCGGCAGTTGTGCTGGGGCTAATTGCTGCAATTGTACAGTTTTATCAAAGCAAGATGTTGTTGCCCGATAGTAAAAGCTCACGAAAACTATCGACGATTCTTAAGGATGCAAGTGCCGGCAAAGAGGCCGACCAAAGTGAAGTTAGTGCCGCTGTTAGTCGTAGCATGATGTATTTCTTGCCTGGCATTACTTTTATTTTTGCGGTTAGCGTACCCTCTGCTCTTTCTTTGTATTTAATTACCAGCGCGGGAGTTGGAATATTTCAGCAAAAACTTATTTTGAAGGAAGACGAAGAAGAGTTACAAACGCTAGCCGACGAAGATGCGGAGCCAGAACCAGTTAAATCTAAAAAACCAAAAGCCAAAAAGAAAAAATCGACTGCTAAAAAAAGGAGACGATAATGAGTAAAACAGTAGAAGAATCAATACTATTTGCCCAAAAATATTTAGAGGATTTACTATCTTTTTTTGGGCTTAATACTCAGGTAAAAGCACACAATAGTGAAGACGAAGTTATTGAGCTACATGTTCCTTCTACCCATCTAAATGGCTTTTTGATTGGCAATAGAGGCGAGACATTGCATGCGATCCAGTTTTTAGTGAGTAGCGCCTTAAAAAGTAGCGAACACCCAATGACCAGGGTAAATATAGACGTTGCAGAGTACAAACAGCAAAGGGCTAATCGTTTGTCGGAAAAAGCGATGACATGGATTAACGAAGTTCGAGAAACAGGAGAGCCGAAGCATCTAAAACCCATGAATGCCGCCGATAGGCGAACTATCCACCGCTTGGCTGGCGAGCACGGCCTAACGACACTTTCAGAAGGCGAAGGGAAAGATCGTCATATAGTTATCAATCCAGGTGCCGAGTAGCTGATAGATTGCTTATAAATAGTCAAAAAGTATATTATTAAGTCAATGCCTAAACGTGGGATTAAATCAACAACCAAGTTCAAACCCTGGACTAGAGTTAAACACGGTTATTCTAGCTATTACCACCGACACAAGAAAACAACACTACTACTTACACTAATCGCTATCATTTTAGTTATCTATGGAGCACTAATCCTTGTAGAGTGGACACAATTTAAACTAGCCGAGAAAAAAATAAACCATCTCTATACCGACACTCTCAATACTCTAGGCACTCCAGAGTCTAAATATATTAGGGGTAGCTGTGGTTATGCCTCTGCCAAGTTCCACAAAGGAGATCTTGGATGCGGGTATGGGTTTAGCTTGACATACAAAGTTAACAACATAGACGAAGCAAATGAGATAGCAAACAAAGTTGCCAATATAATTGAATCCCAGAAATACCTAAACGTAACCTACAGAAGCCAACAGAGGCCGGTGGACTTTAGGAATGAAAGCTATAAACATGAAGGAATTGGGTATGATCTAGAAGATCAGCTTTCTCGGATGGGGTGTGGTGGCGGAATTGGGTACGAGACCACAAAGCCAAAAGAGCTCAATGTTGGCTTTTCTTGCAATAAATCCCCGGTTCATAAGGCCTTTTACAAAGTAGAGAATTAGCATATGAAAAGGTTGACCTTACTCCTAGTAATAGTACTACTGGGGAGCTTGTTGATACATAAAAATACGTCAGCAGACGTTCAAATGTCGTGGACTAGTGCGACTAGCACCCCAGTTGCAGTAGAGAAGGGGCAATTGCCTCAAGGCGAACAATTACCTACAAGATATTCGTATACTTCTATCCCATGTACCAACCAATTAACAAAAGTTAGAATAATCGAAAAATATCTTGGCATGATCCCTCACATTGGTTACGAGTACGACGATTCATGCAATGTCGTTACTTCGTTCGGAGTAGTTGGCAAGGACTATATTCAATTAGATGGCTTTGAAGGGGCTTTTAAAAAAAATGGCAATTGGCCCAAAATCATTCCCATTCCATATAGCAACGTAGTGTATATCGTTAATACGGCAGGGTTTTCGGCAGGTGGCGTGCTGTATAGAACGGACAATTTTAGGGGGCTAACTCGGGCACTGCTTGTTATGCCCGACAAATTAGATCTAACCGGGTTTGGCGAAAAAGTAAAAACAAATAACGGCGAGCAAGTTATAATCGACCCAGACAGTATATCGGTCTCAAAAAATGGAGAGTGGCTTGCTGGCAATTTGGTTAACGGCAAGCAGGCATTAATATCGATTAATAGTCCTGCTACTCCTCCAATAATTTTTGGCGACAGCATCAATTATTTTGGTGGATTTGATCCAAAAATTGCCACATCGGTTACAGGTGACGGCAAATTTGTTGCCGTAGTTGATCAAAATAAATACCTAAATATTTATAATACCGTGTTTTGCCAGAATTCTTCTGGCGTTACGGGCTGCAAAAAGGTGCTAGATAGTTTGCTAGAGAATATAACATCAGATTATAAAGTTATGAGGCAGAGTTTTACTAAAGATGATCAGCTCGAAATTTATCTAAACGGCAAATTTGGCGCACAAGAGAAAACGACCAAAATATTTAATGTTTTTCCAAATCAACAAATTGCTGACCAACATGATTTAAGCGAAAGAGACATAAAATATTTGGCTATGGGCGACTCTTTTGCTAGTGGAGAGGGGTCATTTAATTATCGAAACTATACGGACGATGCGAATAATCGTTGTCATCAGTCCTTGCTTGCCTACTCCGAACTGGCGTCTAGCCAGCTAGGCATTAATAGTCGTCGTTCGGTCGCTTGCAGCGGAGCTAAGATGAAGGATGTTTTTTATGACTTAACTCCAGAAGGGCAGAGAGCTTACAATGAGAAAGAATCGCAATCAAAAGGGCTAAGTGGCTCGGAGAATAATAATTTAATATGGGGAGGTTTTTTACCAGGATTTCGTCAGCAGATACAGTTTATCGATAAGTACAATCCAAATATTATCACCTTGTCCGTTTCGGGCAACGATATTGGTTTTGTAGACAAAATCAATACTTGCTTGGGGCGATTTACAACCTGTTATAGCGACAAATCGGACCGTTATCGTATATTTGAGGAGATCAAGCAACAATATGGACGTCTAGTATCAACTCTTGAAAAGGTAAAACAAGATGCCGGCCCCGACACCAAAATTTATATTATCGGTTATCCAAGGTTTTTCCCCGAAGACGGAGGCGACAACTGCCCCATCAATACCCCGTTTGATTTAAATGAGCGGCGCCTTGCAAACGATTTGGTACACGATTTGAACCAAATGGTTAAGTTGTCTGCTGGGGCCGTTGGGGTGAATTATATTGACGAAGAAACAGCCATGAATGGACACTTTCTGTGCGGAGGGACGAACCCAGCATTTAATGGTTTGACGGCTGGCAATGATGCCCTAAAGGCAATTGGCTACCCATTTGGCAAAGAGAGTTTTCACCCCAATCAACTGGGCCAACAAAAGATGAAAGATGTACTGCTTGCGCAATCGCAAAATTTTACAAAACCAAATCCTATAGCCAATAGCCAAGTTAAAATCGATGACTTGTCGTCACAACTAACTGGGCAATTGAGCGATCACGATTTAGAAGAATTCAAAAACTTACCACTGTTGGTTAACGATAGCGACCTTAGTGACGATACCCTAACCTTGCAGGGAAGCAGGGGCTTTACGGTCGATATTAAAAACGACAAAAATTTGTTGCTTGCAAATACCAATTACCAGATAGAAATTCATTCTACGCCTGTTTCTCTTGGTACGCTCCAAACGGACAATGCTGGCAATCTGCGAGGCGATGCAGTGCTACCAAATGACCTAGAAGAGGGTTTTCACGAGATTCATATAATTGGTCCATCGAACGACGGCAAATCAGTAGATGTGTACAAGTCTGTTTATGTGACCAGCTCTTCAATTTCAGATAGCTCTTCGCAAGATGGTCCAGCTGAGACAGTTGATCCAAAGAAGCCACTGGGCGAGTCGGTGGCAGGGACGGAAAAATTAGTAAATTTTTGGAGTTCAGCTAATGCAGTAGCCAAGATTATGCAGGTAGCCGTAGATCACTTAACTGGCGGCAACAACAATGCAGTGGGCAGTTTATCTAGTTCGGCGACGGTTTTGGGGAATAGCGCAGCTACTTTAGGCAGTCAAGCGGTAAATAATTTTGCCAACGAAGTAGTGAAACGAGCTACCCCAACAGAGAATAAACCAAAGACATCAAACCCCAAAGTAGCGCTGGTAATACTTCTGATATTGCTCGGGACAACAATAGTTATCTTGGTCAGAAAATACATTAGCAGACCCTAGCGATGGGCTTTTTTGCGTTTTTTCTTGGGCTTTTTCTTTTTTTTAGGTTTTTTGGGTAAATCTACCGGTGCTAATGCTGGGCTAGCTGCTGGCCTGTTGTCTAATATTCCCCATACGACAACCGCTATTAAAAATCCTCCAAGTGCTAGTAGTGCATAGAGCAAGTATTTCAGGGTATTGGTGTCATCGGAAACGCTAGTTTTTTCTCCTGCCTTTTTTGCTACTGGAATAGAAGACGGTATTGGCGACAATGGAACAACCTGGCTAGATTGAGACAATTGTTCTATTGCACTCGATCCTTGTTGAGCTCCTCCGATTGATCCATTCTGAATACCTTGAGTATTGCCCTGCAGATTGCTGTCTTGGTTTTGTAAAGAGCTGGTTGTTGGGCTTTGAGCAGTTTGAGCAAAAACACCAACGGGGGCAAGCACAATAGTGGCAGCCAAGAGTGTGCTTAGTATATATTTCATTATTTAGTTTGCCTCAAGAACTTCATTATAAACTGCTAGGGTTTCTTTTGCCATTTTCTTCCACGAATACTTCTTTACCTGTTTCCTGCCTCTGTTAATCAGTTGTTTTTTGCGTCTTGGGTCTCGTAAAACATCAGATATTGCTCTTGCCATATCGGGCACATCAAGTGGGTCAAAATACTCTGCTCCATCACCATATACTTCTGGCATGCAGGTAGCATCGCTACTAATCAATGCGCAGCCGTTTTGCATTGCCTCAAGACCAGGTATGGCAAAACCTTCACTTAAAGATGGCAGTACGTAGGCCTCGGCATTTTTATGTAGCCAACGCATCTGGGCATCACTCACAAACCCTGCAAATAATATAGAGTCAATAACTTGGCAGTTTTTTGACCACTGCATGAGCTCCTCGTAGTACTGCTCTTTCTTACCACCAAGCACTAGTTGCAGGTCGGGGTGGCTCTCTTTAACAATTTCGAAGGCCTGAATCAGCCGCTTGATATTTTTGTGAGGGAAGGGACTGCCAACATGAAAAATAAAGGGCTTTTTTACTCCCTTTAGTGGGGCTGGCTTAACGCTGGATAGGTGGTCGCTTGCCTCATAAGTCACGCGGATTTTATTTTTTGTACCAAAATAATGCTTGGCAACATCTTTAGCCACAAACTTGGTCGGTACAATAATTAGGTTGGTTTTTTTGTGAACCCACCTCATCATGAAGCGATAAAAAATCATTCTGATTGCATGTTGCCAGCTGGGTAGCTTACCAGCTCTAGCAAACCGGAGCATCGTCAAATCATGCGTAGTTGTTACAGTTTTGCCAAAATACAGTAGCGGCTGTTGAGTCATAGTAAAGTGCACCAAATCTGGTTTTAAATCTCGAAGTTGGCGTGGAAAAGCAAATTGATCTACCACACTAATGCTAAACTGCTTAAATCTGCAAGGGGCGGTACTAAAGTTTGTAGCTTTTGCTTGCCAACCGTCGTCGGGCTCGAGCAAAACTGTATATCGATTGACTTTGTCAATCTCCTGCAAGTAATCAATCAGGCGATCTGTATAACGTCCAGTACTAGAGCGACGATTTCTTGCATCTATTACAATATGCTTAGAGTTTTTCATCCTCACGTATTAGTATATAAGCAATGCACATTCTTCGGAAATTACCACTATGGCTAACAGTTGGCTTGCTAGTATATATGCCATTTCATATTTTTCTAAGCCAATCGCTTAGCTTAGTCACTGGCGGGCTAAATCAGTGGAAGATAGCAAAAGACATATTGTTGCTAGCTGGTTTGGTGTTGACTGCGGTCCTGTTGCTGGTTACCGGCAGATACAAAAAAGACAAACAATACGGTACTTTTTTGCTGTTGGCATTTTTTTACGGATTGATGCATCTGATAACTTGGCGCATCAATGCAAATATCGATACATCAGGAGCGTTACTTGCTACGGCCTACAACAGTCGGTTGGCTGGATTTGCTTTGTTGGCTTGGGGGTCGATTATTATTTATCCTGGCAAAATAAACATCAAAAAGATTTTTGTGTTAGTTGTTGCTGTTAGTACCGTGGTAAGCGTAATTGGCATTTTACAATTACTATTGCCAAAAGATATCCTGACGCACTTTGGTTATTCTCTAGATCGTGGGGTCCGTCCAAACTTTTTTATCGACGACAAGCCAGATCTGCCAAGGATTTTCTCGACACTAAGAGACCCAAATTCTCTTGGCGCATATCTGATTCTCCCTATTACTCTGCTGTCTGTCGCTTGGGCAAAACTACCTAAACAGCGTTCGTTAATTGCGGGGCTATTGTTATTTAACTTTTGGGCGTTATTTTTAACTTTCTCTAGAAGTGCTTGGGCGGGGACAATTTTAAGCATATGTTTGGCCTTTGGCCTAATTTATAAAGATTCGCTTAAAACTATCGTTAAAAAATATTGGCGCTTTGGGTTAGTGGCTATAGTTGCTATTTCGATTTTTATCTATGCAATGCGCGACCAGTATGCGGTACAAAATATCGTTTTCCACTCCGACGAAAATACTCAAATGGCGGATTCAAATAACTTACATGTTCGTTACGCAAAAGAGGGGGTTGAAGGGATTATGGAAAAACCACTAGGGCACGGGCCAGGCACTGCGGGGCTGGTTTCGATTCATTCAAAAAAAGAAGTAGTGCTAACAGAAAATTACTTTATTCAGATTGGTTACGAGGTTGGATTAATTGGGCTTGGCATATTTATCTGGATTATTGCCTTTATTTTAATACGACTCTACAGCATTAAAACGATACTTTCGGCCATACAGTTCTCGGCGTTTTTTGGTATATCGCTTTGTGCGCTATTGCTACTAACGTGGAGCAACGAGGCAGTTGCGGCTACTTGGTGGTTGCTAGCAGGGCTATTAGTTGGTTGCCGTCAGGGAACGCTCAGAAAAAATTTGTTATAATATAAAGAGTAACAAAAGAAAAAGGGGAATATGGACTATTTTGCATATCTAGATCCAGGTACGGGCAGTTTATTTTTGCAAGCAGTAATTGGCGGCATTTTGGGCGCAATTTTTGTGATGCGTAACTTTATTATTACGACTGTCTACAAGATAAAATCAATCTTCAAAAGAGAGGCCGTTGAAGCAAAAGACACCACAAAATAATCGAACTAAGCAAAAAGTTCGCACCAATCAAATAGCTGGGTCATTTCGTGACCCAGCTGGCTTTGTGTTTAAAGACGACAAAGGAGAGGTTTTTAGACAAATTAACCCAGTTGGATTTGATGACTTTCAATTTGCTAGCCAAAACGGTCTATATCAATGGCTATGGACGCAAGAACTTCTAATAAAACACACGGTTGTAAAAAAATCCAAAGACAAAATTATTATTGAGCCACAGCAGGTTAGTACTATTAGCTACCCGTTTGAGTGGTCGTTTTCTATGCTCAAAGACGCAGCACTCTTGACCCTGAGAGCTCAAAAAGCTGCACTTAGCCATAATATGACTCTAAAAGATGCGAGTGCTTATAATGTCCAATTTGTGTCGGGCAAGCCGATGTTAATCGATACTCTGTCTTTTGAAAAATATCAATCTGGGAGTCCATGGGTGGCATACGGACAGTTTTGTAGACATTTTTTGGCGCCCTTAGCTCTAATGTCTAAGACCGATATTCGCTTGTCTCAACTTTTGATCGAATATATCGATGGTGTTCCGCTAGATCTTGCATCTTCCTTACTTCCAAAAAGTACTAAATTGTCCCCATCCTTATTAATGCATTTACACCTGCATGCTAGCGCACAGAAGAAAAAGAGCGACTCTACAGCAAAAAGTGACAGAAAAGTTAGTAAAACTCGCCTTCTTGCAATTATCGATAGTTTAGAAAGAGCTATAACTCAGCTTAAAATTAAAAAAACAAAGACCGAGTGGGGGGACTACTACCAAAATACTAATTATTCGAACACATCAACCCAAAGCAAGACAAAGCTAATCAAAAGCTTTGCAAAAAAAGTCCCAAATCTTGAAAAGGTCGTCGACCTAGGTGGAAATGACGGTACGTACAGCCGAATATTTTCTAAACAAAAGATAGATACGATTTGCACCGATATCGATCCTCTGGCGGTAGAGGTAAATTACCAAACGTCAATAGAGCAAGCAGACAACCATATGCTTCCGCTTGTTATCAACCTAATCAATCCTGGTGGTGCCATGGGCTGGGCTAACGCCGAGCGCGAATCGATAGAAAAACGTTTTAGAGGCGATTTAGTTTTGGCATTAGCGTTAATTCATCATTTAGCAATATCTAATAACTTACCGCTTAGTAAAATTGCCGAATATTTTTCCAAGTTTGGTCCGTATCTGATAATCGAGTTTGTTCCAAAGTCCGACTCTAAAGTAAAGAAGCTACTTGCAACCAGACGCGATATTTTCGAAGGTTATACGCAGGAAGGCTTCGAAGACAGTTTTCAGAAGTATTACTCTGTTGTTGAGTCAAAAAGCATACCTGGGTCTAAAAGAACACTGTATCTGTTAAAGAGAAAATAAATGCCAAAAAGAGTACGAAAAACATCACCAAAGGTTGGGTTAAAAAACAAAATTAAAACCAAGCACTTTCAGGATATTGGTAGGTTTTGGATTATTTGGCTTTTACCATTTCTCATTTTGGAGAGCTTTCTTTTTTCCGAAGTGATAGAGAACTATAACTACTTGGAGCTTTTCCCATCCGAAACGATTTTTCCGACTGTTATGCATGCAGTGACTGCCTTTTTGATTGCTTTAACCGTATTTTATGCCAAAAGGCCAAATTTGCTACCAAGCAAAATGCTAAGTGCTGTTTTGTTAGGACTATTTATGGTCAACTATCAAGAGCGACTTAGCCAGTTCTCTGGTATAACGAATGCTCTAATCCCACTAGCGCCAAAGGGGAATGGGCAGGTTATTCTATCAGATATTGTTTTTTTGGCAGTACTAATTTTTGTATCTCTATTCTTGGGCAGTTTACTCGATAAATTTGTTAGAAAAAGAGGCGAGTCGTTGTCTGGTAATTTAACTTATGGAATTATTATTTTTGTTGGTGTGATTTTTTTAAGTCAGGCAATTACCGTATCAAAAATTTTTGCTCAAACAATACCCCAATCTAAAGTTGTTCCTCCTGCAATTAAAAAGCCAGATAATTCCTTGCAAGTATCGAAAGATAAACCAGATATTTACTATATAGTGCTAGATAGATACACCAATCAAGAAGTTCTAAAAAATCAATTCAATTTTGATAACAGCAGTTTTACGGATTATTTAAAAGAGGCAGGTTTTTTTGTTAACCCTAGCGCGAAATCCAACTACCCATATACAACTATGTCGGTGGCTTCGACCCTAAACGCTAACTATACAAAAGACCTTACATTGCCATTTGTAAATGACGATATTCAATCTCGGGTGTTATATCACAATACTATTCGGCAGTCCTCGGTTGCCAAATCTCTCAAAGACGAGGGCTATCAATATGTTGCGCTTGGTTCTTGGTACGAGGCCAGCAACAAAAATCCGCTTGCCAATGCTGACTTAACCTATTCGTTGGCTATTACTAACAGATCCAGTGGCAGAGACATTAAGCGTCTTAGAGGCATAGAGGGTTTTCAGTTTAAAAAAAGCCCATACTATCAATTGATCCAATCGGTATCATGGCTGCCCATTGGTTTAAACGAATACTCTGATGCGGATATGGTTCGCAATCAGCTAAATCAACTCACTTCAATAGCCGACGACCAGCCAGGCGGTCGCTTTGTTTTTGCTCATATTTTAGTACCGCACGATCCATTTACTTTCAACGCCGATGGTTCAATTAGCGATTATGCGGGCACAGACAATATTGGAAAACCCATAAAGCAAAAGTATGTCGATCAGGTGCAGTTTATAAACACACAGATCAAAAGTATTGTCGATAAAATAAACGAGAACTCAAACAATCAAGCAGTTATTTTACTAAACTCAGACGAAGGGCCATATCCGATGACACTAAATAGTACATTTTTAAAGCCAATGTCTCCAGAACAGGCCGCTCCAGAGATACTACATGGTAAGGCAATGAGTGACTGGTCACAAGATTGGTTAGAAATGAAGTACGGTATTTTGCAGGCAGTTCATATACCAAAGGCCACACAAGATGACTTGCAAAAACTTAGTAGCGTCAATTTGTTTCGAATTGTTTTAAATAAATACTTTGGCTACAACTTGCCTTATTTAGATAACTGCAATTTTGGTTTAACTGCGGGTACGGCAAAAAATTTTTCATACTCAGATATTACGCCTAAACTCCAAGATTCTCCCAGCCCAGAATGTAAAGATAATAAAACAACAGGCGATTAGTACTTAAATATTCACCTGCGGCATTTAGAGGGAGTGTCTGATATGCGGAGTAACAGGAGGTTTTTTTTCACTGATTAAGGAGTCAATATATTCGATGCTTACTCTTCTGTGTCTTTGTATTGTAATTCTGTCAATTATGACTACAGGAAAATGCACCAGTACAACAAGAATCGCATGTAGGTAATTAATAAATCTAAAGTTTACTATACTCGAAACAAAACTTCTTGCAGATTGGTAAACCAATGAAGGGGTGTATTTTATTAACAATTTTGTAGGGATATTTTTAAAAAGCAAAAAATAATAATTTTTATTTGAATGAAATTGGCTGAACGATCCCAACGTAGAGCTTGTGGCTGACACAGCATGATATGCTATAGCGGATGGAGTGTACCATATCTTCCATCCGTAAAGTTGTGCTCGAAATGATATATCTACATCTTCAAAATAGGCAAAAAATCGTTCATCAAATAATCCAACATCTTTAAACATCGCTACCCTGTACAAGCTTGCTCCACCGCTGGCGCTAAATACGGGTTCTGTTTTATCGTATTGACCAGTATCAACAGTATTTCTTCCTCTCGGGAAGGGTATACCCCTCTTTGTATAAAAATCCCCCGTACTGTCAAAATGTCTACCATCTGTTCGCATTAATTTGCCAGTGGTTATACCAATTTGTTCATCCTTAACAATGGTATTTACAAGATTTTTTAGCCAGTTTTGATCTGCTTCTGCATCGTTGTTGAAAAGGGCTACCATATCAAAATCATGATCAATTGCATACCTAATTCCCATATTCACTCCACCAGCGAAACCAAGGTTGGTTGAGTTCTTTATCAAAATAACATTTTTAAATTGTTTTTCTATAATATCGATAGAATTATCTGTAGAGGCATTATCTATGACGACTATGGTAGCTTTATAGGTTTGCCCCTCTAAGGATTTGATACACTTACTGATTAGTGTTGATCCATTCCAGTTTGGGATAATAATACAAATCTTCATTATGATATACGTATATTCTAAATTATAATTGTATACGACCATCAATACTATGAAGCATTTAGTATCAAAACAAAATCGTATTCTTCTCACAGAGTTAGTTCGCACTGACTTTAAGCTACGATATCAGGGTTCAGTATTAGGGTATACTTGGTCTCTTCTTCGTCCACTACTCCTTTTTGCAATACTGTACATCGTATTCGTAAAGTTCTTAAGAATCGGTGGGGACATTCCTCATTTTCCTATATATCTATTGCTTGGTATTGTACTTTGGAATTTCTTGTCAGAAGTGACTAGCCAGAGTCTCTCTTCAATAGTGGGGAGGGGCGATCTTATAAGAAAGATCCGCATTCCTAGGTGGATTATAGTGTTATCTGCTAGCGTGTCAGCATTGATTAATCTTGGCCTAAATCTATTGGTCGTTTTAGCATTTATGTTCTTCAATAAGATTGATTTTCTGGAGACCAGTATTTGGTTTCCGCTGATTCTACTTCAAATCTATATTCTGGGCCTTGGCTTATCCTTGATATTGGCTACCGCCTTTGTCAAGTATAGAGACGTTAGCTATATATGGGAGGTTGTTTTACAAGCTGGCTTTTATGTTACGCCAATTCTATATCCATTAACACTTATTACAAACATTACATATCAGAAACTGCTTTTGATTAATCCTATGGCACAAGCAATCCAAGATGCACGCTATGTTTTGGTTACTCATTCGACTCTAACTGTTGGAACAGTATTCAAAGATGTAGTCTATTGGACAGTACCTATTGGGATTTGCCTTGCTTTTCTGTTGGTTGGCATTCTTTACTTTAGAAAAGAAGCAAAAAATTTTGCAGAGGATTTATAATATGGACGACGAAGTAGCAATCAAAGTAGATTCTGTCAGTAAATCGTTTAAGCTACCCCATGAGAGGCAGAGATCCATAAAAAGTATTTTTATCGGTATGTTTAGTGGCAAAAAGACTTATGAAGAACATTCGGTACTGAAGGAAATATCTTTTGAAATAAAAAAAGGTGATTTTTTTGGGATTGTGGGGCGAAACGGAAGCGGAAAAAGTACATTGTTGAAATTACTTGCAGGTATTTACAGTCCTGATCAAGGGGAAATTCAAATCAACGGAAGCTTAACTCCTTTTATTGAGCTTGGTGTTGGATTTAACCCCGAACTTACTGGACGAGAAAATGTGTTTCTTAACGGTGCATTACTTGGGTTTAGTAGAAGTGAGATAGAAAAGATATATACAACTATCGTAAAGTTTGCAGAACTCGAAAAATTTATGGACCAAAAGCTTAAGAACTATTCTTCGGGTATGCAAGTACGTTTGGCCTTTTCGATAGCGATTAGAGCAAAGACAGATATATTATTGATTGACGAAGTATTAGCCGTTGGAGATGCTGCCTTCCAGAAGAAGTGTTTTGATTTTTTTAGTTCTTTTAAAGGTAAAACAACTGTGGTGTTTGTCACTCACGACATGGACGCTGTAAAGCGTTTTTGTAATAAAGTGCTTGTTGTTGATCGCTCAAGATCCATTGGTGTATACAGCCCCAAAGAGGGGGCTTACGAGTATGAGAAAATAATGGATAAGGTAATCAATGATGACAAGCATCAAGACAATCAAGATATTGGAAGTAAGCAAGCAATAATTAAGAAGGTTAACCTATCAGGAGGGCATAATAGAATATATGAACTCGGTGAAGATATTGATCTTACATTTGAAATTGAGTGTCTAGACGAAACAATTATTGGAAATCAACTTGTAGTCGGAGTAGGGTTTTGCGATGATAGAGGTGTTAATATAATCGGACCCAATTCAAAAGGACGGTGTAGAATAATAGCAAAAGAGCATGTAGAGGTTGGTTTTTCCCTCAAGAGAAGTCCTTTTTCAAAGGGTAATATTTCAATAAATGTTGGATTATTTAGCGAAGATTTGCAGGACACCTATCATTTTTTGTTTAACGCAATAGAGATTAAGGCAGTCAGTGGTTTTGATAGTGGCGGTATAATTACGTATGAAGATGTAAAGTGGACAGCAAAAAAATGATTCCAGAATTTGATTTTAGAGTATATCGTAGCGAAGAGAAGCCAAAACCGTTTAGGGATTATCTATATTTTGATAATCTAATCATTAAGCGTGGTAAGCTTGGCGGGTTTTGCCCTATTTGTGGCGCAACAACCCTGTTCGAGCTACAAGCTCCAATCGTAAGAGAGGATTTGAGTTGTCGGAACTGTCGATCGTTTAATAGAATTCGACAACTAATGATTGGGCTTGCATGGGCAAGAGGTGTAAAAATCAAGTTCAATACTAATTTGAGGGATATTTTTGCTACATTCAAGAGCCCTACCAGGATCTTATTATTGGAGGCGGTAACACCAATTGCCGCTATGTTTGAATATTATGCAGCACAATCAAAAAAGGTTGAGCTGTATAAAACTGAATATATTTCAGGATCTCTAAAATCAGGAGAACAAAAAGAAGATATTATGCATTTTGATATCTTAAAGAGTGGTTTTGATGATGAGTTTTTTGATATTATTGTGCACGCTGATGTGTTTGAGCATGTTAGCGATGCTCCAAGAGCAGAGAGGGAACAATATCGGTTGCTCAAAAAAAATGGCTTTGCAATATATACCGCCCCAACTAAGGATGAGCTCAACAATGATGATATAAGGACTAGATTACATAAGGATGGTTCTCTTAATAAAATAAAAAGTGCGATTTACCATGGAGACCCTGCTCCAAGTGACCTTGGCGAAGCGGGTAGCATTGTTTTTAGGTTTTTTTCCTACAACGACATCAGAAAGAGATACTTAGCCCTAGGTGCGGATTATAGTTGTTTGAAAATTTATGCCCCAGGTTTTGGTATTATAGGGCAGAACAACCACGTACATTATGTTAAAAAACCTAAGAAATAAATTGATCAAATATATCCTTAACTTGATTACTAAAAGCAGTACTGTTAAATCGTTCAGCTCTTTTAGTGACAGTTTTGCTTAATTGGTCTGAACTGCTGCTGTCCATTTCTGCGACTTTATTTGTATATTTTATTAGTTCATCTTGGTTATTCCAAAGATAACCAGTTTTGCCTTGAATAACAGACTCTTTCTGGCCGGCGGAATTTATAACTACTGGTATGGCGCCCGCCGACATGGCTTCTACAGTTGTAATACCAAAATGTTCTTGCTTTTCTGGGTATTTGTCTATATCAGAACCGTAACCTGTTGCATGCCAGTAGATAGATGCCTGATTATATAGATACTTCAACTCATTGAAGCCACAATCGAAATGGAATACCACAGGATAGTTCTTTGCCATATTCATCAACGATACGATGTAAATAGCTCCACTCTTGCTTTTTTCAACTGTGCCCGCAAAGTGCAACTCCCACCCCTGCTTGTGCATTTTTTTCATTTTAATGAATTCTTCAAGCAAAAAATCTTGTCGTTTGTGGTGGTTATTCTCAAGATTTTCGAAAAAACGCCCAACACTGAGTATAATTTTTTCTTTCTTAATGTTTTGAGAAAGCATGGAGTCACAAATTGGGTATAAGATTTTACTATTAAGTCCCCAGAATTTTTTAACATACTTTTGGGTATAAAGGGAGTTCGCCGTAATAAGGTCGTAAGTATCGACTGAGTGCCGTTTGCTCTGGTAAAGAGTATATTTGTATAATATATGCAAAATTGAACGATAACCTTTCTTCAAAAGATTTTTGGTGACTTCCTTTTCAAGTTTCTGGGGGAACATACACATATAAACGCCAGTCCTGCCGGGATTTGGTAGATTACTGTGAAAGCAGTTATTAATAAACAAATCATAGTTCTTTGATTTTAGCTTTCTGTAGAGCCAGAGTTCTTCGGTATAGTTCTTTAAACTTCTAGGAATAGGTAAGCGCCTTATTACCTTAAGAATAGGAGCATTCATCTTGATAATATTTAATTTTACTCTCGAAAGATCTATATCAAAATATGCTGCCGAATCTTCAAGGTCAATCTTTCTATGTATGACAATGCTCACTCGATGATCCTTCGAAAGTTCTGACGCCAGTGCGAGGCAAACTTTTTCGCCACCACCTTTTGTGTCTAAATAAGGATTATAAATACAAATGTTTTTCAAAGTTTTTCCTCCTTCAATATCCCACATCTCTTAGCGAGAGCATAAGGTGTCAGGCATACTGCGGCCCATATCATTTTCTGGCTAAGTAAGAATTCTTTTAAAGCTTGTTTTTTACCGTAATGTGCGCCTAGAGATAGGTAAATATTCTTAATGCGTAAGAGCAAATGATCTGCCAGAGTATGTTTCCAGGCCTTTGCCCACGGAATGAATTTGCCATTCTTTGTAAGAATGAGGATACGGTTTCTTCCTACGAAGTGGTTGAACAATGGAGACCCCTCCTTGCTTGAGCCAGTATGTTCATGATAAGCAATTGCCTGGGGTGCATAATAAAAGCTAAACCCTTTTTTCTGTCCTCGCCAGGATAAATCACCATCTTCGAAATACATAAAAAAACGAGCATCAAACATACCGACTGTGCTCAGAAATTCTCTGGTAAACAGCACGCTTGCACCACAAATCGCTGATATCTCGCAGACCTTATCATATTTTCCGTCGTCTTTCTCGTTAGCCCCTATTTCGTATATCGGCCAAGCACTGTTTATGTCCAGTCGCGATCCTGCGTTATTGATGTAGCCAGGATTATTCTTGAATAGGATCTTGGGGTTAATTGCTGCGGCATCATTTTCTATAGCTGTAGAGACCATTTCTGTAATCATTGATTTGTGCATCTCTAAATCGTTATTAACAACCAAGATAAATTGTCCAGTTGCCTGATGTACGCCACGGTTGTTTCCCCCGGCGTAGCCATAATTTTTGTCATTCTTAACTAGCTTAATGTTGGGGTATTTGTTGGCATATTCTCTCTCAGTGTACGCTAGTGAGTCATCAGATGAGTTGTTATCGATAAATAAAAGCTCGAGGGCATCCTTCGGGTAATCTTGTTGAAGATAACTTTTCATAAACTGGTCAATAAATCTCTTCCCATTCCAATTTAAAACCAGGACGGAAACTTTTGGTTTTTTCGACATACTGAGTATTATAAACTACAAAGGGTTAACAAAGGGAGATACAATTTGATTAACAAGAACCATATGATGAATCGACATCAGATTTTTTGTACAGAATCTGATAGACCTACGACTAATAACGAATTTTTACAAGAAGATAATCAAGCGATATTAAGAGGTGGGAAGTTTGGTCACTGTTTAGTTTGTGGGCTGGATGTATACTTTCAGATAAATCATCCTAACCTAAGAGAATCGTTGGTCTGTCCCGTCTGTAAGTCATATAATCGCCAGCGCCAATTAGTTGCTACTATATCCCTCTCAATGTTTGGCGGTGTTTATGACCTTAAAGAGATACTACACAAACTAAAGGGCTCAAAGATACTAATGCTTGAAAGTGTCACTAATCTAGCAGAAGCGTTTAAGTATTACGGGAAAGGATTGGTCGAATTGCATACCACAGAGTACATTGCGGACACTATGGAATCTGGCGAAACCTCAAATGATGGTATTGTGCACCTTAATATTCAAGACCCACACTTTTCTGAGAGTTACTTTGATGTCATTATCCATGCAGATGTCTTTGAGCACGTCAGTGACGCTCCAAAGGCAGAGGAACAGCAACTAAAACTCCTAAAGAAAAAAGGCAAAGTGTTCTATACAGCGCCATTTGTAGCCGAGCTAGACAAAGATGATGTGAGAGCGATGATCAAGAGAGGTAAGCTTGTTCATATGGGCGACCCCATTTATCACGGCGACCCATCTCCTAGGCAGGATGTGGACAATAACAAGGGTTGCCTTGTTTTTAGGATATTTTCTTACCCCGAGCTTCTGCAAAGATCAAAATCTTTGGGAGCTAGTTTTAAATGTTACCATTTATATGCAGGGGGGCTGGGTATTATTGGTAATAATGCATATGTTTTTGAAATCATTAAGGCCATATGAGCCATTTATATCCAGTAGGATTGTAATATCAGGAGTTGCATAAAAGAAAGATTAGCGGTAGTTATACCAATAATTAATATACTAGCTCTGAGGTTATTAGTAGTTTGCAGGATAGGCCTGGCTAGACCGCTAAAAATAACGATAAAGGGCAGTAACGGTATGAAATAACGACCCTGTACTCCATTTACAAAATGGGCACCTTTGGAAGTTGTATAAAAGAGCATGGACAGTGTTATGCCAGCAAACGATACCCCCATAAGCAATATGAGTAAAAGATGTAATCTTCTAGCAAAGATAATTCTCTTTTTCTCTGACATGCAATATGCAAGCAGTAGCACAAAGTACACGGACAAGGAATACCACACGGGGGGTTTAATATAGTAGGATGTGAATAGACCAAAGAAGCCCTGTGTAATAAAATTCGGGATTGCGTGCTCGCTATTTAGGTCGCTGACATAGGTATGGTAGAGTAGTTTAGCCGTGTAAGACGGGTATACTAAATTTTTGATATTGTCACTGGTGTCATTAGGATAAATTCCTACACTATTCACGGCAAGTCTGTTAGCTTGATGTACTCCGCGAGCAGAAACAGCAATATTCCAAGATGTTACAAGTAAAAAGGGTACAAGCAGGGTCAATGCTAGCCATCTAGCTCTGGAAGTCCCGCGTGCAAAGGCCTCTTTTGGTAGTAGCAATAAAATCAAGAAAAGGGGATAGTATACAATTTTACTCAGTGATACAAAAGTGACGGCACAAAAAATCAACAGTAATAGATTGACTCTATGCTTTCCGAATGTAGCGATGTAACGACGGTTGCTATAAATATAAATGTAGCAAGCGATAAATAGAATACAGAAACCCACGATCAGTGCATCAATTGATGTAGATGCAGCTTCTTGGACGCACATTGGTAATAGTCCAATAATTGCAAAAAACCATTTTTTAGTTGGGGCAATGCGGATGGCAAGTGCTACCATCAATATAAAGCCACACAAGACCGTCATGCGAATTAAGTATAAAGTTGTTAACACTGATAGGTTTAGGATACGCGCAAGACCAATGGTTGTGGCCTGCAGTACGTATGAAATTGGTGAATATAACGCAGTATTGCTATAGCCCAATACAGATCTAGAGTCACTGTTAATGTGGATATTATTAACATCAGATATTTTGGAATGTATATATGCTTTGTTGATTTTTTTGTTGGTAGCATTAAAATTATACATAGCATTCATCTCAATAAAGCTATTGGGAATGGCGCCACCAACTTGTCCGTTTCCTATACTTTTTGTAAGCAATACGCCGTTTGATATCTCGTAAGCTCTTGCAGTATGAGCGATCTCATCATTAACAACCATAGGAGGTTGAGTGAATACAGATGTAAGCCCAAAGACTGTTGCCAATATTACGAATGTTATTAAAGGACTATCAGATAGAAATCGAATAATCCGCTCGCTCTTGCTCTTAATTGACATAGGTGTATAATATAGGTCTTTCACCAGACATAGTTGCAACTGATTCAGAGACTAATGCAAACTGTGTAGCATACGCACCAGGTGTAGAGGGTGCTTTATACCAGAATTCGAAAGTAGCATTCTGGCCTGGATTTACCATATCTTCAATCTGTGCAGTTGGACGAAAACAACTTATCCAGCTTGTGTCGCAAAAAAGACTTGGGGTAGACGCCGCAACGGCTAACCTCACTGGGCCTACTCCAGACCTCATCCAAGCAACATTTCCGTTATTTCTAAATTTAATCTGAATGAAAACCTTGTTACCAGCTAACATCTGGTTGTGACTTGTTTCTTGTGTCATCGAAGCATCAGTAAAGGTTCTGACTTGACTTGCGTTGGTAGCGTAGATTCGAGGTGTTACACGAGTATAAATTATTGGTTCCTCACCGTCCATTCCAGAAACTGTCTCTGCAAGTATTGCAAATCTCGTAGCATAGTCACCAGGTGTAGAGGGTGCTTTATACCAGAATTCGAAAGTTGCATATCCTCCAAGGCCTACCTCAGCTTCTTTCATATTGGCTGGCCTAGCGCAGTTTATCCAACTTAGATCACAAAAGTAGCTATTGTTTGCCGTTGCAAGTCTAACTGCACCGGAGCCATAGTTCTTCCACACAACGTTACCGTTATTACGGAATTTCATTTGAATGAATACCTTATCATTAGGCGACAGAGTATTAGCATTGATCTGTTGACCCATCGAAGCATCAGTAAATACTCGGACCTGACTATTGTTATTGGCATATAACGGGGGGTTAACGTAAGTATAAAGCATGGGTGCATCACCAATAATATTTGTAATCATCTCTGAGACTAATGCAAACTGTGTAGCATACGCACCAGGTGTAGAGGGTGCTTTATACCAGAATTCGAAAGTTGCATATCCTCCGGGTCCAACAGAACTTTCCTTCATATCTACAACACGCGAGCAGCTTATCCACCCCGTGTCACAGAAGGGGTTGCCTGCTGATGTAGAAAGTCTTACAGCTCCCAAGCCATAGTTTGTCCAGATGGCATCTCCGTTATTTCTAAATTTAATCTGAATGAAAACCTTGTTACCAGCTAACATCTGGTTGTGACTTGTTTCTTGTGTCATCGAAGCATCAGTAAAGGTTCTGACTTGACTTGCGTTGGTAGCGTAGAAGGCAGTAGTAGTTCCAAAATATTCAGAGAACATGCGCCAAAAATTTCTATTACCATATGCGCTACAGCCGTCTCCAGTACCGTATAGATTATTTAGAGCTGCAGCATTCGGCTGGTAGGGGGTGTAGTTATAGAGTCCGGCAGTTGCTTGATTCACTATATATATATTTGATCCACCACAATTGATATTCGGATTGTACTGTACATAGTTATTACGATCTTTACGGTAATTGTAGTTGCTGGCATCACGTTCGTATTTTTTGTAAATGCGAGCCGCATTGTATACTTGATTAAAGAAGCCATAGTATTCGGAATCACAAGGTGCTGTATCGGGGCATCCAAAACCTGTAGCACTCCGGTATTGAATTGTCCATGGCCAGGCATCCGTTAGTAGCCCTTGTTCTTTCTGTAATAATACAAGAAGAACTTTGGGGCTGACGCCGCAAGCTTGGGCAACATCGTATATTATTTGAGAACTATTTTTAAAGCCACCATAGTAGGTATTGCATAAAGCAGATTCAGAATTCCTGTTTGGAGTATTTTCCGTATAGTCCTTTAAGCATGTAAAAGGAGGATAATAACCTCTTGTTGCGCTGTACTGAGCTCTTGTAGTGGATCCACTATATATAGCAGATCCATTTGTGTCACAAGAAGGTACTTTTACATTCATAAATGTTTGGATCTCTTGTTGCGTCATTGAATATTTATTAAAGAACACTGTATCATCCGCTATTCTGGCCGCATTAAAATCGCCACCAGACAGAGCATTTGCTGTATGCGACATAGATAAGGAAGCAGCAATAAAAAGGAAGCCAGAAATCGTAAGAATGGTTATAAATGATTTTTGGGCCAAAACTTTGAGAATCATTGAATTACCAGGTCCTTTTCTGAAAAGCCGCTTATGGAGTCGGAATTATAATTAACTACTACTCTCCATTTACCAGGATTATTGAAGCTAGATCTAGGTATGGATATTGTCTGGCACTGGGTTGTTGTGGCGTCTTTTGTTGCAGGAACTTGTTTACTAAAATGATTACCTTCTTGGCTTAGGGTTATAGTACAAGTACCAGCAGCAAACACGTTAGTCACAAGCGCGCGTATTTCAATACTTTGGCCATACTGGCTTGCATCGGTGATAACTACATTCGCGGTGGATGGGGTTGATTGGTTGTTAGCTCGTGCCGCTGAATTGTTTTTAGCGTTATCACTTTCTTCTTGATCCTCTTTAGTTGCTGGGACATAATTTATTGTTTCATGTTCGGCCAAAGTGGTATTTTGAATATTAGAATCTTTCTTGTTAGTATGGTTGAAATTAATATATAAAAAGACCAGTAAAATGCTTATAGCAATACATATTCCTACTGCCAAATACACTTTTTTATTTAACATTAATCTTATTGGTTTCATATATTTATTTTAACTTAAGCTTACGATTTTAATTGTAAAACACAGTAGTAAGTAAAGCAAATAAAGTAGCTGGTGAAAATTTATTTAGCAAATAAATCAAGGTCCAGCATAAAACCTGCTAAAAATAAGAACGAGCATCATAGCTCCTTCTATAAAAACAATACCACCTAGAAGTTTGGGCAGATAGCTTTTTCTAACATAGACTTTGACATATCTGCCCGTTGTAACGAAAACTAGCAAACCAAGAAGGGGTATAAAATACCTGCCTTGTAATCCTACTATTGCCGGATCAGTACGCGCTGTCCATTTGAACCAGAGAAGCAAGGTTAACAGAGTGCAGGTTGATAGAATAATAAACCAAATTAATAGTCTCTCTCTTCTTTCCTTTAGAAAAGTATAATTTTCTGATAGCAAGGGAATAAGTAATCCCAACAAAACGATAGGTGTTATCCAGGCAGGGTACTTGATGTTAAGAGAGCCAAAACTACCATAAAATGTAATCGCAGTAAAGTCAGCATGCTCATTATGCATGAAGGTTTTCTGGTCTGTCGGTTTGTTATATTCTGGCGAAATGTTATATACAAAACTTCCAGTCAAGAACCTTAAGGTATATACAGGCCTATGTACTATATCATTTACAAATTCATTTGCGGTTTTTGTTTCACCAAAACCATCTCGCTGTCGCCACATGGCTAAACCGTTATTTGTTGTCGTTATGGTTGCCACATTGTAAAGTCCTAAGATACTTAAAATTACTAACATGCAAACTGCAATGTATCTTAGTTTTATAATACTGTGCCTGAAAACAGAAGCGGGTATTAAAAATAAGATTAAAGATAGCAGAACATAGGCCTGTTTAGTCAAAGACGCTATGGTAAGCATGGTCAAGAGGCCTATAAGGTATTTACGATCCACGGGCCTCTTGTTGTATATAAGCATTGCAACCATTGCAATACTTAGCAGGGCCACAGAATTTACAATTCCGTCAGGTGTGATGACTGCAGTTTGATGAATAGCCATAGGAAAGAGCCCGACCATAACAAAGAACCACTTTTTCTTGGGAATAGTCTTGATCGCGAGGTATACGAGAGTGCCGCATACAGCCAAATTTGTTAAACGCATCAGCATAATGCTTGTATAAGCAGATAGGCCAAGAACCTTACTTACCGATGCTGTAATGACCATGTGTAAGTAGCCGGTCGATAGATAGGTTGAGGCATTCTCGAAATATTGAATGGAGGGGGGGGCGTTAATAGGTCCTGATTTGATGTTGTGGGCTAATACGTTGTGGGCTGGTTGGTTTGCATTGCTTGAAAATTGATCCTGGTTTAGCTTTATAATTGTGTCGGGTATCTTATAACCATAACCGTTGCTAAACTTATCGAGCTTTAAGTCGAAACTTGATAATTCGTAGACCCTATACACATGAGTGGCTTCGTCAGGTCCCATAAAAGGGGGTAGCGTAAAAGATACCAGTAATCCTATTGTAATAAACCATCTTAAGAAAAACAGCTCAGGGTTGGGGCTGAAAAAGAATTTTATTATAATCCACGGAAAACCCTGTAATATTCTGGTATTCATTAAGCGTACACTTTTTGATGATCTAATGCCGTAATCATATCTTACTGATGTCTAATCTTCTAGTGTCTTGAGCTTGTGTTACCCATAGATCAACTTATAGCTTGATTCATATCTTGCTATTGTCATTGCCGTTAATTTCAAGATACTATAGATGTCTAGATAGGATGTAGGAGAAAAATTTGAGTAAAGAGGAGTATCTGTATACAGGACAGACAAACCTAGAGGTTATGCAGAGTGCTGTTAATTATAACAAGTACTTGCATGATCTTGTTAAACGAGAGATAAGAACTACTACCAAAAAAAACGTAAAGGTTTTAGATTTTGGCGCAGGGATTGGTACCTATGCAGACATCTTGAAAGATAGAGGAATAAAAGTTGACTGCGTGGAAGTTGACCCAAACGGAGTGTCTGTCTTGAAGAAAAAAGGATACAAGGTCTACTCGTCAGCCAAAGAAATAAAAAGAAAATATGATATAGTGTACTCTTTTAATGTACTTGAGCATGTCGAAGATGATACAGCTTTATTAAGAGAAATGAAGGAAGTAATTAAAGACGATGGGTCGATCATTATCTATGTACCCGCTTTTAACTCTATATTGACTCAGCTCGACGTACTCGTTGAGCATTTGAGAAGATATAGATCGAGCGATATGACTTACTTAGCGATAAGAAGTAAGCTTAAGATAAAACGACTGCAATATTGCGACCCGATAGGGTTTATATTGGCGTATATCTATAAGCTGATTGGCGGTAGTGGCAATCTTAACCCAAAGACAATTTGGATTTTTGATAGAATTTTGTTTCCATTTAGTCGAGCATTAGAATTGGTTACAAGAAAGTTATTTGGAAAAAATATTTTAGTTGTATATAAAAAATAATTGTTTATTATGATAAAAAACAAAAAAATATCAGTAATTATCCCATGTCGAAACGAAGGTGGACATATAGTAGAGGTTATTAACAAAATTCCGAAATATATCGATGAAATTATTGTTGTTAGCAACAAATCTACAGATAACACTATTGAAGTTGCAAGTAAAATAGGGGGAAGAGTAAGGGTATATGAGGACAACAGAGTTCTAAAAAGCATTGGTTACGGCTATGCACATATGACGGGAATAAAAAAATCTAAGGGCGATATCATTATGGCAACTGACGGTGACGGTACGTATCCTATTGAGAGCACTAAAGAAATGGTTATCCATTTATTAGATAATAATTTGGATTTTATTTCGTGCAATAGGTACCCCTTAAAAGATGGTACAAGAATACCACTGAAGCTAAAGATTGGTGTGGGTTTATTGAATTTTGAAACCAGGATGCTTTACGGTATTAAGATAAAAGATATACTATCCGGTATGTGGATATTTAAAAGGGAAATTAAGGATGAGCTTGCTCTGGATATGGGTGATTGGAACCTGAGCCCACAGATAAAAATAAATGCAGCTACAAACCCTAACATAAAATTTAGTGAGTATAATATTATTCAACACAATAGAGAAGGTGAAACAAAGCAGGACTATTTTGCAACTGGTTTTTCTCACGCTGTTTGGATTTTAAAGAATCGTTTTAAATGATAAGCGATAAGGCAAGTCGATTAGTGATAGCTAAGTTCATAGTAGTTGGTATGGTTGCGTTTTTTGTAAATTACGCAATCCTCGAGCTTGCTCTTCGTTTTGTAACTGGGTCTAAGCCAATTGCAGCTATTTTAGCGATGGTAGTGACTATAAATCTAACATATATATTACATACGAAATGGACTTACTTTAGAAAAGATGTAAATTATTATATGTCGTCTTTAAAGAGGTACTTGAGTTATTTGTCTACTAACAGTACGGGTGCGGTCATTACAATAGTAGGATTTTCAATTTTATCGTTGAGTTTACCTAACTTGATATCACTGGGCATTGCTGCAACTATAGCTATGATTTGGAATTTTTTGATGAATCTGATTGTGTGGAGACATAATAGAAGCTTCGGATCAGACATAAAGTCAATTTTGAAATAGCATCTGCCGCTTTAAGTGGTTATTGACTATGTCGTGTACGTTTAACTCTGGAATTCGGCTAAGCTCTTTTTTACCTTCTCAATCGAATAAATTGTGCTTGAGCTGAAGGGCTTGTTAAAATCTTCTGGAGCATATATTACCCTAAACTTGTTAGATATTTTCCATAGCCGGATTTTTTTAGGGGTTTGGCGAGATTAGCTAATTGTTCTTCGTTGATGAAACCTTGTTCGTAGGCAATCAGTTCTGGAGATCCGATAATTTGCCCCGTCCTTTTTTGTAATACACGGACATAGTCGGTAGCATCGGATAAGCTATCTATTGTTCCGGTGTCTAACCATACGTCTCCATCGTCTAGCGTTGTAACCTGGAGTTTGCCACGTTTTAAGTACTCTTCATTAACAGATGTAATTTCGAGCTCGCCTCGTTCGCTTGGCTGAATATTTTTAGCAATTTCCACTACATCGTTATCATAGAAATATAGGCCAACCACAGCATAGTTTGATTTGGGAGCTGTGGGCTTTTCTTCAATAGATTTTGCCTGCATATTTTTGTCGAACTCGACAACTCCATAGCGCTGGGGGTCGGAAACCTGATAGGCAAATACAACTCCCCCGTTTGGATCGGTGCAATTTTTGAGAGATTCATCAAGTTCGGCGCCATGAAATATGTTGTCGCCCAGCACAAGTGCTACTTTATCGCTTCCAATGAATTCTTCTCCTAACATAAATGCCTGAGCAAGGCCATCGGGCGACGGTTGCTGGACATAATTTAAGTTGATGCCCCATTGTGAACCGTCGCCCAAGAGGTGTTGAAAAGATGCTTGATCATGTGGTGTAGTAATAATTAGTATATCTTTTATGCCTGCCTGCATGAGGGTACTTAGAGGGTAATAGACCATTGGCTTGTCGTAAATTGGTATAAGCTGTTTTGATATACCTTTTGTAATCGGATGCAATCTTGTGCCGCTACCTCCCGCTAGAATAATACCTTTCATGTTGTTAGGCCCTCCAGGTGTAGTCGATCATGTCACTTAACATATTTTTCTGCATATTACTTCCAAGAGTATACTATTTTGCTATCTTAAACTCCAACCGTTTATGTTGCCATAAACGGTTGGAGTAAAGAAACCCTGAAAAATATAAGACTTTAATCTGTGCGATTTAAGCGGTATCTCGATTTTTGAAGAATCGTATCATTTACATGCTCTATTCGTATCAGCATGATACGAATAGAGCATGTGGGCAAGAGGATGTATCTGTTATGGCGCAGGGTTTAGCTCGATAGGTATACTTGTGGGCTTTGTGGGAAGCTGGACATTTTTTGAAGCAGACAACACCTCAACACCGATGATTTGGCCTGAGTCAGAATAGTCAACTAACAAGTCCTTGGTAATTTTTTTACTAGATTTGTAAGGCGCCTTGTCGTTTAAGGTTATGTACATGGCATCTACATTTTCGTCATAAGTTATCTTCATTATTTCTCCAAAAAATATTCTGTTATAACAATAACTATATTATCCTCTTTTTTGCATACAACCTCAAGGACCTTATCATCATATATTTTCTGTAACACAATTCTATCTTTGAAAGACTCAGAATTGTGGTCGGGAGACTGTACCGTATTAATGACCATATCTTTGGTAATGTTCTTTCGGCTTTTAAGTCGGGCTAAGGCGTGTTCGGAAAATTCAATTTTCATTTGTTAAATATTCTTTGAGGTTTTCTTGCCAGTTGCTTGAAATAAATCCCACCGACTGGATTTTTGATAAATCCAGAGTGCTTTGTAGTGGACGAGGGGCAATGCCTGGCTTGTCTTGGTAGTATTCTTTGGTTGTTGTGTCGGTTACAGTAAGGTCGTCTCTACCTAGGATATTAAAAATTTCTCTGGTAATATCTGCCCAGCTAGCAGAAGGTCCTTCATTAGAAATATTATAAGTCCCATAGGCCACTTGGTTGGTCAGTAGATGATCTATTGCACGCACTAACTCGCTGGTAAATGTGAGTCGCCCTATTTGATCGCTAACTACGGTTGGAGATATATTTTTGTTAGCTAGGTCAACCATTGTGCGAACAAAGTTATCTCCCCTTCCTACAACCCAGGAGGTTCTTAAGATGTAATGTTTGGGAGCCATTTGTATTGCAATGTCTCCAGACGCTTTACTGCAACCATAAACATTTAGAGGGCTGAACGGTTCGTTTTCCAGATGTATTTTTTTCGTACCATCAAAAACATAGTCGGTAGATATATGCACGATTACAATATTATTTTTTTGTGCTATTGCTGACAAATAAGAGGGTGCAACAGCGTTAACCTGCCACGCAGAGATGCGCCCGTTTGGTGTCTCTGCGCCGTCTACATTGGTGTAGGCAGCAGCATTTAGTATGTGTGTTACGTTAGACCAATCGTAGTTTGAGACGGAATTCTTAGACGTTATGTCTAACTCGCCAATATCGACTTTTTGAGCAGAGGGGTATTTTAGCTGTAGCTCTTTGCCGAGTTGTCCATTTGCTCCAATAATCAGTATTTTCGATTCGTCCATTTACACCTCTACTGGAGTTATTTCGTTAATATAAGGGTGGAGTTTGTCCTTTTCAGATATGAGATCGTCATTAATTGAGATGGGCCATTTTATATTAAGAGAAGGGTCCTGCATGTTGACTAGAGTGTACTTGGCCTGAGGTGACCAGTGTTCGTTAACTAAATAGGTATAAGTTATATTTTCTTCGAGAGTTTGATAGCCATTGGCAACCCCCTTAGGCACAAAAACGGCAATATTTGGAGTGATTTCTAGAGTCATCACTTTGCCAAAATTTTGCCCTTTTCGCAGATCTACCCAAACTCCAAAAATGCTACCGTTTGAAATTGAAATGTACTTTTCCCAGGGCTCTGCATGCAGCCCCCTGGCAATCCCTTTATGTGTATTAAATGAAAAATTGTTTTGAACTACCTCAAAAGGCGGTAATCCAAGCGATTCCATTTTTTGTTTTTGGTAATTTTCTTTAAACCACCCACGATTATCTTTGTAGAGCTCTAAAGAAATAATAAACACCCCAGGTATTTCTTGTGACTCGCGAACGGTTAACTCGCTCATTGTCCAGTCCTTTGATATTTGGCCTCTGTGGCTTCTTTTTGTGGCTTCCACCAGTCATCGTTTTTTTTGTACCACTCAATTGTATTAGCTAGTCCTTGTCTGAAGTCGGTATATTTTGGTTGCCAACCTAGCTCGGTACGTAGTTTTGTAGCATCAATAGCATAGCGAAGGTCGTGCCCCGGGCGGTCGTTGACATGCTCGTATTCTGACTTGTCTTTGCCCATAAGTTCTAAGATTAACTCTATAACGAACTTATTATTTTTTTCTCCGTTTGCGCCAATCATATAGGTTTCGCCAGATTTCCCTTTTTCGATTATGGTTAGAACTGCCGATGAGTGGTCTTCTGTATGGATCCAGTCACGCACATTTTCGCCACTTCCGTATAGTTTTGGCTTTCGCCCTTCAATAATTTCGGTAATTTGTCTGGGAATAAATTTTTCTACGTGCTGATAAGGTCCGTAGTTATTCGAGCAGTTCGATAATGTTGCTGTAATGCCGAAAGATCGTACCCATGCACGTACCAGCATGTCAGAGCCCGCCTTGGTGCTAGAGTAGGGGCTAGATGGGTTATAGGGCGTTGTTTCTTTGAATTTATTTGGGTCGTCGAGTTCTAAATCGCCATATACTTCGTCTGTTGAAACATGATGAAGTCGTTTGCTGTGTTTTCTTACAGCTTCTAAAAGCTGATATGTACCAACAATGTTTGTTTCGACAAAAGGCCAGGGGTTTTGAAGAGAGTTATCGTTGTGAGATTCGGCTGCAAAGTGAACAACGACATCTATATCTGAGACTAATTTGTCTACCAACTTCTGGTCGCAGATGTTGCCGTGGACAAAGCTTACTCGCGCGGTATCGAGACCCGATATATTTTTTTTGTTGCCCGCATAAGTTAGTGCATCTAGTATTGCTATGTGCCAATTGGGTCGATGTTTATAAACATGGTGTACGAAATTGGACCCAATAAATCCGGCGCCACCGGTTACAAGAATTTTATTCATTATGTCAATTATATCAGGACTTTATTACCTGATATACTGGTTTGGTATATGAGTGAAGAATGGGGTGCAAGGGTTGTCTCTTTCGAGGAGTTTGCAAAGTTAAGACCTAAACTAGGAAAAGTAGTTGCCACAAGTGGGGGATTTGACCCAATTCACCCAGGGCACATTAGCTGTATTATTGAGAGCAAAAAATATGGCGACACACTAGTAGTAGTTGTAAATGGCGATAGTTTTTTGCGAGAAAAAAAAGGACGACCTTTTCAGGACTTAGAAACCAGATCGCTAATAGTTAGCGGTATTGCTGGTGTAGATTATGTGATACCGTTTGAGATTGAAAACGACCAAACGGTAAATAAAGCGCTAGAGTTTTTGAAGCCAGATATTTTTACAAAAGGTGGCGATAGAGTGGACGAAGAAAGTATCCCAGAGTGGGAGACGTGTAAAAAATATGGCATAAAAGTTGTTTCTGGTGTTGGTGCTGATAAGAAATGGTCTAGCAGTTGGTTTTTAAATGACTGGAATAAGGCGCACACAAATGGAGAGATTAAGTCGTGAGCAAAAAATTGATAGCATTTGATCTTGACGGTACTCTTGCACCAAGTAAGTCGGCTCTACCGGATAAGATGTCGTCTCTTTTGCGCCAATTACTACAAAATTATGAGGTGTGTGTTATATCTGGAGGTAAGTTTGGGCAATTTGAAATGCAGCTATTAGGCAATCTCGAGGCCTCGGAAGAAGAATTAAGTAGATTACACATAATGCCAACCTGTGGCACTAGATATTATCGATATAGTCCTAAAACTAAGCACTGGCAACAGCAATATGCTGAAGATTTTACAGAAGAAGAGAAGAGGAAAATCATTGAGACAGTCAATGAGATAGTTAAGGAATTCGGTTATGATAAAGCTAAAGTTTATGGTCCGCAAATTGAAGACCGTGGGAGCCAAATCTCTTGGTCTGCGCTAGGACAGGACATTGTGACTGAACTTGGGGAGGAAGGGGTTCGCAAAAAAGAAGAGTGGGATCCGACTGACGAAAAAAAGTTTGCATTGCGAGATGCGATTGCTCTTAAAATCCCCGAGTTTGAAGTTCGCTCCGGTGGTGTAACGACAATTGATATAACCAAACTTGGTATAGACAAATCCTACGGGATGAGAAAGTTGATGGAAGCTCTTAAGATAGCTGAAGACGAGATACTATTCTTGGGTGATCGCTTGCAAGAGGGTGGCAATGATTATCCTGTGCTAGCTATGGGTATCGATTGTGTATCTGTTGATGGGTGGGAGCAGACAGCAGTTGCAATTGATGCGCTATTAAAAGTTACCTAAATTTATTCGACCATCGCATTTAATAGAGCAAAGCAGGTTATTTTAGAGTATTTTTTATAACATCAACCACACCGCGTTGAAAGCTTGCCTCAGAAAACTTCTCGGCACTTTTTTTAACGGCAGTGGGTGAATATGACTTTTTAAAGAACTGGTTTATAGCTTGTTTTAAGCTAGCAACAGATTGGGTGCCAAAAAAGACACCATTTTTCTGGTCATCGATATAATCTAGTGCCCCACCACCCCTAAAGGCAATGACTGGCACCCCAGCAGACAATGCTTCTACTGGCGCAATGCCAAAATCGTCAAGTCCGGGGAAAATAAACCCCTTTGCGGTAAATAATGCCTGATTTACATCGCTGTCTGTAGGATTTTCTATAAAAGCGATATTGTTCTCGGCCATTGCCTTTAATCGTTTTAGCTCTGGGCCACCACCAAGGACAGCAAGAGGTACTTTTAAATCGTTACAGGCCAGCACTGCAAGATCGATTCTTTTATAAGGCGTAAGACGGCTAACGCAAACCAGTCCGCTACGTTTGTGGTTGGTGGTTAATGATTTAAAGCGATCTAAGTTAACTGGCGGGAAAACAACCTCTGAGTCGCGATGATAGTACTGTTTAATTGCGCCTTGAGTATGGGTTGAGTTGGCGATTATTTTATCGGCCCTTTGAGCAGCCCTGTAGTCCCACTTGCGCATCGGCCCAACTAGTATTTTTAGCGCCCAACGAGCTAGCCAATCGAACCTGCCAAAGCCAGGATTTTTTAGGTATTCATCGTAGCGGCTCCAGTAATAATGTGTTGGTGCATGAATGTATGCAATGTGGGTGCTGCTGAGGCGCCTTTTTACATATTTTGCCTCGGCACCACTGCTAGAAATTATCAGATCAAATTCGGATAGATCTAGGCGTGAAAAGTAAAGTGCTCTAAATACTGGCAAGAATTTTTTTAACCCACTTGGTAGTTTTTGTAACCAGCCAGTTCTGATGTCTAGGCCGTTAAACCAGATAGCCCTTTTTGGGTCATATTGAGAGGTATAAATGGGCGCATCGGGAAAAAGGTTGTGAAGCTCTAGCACTACTCGTTCGGCTCCACCTGGGCCGGTTAGCCAGTCGCAAACAATGGCGACTTTTAATTTTGATAGATCCATAGCAATAAGTATAACTAACTATATCGAAATGGTTTGCATATAAAGGGTAAGAAAACAGGAGTTTTTGCTGTTATAATCAGCTTGTAGGTATGAGAAATAACGCAAATCTTTTTTATTCGATTTTGCTAGTAATTGGTGACTTTTTGGCAATTTTGGCAGCTTTTTCGCTAGCGTACATTTTAAGGGTTAAGTTTGACGATAGGCCTTTGATTGTTCAAATCTCGGCGTATTCGTACATAACGGCGTTTTTGTTTGCCCTGCCATTTTGGTTGGTTAGCCATGCGTCGCTAGGGCTATACACTAGAAACGTTTTCGAAAATCGCTTTCGAGAAATTGGCCGGTTGATACTGGGTTCGTTTATTGGGGTGTTGATTGTGGTTGGGTATGATTTTGTTACCGATGGCAATCTGTTCCCAGCTCGACTTGTACCGGTTTATGGTTTGTTTTTGAGCTTTGGTTTTCTAATAGTTTTTAGAGTAATAGCGAGGATTTGTAGGCGAACACTTTTTGCTTACGGCGTAGGCATTGACAATGTATTGATTATTGGCAATCCCAAAAGTTCGCATGGGGTAGTAGACGAACTAATTGATACTAAATTTAGTGGTTACAATATTGTTGGAACGGTTGGGTTTAAGATAGAAGATAGTCAAATTGATGCCTTTGACGATTTTGAGATGGCTGTTAAGAAACTAAAAAATCGAAGCATAAATACTATTGTCCAGACGAAATTATATTCGTCTGAAAATCAGAATACAGATATTTTGAGCTACGCCCAAAAACACCACATTGCCTATAAATTCATTCCGGGAAGTGATGGTGTTTTTGCTGGCAATATCGAGGTTGAACTTTTCAGGGGAGTGCCAGTAGTGAGTGTTCATCAAACGGCCCTTGTTGGATGGGGAAGAATTTTGAAACGTTTATTTGACATAGCTTTGAGTTTTCTACTGATAATAATACTCTCTCCTTTAATGTTGCTGGCAGGCGTTATTATAAAAATTGCTAACCCCCGCGAGCCATTGATGTTTAAGCAAAAACGACTGACCATGCACGATAAAAAATTTGTTGTTTACAAGTTTCGCTCGCAACAAAAACGTTTTGATGGAACTACTCCCGAACAGGCCTTTAGAAAATTAGGACAAGAGGGTTTGTCGGCGAAATATCGTAGTAATGGCGATATGCTTTTGGATGACCCTAGGTTGATAAGAGCCGGCAAATTTATTAGATCAACTAGCTTGGATGAGCTGCCGCAGTTGATAAACGTACTAAAGGGGGATATTAGTTTGGTTGGCCCTAGAGCGTTGATTCCACAGGAGCTAGAAAAGTATCAAGGTAAACACCAAATACTAAGTGTTAAATCGGGCCTGACTGGTCTTGCACAGGTTTCTGGCAGAAGAAATATTAGCTTTGAGGAGCGACGCAAGCTGGATGTTTACTACGTTCAAAACTGGAGTTTTTGGTTGGATATTAGTATTTTACTTCGAACTTTCAGAGCTGTTATTAACGGCATTGGCGCAAAATAAGCGGTAAAGTTTAAAAAATGCTATAGTATGTTTGTTGATACGAACATAAACCAAACAAACAATGCAAAAACTCAAAAAAGGGCAAATCAGAGAAATTAGACGCTTTAGCGAATACATGATTAGTGGTGGTGCATACTTTTGGTCTGGATATGCAACCTTTTTCTTTATAGATAAAATCTTGGGGTTGAGCTTTTTTTGGGCAAAATCGGTTGCGACACTAACTGGTTGGACAGTTAACTTTTTGTTGCAACGTTATTGGGTTTTTAATCACCCTACTCTCAAAAAGCATCAGACGGAGGTAACTGGTCGCTACATAATCATCACACTGGTTGATTTTGTAATGGATTATTTTATAGTGTACGGGCTTAAAGTATTTGGCATAACACCTTACATTGGGCAGTTTGTTTCGGCTGGATTTTTTACTGGTTGGAATTATTTTTGGTACAAATACTGGGTATTTCCAACCAAGTTCAAGGTGGCTACTCGGCGAGCTCGTTATTCTGTGCCAAGAGTTGTGGCACACAAAGCGCACGGACACAGTGCTTTTAGGATAGTTAATGGCGACAAATAAGGAACGACCCACCAAAAAGCAATTTGAGATTTTAGAATTTATAGAAAAATTTATATCTCAGCATGGCTATGGGCCAAGTTACCGCGAAATATCTACTGGCCTAGAGTATAAGTCGGTTGCTACAGTTGCTGCACATATTGATAATTTGATTGTTAGAGGTCATCTGCGAAAACGTAATCGTTCGGCTCGTTCGCTTGAAATTATCAGTAACGAGGGTATGAGCCAAAAACCAATTAGAACAGATAGCGTTAAACCGGCTGAAGAGAAATGGCTGGTTGAAAAGATTGACTACTATTTTCACCGCGTAGAACAGTCGGGTACAGTGGACAAATTGGAGATTGACCAACTATATGTGCTGGTGGGCGCATTGAAAGTTTTGGGCATAGAGGGCGCAGCACAATCTTTTATCGGGCGCCTTAGTGCAATAAAAAACAAGTATAATTAACTTATGATAGAAATTTTACAAGCAATTTTTCTAGGTGTTGTCGAGGGCTTTACAGAGTTTTTGCCTATCTCTAGCACTGGACATTTAATTGTTTCGGAAAGGGTGATTGGCTATAAAGACACCGCCGAAATATTTACTATTGTGATACAGATGGGGGCAATCGGTGCAGTTATTTGGTTTTATCGGTCTGATTTAATAAAAAAAATTGTTGGACTAGTAAAAAGAGACAAAAAAACCTTAAAATTTTGGGCTAATTGGATAATTGCAACAATCCCAGCGGGGCTAGCTGGCTTTTTTCTAAAAGATCAATTATCTAAATATGCAGTAGTTTGGGTAATTGCTGTTGCTTTAATAGTTGGAGGTATTCTAATTTGGCTAATAGAAAATTATCATAAAGCACCGAAAAACGATAAAACCCTTCCCAAATTTGACGAATTAACTCCCGCTAGAGCGGTGCGTGTTGGTTTGTACCAGATTTTAGCGTTAGTGCCAGGTGTGTCTAGATCTGGCGCAACGATTATGGGTGGCTTGCTGTCAGGACTCGATAGGGTTACTGCCACAACCTTTTCGTTTTATTTGAGCATTCCAATTATTGTCTTGGCCGGGTCTTATCAGTTATTTAAAGGTAGGCACGAGCTAGCAACGGTCTCTGGTGGGGCGCTTGCACTAGTCGTAGGGACAGTTGTGTCCTTTGTAACTGCTCTAATTGCTATCAAATGGTTGCTACGTTATGTCTCGACTAACAATTTTAAGTTCTTTGCCTATTACCGAATAATCATTGGTTGTTTGTTGCTGGTGGCGTTTTACCTTTAAAGAGTCACCACGCTATCTGTGGTGTAATTTTTACGGCTTGTACACCAATGCTAGAGTAGTTATATTTAGAGTAGTTTAAAAAATCATTTGCTTGGAATCGCGTGTAATTCGTGAGCTGTGCCGCAACTGTAATGTGTTTTCACTAAGCCAGACACAAGCCAAAAAACCATAGTTCCCGAGCAGGATTTGGCGTCAAGTGCGACCTCTTCGAGAACAGAGAGAGGTCATGAATAAGGTAATTTCGCCAGAAACTTTCATCTATAACCCTGAAAAGCGGCTATATGACGATGCTACAACTTGGTTGGCAGAAGCAATAGATGGCAGTATGAATTCGGAATTTGCCTATCATTTTGACGGCCAAGAGCTATATGCGGAAGACGGTTCGCCGCTAGGCAAAATTTTTTATGATGCACTTGAGGAGGCAGATAGATTACCTCCTAATTTGTACTTTGAGGCCGAACGCCGTCAGTTAGAGTTTGAAGAATATCAACAAATGTTAGTAGTGGCGCAGGGTGATTTGCCCAATACAATGGTGGTTATTTCGGACTTTCCGAATGAGTTAGCTGATGCAGATCAAGACATAGGAGGTTATAACGTAACTCGACGTCAGGCGATGCTACGGGTCGTGTCAAAACGCAGTGATGGCAGTATGAAGATTCAATCGCAGAGCTTGGATGGAAGCGACAGACAGGCCCTTGAGGGCTTATATCGCCATTTGGGGGCAGAACTGCCATCTGAGGGGGGTTTGTTAGGCCAAAGAGTGCATTTGCAAATGGAGGGAGACACTCAGCAGGAGCTGTTAATTGATAGTTTGCGTAATTGTTATGACAGTGCAATGACAGCCAAAACAGGGAAAAATTATTATGCCGGAATTGAGGGCGGAAGTCCGCTAAATACTTTCGAATTTGTTAAACAGCAAACAGATATTATTGATTATTATCTTGGCAGTGTAGAAAGTATTTACGATAATCAGCAACTAAAATATGCTGTGGTATCGGCAATAAATGAACGTTTTGAAAAGTCCATTTCAAAGGTGTCTAGTGGCATTCATCACGGACTATATGAGCCATTAGCGGTCCACCCAGATTTGCTAGTAGAGCAGGTTTGGCAGGCAGCGGCTAGGGCGTCGGCCAATAATAGGGTATTTAGTGGCTGCGGGGGTAGTATTAGTTTTGGTCTTGACCAATCGGGCGGTCAAGAGTTAGCGTTACTTGGCTATGGCAATAAGACAAACGAAAAGCAATCTTATAGTTTTAATAAACTACAACATTGTGTAGTTTGCCAAGCCCCACCAGAAGAAGGCGAGCAGAAAAAAATGTGTGGTCCTTGTGGGATTTGTAGAAGTTGCGATGCTAAGCTATAGGTTCGTCGTTAACCAGTTGATTGCGGATATAAGATAAGTGCTTTTCGCGTTGTTTTTTGAATTCGTCTTTTTTGAGACCGCTATGTTTTATGAAGGCACTAACTTTTTCGTTGCCGATATAGTGAGGCATCATGACATAACTAGCTCCAAGGTCGTATAGTTCGGTTGCTTCCTGGGCGCTGTCTGCATGGCATATTACAACAGCTGTAGGATTAAGTTTTTCCATAGTTGTAACAATAAATTTGTTGACGTCATGATCGATGATGGTAGAAACGATTAGCTGGCTTTTATCGATTCGTGCTTCTTTAAGTAGCTCCATATCAGCAATATCACCGTATAGGTAGTTAATCTTTTGACGCTCTAAGATTTCAATAATATTTGGGTCATAATCGATGACCAAGTATTTTTTGCCGAGTTCTTTAAAGGTTTTAATAAATTCATGACCACCGTGGTGATACCCAAGCAAGACAAGCTGGTAGGTTGTAGTACTACGTTTTTCGCGGTAGGCCACCTCTTTTTCGAATAATCTTATTTTGATGCGATCGAATTTGGCGAATAATTCGTCGTCGTAGTGCATAAGATAGGTGGAAGTAGCAATAGTAATAATTGCGACCAGCGTAATAACAGCACTAAGTTCTGGACGAACCATATTAACACTGGTTGCTAGTAGCACCAATACGATTGAGAACTCACTAATTTGCGACAGATTTATACCAGTTTTAAATGCCACTCGCTTTGGGTATCCCATTAGTCCAGTGGTAATGATAACTGTCAGTGGTTTTATGAATATAACAATAAGAGACAAGACAATGGCAGGACCAATACCGGCAGCAATATTGCTAAGATTCATGCTTTCTCCTAAAGCTATAAAGAATAATACGACGAAGAAATCTCGTAAGGGCTTCAGCCGAGATGCAATTTCTTGCACATAGGTAGATGGTGCTAGAGCGATTCCGGCAAATAGAGCGCCAATTTCGGTAGAGAAACCGGACTTTTCAAATAGAGTTGCAATTCCGAAACCCCAAGCAATTGCGAACAAAAACAAAAGTTCTTGATTTGAGGCCATGTATTTGGAGACCCGAGGGATAACTTTGGTACTGCAAAGGACTAGGGCAATCAAAAGGAAAACTGCTTTGGCTATTAAAAATATCAGCTCGGATAGTTGAAACCCGCCTCCATCTTTGCCTGCGACAACAAACAGTAAAGCCATGGTGGCGACCAAGTCATCTGCAACGATGACACCAATTGCAATTTGACCGTGCAAACGGTTTTGTTCCTTTTTATCGGACAGGATTTTGACAATTATAATTGTGCTACTAAAGAAAAGGGCTAATCCGGCAATAAAGGCCTCGGTCTTTGAAAATCCAAGTAACGTAGCTGTTGCAAAGCCAAGTGAACTAACTGTTAAGAACGTGGTTAGAGCAGTTAAAGTAACAATATTGCCTAGACGCTTTAGCTCGCTAATGTTCATGCCAAGCCCAATAATGAACAACAAAAGAGCAATTCCAATACCAGAAAAAGTGCCGAACATTTCGGTGGAGTGAATAAGATTAAGCCCCGCTGGACCAACTAATAGCCCAGACAGGATATAGCCCAGAATTAGGGGTTGCCTGATGAGCTTCATGATGATGGCAATCACCACTGTGACCACTATCACCAAGCTAAGTTCGCTGAAAACGGAATCAATATGCATATGTTTTTGTGCTAACCTGTATCTATGATGTACTTTTTAGTTTACATTAAGCACATATATTTTGCGATTAAGTTGGGAGATAAAATGTATGAAGAACATATTTAGATTTATTTCAAACAAAGTATCTAACGCAGCGGGATCTGCTTATACTTTTGTTGGCGCGGTAATAATTGTAATTGTATGGGCAACCACTGGGCCATTATTTAATTTTTCTAACACTTGGCAGTTAATGATTAATACCGGCACTACAATAGTTACATTCTTGATGGTGTTCTTGATTCAAAATACTCAAAACCGAGACGGCAAAGCGATGCAATTAAAGCTGGATGAGCTAATTCGTGTTACAACACACGCGCGCGAGGTCTTTGTTGGCTTAGAGCAGCTAACAGACGAGGAATTACACGAGCTCGATAAACAGTTTAGCGACCTACATGAGCGGGCAGCAACCAGTCCGCTCATGATCAAACTGCAAAAGACAATTCAGCAGGAACACGAACGCCGAAGTATGATTACGAAATTAGCACCAACCTTGGGTAGCGTTAGTAACATAATCAACAAAATTAACAAAAAACCCCCAGCCACCCCTACTAGTTAGTAGTTATTGCTTTTTTTGCTGAGCAATTGCCTCGTCGATTAACTTTGAGAACTCATCGATAGAAGTTGGATTTTTTTCAATTTTTTTATCGTTAATAAAGAAGGTAGGGGTTGAATTTACTCCTAACTGCTGACCAGCTTTTAAATCGGCATTGATAACACTAGCAACCGCTGAGCTGTTCATGTCGCTTTTAAACTTATCTATATTTAGCCCAAGTTGCTTTGCATAGTCCTCTAGTATTGGAGTTGGGTTAGAGCTGGTACTCCAGTTTTCTTGATTTTCGTAAAGCATGTCGTACATTTCGAAAAACTTACCTTGAAGTCCTGCTGCTTCGGCTGCTCTTGATCCAATAAATGCGTTGGGGTGAATTTGAGTTAATGGGAAATGCCTGAACTGAAAGGTTATTTGCTGGGCGTATTTTTCTTTTATTTGCTTTACTAACGGATAATATTGCTTGCAAGCAGGGCATTGAAAATCACCAAACTCTACAAGTTTAACCTTGTCGGCACCGGCGCCAGTGACGTGATTACTAGTCTGAGTTTGTTGGCCAGGGGCTTGATTATTTGTACTATTGTCTTTCTTTTTAGATATAACCAAAACTCCAAAAAATCCCAAGATTATAACAGCGATAACAGCTAAAAATTGCTTACTCATATTTCCTCTTTTAAAACTTACTAGCTTAATCATAACATTAATTGGGCTATGATTTATTGCACACCAGAGTGCAAAGGACTAGTATTTAGATATGATTTTGTGGGTAATTTTTGTTGTAGTTACGATAGCATGTATATCTTTGGCTAGGATGAGGATTGTCTTTACTGTTGACCCTTCTAAATTGCCGACTGTAGATGAAAATACTAATAGTAACGTCTTGATGGCTAATAAGTATAAAAGTAGTGCCTATCTTCTCGGTTGGATGGCTGTTGTTTTGTTGTTTTCTGGAAGTATTTTATTGTCAAGCAAGGTTCTGTCAGAAACGTGGATGTACATATTTACCGCAATTACTTCGCTGATTGTTTTTGTGTTTGCTGGGCAAATAAAATTGTCGGGATTTTCTATGAGATTAGCAGGGATTTGTGCCCCGAAATTAGTAAAAACGTTGAAATTATTTCACCCTGTGGCTAAAGAAGTCGATAAAATGTTTGCCGGCTGGAAGATGCCAGAAGTAACAAAAGTTATTAGTAAAAAAGAATTACTCGAGCTTTTAAAAGCGAGTCAAGAGGAGGGTGCAATTCGACTTAATGGTGCCAGTGTTGATGCAATAAAATCACTCCTGGATAAAGACACAAAGATTAGCCAAATAATGATAAATTTGGACTCGGCAAGGGTTGTTAGTTCTAGCGAAGCAATTGGTCCGATATTGATTGATGAGCTTCATAAAACCAATCAGCAGTGGTTTCCAGTTAAAGAGGGACGCACAAAACAGATAATTGGCGTTTTTAATCTTAAAAATCTACTTGATTACAAGGAGGGTGGGGCAGTGTCTGATGTAGTAGATCCTAGAATGTTCTATGTTAAAGACAACCAGTCGCTTTGGACGGTTTTGGATGCTTTTATTAAGACCCAGGCCCTGATATTTTTTGTATTGGACGAGAAAAGTCGTATTTTGGGATTTGTTTCACTTGAAGATGTTCTGTTGTCGCTATTATCAGATAAATTCATTTCCGATAATGACTCGTATGATGATGCTGATCAGATTGCGTTATACTAGTTATGCTAAAGCTGTTATAATAAATTAGATATAATTAATAACCATCACTTGTTATGGCAAACAAAAATAAAAAAAATGATTCCGATCCATTGTTAGGACCAACGGTTGACCCAAAGACCGAGGAAAAGATTGATGCAATGTTGAGCTTGGAAGACCTACCGGAAACGACCAAGAAAAAAGAGCTCGAACAGATGCAAGCAACCAGCCCAGCTAGTGCCCCGTTAATCCCAAATGATAAACTGCCCAATTTTGAAGATAAAAGTCAGAATATTAGTGTAGATGAACCAATCGAGTCACCAGAAGAAATTTCACCAGACCCAGTAGTTGCTACTGAGTCGCAGTTAGATAAAGCAGATGTAGTTGAAGCGGTAGAGACTGTTGGTGATAAGATGGATCAGTTTGAAGCAGAAGCAAACTCGAAGTTAGATGATCCAGCAACCGATAAGGCAGTTGACGACATACTAATCAAAGAGTCGGATGAACTACTATCTGCTCATGACCACAAAGTAACTCAAGCGTCTGCGCTAAACGACAAAGTGTCTATAAAACAAAAAATAGTTAACTTTTTTCGTGCTTGGTGGGGCAATACTTTAGCCCGTCGCGCAACAATTGCTATGCTACTGCTAGCGATTGTGGCTGCGGTTGCCACACCTAATTCTAGATATTTTATTCTTAATTCTTTTGGCGTTCGTAGTTCTAGCTCGGTTATAATTCTTGACCAAAAATCGACACAACCACTAAAAAATGTCGAAGTGCGAATAGCCAATCAGCAAGCAAGGACCGATATAGAGGGGAAGGTTACGCTAACAGGGCTAAAATTGGGAAATCAGACATTAACAATCAAAAAACCAGCTTTTGCTGATGTTGAAAAGAAAATCACCCTTGGTTGGGGCAGTAACCCTCTGGGAGAAATAACACTAACACCTGTCGGTAGCCAGTATACGTTTAAATTGAGCGACTTTGTATCTGATAAGCCAATAAAAAGAGCCGAGGCGACCAGTAACGAAGCAAGTGCGGTCTCTAACGAAAATGGTGAAATTATTTTGACCATGCCAAATTCCAAAGATACGCAGTTTGAAGTAAGTATTTCGGCCGAAAATTATCGTACAGAGAAGATAACTCTGGAGGTAGCAAATAAGCAACTGAAAGAGATAAAAATGGTCCCAGCACACAAGCTGGCTTTTGTGTCGAAGCGTAGTGGCAAGTATGATTTGTACAAAATCGATGTAGATGGCAAAAACGAACAAAAAATACTTGCTGGCACAGGTACAGAACGCGAAGACTCGATGGCCATTGTGCCACATTTAACCAAGAACATTGTTGCTTTTGTGTCTAGCCGAGGAAATACTCGTAATCAGGATGGATACGTGTTAAATTCGTTAAATATCATCGATTTAGACACCAACGAGGTAAAGAAAATTGCTGATTCGGAGCGTATTCAGATTATTGGATGGCAAGATAACCGATTAGTTTTTGTGAAAGTTGCTCAGGGAGCAAGTGCCGCAAGTAGCGACAGGCACAAACTGGTTTCGTATGATCTGGAGAAAGACGAATCCAAAGAACTGGCGAGTACCAACTATTTTAACGATGTGATGCTTGTTCGAGGAACGGTATATTACAGCCCGGCGCTTTATAAGGTTAATGGTCCAGTTGGTCTGTTTAAAGTTAATGCCGATGGCAGCAACAAGCAAACAATTTCTGATAAAGAAGTATGGAACCTATTTAGAACTAGTTATGACAATATTGCTGCATCGGTTGGGCAGGATTGGTACGACTACAAAATATCTGATAATAAATTCACACATGCCAATAACCCCCCTGCGCAGCTAAAATCAAGAGTATATACAGATGGACCAAGCAATAAGCTGGCGCTTTGGACAGAAGATAGGGATGGCAAGGGGGTACTACTTTCTTACGACATAAGTGCCAATAAAGACGATGTATTGTTTAGCCGAAGTGGGCTGAAAGGACCCTTGCAGTGGCTTGATAACGATCACGTTGTATTTAGAGTATCTAACGAACAAGAATCGGCCGATTACGTAATGAGTTTGGCGGGCGGAGAGCCGAAAAAGGTTGCTAATGTAACAAATATTGCTGGGCTTGATCGTTGGTATTATTACTAACAGTATTACACCTGATTAAGCTGCGAATACACAGCTAGTCCAATTAGCCCAATACAAATTATTATAGCTATTATGATTGCAACAATTGAGGTGTGTGATTTTGGCTTGTTGTGTACTGAGCGGTCAACATCTGACTTATCTGGTGTCTGATCCTTTTTTTGTTGGTCTAGATTTTTTTCTGGCTGGGGTTGTTTTTTTGGTGCTTCGGGGGAATCATTAGTGTTTGGCGTTGATTTGTCGTGTTGGTTTTTGTCGTCTGGAGCTACTGTTGGTTTTGGAGTCGTGACATCCATTGCTTTACCTTCGGATGCTAATACCGATTGAAGATTATCTTTCGGTGCATCGGCCACGGAAAGCGGAGGAACTTCTTTGTTTATTTCTTGTGGAGTATTTGGTTGGTTCATTTATTATTTTTTCCTTCCATTTGAGCTGAGCGTATTAGTGGTAGGCAACTTGAGTTTATTAGAGCGAAATGCAATTAGTAATCTTTTGTAAAATTCGTCTTGGACTTCCCACTGATCGTTTGCTGTTGCTTGTCCTAGCACTTTAATCTCGACACCCTTTTCAGAAAAACGTACTACGCGCTTAAAATATGGTGGTATCTTAATCTTGTTTTTTATGCTTGGATCTATGGACATCTCTTCTCCTACATGATTGATAATGTGTTCTACTCGTCTGATATCTATCGACTCATCAAGAATTAAGTTTTCATTGATGCCGCCATAACCCATTGTCATATTAGCTGTGATTATGATGCTCCCATTTGGTATATGGTATAAGTTGCCTCCAAGGTCACGCAAAACGGTAGTGCGGATAGTTAGTGCCTCGACGCGACCCTCTATGTCGTTAAGTCGAACTATATCACCAACCCTATATTGGTTGTCAGCAATGATAAATATACCACTAGTAAAATCTTTGATTAAGCTCTGCGCCCCAAAGCCCAAGGCAATACCTAGTATTCCGGCACTTGCCAGCAGTGGCCCGGTATTGACTCCTAGCTCACTGACAATCATTAACCCAATAATTAGAAAGACCCCAAGTTTTACGCCACCGTTAATGAGGTTGTCTAGCGTTTTTATTCGTTTATCTCGGTCGGATTTGGTTGGGTATAGGTCGTTTCTAATCGTGCGACGAACAATTCGACTCAGTGTTTTTGCGCCGTAGCGGTAAATAAACCACCCAATGAAGAGTAATATCAGTACTCTAACACCGCTTGTTACTAACCAAGTGCCTACTTTTGTGAGGGTACGTTGATATTCGTCATTAAGCGTAAATAAGAATAGCTGTTCCATCTTTGTTAATAGTATAATATGAGCTTGGCAAACAGGATAGGTGCTTATGCTTAAATTCGATAAAAATTGTACTTTGGCTCTCCAAAAAGGAGAGGTAGTCATTATACCAACCGATACAGTTTACGGGATTTGTGCGAGGGCGTTAGATAAAGAAGCAGTCAAAAAACTATATGCCATAAAAAATAGAACAAATAAGCCCGGTACCGTGATAGCAAACTCGCTGGACCAGCTAGTCGAAGCAGGGTTTAAAAGACGGTATCTGAAAAATATTGAATACCTGTGGCCTAACTCGATTAGTGTTGTGATTCCTACTGAAGTTGACCAAAAATACTTAGATTTGGGCAAAGGGTCTATTGCAGTTCGGGTGGTTGGGGATTTGGGGCTGGTAAACTTACTGAGTAAAACCGGCCCACTGCTAACAACAAGTGCGAATTTGCCAACAGAAAAGACAGTTACCACTATTAGACAAGCCAGGCAAATATTTGGCGAAGGCATATCCTATTATTGTGAAGGAGGGCTGCTAGATGGTAAGCCCTCGACAATAGTTAGAGTGATTGACGACAACATAGTTGTAGTTAGGGCGGGCGCAGTCAAAATTGATGAGAGAGGGGCGATTCTAAGCACTTGATATGTACAAATAAAATCAAGCTAGGATAGTTTTTTTCTGATCCATTCGTCTAAGCTGCCACCACCTCCTCCAGAAATACAAACAACGATGTCTCCTTTCTCTTGATGTTTTTTGATAGCGCCGAATAGCTGGTCGTCTAACTCACTGGCCGTAGCTATCTGTTTGTTGCCCATATATTGCATTAGTTCGTCCGGGGTGAGTACGTGTTGATTGGGGTCTTCGCGTGTTAAATAACTAGGTACCCAATAGAGTTTATCTACGCCAGTAAATAGGTCTTTATAAACCTCCTTGATAAAGTACTGTCGTTTGTTGGTGAGGGGCTCATAAACTACAACTAATTTTTTTGACAGTTCGTGCGCCATTTCTAAACATCCCAAAATCTTTTCTGGAGTATGAGCATAATCTGTGTAAATATTGTCTGCTAATTTTTCGAAACGACGAGAAACGCCTGGAAAGGTATTTATTATATCAACCAGTGAATTGTTGGGTCGTTTATAGATTTGGCTTACTCCATTAATCGCTAACGTCGCATTTTGTCTATTGACTAACCCAGCTAACTTAATACTCGGCATTACCCCCTGGACTTGATGTAAAAAGTCGCTATCTGTTAGTTGTAGTTTTTCTTTGTCTTCTGCCCATAAAACGACCGAGCTGCTCTGATTTATAAAATCCAAAAAAGCCGAGAGATAATCTTGCTCGGTAGGGAAAATATCGTGGTGATCGTACGCGATGCCTGTGATGATACTCACGTATGGGTTGAAGGCCAAAAAATTTCTGTCGTATTCGTCGCATTCATAAATAAAATATTCACTGGCAGGGTGAAAGTAGCCCATCTCGCCGAATGAGATTTTTGCCCCAACCGAGTAGCTAACAGGAATTTTCAATTGTAAAAAGAGCCAAATAACCATTGCCGTTGTAGTAGTTTTTCCGTGTGTCCCCGCAATCGCAATTAGTTTTAGATTATTGTCGGTGATGATTTTATTAAGTAACTCGTCTCTTTTGCTTGTATGAATACCGTTTTTTTTAGCAAATACTAATTCTGGATGATTTGGGTTTTCTATGCTAACCGCCGAAGAGTGAACTAACCAATCGATTGGATGATTTTTGTGGACTGCCGAAATGCTTGTTTCGTTTTGGTCAAGTGAAATATTTTCTATTCCACGACTCTTTAGATAATCAATGTAGCTTGAGCCGTGTTTGTCTGACCCAGAAACGGTGTAGCCGGCTTGGTGGGCAATTAAAGCCAGGGGTCCAATTGCTGTTCCGCCAATTCCAGAAAAATAGATATGCATCTTATTTAGTTTAATCTAAAACGGTATTGTATGTACAATATGCTTATGAATAAAAGTTCGTATAGAAAAATGCGTAATAGATTTTCGATTATTCCTGCAAAATATTTTTTGTTAGCAGGGGTGCTTTGTTTAGTGCTTGGCATTTATGGCCTAAGAAATAACAATTTGCGAATGGTCGAACTGCGCAACCAGGTAATTACAGCTGACGAGAACAATGGCGATGTGGAAACACCGCTAAATAACCTTAGAGAATATGTGTATACGCATATGAATACTAATTTATCGGGTGGGTCTAATTCAATTAAGCCCCCAATCCAATTAAAGGGTCGATATGACAGGTTGATGGCCGATGAAATAGTTCGTGAAAAGGCACAAAATGACCAAATTCAAGCCCAAGCAGAAAGAATTTGTACCGCACAGTTTCCGGCAGCTGGATTTAATAGCCCAAGAGTAGCTTGTGTGCAAGATTATGTAGCTAAAAATGCGGTTAAATCAAGCGAAGTTTCTGCAGATCTGTACAAATTCGACTTTGTCAGTCCTCGTTGGTCGCCAGATCTAGCTGGATTTAGTTTGTTATTTAGTATCTTATTCTTTATTCTGTTTGCTCTTAGGTTTTTGGTTGAGCGTTGGCTGGCACCAAATAGAAGCTAAACTTGTCGCATGCATCTTGATTTAGATAACGCAACAAGTTTAGCTTGAAATCTAGATAAGTTATTTATCGAGTAGGTGCTGGGGTAGTTGGTGTAGGGGCGTTTGTGGCTGGCTTGTTCTCGCTATTAGTAGGAGCGGCACTTGGAGTAGTGTTGGCGCTAGTAGTACCGTTAGGAGTTTTATCATTTGGCGCAGGATTATTGGAACTGCTAGGTGGTGTATTTTGTTGCTCACAATTTTGACCATTTGGATTGGCCTTAATGTATTCTGCTACGGCTTTAGCCACTTGGCCATTGTCTTTTAGGTTTTCCCAAAAAGTAATTTGATCTCGGTTTATCATCATTACATCTTTTGGTCCGTGAAGTTCACAACCGAGTTTGGCCAGAGAAACATCATTTTGATTAACTTGTTGTCCTGGTTGTACCTGTTGGTTAACTCGTAAGTAATATATGTCGTTTAATTTGACATAAGAACTGTTCATGTAGGCGATACGTCCAAAATACACCTGACCGTTGTTTAGGAATATTGCTTGCATCGATTTTTTGTCGACGTTTTGACCTTCTTCGCCACTTTTAGCAAAAGTTACTAAAAATGCTACGATGAGAGCCGCAACAAGGAAAAGAATAAAGTAAAGAAGTCCGGTTTTACGGCTGGGTTTCTTAAATTTGATTTTCTTATTTTTCTTTGGCTCATTATTGTTAACAGCAGTTGGTACGCCTGATGGTTGGTCTGGCGTAAATGGGCGTGCATTACGATTGGTAAAATCCATATATAAAATAACCTCTTGATTTATGTTAAGTGTTCAAGAAGTAGTGTAATACATAAGCGTGTTAATTTGCAATATGACCGATAGATATAAATGTTGTTATTATTAAAAGGTGTTGACAAGGGAAAACTCTTGGGAGTATGGTATTGATACCACTAGTTAATCTAACAAGGGAGATGTGATGGCATACAAGCACACAAATAGTAAGGGTGTAACATATTATCTAAACTCAAAGGACGTAGTCTTGCGAGGTGGTAAGAAGCAGACAATTTACTACTTTAGTAAAGACGAGCGAAAAGATACTGCTACCGAGCTTCCAAGCGGTTTTAGCGTGAACGAAAATCCACGAAACGGTTTTCTTACCGTTAAGCGTGGCTAAATATTTAAGTAGCTAACAATTATTAATACTCCCGGAAAGAGGCGACTCGAATGGGAGTATTTTTTTGCTACAATAAACAAGCCATGAAAGAGTCACTAGTAATCGTAAATAAATTGGTCAAAAAATATGGACCAAAAACGGCAGTTAATAAAATTAGTTTCAAGGTCGGCCGTGGTGAGATTTTTGGCATACTAGGGCCAAATGGGGCGGGCAAAACTACAACTCTGGAGATGATGGAAACGCTTAGGGGTATTGATGGAGGATCGGTTAGTATTGATGGCATCGATGTTGCAACAAATCCGCAATATATCAAATCCATTATCGGAGTTCAGCCACAATCATCTTCTTTCGAGGAAAAAACCAAGTTATTTGAACTTATTCAATTTTTCGCTTCAACTTATGGGGAGAAAGTTAATGCTGTAGAGCTACTAGACAAAGTGCAACTTTCTGAATACGCCAAAAGTTATCCAGAACAATTATCTGGCGGACAAAGGCAACGCTTTTCAATTGCTGTGGCGCTGGTTCATAATCCAAAAGTATTTTTTTTGGATGAGCCGACAACAGGTCTTGATCCGCAGGCCAGACGTAATTTGTGGGACTTGATAAACCAGATTAGAAAAAGTGGAGTAACTGTGATTATGACAACCCATTATATGGATGAGGCAGAACTGCTGTGCGATAGAGTGGCGGTGATGGATGAGGGTAAAATTGTTGCTCTGGATAGCCCAAAAAATCTGATAAAAGGATTACTAAAAAAAGGGTTCAAAAAAGAACAGCATGTCGAGCAGGCAAATTTGGAAGATGTGTTTATTGATCTAACAGGCAAGGCGCTTCGAGAATAGCTTATGAAGAATAATTTGCGACAGAATTTATTGCCGATAGTAACGTTTGCAAAAGTTGATATTAAACGACTATTTAGAGACAAGGTAGCGATTTTTTTTGTTTTCTTTTTCCCTCTGATTTTTTTGGTAGTTTTTGGCAGTATTTTCAAAAATGATTCTGATATGACCTTTAGGGTAGCGATTATCAATGAGTCATCTCAACCAGTAGCCAAAGATTTTGCGAATCAGCTGGCGAATATTAAATCATTTAAAGTTGATAATTCGGGGCTTAGTGTAGACCAGGCAAAAACTAAGATGAACAGAGGACAAATCGATGCCACAATACTGCTGCCACCCGAATTTGGAGTAACCGAGAATAATCTACCAAAGGGCCAGGCGATCGTTTTATATGACCAAAACAACGAGCAGGCCGGTCAAACTCTCGGCACAATACTGCAAGGAATTTTTAAAGATGCTAATGAAAAAGTTGTATCATCGCCACAACCTTTTACGGTAATAGCTCGTTCGACTGCCACTAAAGGACTAACACAATTTGACTATATATTTTCTGGCATTTTGGGTTTTACCTTGTTGTCTCTAGGAATTTTTGGCCCAACCAATGCTTTTCCTAGATTGAAACAAAGAGGTGTTTTACGCCGATATAATACAACCACTCTAAAGGTCTGGCAGTATTTTGTGGGCAATGTTCTGTCTAACGCAATTTTAGGTATTATGGCTACTGCTCTTATGTTCACTTTTGCGATTACTGTCTTTGGGCTCTCAATGAGGGGAAACTATTTGAATTTACTTCTAGTTGTGGTGCTCGGTGCGATATTGCTATTTGGGATCGGCTTAGCAATTGGTGGATGGGCAAAAAACGAAAACCAGGCCGCTCCTATTGCGCAGATTATTGTTTTGCCGATGATGTTTTTGTCGGGTGTATTTTTTCCGACCTTTTTAATGCCTCAATTTTTGCAAAATATCACCAAGTTTATACCCTTGACTCCAGTTGTTGATTCTATAAGGTTAATTATTACGGAAAACGCTGGGCTTGCATCGCTAGGACCTCAGCTAGCGATAATGCTGGGTTGGTTGGTGGTAGTTTACGCGTTAGCTTTTAAAATATTTCGTTGGGAATAGCCCCACTATTTGTGGTCTCTTGATATAATCAAGATATATGCAACAAGATTCAATTTTTACAAAAATCATTAAAGGCGAGCTGCCAGCCAATAAAATATACGAGGACGACAGAACGCTGGCTTTTTTAGATATTTATCCGGTACAGCCGGGACACACACTGGTTGTACCGAAAGTACAGGTAGAGTTTTTGTGGGATCTTGATGACGCAAATTATAACGCCGTTATGGCGACCACAAAGCTAGTGGCTCAGCGAATTAAAGAAGTTCTTAATCCTGCATTTGTTGGGTCAGAGGTTGTTGGAGTGGATGTTCCTCATGCTCATGTGCATATCATTCCATTTTCGGTGGTTTCTGAATTTCGAAGTATTCCAGACAGGAGCGTTGACCCAGATTACCAAGCGTTAAAAGAGATGGCAGAAAAACTTAAAATTTGATGAACAGTTTATTCGCAGGGCTGCCAAGACCTTTTTTGGTTTTGGCGCCAATGGATGACGTTACGGATACCGTTTTTCGTCAAGTTATTACAAATACTGCCCCCGCCGATTTATTTTTTACAGAGTTTGTAAATGTCGATGCACTTCAAAGCAAGGGCAGAGAGTCGGCCATAAAAAAGCTAAAGTTTTCACCCCAAGAGAAGCCCTTAATTGCTCAAATATGGGGAAAAGTTCCCAAAAACTTTTATCAGTCGGCTCAAGAAATAGTTGAAATGGGTTTTGATGGAGTAGATATCAACATGGGTTGTCCTGATAAAACGATTGTGAAAAATGGTTGTTGTGGAGCACTTATAAAAAACCAAGAGTTAGCAAGTGAGATAATAGATGCTGTAAAAAATGGAGTAAACAACCGTTTACCAGTTAGTGTAAAAACAAGAATTGGCTTTGCGAATTATGATGAGGACTGGTTAAAATTTTTATTTGCAAAAAAACTTAACATGTTAAGTATTCATTTTAGAACCGTAAAGGAAATGTCAAAAGTGCCAGCTCGTTGGGATCTAGCAGAAAAAATTGTATCGCTAAAAAATGATATCTCCCCCGATACTACTCTAGTAGGTAACGGTGATGTGTTAAGTCGTGCAGGGGCAGAAGAAATAGCAGAAAAATATAATTTGGACGGTATTATGATAGGTCGTGGAGTATTTTCTGACCCTTTTGTATTTGCAAAACAATCCGAGTGGAATAGTTTTGCTCCCGAGAAGCGAATAGCGTTATTCAAAGAGCACGTCGAGCTGTTCGACTCAACTTGGCAGGGAAATGAAAGAAAAATACAAACACTTAATAAATTTTGTAAAGTTTATATTAGCGATTTTGATGGCTCAAAAGAATTAAGAGCCCGACTAATGCAAACCAAAACAACCGACGAGATACTACAGATTTTAGGAGAGCAAGTTAATTAGGGTATTTTGCTCCCCATTTTGCCATTTGGCTCAATATTTTTTGGAGGTCTTCCCCTTTTTCTGTTAGGACAAATTCGTAACGTGGTGGTTTTTGGCAATAACATTTTCGTCTTATTACCTTTTCAGCTTCCAGCATATCGATACGCTGGCTGAGAGTTCTGGGGCTAATACCTTTCAGGGAGGTTTCTAGGCCCGAGAAAGTTGCAGGCGAAATAGATAAATCTCGCAGAATTAATGGAGTCCATTTATCGCCAATGACATCTAGCGAACGTTTGATACATCCTGGTTTTGGCTCTAAAGTTTTAGTCATGTTACTATTATAATCGAAAAAACAACTTTACAAAATATAGTTTGTCACTATACTAAGTAAAGTTAACTAAAAAAGGAGAAGTATGAAACCAAAAATTGGGGTTATTATTGCCAGTAATCGCGATGCTAGGATTGGGCATGCCGTTGCTACGTGGTTTATGGGAATTGCTAAAAAGTATACAGAATTAGAATTTCAGTTGATTGACCTGCAAGAAGAGAATTTGCCATTTTTAAACGAACCCAAATTGCCTGCAGAGGGTAACTATCAGCAAAAATCTACGATTGCGTGGTCGAATAAGATTAGCCGGTTAGATGGTTTTGTTTTTGTGACACCAGAGTATAACCATGGTTACCCTGCTTCTTTAAAAAACGCGGTAGATACCTTATATAGGGAGTGGCAAAAGAAGCCAGTTGCTTTTGTAGGGTATGGTGTACTTGGCGCAGCTCGGTCAATTGAGCAAATGATTGCAGTTGTGTCGCAGATTGGCATGGTGCCACTTGGTAGTCGAGCTATAAACATAATTAACTCTAGTGAATTTATCGATGATAAAGGAAAAATAAACCAAGACATCATAAAAGGTTCGAAGCCAGAATACCTATTTAGTGAGCTTGCCTGGTGGGCGAAGTTGTTAAAATCGGTCAGAAGTAAATAATAACTTAGTAGCTAGTGAGATGTTGTTGTATTACTATTAGTTTATGCGTAGACGCATTTTTGCAGTTTCAATTTTCATAGTATTAGCAATTTTTACGAACAATGCACTAGCAGAGTCGCCAGTAAGTTCTGAAAACATCGATAGTTTTGATAGCCAGATTTTCATTAGCCCAGAAAATGTGGCTAACATTACAGAAACCATTGTTTATAATTTTGGTTCTAGCGTTCGGCACGGTATTTATCGAGATATACCATACGATTACTCTGGAAGTAACGGGGAAAAGTATTCGTTAGCAGTAGAGTTTTTAGGAGCGACTAACCAAGACGGAAAGAGTGTCAAGTCCGAAACGAGTCGCACAAGCGGCAACTTTAGAATTAAGCTGGGAGATCCAGACAAAACTGTAACCGGCAAACAGGTATATACCATTAAGTACAAATTGTGGCCAGTCGTAACTCAAAAGGATGGCAGTGGTTTTGTAAACCTTGACATTGTTGGTACCGGCTGGCAGGTGCCAATTAATCGCGTTAGCGCAACTCTAAGTTTTTCTGGGAGTGCCACGCTCGGCAATTTGGCTTGCTTTAGTGGTAAGCAGGGTTCTACCAGCCAGAATTGTTTTTTGCGAGGAGGCAAAGTAGAGGCCGTTAACTTACAGCCGTACGAAGGGCTAACAATTAACGGGACATTACAACCCGACTATATTACCGGAAAGTATTTAGAGCCAGGCAAATCGCGCCCTCTAACGAAAGACGATTATATAGGCATAGCAATTCCAGTTTTGATTGGTGTGGTTTTTGGAGCGTTTGGTCTGGTAAAACTTTTGCGGACCCTGCGCGAGAGAGGTCGTAAAAAACATCAGACAATAATTGCTGAATACGAACCTCCAGAGGGACTAACTCCTGCCCAAATAGGGCATTTAATAGACGATAAATCGGGAACTACCGAAATAACTTCGATGTTAGTTCACATGGCGGTGAAGGGATATATAAAAATTGAGCAAACGCGGCCAAAACGACTCTTTTCAAAGGCAAAATATTCTTTGCATAGGGTTAAAGAGAGTGATGAAGGGCTTGATTTGAATGAGAAATCGCTTTATTCGGCGATATTTGAAGATGCGATTGATAACGTTATGGAAGTTGATCGACTAGATAAGTCAAAAATGTCGGTTACAACCAAGGCAATTTATTCTAGCATCGAAAAATCACTGCGCGATAAGGGGTATTATGGAAGTTTTTTGAGTGAGCCGGGTATTGTTGCTAAACTTCTTGATTCTGGGAACATGACTGACGAGGGTGCTAAGGAGTGGGCAAAAGTTGAAGGGTTTAAACTGTACCTGAGCGTGGTAGAGAAAGATCGGCTAAAGTTTAGCGATGCGCCAGAAAAAACACCAGAGTTATTTAATCGTTTATTGCCATATGCTATTGCACTAGGAGTTGAGAAACAGTGGGCAAAACAGTTTAAGGGAATAGATGTTTCTCCTGCAACAGATTGGTATGTGGGGTCTTATGCTGGTTTTAGCGCAGGAAGCTTGGCTAGCGATATTGGTAGTAGTTTTGCAACAGTCGTCAGTAGCAACTCTAGCGTTTCTAGCTCTGGTGGATCTTCGGGTGGTGGTTTTGGCGGTGGAGGTGGCGGGAGCTGGTAGTTGCCTACGGATTTTTTGTGGATAAAATATTTTAGTATATACCCTATCTTATAATATAATAAAAATCGTAAGCGTATTCACACGCCTTTGTGGGCGTTGGTAAGAGTATTAGGGTAAATGAATAAACAAATAAAGAAGGATAGTCAAGGACAAGCCAATAACCTTGTTGGCATTATCTATAAAAGATGTATGTTCTTGATAAAAAAGACGTTTACTTTTTTGGACTTTTTTGCAGGGATTGTTTGGGTACAAGCTGAAAAAGCATTAGGTTTCTTCTGGAAATACGTAAAAATACTAACGGCAAGGGCTAGGGTTTTTGCACTTATCTTGGCAAGGTTGACATTGCTGTATACAAAGAGAATATACAAAGCATTGCACCATCATTTGGCATATAGACCACACGTGCACTTGTCTAATAAATATCAGAAATATAACGCTTGGCATGAGTGGGATAAACACAAGATAGTACATCTCGCAGTGTTTGTCTGCTATGCGATAATTGTTGGTGCCTTCGTAATTAGTTCTTATCAAAGAGTGTTAGCGCTTTCCGATTTGTTTAATAACTGGAATTTTAGCTCTCCTGGGGATTACACACTAGATTCAGGGGTAGAGACGAGTGGCAGTAGTGTTCGACTAAAGGCCCAAAACTATATCACCGATGGTGATACGAAGGCGCTATATCATCTAGACGAGACGTCGGGTACAAATGCCAGCGATAGTTCGGGCAGCGGCAACGATGCAACCGTTAATGGTGGATCGTTTGCGGCCGGCAATCTCAACAATGGTCTAGCGCTCAATGGGTCTAGTGGATTGGCTGTTGCTCCCGACACACCATCCCTCTCGTTGTCTCAGACAAATACTTTAGAAGCATGGACTAAGTTTTCGTCTAATTTTAATGCTGGAAGCCACGAACATAAACAAGGAGTAATAGATAAAGGATCTTATAAGCTATATTACGATCAAGAAACAGGTAAAGTGACTTACGAATTAGCAAATAACTCAGCTAATACATGGACTCAGCAGGCAGGTAACGACATAAAAGGTAGCTGGGATTTAAACGGCAAGCCGATAATTAATGACCAAGTAATAATTGCTGGCAATTTGTATGTTGGTCTTGGCAATGCAGTGGGTGACGCTGAGGTCTGGAAGTGGGATGGCAGTACCTGGACAATGGTAGGAGGAGATGGAAAAAATAGTAGTTGGCCTGACCAGACGTATGAAAATGTAAAAAGCTTGGCTGCTAATGGCAATACTTTATATGCTGGGCTGGGTTCGACCGTTGGTGATGGGGAAGTTTGGAGCTGTAATACTGCAACCGGATGTACGACCTGGACCAAGATTGGTGGCGATGGTATTAACAGTAGTTGGCCCGTGAATGTGTACGAAGAGGTTAGCTCGATGGTTACTGTAGGAGGCAATTTATATGCCGGACTTGGCCTGAGCGCCGGTGATGGGGAAGTTTGGAGCTGTAATACTGCAACCGGATGCACGACCTGGACCAAGATTGGTGGCGATGGCATTAACAGCGGTTGGGGCTCAGAAATTGAAGCGGTATATTCTCTGACAACAGATGGTTCAAAGATATATGCTGGACTGGGTAATACGACTGGTGATGCAGATCTGTATAGCTGGAACGGAAGCGCCTGGACCAAGATTGGTGGCGATGGCATTAACAGCGGTTGGGCTGCTAGCACATACGAATATGTGTTTAGTTTGCGCTATTTTGGTGGTAACTTATACGCTGGTTTAGGCGCAACAGCTGGCGATGCCGAGGTCTGGCGCTGGAATGGCAGTACCTGGACTCAGATTGGCGGGGATACGCTAAATTCGTCTTGGGATGCAACCTCCTATGAAATGGTTTATAGCTTGACCGATGATGGCACTAATTTATACGCAGGACTAGGTAATACGGCTGGCGATAACGAGGTATGGCGATGGAACGGCAGTGCCTGGACCAAGATCGGCGGTGATGGAGTGAATGGTAGTTTTACAAACACTCACACTATTGTGCAAACGTTAGTGTATGGAAATGGAAAGCTGTATGCGGGGATTAGTGCAGCGTCTAATAATGCCGAAGTTTGGAGTTGGGACGGCAGTACTTGGACTCGTTTTGGTGGAGGATACATTAACAAAAGTTGGGGTTACTTTAACCTTCAGGATGTTGAGACAATGACGGTCTCTGGTGATTATTTATATGCAGGTACTGGGTACACTGTGGCCGGAAATGCACAGGTTTGGAGGTTTGATGGTAACTCATGGGAAATAGTTGGTGGACAGGGATTAAATGGTAGCTGGTCACCGAGTACTTATGAGAACGTACTGAGTATGATAAGTGTTGGGGGCAATTTGTATGTTGGTTTGGGCACAACGGTAAATGATGGGGAGGTCTGGCGCTGGGATGGAAGTTCTTGGACTCAAATTGGCGGGGATGGCTTAAATAGTGGTTGGGGCGCTAGCTATGAAGAGGTTAGCTCTTTGGCTACCTACGGGGGGTATCTTTATGCGGGGCTTGGTAACTCGGCCAATGATGCTGAGGTCTGGCGCTGGAATGGCAGTGCCTGGACCAAGATTGGTGGTGATAGCATTAATGGTGGCTGGACTACTAACTACGAGAGGGTTAGTTCCATGGCAATTTATAACGGACAACTTTATGCTGGTTTAGGTGTAACAGCTGGTGACGCCGAGGTTTGGAGTTGGAATGGTAGTACTTGGACCAAAGTAGGTGGCGATGGGGTAAATAGTAGTTGGAATCTGGTTTATGAACAAGTTGAGTCAATGATTGCGTACAATGGTAAGTTATACGCTGGACTTGGTAACAGTACCGGCGATGCCGAAGTTTGGCAATACGACGGCTCTAGCTGGTCGCAAATTGGTGGCGATGGGGTAAATAGCAGTTGGTTCGACGGACAGTTTGAGCAAGTAAAAACCATGACAGTTTATAACGGCAAGCTATACGCTGGTCTGGGCAACAGTGCTGGTGACGGCGAGGTGTGGGAGTACAGTGACGGTGCCTGGACAAAGGTTGGCGGTGGCGGGACAAACAGTAGTTGGGCGGCTAACGTTATAGAAACCGTACAAAGCTTTAGTGTATATAAGGGGAAGCTCTACGCAGGGCTTGGTAATACCGCGAATGCAGATGCGTCTGTTTGGTCGTACGGCAATAATGGCTTTTTACAATCAACAACAACCTCTCAAGATACCAACTGGCATCACATTGCTGCAACTTATGATGGCATCACGATGAAGTTATATATTGATGGTAGCTTGAATGCGCAAACGTCTGCTTCTTTATCTATGCCTGATTCGGCCGAGCCATTACTGCTGGGTTCAACTTTTGGGGCCTCAGAGGCAGGGTGGTCTCAAGGGTATTTTGAGGGCTCAATAGATGAGGTAAGGATTAGTAGTGTTGCCAGGAACGCTTTCACATCGAAACCGTACAAATCGACGGCGCAGACTGTTACGCTGAACACCCCAGTTCGCACCAGTGGAGTGTGGCATTGGGACGATCTAACTTCTTCCGAAACACTAAATGGTGGATCGATAACTTACCGTATTTCGGATAACGGGGGTACTACCTGGAAGTATTGGGATGGTAGTAGCTGGGCTACCTCGGGAAATAATACCGAAGCGAACTCAATCTCGGTAATTAGTGCACATATTGGGTCTTTTCCCGTTACCTTTGATGGTATCAAATGGCAAGCAATTTTGAAGGGCGACGGTACGCAGCAAGTACAGTTAAATACGGTTGGACTTACCGCAACCTCGGACCTAACAGAGCCCACTACTAATGCGGCCAATATTGTTGGCTTTAAGGCATATTCTGGCTCTGCTTTAGCAAACAATGCTTGGACTAATGGTAGCTCTCCTTACTTCTCATGGGACGCAGGGGTAGATACTGACTCTGGAATTAAAGGATATTGTTTGTATCTAGGCACAGACAATACGGCCGATCCAGTTACTACCAAAGGTGTACTTGGGGTTAGTCCTGTTTCTACTGGCGGTCATTGCCAGTTTATTGTCGCACCAAGCAATATAGATACGGCAGTATCTGGATATATTGCTTCGCCCCTAGCTTCCTCGAACAATCCTTATTACTTAAATATTAAAGCCATCGACAATGCCGGGAACGTAGCTAGTAGTACTACGCAGTTTCAATTTAGGTTTGACAATACACCTCCCTCGAATCCTACATACATAACAGCCCCTTCTGGGTTTATTAATACCAAAGACGTAACACTAACATGGCCAACTACTGGAGGAGACGCCCCAGCAGACGCTAATTCTGGCGTTGCAGGACTACAATATCGAATCAATGGGACTAGTTGGTATGGTGATTTACACACCGGGTTGGGTGATATAAATGATTTATTAACTAATGACGGCGCATACACTACAGCAGTTTCTCCTGATTATACTAATTTGAATGATGGTATTAATACGGTTTACTTTAGAACATGGGATCAAGCGGGTAATGTAACAAGCTCTTATGTGACTGCCGCAGTTAAGCTCAATACTTCCGGAGCTCCTAGTGAGCCCCAGAATTTGATTGTTTCGCCTGTTACCAACAACACTAATGCATTTTCTTTCAGTTGGCAGGCGCCAAATACTTTCGTGGGGGACGCAAATAATATTACGTATTGCTATACGATTAATAGCTTGCCGTCAGTCAGTAACTGTACATTTACAGGTGCTGGAGTTACTTCTCTTGGATCGGGCCCTTATGCTACTCAGCCAGGCCAGAACACTTTGTATTTGGTCGCTAAAGATGAGTCGGGCAACATTAACTACGCAAGTTATGCATCAATCAATTTTACAGCTAACACCCCTTCTCCTGGCATGCCAACTAACACCGATCTTGTGGATGTTTCCATAAAGACAACTAGCAATTGGCGGTTAGCACTTACATGGGACCAGCCCTCTTACGTAGGTGCAGGTATAGCGAGCTATAAGGTGTATAGATCGACAGATAATATTAGTTTCTCGTTTGTTGGTAGTAGTTCGAGCACAACCTACATAGATGCCGGTCTTAGCCAGCAAAGGTACTACTATCGGGTAGCTGCTTGTGATAGCACCAATAACTGTGGTGCTTATGGAACGGTGGTCAGCGGGATACCGACAGGTAAATTTACCAGCCCGGCCATTCTTGTTTCGGACCCAGTGGTATCGAATATTACCACCAAAAAAGCTACTATTAGATGGAGTACCGACAGATCAAGCGATTCAAAGATTGCTTTTGGAACATCCAGTGGGAACTATAGCCCGTCAGAGGTATCAATATCGAATCAGACGAGTTCACATCAAATAGAGCTAACCAACTTAAGCGCTGGGACCACTTACTATTTTGTGGCTAAATGGACTGACGAAGATGGTAACACTGGCGTTAGCCAAGAATATACCTTTAGGACTGCTCCAGCGCCTACTCTTAAGGAGATATCTGCAACACAGATTGGGCTATCAAATGCAACAATTGGCTTTACCTCGAAGGACGCTACAAAAATAGACATATTTTATGGTAAGAGCGAAGGATTTGGGGGTGTAAAAAGTATTAATACTTCGCCATATGAGTCAACCTACGCAGTTGATATTGTTGGGCTTGAAGATGGGTCGAAGTACTTTTATAAATTAGTTGCGCACGATAGCGAGAATAATACTTACGATGGAAGCGTAGCGTCCTTTACCACTCCTGCAAGGCCACGTATTAGCGACTTGAGATTTCAGCCGATAACTGGCGAGCCAACCAGCACCCAAGAGGTTACGTGGAACACTAATGTTCCTTCGACGTCTATGGTCACCTATGGTAAAGTTGGCTCCGTTGGTGTTGATGTCCTTGATTCAGGATCTGTTACTCAACACAAGATAATATTAAGAAACCTAGAAGATGACAGCCAGTATTTCTTGGTGGCCCAAAGTCGAGATAGTGGCGGTAATTTGGCAATTTCAGATAGACAGGAATTCAAAACTGCCCTAGACACAAGACCACCTAAAATTAGTGACATAATAATCGAGACATCTATTAGAGGAACTGGAGCCGAGGCCAGAGGGCAAGTTGTTGTATCATGGAAAACTGATGAACCGGCAACCAGCCAGGTTGGGTATGGCGAAGGGTCAGATGTAAAGACATTTAATAACAAAACATCAGAAGATGAAGCTCTTGGAACCGAACATATTGTAATAGTTTCTGATTTGCCAACATCAAAAGTTTATAGCATTCAGCCACTTTCAAAAGATAAATCGGGCAACCAAGGGGTTGGTGATAGTCAATCAGCTATTATTGGTCGTGCCTCCGACAGCGTACTGACGATAATTCTTAATGCTCTGCAAAAGGTATTCGGGTATTAGTGATATGTCTGACGAAGTATTAATAAAAGTAGAAAAAGTTTTTCAAAATTTCGCGATAGAGGAAGGCACTATTGAGATTATTAAAGACGTAAGTTTCGAAGTGCGCAGTAATAGTTTTAATATTATTTATGGCGCAAGTGGATCTGGTAAATCGACTTTGCTTAATATTTTGAGTGGATTACAGACGCCATCTAAAGGCCGAGTGCTATTTAAGGGCCAAGATGTTTATGCTTTCTCCCCAGACGAGCTTGCTCATTTCCGCGCTAACCAGATAGGAATTGTTTATCAATCGAATTATTGGGTACAGAGTTTGAACGTGCTAGAAAACGTAGCAATTCCTCTATATTTTTTAGGATATACCCGCTCCTCTGCTATGCAGAAAGCACTATCTGCTCTAGAAAAAATCGATATGCAAAGTTATGCAAAAAAGTACCCAATTCTACTGTCTGGCGGTGAGCAACAAAGAGTTGCAGTTGCTAGAGCCATTGTAAACGACCCGATGTTTATCATTGCGGACGAGCCAACAGGAAGCTTAGACAGCAAAAACGGCGATAAAGTTATGGACTTGTTAAGGAGTGCGCATAGCGACACTAAACGTACCATTATTTTGGTAACTCACAACATGGAATATCTTCCATTGGCGGATAATCTGCTCCACATACAAGATGGAGTGGTCCAAAATCCCGATAGTCAATCTGTTCAGACAATTCCAAGTGAGATGATAACCTCTCTTAAGCAGCGTCTTGATAAGTTTGCAGCAGCCAAAGAAGAGGAGCAATAAAAAATGATGTTAAAGAAAATCAAACTTTTTTTGTCGAATGTGGCTACATGGAGCATGAACTTACTAGGTGCTAATCGTCAGGGCAAGGTTATTTCGCTGGCGATATTAATCCATATAGCATGGCGTAATTTGATTAGTAAAAAACTTAGATCACTACTTACATTATTTGGAATAATTATCGGAATTGGGGCCATATTTTTTCTATTTTCTTTTGGACTAGGACTACGTAATTTAGTAACTAATCAGGTAATTGGTGATAAATCGATAAAGGCAATCGATATAAGTACTCCAAATTCTAAGGTTTTGCATCTTGATGCTACGCTTGTGAACAAAGTTACGGCCTTGCCTCATGTTGAAAAGGTAGGCAAGGTAATTACATCGCCGGGCAGTGTTAGTTACAAAAAAAGCGAAACTGATGCAGTTGTTTATGGAACCGACAAGAACTTCGAGGACTTAAGCTCTCTAAAAATTATAGCTGGGCGGTTAGTTAATAATGATGATGGATTTTCGGTCGTTGTTAACTCGTCACTCCTTAAGTCGGTTGGCATAAACGACAGCAAGGATGCCGTTGGAAAAAAAATTGACTTAAAAATACCACTTAGCACGAAAGATTCTAATCTAAAAAATATCGACAGAGAATTTACAATTGTTGGGGTAATTGATTCTGGCTCGGGTGGCGAGCTGTTTACTCCAGTGGGTATTTTTGAAGGCGCAGGTATAGGGTCGTATTCACAATTAAAAATAGTAGCCGACGATTCAAATAGCGTACCGTCTCTTCGAAAGCAAATAAGTAGCTTGGGCTATCAAACAGCTTCGCCTATAGATACACTAGATCAGATTAATCAAATTTTTAAACTCTTTACAATTATTATTGTCGGATTCGGGGCAATTGGTATGGTGGTATCTGTGCTAGGAATGTTTAACACCCTGTCAATATCTTTGATTGAAAGGACTAAAGAAATTGGGCTGATGATGGCACTGGGTGCACGAAACCGTGACATGAGTCGATTATTTATTGTTGAGGCAATTCTGTTATCGATTGTTGGAGCGATAGTAGGTATAATTTTGGCCTCAATTCTTGGAGAGGTTGTTAACGTCCTTATGAATATGTCGGCAAGGACTCGGGGCGTAACTCAAAGTTTCGATTTGTTCGCTACTCCTTTATGGTTAATTGGAGCTACTATCGTATTCATGGTGGTCGTTGGCGTTATTGTAGCGTTTTTCCCCTCAAGACGAGCTGCTAAGATCAACCCAATAGACGCACTACGTCGTGGCTAAAGCCATAATCTAGAAAAAACTTTCACTAAAGAGAGTGCAATTTTTGTAAAAATACCTGAAAGTCAAATTTTGGTGGGGCAGGCAGGATTTGAACCTGCGACCAATCGGTTATGAGCCGACTGCTCTAACCCCTGAGCTACTGCCCCAAAAATTATTTGGACTCTAGAGGTGGTAACAGATATGAGTATAGCAGAGCAAGCGTAAAAATGTTAAGTAAAGCTGTATAATATAAGTCATATGCTATCAAAAATAAAAAATATTTCTCGCAGTATTCGGATAACACCGTACCTAGAGGTAAGAGTAGTCGGGTTAGTTATTTTTACGATAATTATACTGTTGGTCAGCTGGAGTGGAGTCAAGGTAATACAGACAAATTATGAACTTGAAAAAAAGATTTCACAGCTTCAAAAAAGAAATACTTTAAAAAAACTTGAAAATGAAAATCTGCGCTTAAAAAATACATATTATGAATCCGATCAATATCTGGAGTTAACTGCCAGGCGTCAGTTTAACAAAGCAGCCCCTGGCGAAAAGTTGTTTGTTGTGCCTACGTCTGTCGCTCTTAGTAAGACCGTTGATCTGCTCAGTGTTGACGACGCTAATCTAGCGTCTAATTCTGCAGAAGTCCAAGCAAAGAAGAGTAAGTTTCAGCAAAATCTTGAAGATTGGCTGGTGTTTATCTTGCACAAAAACCGTTCGTAAGAACTGTTGATATAATAGAAGTATGCAGAAGCTAAAACGCGGGTGGCGCATGGTACCATGGCATATTCGAAAACCGGTCGTATTGATTATCGGGCTATTGTTTGTAATTGCGGCTGGATTAACGGGTTGGTTACCTGGGCCGGGAGGTATACCCTTATTTCTGATTGGTATTGCCATTTTGGCTACAGAGTTTGTTTGGGCAGAAAAAGCTAGGGACTGGATATTGGATAAGGGCAGAAGCACGGTTGATTATATAAAAAAACGCAAACATTTACTTGTAATTACTGGTGGATTAATGACCTTGGTACTGGCATCGGCTTTTTTCTTTGCATACAATTTATACATAAGAAGCTAATTTTTTGTTAGAATATAATTATTAGGATAAAAACAAATAGCATAACAATTAAATATAGATGTTAAAACTTTTTTCAGTAATTTTTATTAGTGTATTATTTTTTGCGGGCTATCGGGTGGTTGTTCACTCAGAAGTCGCTCGGAAAACGAATAGTAAAAGTCAAGTCAATCAGTTAGAGAAATATAACTCTCCAAATTTGATGAATTTAAAGGGACAAATTCAAAACTCAATTGACTCAAGGCCATCCTTGCAGATTGGAGTAGCGATAATTAATCTAAAAAACGATGAACACGTGTCGCTTGGTGTTGAGGCCCCGTTTGACGCCGCTAGTACCAACAAGCTATTAACAGCGATATATTTGCTCAAACGTATTGATGATGGAAAAGAATCTCTGAGTACTAAGGTCGGCAACCATACTATTCAGGCCTATTTACAACAGATGATTGTAGATAGCAACAATGAGGCATGGAAAGATTTAAATGATTATGTTGGTCGAGATAATTTAGAAATATTTGCAAAAACTCTTGGCATTACCACTTATTCGTCAGCTACCAATACTATTGCTGCTAATGATGAAGCGAAGATTTTAGCTAGTATTTATAGCGGAGAGTTGTCAAAAGATAGTAAGGACAAGTTGCTTGGATACATGGCGCAAGCCGATATAAAAGATTATATTGTTGCAGCCGTTCCAGCGGAATATAAAGTTTACCATAAAGCTGGCTGGCTTAAAGATCGAGTTCATGATGCTGCAATTATTGATACTGGTCGTGAGGCATTTGTGTTGGTGATATTTTCTAAAGCATCGGGTGATTATGACTACAGTGATGGTCAAAAGCTATTTCAGCAAATAACCAAACAAACAATCAACGCCTTTGCTGGAAAAAATTAAGATTGTGTTTTGTATTTTGCCGATATTCTTCTCAGGTAGATTTGCGCTAGCCCTACAGCAGACAGTATTGCAAATGAGCTAAAACAAGCTTTTGCTATACTTGCGTGAGTCAAAATAGAAAGATATAGTCCGGAGGCGATAGTTAGGGCGCTAACTTGCCACATTGTTCGTGCTCTTTTCGTTCCAAGTAATAATTTGTCACTTCGGCTGGCACTAGCCACCAAGGCAGCCAAAGTTAATGAACTAACTGCAAGAATAATATGAGAAAATAGAATAACTTTAACCATAACTTAAATTATAACACGACAAAGGCGTCTTAGATAGTTGCAAGCGAAGCAAGATAAGGACTATTATTAGTATTGAATGATAAAAAAGATTTCTAGCAGGGAGCTCTTTTACGCAGAGATAGCATTGGCTGTTGCGATTATTCTGCAGGTTTTTGTGTGGAAGACAAGCCATCACTTTTTTGGTTCTCAATATGTAATTATCTTGGCAGAGATAGTACTAATTGTAATTTTAGCATTGATTGGTCGAATTAAGACAATGCATGGTAGGGCCGTGTATAAGTCAGCCGCAATTGCCTTTTTAGCGTTGATATCTGTGGGCAACATCAGCTCTTTGGTAATTGTTCTGAACGTTCTGATTGTAGGTAGTAGCGCCATAACTGGCCCAGAGTTATTGACTGCCGCAATAGCCATCTTTTTAACTAATATTATAGTATTTTCTCTTTGGTACTGGGAGATAGATAGCCCAGGGCTAACAAGGCAAAGATGGTCACAATCGGATCAAGATTTCTTATTTGTGCAACAAGAGAGAAGATCCGAATTTATAGGTTGGACACCTCAATATCTGGACTATTTATATCTGTCTGTTACAAATGCAATTAATTTTGCATCGGCGGATACCAAACCAATTACTCGCAATGCCAAATTTTTAATGGGAGCTCAAGCCCTGATATCTGTTTTCACCTTGGCTTTGGTTGTAGCTCGCTCGGTTAGTATTTTGGGGTGAGAGTTAGCTAAAATTGCCTGTTTTGAGGTGCCGTATAGTTTTTTGAACTAGATCGTTATAGGGTTCGTTTATGCTAATGAGAGTTTGGTGCGGGAGCTCCACCAGTGGTGTTTTTGCTGGTTTTAGGTGCGGGCGTCCCGCCGGTTGATGGTTTTGTTGTCTTTTTCGCAGTAGATTTCAGTATTTTATCGAAGACGGGATTGATAGTAGAGTCCTTTCCGTTGGCTTGAGACATTACAACCTTTGCTTGATCAGTGATCTTTTCGTTTGTTGATTTGAACATGCCATTAGCACCGTAGTTAAGGCCAATAATCATATCGTTAAGGTTTTTCAAATCTTCTTGCATTCTTGCTACTTTCAAATATTCTTGTCTAACTTCTGGGCCCAACTTGTTGTCCGAGTCGAAGTTAGAGTCAGTAGCTTTTTTGGCTTCATAGACGTCGAGCGCGACTAGCATCTTTGCAGTGTTCTTCCAGTTAGCTAAATGCTGAGTGTCTATACGAGATTTAAAGTACTGCATGCGCATATTAGGCAGAATTGTTTGGTAAACCTGTCCATCATGAACGGCACTACATATAGCGTTAATCACATCTGCCTTTTTCGCGTTGTTTTGGTCTAATAGTTTGCTTGCTTGATCGATAAGTTTTTGGGCGTTGTCTATTTGTTGGTGTAGTGTGCTTGTATCGACTTGAGATTCTGGAGTTGGTTGTAGCGCATAGGATGGGTTTGGGTCTTGCCCCATTAACCCTCCTGTTCGGGCCTTTTCTAGTGCCGACCTTATACCACCTTGTTTTTCAATTGCCTCTTTGCTAGATAAAAACTTTTGCTTATTTTTATCTGTTGTAGGTAGGTACTTCTCTTTAAGATATTTAACATCGCCCTTTCTTTTACTAATAGTAGATTTTTTCTTTTCTTTAATGTCTTTTAGGTCTTCTTTTGATAGGTTGGCTATACACTGGTCTTTGTTGCCGCCAACGCTATATCTTGGAAGCCCATTAGAAGGGTTTTCTTTTGGCGGGTCATTTTTGGCGGGCTTAGGTGGATCTTTTTTAGGGCTACTCTTTGGTTTGGAAGTACTCTTCTTTTGCGTGGTTGCAGCAAGTGAGTTCGCGGGCATAGCGATAATTACTGTACCAATAACAAAAAACGCCAAAGTATTAATAAGTAAAATTCTTTGAATGGTATTTTTAATCATTTGCTTGCTCCGATGTAATCACATTATCTAATTGGCCACTGTCTAGCTCTTCGCTATCGTTGTTGTCAGGTTGCTGCGGTTGACTGCTTTGTGCGCCGTTAGAGGCAGTTTGCTTTGGCTGGTTTTGAGAGACACGGTATGCAGCAAAGCCAACTGCCGTGACTATCAGTAAGCATATAACCAGCAATCCAAGGTGTGCTACACCTGACTGATTTTTTGCAATTTTCATATTTTTCCTTTTTGTTCTTTTTAGAGTTATTTATTGCGATGGTAACAAACATAAGCATCTCTGTCAACTAGTGCTACTATAGATACAAATGTCACCCGAGATAGATAAAATTTTAGAAAGGGCAGTTGCCGATGGCGTACCACCACTAGAGGTGGGCAGACAGCTCATAGCCCAAGGAGTGCCCGAATCGTTAGTGTCTAGCATGGTTGATGCATGGATGGTCTCGCACGGTAGAAAACGTCAGTCGACCGACTTTACCACATTTGTTAAATCAGTTAAGGCCAAATCGTCGATGGCAATATTGTTGGTTACTAGCTTTGGCGTATTGGGCGCAATAGTAACTTTATTAAAACCATGGCCCACCAAAATCATGGTTGATTCTGTATTTGGTAAAGTTATTGCTCCTGGGCCATTGGCTGGTCTTTCGCAAACGCCAAAATTAATTTTGGTCACATCGATTTTGACGCTTTTAATTTTTGTTTCGAGCTCGCTACTCTCGGTTGTTAGGGATTATTTGTTACTTAAATTTAGTTACGGAATAAATACTAGTTTTAAGCGCGATTCTCTGCGCCATCTACTTTATATCCCTGTTGGTAGAGGGCTACTTAGTAAAGGGGACTATATTTACCGTCAAAACGTACTCACAAATAGCTTGGCTGACTATATTTTGGGCTCGGCATCAGTAATTATTCAATCTGTTAGCATGATTGTGGCTATCACTATTTTAATGTTTATTATGAACTTTAAGCTTGCGTTAATTTGTCTATTATTGATACCAACACTTTACTTCTTAACAAAATTATTTGCCCCCAAGGTCGGGTTTTACGCCAAACAGTTGGCAAAAAACAATAGCAAATTATCGGCGATTGTTACCGAATCAGTAGATAATGCTGAAACCATTCAGGCCTACGAAATGGCAGAAGACCAGGTAGGTAGAGCAGAGAGGTTATGGCATGAAAATTTTCGTTTAACGTCAGGTGGTCTGGTCTCTAGTCGTATTTACAAAATGAGTAATAGCTTTTTTGTAATCGTAACAACGGCCGTCATTATGTATTACGGGGGTGTTTTAGCTCTTAATGGTGAAATAACACTTGGTGAGCTGTTGATATTTATGACTTACCTGGGGTATATGATGCCGCCAGTCCAAAATCTTGCCAACCAGCTAAGTATAAAAACTCAAAAAAAACTGGATGTAGTGCGAGCCCACGAAGTTTTATCTGAGCAAGAGGGGGTAGAGTTTACTTGGGACGATAGGCACTTTCCAATCAGTCAGGGACGGATCACTCTGCAGGGCGTTGGTTATTCGTACAAAAATTTTCCCGTTTTTAATAACATCAATTTAGTAATTGAACCGAAGCAAAAAATAGGTATTGTCGGCCCGAGCGGGTCAGGAAAGAGTACGCTACTTAAGTTACTGCCGCTTTTTTTTGAACCATCAACGGGGACAATCAGCATAGACAATATAGATATTCAAACCACCTCTTTAAAAGAACTACGTCGGCAAATTTCATATGTTAGCCAAACGCCTCAATTATTTAATATTTCAATACTCGAGAACATAGTAGGGGGTAATTTGGGCAGGCAAATCTCCAGAGAACAGCTTCACAAAATAACTGTAGATACCGGGGTTTACGACCTTACTCGCAAAATGCCGGATGGCCTAAATACAATTGCTGGTGAGGGGGGCAGTCGGTTGAGTGGTGGACAGAAACAAAAAATAGCTTTGGCTCGTGGTTTGGCTAAGCAATCCCCAATTATTTGTCTTGATGAGCCAACATCTGCGCTAGACGGCGATAGCGAAAACTATATCAAAGAGCATATCGCTAGTCACTTTGCAGAAAAAACTGTAATACTCGTGTCGCATAAAAAGCCACTACTAACTCTGATGGACAAGGTATATGTTCTTCAGGACGGTACATTGCAAGATGCTAAAAATTTTGGGGGGCTAGAGCAATACCTAAATAGCATCAATGACAAAGACATGCAGATAACGGCCGAGAAGGCAAAGATAGAAGAAGCTCAGATTGCAGAGAAAATCCGCCAGGAAGAAGAACAAGCCAAACGTGACGAAAAAAACACTCAAGCTATAATGGCCGAAAAACGTATCAATACTAACCTAGAAGAGTTGAGTGACGAAGTTACTGTAACTATCAGCCACTAGCTAATCAGCGTCTACTCCAAAATTATCATCGGTAATAACTGGCTCTTCGTCTACTCCACCAATATCGATTAGATTCGAAACGTCAACCGAACCGGTTTCGGTATCGACGGTTACAGATTCTTCTCCTACACTGTCTGCCGGAGATTCGTTGCCACCGGGCTCACCTGCATTGGTAGGATCGCTAACACTCGGTTGGTTTGTGTCAGATACTTCTACTGGGGAAGCGTCGTTAGAGGATGGATTGTCACCGGTCTGGTTATCACTAACATCGATTTCTGCATCTGTTGTACCGTCAGTAGGCGACCCTAGGCCGCTAGAATCTGATTGATCCATGCCAGATGTTTGTTCGTTTTGTGTTGCTATTTCGACTCCTTCTGAATCTACCTGGGCAAGTGTTTGTTGTTCTTGGCCAGCAATATTCGGGTCGAGTTTTTCAGCTAGCTCTGATGGCTCCATGTTAGCGTTTGCTCCGTCGGCTTGGGTATAATCTGCCGAAAAGCTATCTTCTCGCATTTGTGATTGTGGGTCATTTGTGTTGTCGTCCATAATTTTTCCTAAATTATTTATATGATAGTTACAATTATGGACAAATCGGGGTCTTTGTCAAAAGCTAGCAACAAATTTACTAAATTATTTGTTGAATATGGCTGGCGTTTGGATCGCTGATAACTTGTCGGTAGTCGGCATATTGGAGTTTTGTTGGTGTCAGCATAAGTACTCGGTAATCTCCTTCATGCACTTTCACTACTGGGGGAACCCATTGGCTTGCTTTAGGACCCGTCTCCATTAATTTTTTAAAAACTATTTCAGTGTAATCGCTGGTTTCTACTCTTGAGATGGTACCCCTTGTTTGCACGGTAATTTGTTTTTCTTCGTCTGTAATCGTCAGCGCTGCCTGCGGATTTTCTTCAATGTTTTTAAATTTCAAAGTATTTGCTCTGGTTAAAAAATAAAAATTTAAATCGTCATCGTGTGCAAAGCCAATTGTGGCGCCCCAGGGTTCGCCATTAGTTGACGAGGTGGAAAGAACTCCCACGTGATGATCTTTTAGAAAACTTTTTACACTATCCATTTATCTTAATACAATAGCATGTCCAGCTAAGCAATTGTAATAACATGGAGGATTTGAGTAGATATATAATGTATATTCTTTGACAAAATAACAACAACATGTATAATATGTGCGAAATTGTGAAACTAATAATTAAAGGACTACGATGGAGTTAAAGCAACTAAAAAATATGAATGAAGCGCTTGATATTCTCGAGCAAGAATATAGTCATTACAGTGATAACATTAAGCATCGTCTTGAGTTTCTGCCTGCTAGGGAAATTGAAAAACTGACAGACGATGCGCTTATTTCGACCAAAAAATTAGCGAAAGAAGTGTTAGCACAAAATCCAAGTGGAGAGTTGGACTTGGGTGAGCTTGGCAAGTATTTACTCGGTATAGATGAAACACGCGACAGGGTATCGTTATATCGAGATAGGGACTTTGATTACGAAGGCATGCACGAAGCATTTGCAACAGTGTTTCATGTCAATTTAAGTAAAGACAATTTTCACAGAACATCCGATGTTCTTGAGGTGCTTGACGCGCAAGAGACTATGAGTGCCATTCATTCTGTTATTTTTCCCCAGACGGTATTACCCATAACTCAATAAAAAACGCCTTCTAAAGAGGCCTTTTAGTAATAACTTGGTAGCGGGGGCAGGACTCGGCCACGTTCCGCGGCCCCGAAACTTCACGATTGGCAAGCCAGTTGCCATCGGAAGATTTCCTTGCGGACTGCCACCGGCAGTCCTCACCTGCGACCTTTAGTGTCGCAGAGCTGAAGTCCTTGCCCTGTCATGAAAAAAGCCTGACAAAAATGTCAGACTCTTTTCATGGTAGCGGGGGCAGGACTCGAACCTGCGACCTTGTGGTTATGAGCCACACGAGCTGCCACTGCTCCACCCCGCATCAAACCGCATAAATTATACCAAAACAGGGGTCAGATTGTCAATTTAATCGTTTTTTGATTTTTTCGTATAGGGATTATCAACTTGACTAAACCCCTGTTTTTTTCTAAATTTTACTAAATCTTGCTTGAATTTATTCCTTTGTTTAGCGTTTTCGGGTCCCCTAAACGTTTCCACGAATTTTTTAAACGCCATATTGCCTTCTGCATTTTTATCGTAGCTATCTGAGGCCCTGTCTTGCAGTATATAGCCCGTTCCAGCCATAAATATGTTTCGTAATTTTCGTTCTTTAGCTAATTTTGCGCCGTCAATCTTTTTGTTGACATCTTCGATACCATAAGTACCGTACTTGTAATAAAGTTTTTCATTTTCGGTTTGACTAAATTGGGCCTTGTTAAAGCCAGAATTTGAGCTCATTCTGCCAAGTACATATAGGGCCTCTATTAGGCGACGACTTCGTTCCTCGACAGAAATGCTTGGTCCGGGCTCAATCCTAAAAGATTGTTGGTCAGTCAGTGCCGGTTCTAAATTAGGAGTGTTTAAATTAAATAGAGTTCCTTGGTCTGGGTTGGGCTCGAATTCTTTTTTGGATGCCATTGCTCTATTATACTACAATATGAACAATAAGTAAAGACCTACTGATAGTTTAACATCTATCAAGTAGGTCTTATACTATGTTGAAACGTTACTATTTAGTAGTTGTTTCTTGGTGCTTGTGGTCGTGCCTGGCTAACTCGAATGCTTCGACCACCAAGGTCTGCGCCATCTGAGCTTTTTTCTGCCTCTTTGCCTTCGTTGTCATCTTCGAATTCAACAAAGCCAAACCCCTTACTGCGTCCAGTGTCGCGATCAACAATAACTTTAGCGCTAGCAACTTTGCCATATTGAGCAAAGAATTCAGACAACTGTTCGTCGTTTGTTGAGTAAGGTAAGCCACCTACGTATAACTTGTACATAGTTTTCCTGTTCTTAGTTTATTATTATTCCTTTTCGACCAAACCTCTGCGTCTTGTTTAGTAGTATAGGATTTTACTTCCTTCAAGAACAGTTAGATTCATCGGGTATTAAAGCATAAAAAATACATCTAGACAACTGATAAATTTTCGTGTATAATTGGGGACACCAAATCAAAAACAAAAATATAACAAAAAAGGAAAAAAATTATGCCTAGTTATGAGCTATTACCAACAACAGACAAAAATTTGTTGGAGATCGATGAATTATTGGCCCAGCTATAGCCAGTATCTTACCTTAGTTGTATATCTCGACGTGAAAAGCCAACCATAGCAACTACTACGGGCACAAGGCAATATACAAGTAATATTATTGTATTTACCAAATAGAAGTCGCCGCTGGTAGTGTAGTAATGAAATGGCAAGAGTTTATCAATTTCTTTGAAAGCGCTAACAGAAGTAGACATTGAATTGACTAGGAAGCATCCAAAAGCAAAAGCGCTAGCCGCACCTAGTGAAAACGATCTTTTGCCAGTTATTGCGCCGAGCATAAACCCAAATAGTCCAAAAACCAATGCAATTAATAGGCATTGCAGGTTAATGGTTAAAAGAGTAGTAAAAGAAAAACTTTCTTTGATTGTTAATAGCCCTATCAGTACTCCTGCGCTGGCTCCAAATATTGTTATTGTCGATATGGCAAGTCCCGCCAAAACCCGTCCGATTAACAATCTTTTTCTATCCATCGGTAGAGTGAGCTCTGTCTCGGTGATACCCTGCTGCTCTAGGCCAACACTAAGCCCATGGAATAAGCCAATAGTTAGCACAATTGCGAGCATGGGTATCCTGAGTTCAAAAATTTGTTGACTGATATACCCAGACACGGTCTTGAAACTCTCTGCATTGCCAACAGTTTTTTGCACTGCCTCTGGTAGGTTTTTGAACGAACTATCAAAAACTCCGCTACTGAAGGAGTGGAAAAAAAGCATAGTGAAGCATGTCATAGCGGCAATACCTAAAAACCACCACAAGGTAAAGCCACGTTTTTTAAAGAGAACTTTCTTAAAAATCGGTTTATACATGCGAGTCTTCATAATAATTAGAAAATATTTGATCAAGATCTTGGTCCCTGATAGTTATATCTTGCAGTTTATAGGATGCAAAAAATTGTAATATTGGTTTTGCATCTCCATAAAAGTGAAATTCGGCAGTGGTGCTGGTTTTTGTAATAAGCTTAAGATGCTTAATTTTTACATGTTCTTTCTGGATGCGCTCAATCTCGGCTTGTCTGGCCTGTACCCGAAGATATTTAGCAGATAGTTTTTCGAATTCTAAAACGGTCTTTATGTCTATGACTTTCCCCTCTTTTATAAAAGCTACCCTATCGCACAGTTTTTGGACTTCACTTAGTATGTGTGACGACATAAAAACTGTACCACCCTTATCTCTGAATGCTTGGATTAGTTCGACGAATTTATTTTGTATCAAGGGGTCGAACCCGCTGGTGGGTTCGTCTAAAATTAGTAATTTTGGGTCATGCATTAGAGCAGCAACGAGTCCAATTTTTTGACGATTGCCTCTTGATAAGTGTCGGATTTTTATTGATAAATCAATCTCTAATAACTCTGATAGATTATTAATTTGTGTTAAGCAATTCTTTTTATAGACATCTGCAACAAACTGTAGGTATTCTGACCCACTCAACTCATCTTCGAACGCCATATCGCCACTTAGGAAACCAACGGATTGTCTTGATAAAAAAATTGTATTTTCTCTGCCGAAGATGCTAATTTGACCCTCACTTGGGTAAATTGTATTTAAAATCATTCTGATAGTGGTTGTTTTACCAGATCCATTTGGTCCGCAAAATCCAAAAATTTCCCCACTATTAACTTGTATATTAATTTTATCGACTACGTATTCTTGTCCATATTGTTTGCTAACGTTTTTTAACAATAGGGCTGCACTCATCAGTTGTATTATACGCTTGTTAAATAAAAGTGTGGTTATCAATTGTAGGGCAGTACTTGTTGGTAGCGGCGAGTGGGGTTGAACCACTGACCTCAGGCTTATGAGTCCTGCGCTCTAACCAACTGAGCTACGCCGCCGCAACAGAGGTAAATATAACATAATAACGTATAGTTTTGCTAGAGTATTGAGATACTATGGTTAATCTATGAAGATGAGCGATTTGTTGGTTAATTTATTTTGGCAAGATGTTAGGGCCAGTTGCAACTTATAGCTGATACTATAAAAGGATGGAGATTGAGCTGGCTCAGGAAAAATACGTGGTTGCTGTATCTGGAGGAGTGGATTCGATAGTTTTACTTAACTTGTTAAGTAAAATTGAGTCCGTGGAGCTATGCGTGGCGCATGTTGATCATGGCATTAGAACAAATTCAGCCGAAGATGAGAAGTTTGTTAGAAAGGTTGCCGAGAATTATGGCCTTCCTTTTTTATCTACGAAATTAAATTTGGGGCAAAATGCTAGCGAAGCACTTGCTCGTAAAGAGCGATATGCATTTTTGAGGAAAATTCAAAATAGTTGCAATGCCAAAGCAATTGTTACTGCTCATCACCAAGACGATTTAATAGAAACTATTTTGATTAATTTGGTAAGAGGGACCAACAGGAGAGGTCTGAGCCCTCTTTATAATCATTATGATATTGAACGACCATTACTAAATTATAGAAAGGCAGAAATTTATAAATTTGCTAAAAAGAATGGTCTGTTGTGGCGGGAAGACCATACCAATTTTGAAACGAAATATTTACGAAATTATTTGCGGCTTAAGGTGATCCCGAAACTGGAAAATAATGAACGAGAAAAATTACTGAATATTTCCAGGAAAAGCTATGAAGATAATCGCGAAATAGAAGACATCATTAACAATTTGTTACCAAATGTGGATGTAGTTGATCGAATTTTTTTCAAAAGTTTGCCACACAATGTATCGGTTGAAGCAGTTGCGTATTTACTGAGGAATTTAAGTGTTCCAATCGAAAAAAACACGTTAGAAAAAATATGTCTCAAGATGAAAACAGCCAAGGCGAATACCCGTATTGATATTTCTAGAGGGAAACAACTAATAATAGATGAAAAGACCATTCGCATCATCGATAGTTCGTCTGTATAATGGGTGAGGTATGGATAAAAAACCGTTTAATATAAAAGGTGGACGAGGCAATAGAAAAAACAGCAACCAAAGGATGCGTAGTGTCGGCTTTGTTCTCTTGATATTCTTTTTTGGCTTGATTATTTTTGCATCGATGAACCAGCCATCCAAATTAAAAGAAGTGCCATTTTCGGATGTAATTAACAGAGCAAACCAAGGCCAAGTTAAACAAATAGAAATAGCTGGCGATACACTAAGTATTACGAAAAAGGGAGACGATAAGCCAAGCGAAAAATCTCGTAAAGAAGCTGGATCTAGCATTTATGAGCAAGGATTGAAAAAAGATGCACCTGTTGAGATCGTTAACAAACCGGCTTCAAATAGTAGTGCAATCTGGACGAACGTTGGGCTAAGCTTGTTACCAATATTGGTTATAAGTATCATTCTTTTTTACATGCTGAAAAGTGCTCAGGGGCAGGGTAACCAAGCAATGAGTTTTGGCAAGAGTCGAGCTAGATTGTATGGCAACGAAAAGGAGAAAGTAGTTTTTAAAGATATAGCCGGAAGTGAAGAAGCCAAAGATGATTTGGCTGAAGTTGTAGAATTTTTAAAATATCCGAAAAAATTTGAAAATTTGGGCGCTAGGATACCGAAAGGTGTGTTGCTGGTTGGCCCTCCAGGTACTGGTAAAACAATGCTTGCTCGGGCTGTTGCGGGCGAGGCAAATGCCCCATTTTTTAGTATCAGCGGATCCGAGTTTGTTGAAATGTTTGTTGGAGTAGGGGCTAGCCGCGTTAGAGATTTGTTTGCGAAGGCAAAGAAGAATGCTCCGTGCATAATTTTTGTTGACGAAATTGACGCAGTTGGTCGCAGGAGAGGTAGCGGTATGGGCGGTGGTCATGATGAGCGTGAGCAAACTCTAAACCAGATACTAGTGGAAATGGATGGATTCGAACAGGGGCAGAACGTAATTGTACTGGCCGCCACAAACCGGGCAGATGTATTAGATCCGGCGCTACTCCGTCCAGGCAGGTTTGATAGGAGGGTTAATATAGGACTCCCAGATCGAAAGGATCGCGAGGCAATTTTAGAAACTCACTTTAAGAAGAAACCGCTTGCTAAGAATGTAGACCTTAAGGCCTTGGCCGGTAAGACAGCGGGTAGTTCGGGAGCGGATCTCGCGAATATTGCCAATGAAGCTGCTATTTTGGCTGCCAGAAAAGATCAAAAGGAAATTAACAACAATGTTGTAACAGAAGCATTTGAAAAAGTTGCAATTGGTCCAGAACGAAAAAGTAAAGTCATGAACGATCATGAGAAAGAGATGACGGCTTATCATGAGGCAGGGCATGCAGTAGTAGGGCATGTTTTACCAGATAGCGATTTGGTACACAAAGTTACCATCATACCGAGAGGTGCCACAGGAGGTGTTACTTGGTTTATTCCTCCAGAAGACAAAAGCTACCATAGCATTTTAGAGTACAAGGACGTTTTAGCGCGGATGCTTGGTGGGCGAATTGCTGAAGAAATTATTTACGGGCGTGACAGAGTTACCACAGGCGCTGGAAGTGATTTGCAAAAAGCTGCCGAACTTGCAAGAGACATGGTCATTAATCAGGGCATGGGTGAAAAATTGCGTGACCAAGTATTTCATATCGAAGAAGGCATGATGCTTGATAGGATGATGCACGAAAGACAGTATTCTGATGAGACCGCCAAAATCATCGACGATGAAGTGGAGGCATTGATTACAGAGGCCGCTGATAGGGCTAGAGCTGTTATAAAGGCGAATCATCACCAGCTCGAAAAACTTAAAGATGCCTTACTTGAAAAAGAAACTGTAGAAGCGGATGAAGTCCTAAAAATTTTAGAGAATTCGTCTTTGCCTAAATCAGCAGCTCTTTATTAGTATTTTATCTATAAAAATATAGCTTTAAACTCTATAATGTAGTTCATAGTGTATCGATACCGTTTTCTAACACGCGCTAATAAGCGAATTAGTCTTGGTAGTGCTGCGGCGCTGCTAGCGTTTTCTGCCTTTTTGGGCCAGCTTCTTGGTCTGCTAAGGGTTAAGCTTGTTAATGCTAACTTTCCAGCTCTTGGTCCGGATAGTACCGATGCATATTTTGCTGCATTCAAAATTCCAGACTTTTTCTTTTTCACAGTGGCAGCAGGCGCACTTGGTGTTGCTTTTATACCTTTTTTGACCGATCACTTAAGCCGAGGAGATAAAAAAGGCGCCTGGCGTCTTAGCAATAGTTTATTAAATTTACTGG
>CAYOLI010000002.1:0-144052 GCA_964404795.1 uncultured Candidatus Saccharibacteria bacterium
GGATTTTCGATGCCATTACTAGCGTAGAAAGTTCGTGACCGGCGTGCTGAGCCAAAATTGAATTAGAGCAGAAAAGCCACTAATTAAGCGGCTTTTCTTTTTTTCAATAATTACGACTAGACAGGTACTTGGCCAATTTAAAATCTGCATGTCGTTGTAGGATCTTCATGTATAATCTAAATCATGAAAAAGCATAAACTGGTTAAAGGTATAGCTATTAGTGTTATCTGTGTACTCGTTATTGGTATTGCGGTGGCCCTGTTTTATTGGCTCAGAATGCCTGGAAGTCTTGAGGCAGATCAGGTGCCTCCTATCACTGCGAGCCCCGTTAGCGCAGATCAACTTTATGTGGTGTCTAAATTTAGATCGGGTTCGGGGCACGATTTTTCGAACCGTGCGTGGGACGGTGAAACTTGTAGGAGCATGAAACATTATTTTAACAAAACTATGAAGTTCGATGAAAATCGTATGCCAGTTCGTTCCCAACCAACGGCCGAGTATCCAAATATTAAGATATTTGCTCCATTTGATGGCAACGTAACTGATATAAACTCTGATAGAACTCCACTTGGTAAACAGGTAACCATAACTTCTAATAAAAACCCTAATTTCTACGTTCGCTTGTTTCACATAGATTTACTACCAGGTGTAGGTAAGGGTACTAAGGTTACTTCTGGTCAACAAATCGCTACTGTTGGGCCAATGGATGGAATTGATGTTTCTTACGAGGAACTACTACGCAATACAAAAGTAGTATACTTATCAGTGTTCGACTACATGACCGATGAAGTATTTTCGCCATTTAAGGCCATGGGTAAAACGCGTAGTGACTTCGTTTTAACCCGAGAGCAGGCGGATGCATTGAATCTAAAATGTGACGGCGAAAAGTTTATAAGTGACCGCGGTGATGACTCACAATTTTTCGTACAACTTAAAGATAGTCCGTTTAAAATGGACGAGCGCATGGGTGAACGCAAAGATATACGTGAGAATGATCAGCGCATAGATGATCGTAGAGGTGAGCGTGTAGACGAACGTATGTATCAGCGTTAACCTACTCCAATGCCAACTGCCTAATTTTATTCTTATCAAAAAGCCCGTGCGCTGTTCCCCTCAAAAACAACGAAATCATTGCAAAATAATGGCCAATATCGTTTTGAAATCCAGGTAAACAAAGGCCAGGGGTCGGGAACCGAGCATATCTGCCCATCCACGCTGCTAGCTACTTCCGCTAAAGATACCCAATTAAAAGAACTTTCAGGCATGATGAACTCTTGGAACACGATAAGCGGGATAAGACTATACGATATAAACGCTCAAAACCCAATAGGATGCTTATTTACCTGCTGACCCCTCAACAGGCCGAAAGTCGATGATACTCGATTTCAGAAAATATAGTTTATCGAAAATAAATTATGTATAATAACCCTTAAGTTTACATAGTGACGGAGGGGCACTTCGATGGTTCGAAGCGAAAGAGATAAAAAACAAATAATTTTTATAAGTTTTATAGTGGGGATTTTTGCATTGATGGCACCTATCGCCAATGTACTAGCTAGTGGGGAAACGCTTGCTGGTGGAAGTGCGGTTAACGCAGTAGCTGGTGAAGAAAGCAGTATTACCGGTCTGCAGGTAAATGGTAATGGTAACGACAATATAAATATTAGGTTATACATTCCAGAAGACAGCGGCAATCTCAAAATGACGACAACTACGGGCTTAACTTTCTTCGATAATGAAGAGGAAGGAAACTTGCTCCAATTTAGCGGTAACAGAAACGATATTAATACTGCCCTAGCTACTCTTAAATTTACCGGTTATGAGCTTGGCGACGTTAAAATTGAAATATCTATGACAGGTCCGGGGCAATTCTATAACCCTGCTAACGGCCACCTTTACGAAGTCGTTAATGCAGACGAAAGTCAAGACAATGAAATTACATGGAATGATGCCAAAACAGAGGCCGAAGCTAAAACTGCTTTTGGAGTAAGTGGCTACCTAGGCACTATTACATCAGCTGACGAAAACAGTTTTGTTACCCAGCGTATGTCAAGTGGTGGCTGGTTTGGCGCCTCAGATAGCGCGACAGAAGGTGACTGGAAATGGATCGCTGGCCCAGAAATAGGTATATCTTTTTGGTCGGGCGATAGCTCTGGACACGCTGTTAGTGGCAGGTATTCAAATTGGAGCGATGGAGAGCCCAATGATTATGACAATGGTGATCCAGGAGAGGACTGTGCACAAGTTATGTCTGGTGCAAATGGACTGTGGAACGACCTACCATGCAATGGTACTCAGTCTAGCTATCTCGTAGAGTATGGTTCAGATGGTGATTTGCCTGATGTGCCGTATCTAGAAAAGACTGTTCATGTAAATGGTAAGCAAATCAACATCAGTAACTGCTCTGAGTTTGAATCTATAAATAGCGACCCAGCTTCAATATATGCAGATATTAGCTTAACTAGCGATATTGATTGCCACGGAGCCACCGTAAGACCACTCTTTGCAGACGATAGCTTCCGAGGGAAATTTGACGGTAAAAATCATACCATAAGAAATGTTGTAGCTAAGTATGACGGCTGGTATGACAACGTCGGCCTTTTCGCTAGCTCAACAAACGCTGACTTTATCGACCTCAATCTCGAAAATATCACCGCTAATGGCTATTCGTATGTTGGAGGATTAGTGGGTTCTGCTTCGGGGGGAAACTTCGAGAATATACATGGTAATAACCTATCTATCTACGGCAAAGGTTCTAGTCTGGGTGGGCTGATTGGAGGATACTTTAAGAACGATTCCACTGCCAGTACAACTCTGCATAGATTGTCTGTCGAAGGTGACGTTGGATCAGACGGTGGAAATAATACCGGTGGACTGATCGGCGAACTCTCGCTAAGTAGCAGTAGTCCAACCACTATTAGCGAGTCTTTTGCAAATGCTCATATACAAATCGATCCTGACGATGCTTATTCTGTCGGTGGGTTAATAGGTTATATATATGGCAATGGAGACTACGGGGAGACTATATTAAATATTGAGAATACCTATGCATGGGGATCTATCGCATCTGGTGTTGATATAAACGGTGGGTTAATTGGTCAAATTTATGCAGACGGGTACTCTGAGGATACAGGATTTCATGTGTCTGTAAAGAAGTCATACGCAGATATAGCAATTACAGCTGGTATATCTCATGCTGATAACGGCGCATTAGTCGGCAGAATTTCTTCTTTTAGTTCATCAAGCTCTGTATCTATAACAAACAGCTTCGGAGCAGGCAAGATAGACAATGGTGCTGGCAGTAGCAAGGGTGGACTTGTCGGGAAAATTGTCAACCCAGACAACATTACATTTACCAATAACTTCTATGACAAAACTAAAACCACGGCTAACAACTGTGATGTAGATGACAGTATAAGTTCTGGCTGTACCGCCGTTAATACAAACGGTTCTCAAGGCAATTACTTTGTCAACAACAACACAAACGCACCACTAAATACTTGGGATTTTGACGGTATCTGGGTCAAGCAAGCTAGTACTGGACCAAAATTTGGGTGGGGCGAGGTCGGAGAGTCAGGAAGCGATAATGATGGGATTTCGGACGCAGTCGAAAACGCAGCACCAAATGGTGGCGATGCTAATAACGATGGTGTCCTAGATAGCCAACAAGCAAATGTAGCAAGTTATGTAAATCCCGTTACGGGTAGCTATTCTGTACTGCAAGTGCCTAGTGCTTGCTCAATTACATCTGTAAGTACAATTAACGAAACCAGCAATGCTGTTAAAGACGCCGGATATAACTATCCCGCCGGGCTTATGAACTTCGCTATAAATTGTGGAACACCAGGTTTTGTAGCTAACATCGTTCAACTTCATTATGGAACTGGTGGGACAATGGTACTTAGAAAATATAATCCAAACACTAATGCTTACTTTAATATCGTAGATGCTGCTATAACCAACCAAACAATTGGCGGAAAGCAAGTGATGGTAGCATCCTACCAAGTAGCAGATGGAGGCATACTAGATCTAGACAACCAAGCTGATGGAACGATAGTAGATCCAGCAGGTCTAGCTTTGCAGGCGGTAGGCGTACCGAATACTGGGTTATAGATTATAGCAAAGGAACACTCTAGTGAACTAAGCTAGATATAAATGAAACTGAAAGCTAGAAAAAGGATTAACAATAAAATGAACGTTAGAACAAAATTTGCACCAGTACAACAACTAACTCAACCATTGACCAAAACCTTAAAAGCCACTACCAAAATAACATCTAACTTGATACTAATAACGCTACTCAGCTTATCTCCCATAACCTTAAACTTACTACCTACTAACAAAGCAGAAGCCCTAACCCCACCAGACACATGCTTTAACTTTGATTCTGGAACTAACACCATTACTGACTACTACGATAACGAAAACAATGACAGCGGACAACCAGCTTGCCCTAGAGACGTAGGCATACCAGACACCATTAGTGGCGAACCGGTAACCACTATCGACGATGGTGCTTTTTCTAGCAAACAACTTACTTCCGTCACTATCCCCAATTCCGTAACTACTATCGGTAACTCTGCTTTTTTTGCAAATAATATCGATTCAGTAACATTAGGCAGTAACGTAACAACTATAGGAACTATGGCATTTTGGGTTAACAAAATAAAAAGTGTCAATCTACCAGATTCATTAAGTTCTCTAGATTTTGGTGCTTTTGGTGCTCAAAATGAAATTGGGCAAGATTCCTACTCGGCGTTTCTTTCTGGAGACCCAGTCATAGTACAAACAATTATTGATGCAATTTGGGCAACACAACTTTTCACCAATAATCCTGGGGTTGTCTCGGATGAAGTTGTAACGGAAGCCATGTTGGGTGGCAGTGACTATAACCAAAACGGTAGCACCGATGACATCCTCTCTGTTCAATTAATCAATCCAGCATCCATTTCTGTTTCTTTCAAAGACAATAATGGTAATAACATTACTCCTCCTAACAATACGCCAACTCTCTATACAGGATATGACATAGATACTCATCAATTACTAACAAGTTATCTAGTTAAAGATAACCCCTTAGGTAATTTAAATTACTATTACCGTTCAGGAGATAACCCTCATCTAACTATTACTCCTCCTGATATTGATGGTTACATTACTCCAACAGCCCAAGCTATAAATACTAATCTAGCTAAAGGTACTAATAACATAACCTTTACCTATCAAGTAGATAACAATACTGACTCTGACTCTGATGGTATACCAGACTCTATTGAAAACAATGCTCCCAATAATGGTGATGCTAATAACGATGGTATCTTAGACAAAGATCAAGCTAATGTATCCTATCTACCACCCACTACTACACCAAATGGGACTACTACTAAACCCATAGCCCTAGAACTAGACCCTAGCTGCAGTCTTACTAACGCTCTTAATACCGATCAATCTAGCACTAATGACCCAGCTTATGCCTATACTACAGCTCTAATAGACTTTAAAGCTAACTGCACTACTCCAGGGTTTACTACTACAGTAAAACTATACTTCTATGACATAGATAACACTAACTACACATTAAGAAAATATAATCCTGACACTAATGGGTACTCTACTATACCTAATGCTAATTTAAACCTAACTACCATAGATAACCATAAAGTACTAATATCCTCTTACCAAGTAACAGACGGGGGAATACTAGATCTAGATAGCCAAGCTAACGGAACCATAGTAGATCCCGTCGGCTTAGCTACCCAAATAGTAGGTATACCAAATACTGGGTTGTAGATGTTAGAGCAACTAAGAAATCTTTTAAAAAACAAACTCCAAAATAAAAAAGTTTTATTGGGGATTCTGTTAATTATCATCTTATTAGCAGTAATATTAGGTTGGCTTTTTTTTAAATCGGCGGATAAAGCTATGCCCGACAAAGATGGCGTTTTACGATATTCGACAAGCAATCCAAGCAGGAAAAGGCCAGATGATAAATATAATTGGCAAGGTAAACCCAGAGATCCCAAAAAAATCGTTATTCCTGCTATTAATGTAAATGCATATATACAAAAGGTTGGAGTAGATCAGAACAAGGAAGTTGCAGTCCCCAACAATCTATATCTGGTCGGTTGGTTTGTAGATACAGTAATTCCTGGGGAAAAAGGTCTAAGTATTATCGACGGTCACGTAACTGGGAGAATAAATGACGGCGTTTTTAAAAATCTGATCCAACTCAACGATGGTGATGAATTTACAATAGAATATGGAAATGGCGAATATAATCAATTTAGGGTAGTCGAAAAGAAATCTTTGCCAAAAGAGCAATCGGCAGCAGTCATTTTTTCGCAGAAACCAAACATTGAAAACCAATTAAATCTGGTCACGTGTAGTGGACAATTTGACGCAAAAACACGTTCTTATAGCGAAAGATTGGTTGTGGTTTCCGAAAAGATCTGACTTTTAGCCATCGCAGATCATGTACAGATAATTACTGATGGTTGATGTATAATGTAGTCAATTATGTCTACTTTAAAAGATTACCGCGATGAAAGAATTCGCAAGCTTGAAGAAATGCGAAAACTGGGTATCAACCCATATCCAGCGAATGCCCATCGGACTAATCTTGCGAAAGAAATAACCGACAATTTCGAGAGTTTGCAGGGTACCGAAGTTAGCGTGCTTGGAAGAATTATTAATATTCGAAAATTCGGTAAAATTGCATTTATCGTAGTTAAAGACGTCAGCGGCAATGTCCAGCTATTTCTTAAACAAGAAATGGTTGCACAGACAGATCCAAAAGAAAATATGATTGGCATCGACCACCTCAACCTACTAGACAGCGGTGACTTCATCGAAGCAACGGGAAAAGTAATTAAAACACAAACGGGAGAGATTTCAATCGAAGTTGATGCTTTAAGATTTTTGGCAAAAGCGCTTAGACCCTTGCCGACCAAACAAGACGGCTTTACCAATAAAGAAGAGCGTTTGCGGCGCAGGTATATAGATACAAACGTTAACCAAGACGTATACGACAGGTTTATCAGAAGAAGTACTTTCTGGCAAGAAACACGTAACTTTCTAATAAAAGAGGACTTTATTGAAACTAACATCCCAGTGCTAGAAACCACTGCAGGCGGGGCGGACGCAACACCGTTTGTTACACATATGGACGCGTTAGACCAAGATTTTTACTTGCGGATTAGTCACGAATTGCCCTTAAAGCGTTTATTGGTAGGTGGGTACGAAAAAGTATTTGATATCGGACCACGTTTTAGGAACGAAAATTACTCTGACGAACATTTACCGGAACACGTTGCCATGGAATGGTACTGGGCTTACGCCAATTGGCATGATGGCATGCGACTAACTGAGCGACTAGTACGTTTTGTGGCCGACAAAACATGGGGGACGCGCAAATTTATATTAGCAAATAAAGTAGAGGTTGACCTTGGGAACGATGATACAGAGTGGCCTCAAATTAGCTTTGTCGACACTATCAAAGAGCATTACGGCTTAGACGTATTTACGTGTACTTTGGACGAAGTAAAGGAGCAACTAGCCAAACATCAGATTGAAGTCGAACAAACCGAAAACCGTTCTAGAGGTATTGATAAACTCTGGAAAAAAATTAGAAGTAACATATTAGGTCCAGTTTTTTTGGTAGATATACCTGTTTTTCTGCAGCCACTCGCCAAAGAGCAACCAAACAACCCACAACTATCTGAACAATTCAATTTAATATTGGGGGGGAGTGAGCTGTGCAAGGCCTACTCAGAGCTCAACAATCCAATCGAGCAATTAAATCGCTTCAAAGAACAGCAAAGCATGCGCGACGCCGGGGATGATGAAGCAATGATGCTCGATATCGACTATGTCGAAGCGTTAGAGTACGGCATGCCACCAGCATGTGGATTTGGCTATAGCGAACGCTTATTTTGGTATCTGGAAGGTGTCACCGCCAGGGAAGGGGTTATATTCCCACAAATGAGACGAGATATCGATCCCGTCACTAAAACCATCTATCCCGATTTGTATCAATAAATGCTAGACAACACAAGATGGTTAAGCTAAAATAAACATGTAACAAATCTTTAAAAAAACAAAGAGAATTGTATGAGGACAAATACCGGCCGTAGGTATGTAGTGCCACTTGTTTGGCTATTTTGCGTTTTAACGAGCGTTATATTTTTGCAGCCAAAGGTAAATGCTGCAGATTCGTGGAATAGTGTAGGAACTCCTGGGTTCTCTAACCCTACGCAATTTTTAACATCCGCAATGGACGGAGACACTCCTTATGTAGCTTTTCGAGATTGGGGTAATGGATATAAACTTTCTGTAATGAAATACAATGGTAGCACGTGGGAGTTTGTTGGTAGCCCCGCATTCTACTCAGGAGCTGATGTAGCAAATTCAATCGTTATTCACGCTGGTGTTCCTTATGTTGGCTTTGCAGACGGCAATAATGGAGGCAAGGCGACAGTTATGCGCTTTAACGGCAGTAGCTGGGAGTTTGTCGGCAGCCCTGGTTTTTCAATTGGTGATGCTGGCTGGTTACAACTAAACATTGCAAATAACGGGACTCCATACGTAGCTTTCTCCGAAGATATCGGGGTCAACGGTAGTGCGTCGGTAATGAAATATGATGGAGGTTCGTGGAGTTATGTTGGAGCTCGCCAATTTACAGGACAGGGTGCAAATAATATTTCACTGGAATTTGATAATAATACACCTTACATATCCTTTTCAGATATAAGTATGACCCCTTATAGATTATCGGTTATGCGCTTTAACGGCAGTAGCTGGGAGTTTGTCGGCAGCCCTAATTTCAACACACATAGTATTGATAATAGCCTTTACGGCCAAGCGATGCTTAAGATTAATAATCATACTCCTTATGTTGTTTTTAGAGATCTTAGCATGTACTCGGTTAGTGTTATGCGGTGACGGCAGCAATTGGAATTTTCTAGGAGGTTCTGGAATAACTGGCTCAGATGTACAATTCGTTTCACTCGAATTTTACAATAACACACCCTATATTGCATTCGCTGATTATAGGCACGCTGGAAAAGCAACTGTACTAAGTTACGATGGAAGTAGTTGGGTCAGCGTAGGTACCTCCGGTTTCTCTGCTGGCTATTCGGCTTTCACGGAGATTATGTTTGACACCGCTGGCCACCCACATCTGGCATATGTCGATGATTCTTTGGCGAATAGAATCGTTGTGATGAAATTTGGGCCAGCGCCACCAGCGAATAACAGAACAGTGCCAAACGCTGAAGATGGAAAAGACATCCAAATCAATACACCGACCGGTACAACCATAACCTGTTCAACCGCTATAAAAGAGATCGCTTTGCCCGATCAAGATCCTGACTACCCATATCCTCTCGGGCTACTGGCTTATTGCTTTAATACCTCAGATGCCGACAATCAAGTAACTATTTTTTTTGAGACCGATCTAGATGCTGATGAGCTAACCGCTAGAACCTACAACCCTTTTACGCACACCTTTTCGGACATAGACGATGTACAATATTCGGATTCGACTCTAAACGGACACCATGCGGTCAAAGTCGTTTACACAGTAACAGACAACACTGCCTTAGATATTAATGGTGCCGATAACAGCATCAATACAGTAATTGGCTTGGGTAAGCTAGCCGTTAGAAGAGCACATAGTACACCTGAAGGTTCAAGCTCTCAAAACTCTAGCCAACAAGGTAGCAACAGCGTTCGTTATCCAAACTCTGGTTTGTCTCCGAAAAATCCAATTCTGCAAATGCTTACATTAGGCATTGGTATAGCTTTAATTTCTCGCAGAATATTTCTTAAGAGAAAATTGAAACACAACTATATCCACCCTCGTAATTTTTAAAAAAATAGTAAAACAAATGACAAGGAGACAAAAAGTAGTCAAGGTCAGCAAAGTAAACGAGACGATACTATGGCTCGCTGGAGTACTCTTGCTGGCTTTCGGGGCTTTTGGACTCTGGCAAAGATATTATCTAACCCATAAGCCGGCCAAACCATTATCTGACGAGGCAGTTACCTACTCTACGGATACGCCCGAGGAATCAAATGCCACAGAGGCATGCAGAGGGTACAATGCAGCCAAAGATCAACCAAGACAGATTGAGCTACAAAAAATAAACATAACCGGTTGCATCCAGAAAATTGGCACCGATCAGAACAATGCTGTAGCGGTCCCAACAAATGTGAATTTTGCTGGGTGGTTCGTAGATAGCCCAATCCCTGGCCAAGAAGGGGTAAGCTTAATAGATGGGCATGTGATAGGCCGCTATAGCAAAGCAATCTTTACAAGGTTAAACGAACTAAACGCTGGCGACATAGTACGCATACAGTACGGCGATCATAGCTGGAAGTCGTTTGAAATAGTCCAAAAAGAAAGCTACACCAATGACAAAGCAGCGTCAGAAATGTTCTATAAATTGCCAGATGTAGGTAAGCAGCTCACACTCATTACCTGCACGGGTAAATGGTTACAGAACGACAAAACATACGATCATAGATTAATTGTTAGAACTAAGTTAGTCGACTAAAACAAATATTCATTGTGTAATCATGGTATTATTAGCATAATTAATATGAAAGTAACACCGAAAATTCTTGATGCTGTTAAAATCGCCACTAGAGCCCATAGACATCAAAACCGAAAAGCAACCGATACGCCCTACATAGTGCACCCCTATAGCGTGATGTTAATCGCATCACAAGTAACAGACGACGAGGACACCCTAATCGCTTGCCTATTTCACGACATTCTCGAAGATGTCTCGGCAGAATATCCCGAATCCAAAATGCTGGATGAATTCGGCGACAGTGTAGTAACTATTGTTAAGGGTGTGACAAAGGACGACTCAATACTTGGCTGGCAGCCGCGATCGGAAGCGTACCTTGCAACCCTCAAAAACATAGCTCCTGATGAATCAGTCATTGTTGCTGCCGCTGACAAGATCCATAACTTAACTACTATTATCGAAGATTATCCCAAGCAAGGCGAGAATTTTTGGAACCGGTTTGGCTCAGGACAGTCACAGCAGATTTGGTTTTACCAACAATCATTAGAGGTGGTAAAACAACGAATTCCTGATTTACCTCTGGTTGTCTGGCTTGAAAATTTGTTAGGTGAACTAAACAGACTGGTAGCCAAATAACTCTAATTATTTCGCTACGTTGGTCTACGAAAATGTAGCTGTAGAGCCCCAAAAGTAGGGGCTCTAGTACATGCTTAGTTAAATTTCTACTTAAAGTACGTCAACTACGTCGTTGTCGTTAACGGTGTTGTGACTATTAACATTGGTGTTAACGTCGGTTTTGTTGTTGCTGTCTTTAACAATAGTGTTGTCTGAAGCAACAGTGTTGTTACTAGCTACAGTGTTGTTACTAGCTACAGTGTTGCCGTTATTGTTGTTTGAATCAACTGTATTACCGTTTCCGTTGTGAGACTCGATAGTATTGCCGTTGTTATATTTATTGCCATTATTTGCTACAACTACTTTGGTTTTGTTAAAGCTATCGCTGATAGTCTTTGTCTTAGTAATAGTTGTGGTGTTGGTTGTACTTACAGAATAGGTGTTTGTCTGGTTGAAGCTTCCCGAGATACTTCCACCTCGTCCCCAGCCAAGGCCCATTGCTCCGGCTACTGATCCGCCAGATCCAGCTGTGTTAGCTTGAGAAATAGCAGGTGCTACACATGCAACTGGTGCTGAAGGTGCTGGCACTTCAGGAGCTGTGTTAGCTTGAGAAATTGCAGGTCCACCTCGATGTGCTGACTCTGCATATACTTGACTGCTAAGCTCGGCTCGAACTACAGCAATAGTAACCAAAGCTACAATTGGTACTGCAAGTAGCATCCCCGCAAAAGCTGTTAAAAATGTTTTTGTAAGGTTTTGGTTTTGTGATGTAGTTATGACTTGAGCCATAGCTTCCTCCTTAGAATAGTTATTTATACCCCACTCGTACATCGAGCTTACAATATGTTAGTTCGATTGTAAAATATGTTACGAAGCATAAGAGTTTTCCTAATACGAATGTGCCGACAAAAAAACTATCTCTAACAGATGTAGGGCATTTAAAGAAGCTAAGCCAAACAAATAGTTGTAATTAAAATAACAATACCTGTTTACTTCTTAGTAATGATTTACTTTTTCACCTAGCACAATCGATTTAATGTTATAATAATCCCAAATTGGAGATAAGTATATGGCACATAAAGAAGACACAACTCACAAAGGATATCACGGAGATGGCGATTCAAGTATAGTGCTACAACATTCAAAACCATCTTATTGGACAGTAAAACATACAATACTTTCTACGACCGCTGTAGTTGTTTTTGCCCTACTGGGTTATATACTCGTAAAAGTCGCTACTAAATAGATGATTAATTCTGTAATTAATCACCTTCGTAGATTGCCTTAACACCGTTTTCGTTTCTAGTTTCAGCAATCCAGCTCATAGCTTGATGTATCCTGTCGGGAGACACTTCAGATGAAGGAATAATTTGCCCAGGTATCATCTTGAATTTATTAAGATTGAAGTTTCCTCCAATTGGCCAAATGTCCCAATCTTTCTGAAGTAAACTCATTGTCCCACTGGTTACGCGCTTTAAGACGTATGCTCCTTGTGCATTCCTTCTTTCGGTGGTAGCTGCCGTCGACATAACACCTATACTGCCAACTTTTTTAGTGTTAAAGAAAAATTCGAAAACAGTGTTTCTATTATGAGCTTTTCGAAAATCAAGAGGAATATCTGCATAGTTTTCGGTAGCAGGGAAGGTATAGTATACATTTGCAATCTGTGATGCCAAGCTGGTCAGTGGCCATTTACCTAGAATATCCACTGTTGCAAGTGCTCTTGTTGCAATGATGTGAGTATTTTTTGCGGCCTCTTTGTAGTCAGTTCCACTCTTGCCCAATGCTCTTTGAAGGCCGTACATTGCAAATGCGGGTTCAAACAGGTTCTGATGCCCTGTGATGACGCAAAGTCGACCTTTTTCCAAAGAGTGCCTTGCTTCCTCGATTGAAGGTAAATATGGGTTAATTACACTTTTTTGAGTAGACAAAACACTTTTTTTTAGAACCGCACTAGCCAGTGAATCTATTAGCGCTGGGGTACATCTGTTTGGGTTGGCTTCAAAACAAATTTTATCGAAATTGTGATTATCTCTGTTTGGGTCATATTCAGACGTCGAAACTAGCTTACTTAAAGACGATTCACCAAAATGACTTCTTGCTTTTTCTGCTAGGTTATTGTAAATCTCTAATTTATCAACATCTTGATCCATATTTAATCTTTATCGTAATACTTCATCTAACCTAGCGCAAGCATTAGAAAAATGGTATAAATTGATCCATTTAATTACTCATTTTTTGCGTTGTTTTTTATACTTCGAAGTATATTGGTAACTTCTGTAATATGCTAAAATACTACAATAGTAACTTGCGGATGAACCGATAGTTTTGGGTAATACTGACAATAAACCAGATAGACAATTAAGCTCGGATATTGTTACGGGTGAATTAGATGACTCCTCAAAAACAGAAGAAAACACAAATTTTATTTTTAACGATAAACCCTCTGCAGTATATGCAAACAAGCCGCCACCGCGAGACTGGGGGAATATAAGGCGCTGGACAATTATTGCCATATTAGTATTGGTATTGTTGTTGTTTGGCTTTTTTTGCATTTCGTATCAAAATACACGGAAAATTAATAAGCTCCATTCTTTGCAGAATCAACTGCAGAGTCGTCTTGACGATATGCACGAATCAGATGCTACCGCTGATACCACCGATGTTGCAAAATTGGTAAAACAAGTTAGTCAAATTTACGATAATGTAAACAATAAACTGCCAAAAAATATCCAAGAACAATACCAAAAAATTATAGATAAACTAACTTTAATCAGTCAGTCCTCTAACCAAACTCAGGCGACTTTAGCTAATCAGTTAATAGAGCAGTTAACTAACCATGCCGGTGAGGGGATTAACCTCTCTGGCAATAACAACTCGACAATTTCTAATACGGGCGTTCTATCTGTTAATAATCTGAATGGGCACATACTAATCAAAGGAGTGTCTAATCAAACTGATGTCACTCAAAACGGATCTACACTTTATGTCGGTACAATACAAGACATATCCACTTCATCTAGTCCAACCTTCCAAAACCTGAATTTGAATGGAAATCTTGTAGCCACGAACAACATATCAGCCAACACACTCTCGATCACTTCAGCGGGAACTCAAAACGGCAATGCAATCTGTGATGCAAGCAACAACTGTGGATTTTCGAGTGTTAGCGGCTCTTATGTACAGGGAGGGAACAGCTTCGGTGCGCCCGCAGTGATTGGCACCACGGACAATCAACCCTTTAGTGTAATAACCAACAATATAAACAGATTATCTATCAATAACACCGGCGATGCTAGTTTTACTGGTAATCTATCTGTTTCAGGGACTATCTCTGGAGATGGCTCTGGGCTTTCAAATGTTAATGCTTCTCAGCTAAATGGACAGTCGGCTAGCTATTACCTGAACGCCAGCAATATTGGGGCAGGTACACTTAGCGATTCTCGTCTTAGTAGTAATGTAACCCTGCAAGGAAATACTTTCAATGGAGCAAATCAGCTTGTTCGACTTAATGGCTCTGGGGGACTACCCGCTGTGGATGGCTCTGGGCTTTCAAATGTTAATGCTACTCAGCTAAATGGACAGTCGGCTAGCTATTACCTGAACGCCAGCAATCTTAACGCTGGCACATTAAGTGATGCTAGATTATCCGCAAACGTACCCCTAAAAATACAACCAACACTTTCACAGGGACAAATAACTTCGCTGGAGTTACCGCAACCGGGATACTACAAAATGGCTTCCAGGTCTGTGACGCATCTAATAACTGCAATTACGCACCGCTGTCTGGATCCGGTAACTACATTTGGAACGGAACTGGCACCCAAGTAGCAAATATTAACATTCAGTCCGCAAACGCTTCCAATATTGGGGTTGTGGTGCAAGGTGCGTCTGGGCAAACAGCAAACGTGCAAGAATGGCGAGATGCTTCAGGAAACGTACTAGCTAGTATTGCAGCAAACGGAGCAACAACTTTCAAGAACAACGCTAACTCTACAACTGCTTTTAGAGTTCAGAATGCGAGCAATACAAGCTTATTTACCGTAGATACGACCAATAACTATATACGGTTCATTAACGGAAGCATTATTGACAGCTTAGGTGCATTTATGGGAAATTACAATACCTACATCAGGGCAGGGGCAGGCGGATCAATCAAATTTACCAATAGCGCATTAAACGAATTTGCAAGCTTCGGACAGGATGGGATTATTACGTTTAAAAATGTTTCTAACTCCACGTCTGCGCTTTCTGTGCAAAATGCAGCTGCATCTTCAATTTTACAGGTTGATACTTTAAATAGCAGGGTAGGCATAAAAAATAGCTCGCCGACAAATCCACTCACAGTTGGGGTCTTAACTTCTTTAGATTCCACCGGGCAACTAGCCGTTTCAACTAACGGTATAAACAACAAGGGCATCATAATTCAAGCAACAGCCGGTCAAACAGCCAATCTTCAGGAATGGCAAGACAATAGTGGTGGAGCTTTAGCTAGAGTTACAGCCACTGGTCAAATCTTTCAAGGTGTCAACCAAGTATGTGACACTAGTAATAATTGTAACTATGCTCCAAATTCTGGCTCTGGCAACTACATTCAAAATCAAGTTATCTCGCCACAAGTAGCCGGGTTTAATATCTCAGGTAATGGAACGTTATCTCGACTAAACCTTAATGACTCGATTGTCGACAACAGGAATAATGTAATATTGCAACAATCAATAAGTTCAGTACTTACAAACCGCACCCTACAGTTGGGCAACGCGACATATTGGTCTCAGTGGTTTGTACTAACCGCATCGGGGTCTGTCGGAATAGGTAGCGACGCAAAATCTATGAGCGGAACGGTAGGACGATTGACAGTTACTAATGGCTCTACCTCAATTCCTGGCATTGTAGTTAGAGGAATTACTAGCCAGACAGCAGACTCTGTGCAAATACAAAATTCAAGTGGCACAACCGTGGCCTCTATATCAGCCACTGGTCAAATCTTTCAAGGTATCAACCAAGTATGTGACACTAGTAATAATTGTAACTATGCTCCAAATTCTGGCTCTGGCAACTATATTCAAAACCAGGTTGCTTCGCCACAAGCAGCCGGATTTAAAATTTCTGGCAGTGGATATGTTGGAGGCACTATGAGTGTCGGTACTAATTCCAATACTGGGCAATTAAATATCGCTTCAGACTCGGCATCTAGAATAACCGCGATTATTCAAGGGTCCAGTGGACAAGCTGCCAATTTACAAGAGTGGCAAAATAGCAGTGGAACACCCTTGCTATATGTAGATAGTGCAGGATCACTCTATCAAAATCAATTACCTAGTGGCAGCAAGACAGTTGAGCTAGCAAATGGTGTATACATATTTAGGGGCGCTAGCGGAGCTACGAATGGAAATTATGTAAAGATAAGACCTGATGTGGGTAATACTGCCTACGTGTATGGAAATACGAACCTTGTTTTACAATCCGAAAGTGCTGGTGCAAATATTTCAGTAAACGCCGGGATAATTATAAGTTCTAGTAATGCTGGGCACACCACTGTAGCTTTAAACACTTCGGGGGGCAATGGGCTGACCGTATTCGGTTCTAACAACCGACGTGTAGCATCTTTTTCCAACAATAACCCACAAGACCTTGGAGCAAGGGTAAACATAACAACCGACTACGCTGGCACCAAGGGTGTTGTTATAAGAGGTTACACCAGCCAATCCGCCACCCTGCAAGAGTGGCAAGCATCCGATGGCTCGGCCTTTGCGATAATGGGCAACAGCCAAACAAGTGGGCTGACCATCAAAGACGTAGTTGGCGGAACTAATGGGTCTGCCGTACTTAGTGTTGATGCAACTGGAGCAGGTTCGGTTTGTCTTAGAAATGGCAATGGCAACACAAAGTGCTTAGTAAATGATACTTCTGGGGGTAATTACCTCAGATCTACAGCCAGCTTTATTGCACCCTCGTTTAGATTTGACGACACTACGGTAAGCACACAGATAAACCAGAATCAGATTAATATGCCTATCGGAGGCGACTACGCAATTACTAGAATTGGCTGGAGTGGGGGTAATAATGGGCTTCTTGTGCATTCTCCTAGTAACGGTTCCGGTAGGCCTACCGATCCTTACGCAATCTATTACGGTGATTTTACTTTTAACTCTGTTAGGGCAAATCAGATATCTGTGACTATAAAGGGAGCAAGTGCCCAAACGTCTGATTTATTACAAGCACAAGATTCGCTGGGTAACGTTTTGGCATCGATATCTTCGACGGGTGATCTAAAAGTCAAATCACTCAATGTCGATGGAGCATATTTGACACTTAGTAGCAATATTAGCGGTAAAAACGTTGCTGTTTCGGCATCATCTACTTCAATTAATATAACTTTTCCGACACCCCACCCTGATGCTAATTATGCCGTATTTTGTACTCCTAACTGGGGAACTACATGCTGGGCAAGCGCTAAAGCAACAACTGGATTTACATTGAATTTCGGAACTGCTGCACCGTCATCTCAACAAGTTGACTGGTTAGTAACCAGGTAGTTTAAATTTTAACAAGTCCTTTTTTGTATATATTTAGAAGTAGTAAGTTTAAATACACCAACCCTTCGTACGGGTGCCACGTGCTGGTTATGGATTTTAGCTCGTCATAGTTGGGCCTGTTTTTCGTGCCAATAATTTTTTGAATATTGTTTTGCCCTCCAACATCATCACCAGGAAAAAATTCTAAGCGACCTAATCCTCTGAGCAATACATACTCAGCAGACCACCTGCCAATACCGTGAAGAGACAATAGCGTATTAAGAGCATCTTGATTGCTATATTTTTCAATGGCTTTCGGATTAAAATCTGCATTCTCTATTTTGTAAGCAATTTGCTTTATCGCTTTAGTTTTTTGATAACTCAGCCCAACCGCCTTTAGTTCCTGGTCTGGCGCGTCAATAAAAACTTTTGCCTCTGGAAAGCAATATCTTTTTTTATCCTTAAAAGTTATTGACTCGCCATATTTCATAATTAGTCTGTTTAAAATAGACAGCCCTGCATCTAATGAAACCTGTTGGCATACAACTGCATTGGTTAACGCCTCAAAAACAGTAGGGTAACGAGTAGGACGCATACCAATAAACTGCATCGCAAAGTGTTTCAGTATTGGATCTTTTCTGGCTACTTCGTAAAAACGCTGCAAATCAATGTCTAAGCCAAACATTTTAGATACAAGTTTTTTAACCTCATCAATGTTAGAGTTCTGCAAGGGTTTTTTACTAGTAACTTTTAAAACTAAATTTTTACTATCAAGCTGAACTAAACTGATCAATACTAAATTTTTATTTATAGTTACAACGCGAGAGCAATTACGCCCATCCCACTGATCTAGCATGTTCCTATCACGCCTTCGAAGAACCCAAGCGGTAAAATCCAACCTAAATAGATGCTTGGTTGCTATATTTATTTCTTTTTCAAACATTTATGTTTTCTAAATACGATTTTATAACCACCGCATTATTATGCTTTTCGTCCTTTGCTCCATAGACCAATGTAACATCACCATGGCTCGCTAATTCTCGAAGTTTCTCTACGTTTTCGCTACTGTTGACTAGCTCACTTTCAAATCTTTTTTTGAATTCTAACCATTTATTGGGATCATGACCAAACCATTTTCTGAGCTCACTACTGGGCGATACATCTCTTAGCCATAGATCTATCTTGGCTTTTTCCTTGCTGACCCCCCTGGGCCATAAACGATCTACCAGCACTCTATAACCATCGTCGCTGGCAGGTTCTTCGTATACTCTTTTAATCTTTAACATATCTCATTCAATAACCAGCAAACTCTTCGGTCCGTATGTTATCCTCGTTTACATTTAAATCGACCAGTAGTTGTCTCATGGCTTTTACCATACCCTCTGGACCAGAAAGATAATAAATTGGAGCATTAATGTCTGCAACATGGCGCTTAATCATCTCGGCATCCACTCGGCCCGTTTCCCCCTCGATAGAGTCATTGCTTTGTTCGCTATACGCAGGAACAAATGTAAAATTTGGATTTTCTTTTGCAAGCTCTTCAAAATCTTTAGTAAATGGTGCATCTGCAGGAGTTTTGTTGGAGTGAATTAAAGTAATTTTGTGCGCTGTTTTATCGTGAGTTGCCTGAGCAATCATACTTCGCACTGGTGTTACCCCAATCCCGCCAATAATGAACACTGCTGGAGTTGTTTCTGTTTTATGCAGGGTATAGTCACCGTACGGAGCATCCAGCTTTACCTCGGCTCCAACTGGCAACTCCTTAAGAACTCTTTTAAACGCCGAATCTCTTAAGCGAGTCGCAAACGCCAAGTAATCTTCGTATGGAGCTGCGATAATTGAAAATCCACGAGTATTACCCTCCTCGTCAGTTTCTGGGGGTTCGATTAAAGTGACGTCACCAAACTGTCCGGCACGGAAATCAAACCCTTCTGGTTTTTCAAAACGAAACTCCATTGTTCCATTCGCAATCTCTTCCTTTTTTATTAGTTTAACATTATATATAGGCATTTAACCCTCCTTAAATATTATTAATTAATGTTCGCACTTTTGGACACAATATCTCTTTGCATGTTTACTGGCCAGATCGAACAGGGGAATAACTGTTTCTTCATTCAAGCTATATATCCGCTCTTTACCGACTTGACGAACGTCTACAAAATGAAATGCTCGTAGCTTTCTTAAGCAATGAGAAACAGCCGACTGCTGAACATTTAACTCGTCACTGATTTGACTAACACTTTTCGGGCCACTCTTTAAATATTCCAAAATCCTAACTCTCTGATGGTTGCCGAGTATGGTAAAAAAATTATCCCATGTAATTTTCGTCATATGTATATTTTATCATATGTTGTCAATGAAGCTCAAGCGGAAACCTCGACAACAATCAAAAGAACTCGTAAAATATAGGGTACATGACAATCGAAGTAAACGTGTTTGGAATTGCAAAAGACATCTTAAAGAATGATAGAGTAGCTATTGAGATAGAGCATAGCGAGCCAACGATAGATACGCTAAAACAAGCGTTAATCGAAAGATTCCCTGGCTTGCTACAATTACCCTCTTTCTTGTTTGCGGTTAATGAATCTTATGCAGATAATAATCAAGTAATTTCGGACAAAGATGATATTGCGATTATCCCGCCAACCAGTGGGGGCTAGGTGATAGACCTTAAACTAACTAGCCAGCCGCTACTTCTGGCAGATTTGATGAGCAAGGTTTCTGACCCTACTTGTGGAGGAATTTGCTCCTTTGTCGGCACTGTTAGAAACAACACCGATGGCAGAGAGGTCCTTCGATTGGAGTTTGAATCTTATGAGTCAATGGCTTTAAAAGAACTAAAGAAAATTGCCAACAAAGCTAGTAAAAAATGGAACATCAGACATCTACTTATACATCACCGTGTTGGCAAGGTAGAAGTAGGAGAGCCGGCAGTTATAATTATCGCTGTTGGAACGCACAGAGATGCTACATTCTCGGCCTGCAAATATGCAATTGATACATTAAAAGATACAGTACCAATTTGGAAAAAAGAAATTTTCACTGATGGCAGTGAGTGGGTTACTCCTCACCCCTAATTGTTAATTATTTTTTGCCACTTAGCCATACCGCCCTCGAGGGAAAGAGCGTTCATTGAAGTTCTTTGGTTGAAATATTTAGTCGCAACTAAGCTTCTACCACCGGTTTCGCAATAAAAAACTACTGGTTTAACCGTAGACACTAAACCAACATCGTCAAAAATATTCTCTAACGGAATATTGAGACCGCCAATATTAAACCGAGCTCTCTCAGAAGCACTGCGCACATCAATTAGCTGGTAATTATCAATATTAGCTTCCAGCTCTTTAACTGAAATCAACAAAGATTCTTTTTCCTCTACAGCCGTATCATCTGGAGTTCTAAAGCTCTTTTTTGGCAAGTTTATAATTTTGCTCTGTAAAGTCAAACCATCCAATATTAATAGTTTGCTTTTTAACAAATTTCCCACTCCCGTAATATACTTAATTACTTCATTGGCCTGCATACAACCAATAATTCCAGTTAAAGTAGGCAACACTCCGCCCGTCGCGCAATCCGCTATTATGGCATTCTCTGCTCTTGGGAAAATATCCAGATAGTTTGGACTGCGACTACCATCCAGGTTTTTTGTATTCCATACCGCTACTTGTCCCTCATATTGATAAGCCGCCCCATACACCACAGGAATGTTTTGTCTGACGCACCCAAAATTTAAGATATAACGAGCATCGTAATTGTCTGTGCAGTCCACGACCACATCAAACCCTTTGATAATGCTTTCTACATTTTTGCTTGTAACTTTTTTGACTTTAGCAGAAATATCGATGTTAGGATTTTGTTTCTGCAAAGCTTTCGCGACTATTTTACATTTATATTTACCAACATCTTCTTCTGAGAATAAAATCTGACGGTGCAGATTAGAAATCTCGATTTTATCAAAATCTACAATCTCAATTTTTCCAATGCCCGCCGCTGCCAGATACAAAGAAGCGGGGCAGCCAAGACCCCCAGCGCCGACGACCAATACTTTAGATTTTTGCAATTTTGATTGTCTAGCCCCACCAAATTTGGGCAACTTAACTTGACAAGAATAACGTGGGTCAGCCATTGCTATACCGAATTATTTTTTATTAGTAGTTCTATCCGTTTCGCTACCTCTGGTGTATTGGCATTTATCAACTCGTTTGAACTCCTAGGAGATATTAGCTTTACCTTATCTACATTTTTAATCAATGCCTTGCGAGGGCAAGAGATACCTTTTTGAAGCATATCTTCTAGCATTTGTTTTGACTTTGGTTCCCAAATTGCAATCAATGGCTCTGGTAACCCCTCTTCACTTTTATATGCAGTAACTAAAGATTTTGGTTCGCGATTTTTTATTAAACGCCGCAGTGTTGACTCTTGAACTAGTGGAATGTCACAAGCAACAACTATCCATGCACGATTGGGAAATCTTTCAAAAGCACTCAAGATTGCACCATACTGCCCCGTAGCATCGGCTGAATCGGGTAACGGCTCAAATCCATCTTTGAAAATCTGCTCGGCTTGATCGATCCGACAAGATATAAAGACCTCATGGCAATACTTTTTCAGTAAATTTGCTAAATAGTAACGATGAGGAATATTGTTATGCCATTTGATAAGCCCCTTGTCCGAACCCATCCTTTTGCTTTTGCCGCCCGCCAAAACTACGCCACTTAGTTTAGAGTTAGCGTTTAGTTCATCAATTACGCCGTTTACCATATCTATATTGTACTAAAGTAATATTATTTTGTATGTTTCACCTTTTTTGAAAGTCGATTTGTTCGCCGGTAATTCGATAAAACCATCTGCACTAAGCAAACTAACTATATCACCGGAACCATTATCTTTTACTGGCGTTGCTATGATTTGCCCTTTGTTTGACGTAGACAATTTTACTCTGGCAAAATAAGTTAATTTAGAAGTAAAGCTTATATCTTGTGGCAACAAAGCATAAATTGGCTCCACATGCTTGACCCCATAACTATCTCTTAGGTAAGGGTTTAGATATTTGACTGCACACAAGTAAGAAGATACCGGATTACCAGGAAGTGCAAACACAGTTGCGCCTCTTTTATGAGACCCAAACCAAAGGGGCTTACCCGGCTTTTGCTTGACCCCATGAAAGTGTTTCGAAACCGAAAGTTCTGCTAACACCTGCGGGATAAAATCGAACTCGCCCTTGGACACTCCGCCACTCATAATAATAAGTTCGTACTTTAAGACGGCGGGCTTAAGCACTTTTTTTAGTATCTGTTTATTATCGGATAGATGGACTACTTCTGGCTTAATAAAAAACCGTGACAGAATAGACGTAAGCATCAGATCGTTCGAACGTCTGATTTGATAGGTTTTTGGATTGTTTTTAACTTGAATAACCTCATCGCCAGTAGTAACTATCAGAGTTTTTGGGGGCTTAACGACTTTGAGCTTACTTTTTCCAACTGTTGCAGCAATGGCTATAACCGATGAACTAACCTCTGTGCCCTTGAGAACTAACTGGCTATTTTTCTGTTTATCAGACCCAGCCAAATGAATAAATTGTCCGATTTTAGCATCTTTTTGTAACACTTTGGCTTGATTAGCCACTATTTTAACTTCTTCAATCGGGATAACTGTATCAAGCCCCTTTGGAACGCAAGCTCCAGTCATAACCTGAATACATTGACCTTTTTCAACTATTTTTACTGGGCGGTCTCCGGCAGCTTGAATATTTTTAATTTCAAATGTTTCATTGTGCAAGGCAGTAGAGTACTTGATTGCAATACCGTCCATTGTAGACCTGTTACACGGTGGTATATCTCTATCAGCAATTATATCCTCGGCCAAAATTCTGCCAAGCGACTGCTCAAGAGGAACAGTTTCTACATCGAGTTTTAAAAGATGCTTCTTAATTATCCTTTCCGCCTCAGAAGATGCAATCATAATTGTATAATAGCACGCGAGCTATACAGATTGTCTGATAGATTTATAAAGTGAAACGTCTTTGAATCTGACGCGAACACGCAACAAAACCACAAAAGATATGATTGCTAACATCATTAAAGCTATAGCATATGAGCCAGTTTTTTGAAAAGTTAAACCAAGTACTAAAGGGGGAAGAAAGCCGCCAAGACCACCAACTGCGCCAATTATTCCCGTGACACTGCCCATAGAAGTTGGCTTTGCTCGTCGCCCAACTAGTGCGAATACGGCCCCATTACAACAACCTAAAATAAATGCTAATAGCAAATATGCCACGGTAGTTTGGTGCGATAGTGTTGGTTGAAAGGCCACAAAACTAGCCAAGAATATAATCATCAACAAACAAAGTTGGACTATATATTTACCACCAATTTTGTCGCTCAAAAAACCACCGATTGGCCTAGCAATAGTGGCAAGTAAAACAAAGCCCGCAGCTCGCGAAGCTGCATCTGTTAATGTCAGTCCATACGCAACCTTTAGTAAAACCGGCAAATATACTCCAAATGCCACAAACGCTCCAAATGAAACAGCATACACAATTGCCAAATCCCAAGTCAGCGGTTGCCTAACTGCCTCAATCAATTTAGCTGTGGACGAGCCCTTGTCGGGTTTCCATTCGGGGGAGTTCCTGCCATAGATAGCAAATACAGTTCCAATAGTAATTAATAGCCCAGATACCAGCAAAAAGGTTGGGTCTCGGCCGATCAATCCTTCAAGCCGAGGAGTGGCAAAAGCAGATAAAGCTGTACCAATGTTACCAGCACTATAAATACCTAAAATGAGTCCTCGTTTTGCCGGTGAAAACCAGGGGCTAATAAAGGGTATTCCTACAGCGAAAATAGCTCCACCCAACCCAAGAAACGCCGCAACTAATAATAGTTGCGAAAAATCATTCACCAAAGTTAAACCAATTACTGGTAGTGATGTCAACAAACAAACCACAGAGAACATAATTCTTCCACCAAACCTATCTGTTAGCATCCCTAGCACAATCCTGCCAAGCGATCCAATTATAACGGGTACCGCTAAGAGTAACGACAGCTTAGCTGGGTCCAGGGAAAGTTCTGCTGCGTATTTTACCCCTAGTGGGCTAAGCAAGGTCCAGGCCCAAAAATTGATAATCAAAGCCAGCGTTGCTAATGTTAATGCAAAATATGCTTCTTTTGTGCTTTTTAATAATTTTTTATTTTTCACTGCAGATTTTGCTTACTTAATAGGGCAGAGTAGTTTTAATCCAGTAAACTCATCATTCTGCCTTGTTACCGCGATATTACTGGTAGTTATGTGCAGCTCGCAAGTCAAACCAACAATTAGCTTATTTACGTGTCCACCAACTACCTGAAAATTATCTTTGCCAAAAGTGCCGTGAACATGCCAAAAAGGCAAGCCATCTACAAGAGACAAATTACCGGTCAAGCTCAATATTTCTAACCCTTCATCAAAGTTCTGCCACTGATATTCTTTGTACTCTAGATTATAGTATCCCAAAGTAAGTCCGCCACTACCACCGATCCCACTCAGCCAGCCACTACTAATTTTGTTATTTTTCGACCAATTATTTAATGTTTCGAAGAGTTCCTCATCTCTTTGCAACACTAACATATAGTTATTAGCATCTTGGAAAATTTGCATACGATTATTCTAACACTATAACCTTATGCTTCTCTAGATTTAATTTGATTCAGCGATCTAGTTTGTCAATAAATTTCAAGAATTCAGACCAAAAATTTTTTATGTGGTCTTTTGTATTTTGATCGACTAGCTGGTTATTCTCGTCAAACTTTTCGCCCGCCATACTCAGATAGAACTCTGGTTGTTGCATAGTCGGCATGTTCAGAAATGTTAAGACCTGTCTAAGATGGTGTGAGGCCCCGAAAGCCCCTAACGAATATGGAGAAACCCCTGCTATAGCTGCAGGTTTCTCGCCCCATGTCCCATGGCCAACAAGTGCTTGAGGTCGAGAAGCCCAATCTAAGGCATTCTTAAGAACCGGCGGAATAGAACGATTATATTCCGGCGTAACTATCAAAATGCCGTTGCTCGGCCTAATTTGATTCTTAAAATCAATCAGATAGTCGGGCTCTGGCAACTCCAGATCTTGATTGTACATAGGTAACGGCTCAATATTGGCTACAGTAACCTCTACGTCATCGGGGGCTAAATCTATAAATGCTTGTACTAGTTTAGAAGTTAAAGAATCTTTTCGTAAGCTGCCAGGCAAAACTAGTATTTTATGCATTTACTAAATTGATGCTTCCCAATCAAACAAAACATTGTCTTCGCGGTAGCCACCGCATCCACGTTCAATACTTTCGAACTCTTCGACAAACTCAATCGATTTTAGATACTTTGCCATTTTATACCCCAATTTACGCTCACAACGAAGACGTAAGGGAGCCCCGTGATCTAGCGGCAACGGTTCCCAGTTCATTTCATATGCCAATATACTCTGTGCATCTTCCATATCACTAACTCTAAGCGCAGAGTAATAATGATAGCCCTTATCGTCTACATCATAGGCGTGAAATACAATATACTTCGCATTTGGCTTTGGTTTGGCACGCTTTAATATTTCACCCACATGAACGCCACCCCATTGTCCAATTGCACTCCACCCCTGAATGCAGATATGTTTTGTAATTTGATCCCGATAAGGCATCTTTTTAATATCATCCAGTGAAAGTTCTAGCTCGTTCTCGACTAGACCATTAACTTTTAGTCGCCAATCCTTGAAATTATTTTGCTTTAGTTTTTCGAACTCTTCTGTGTCTGGTGGATAACCATTAGTTCTGAAAAACTCAGATATATCTTTTTTCTTATACGTATTACGTGGCGACATTCGTCCAAAAATACCATGAATAATAGGGTGAAGTATCTTTACTAACACTTTTCTGGTACCTACTCGGTGGTTTAAAGTGAAATATGTAATTAAAATATTAAAAATTAGCAAAAAGAGTAGAGCCGAGGCAAACACAGTTAAAGCGGCAGCTAAGTCTACATTGGTTGTTCCAAAGGTAATGAGTTTAACGTTTCGATAAAAATAAACTAGAGCAACTAGTGAGACGTGACCAATTATAAAGGCCGAGAATATTAACATACCTATAAAATGAATACTCCTGGCTGCCTGTCTGCGCCCACCAAATATATTTACGTATTTTGGGAAACGGTTTGTAAAAGCTGGAGACATTGCAATGGCCGTAAGAACCATCAAAGGGGATAGCACAAAAACTATCATTGAATATGCTATTTGTTGCAAGCTGTTATACGGGTTAAATGCGCTTTCTGGCGGTAACTGAAAAGAAAGATAACCGACAAGCTCATGCCAGGCACTTGGTATGACATCCCAGCTAGTTGGTATTAACCGGCGCCAAGCACCAGTTGTAAACATATAACCCCAATAAACGATACCTGTTAATATCCACACCGTGGCACCAATAAAATGCCAATTGCGAGCCATACCAAACTCAGGGTGCGCCCCACCCGGCAATGCCAAATGACTAATGTGTTCGGCCTCGTCATGAGCAGTCCATAGCTTGTCTTTTGGCATCTTTAATTTGCCGAATTTAAGCCAATAATTATCTCGCCTAGTATGATCCGTCCAATAGAGCAGGGGATGGTCGGCTAGAATATGCAGACCACTTCTTATTAATAAAATTACAGCAAAAAGATTGATAAAGTGCGTTATTACAATCAAAAGAGGCATTGTGTCTGCGCCGTCCATATCCCAAATTATATCACGAATCGACTTAGGCAAATAACCTTTAGCACAAATGCCGTGATAACGCTAACGGCTTTTTAAAAGTAGGTTAAAGTATTCGGTACCACCAAATGGAATTTTTTGCTTAACATGCCTAGTACCCTCTAGAGAGTCAGCTGAATGAATAGTAAAAGTGCCATAAAAATCGTTTATTTCATCAACGGCTTGACTTAGAAAGCCCTTATTGGAATATCTTTCAAACAACCCTAATTGGCTACGCGAAGAAGCAGTAAGCCCGTATAGATATAAACCCATTGCGCCAACCACCATATGTTTGGGTCGTTTATCGAAATGTTTTGCGACTCTCAGCCAGATGTCCTCGTTGGTAAAGATGCTCGTTTTATACATTTTCTTGTCATAAAAGCTACCTCCTGTCCGAAAACTTAGCCACACACAAACTCCTCTGGCTTCAACATTTCTATATCTCAACTTCATGCCTGTTGTCTCACTTAAAAAATGTAAGCACGACCTCAAGTAGTCCTCGTTGTTAGTCGGATTTTTTACAACCCACTGCCGACCAATCATCCCTAAGTTGGTATTTACGTTGTCAACCTCAAAACCACGTAAGCGCTGATACCAATAAGAGCCGTTTATACTCTTGAATATTTTTCGGCGCAAGATATCTTCGCTAGTAGCCAAGAATTCCATTGGTGTAAATATATTGTGAGCCCTCAAACGACTCCCATATCCTTCGGCAATGCCGTTAAGATCTTGAAGTTCTAAACTTGTATAAATACTTACAAGGTTTTTGTAATCGATAACATCTAAACCATCTGGCTTATGAAGACCTGCCGCCGTCTTTGCCAAGAACCGATTTGGCGCAATACCGACATTGATACTTATATAACCTCCAATTTCTTCGCGTACTCGTTGCTTTATCTCGTATCCAACCCTAATAATTTCGTCTGTCTTGTCCTGATATGTGGTGCCATTAAAATCAATTATTCCCTCATCGATTGAACGCATTTTTATATTGGGTGAATACGTACCCATGATACTAAAAAGTTTGCTATAGACATTGTGATATTTAGGCGGATCACTCTCCAGTAAGACAAGGTCTGGACATAGTGCTAACGCCTCACTACGCCTTACTCCTACTTTAATTCCAAGAGCTTTCGCCTCGTAGCTAGCAGCAATAACACAACATTCTTTGCTTAATCGGTTTGTTACTCCTATTGGTTTACCTCGCAAGCTGGGGTGGGCTTGCTGTTCGGCGGATGCAAACGCGCTGTTTAAGTCGATCCACATTACGTTCGGCCTAGCACGGTTAATGCCATAAGAAGTCATCTAGCATCTCCTGGGATAATTGCTATCAAAGTCCATGTTAGTACCTCGGCATCAAACTCTAAACGATAATCATTCACGCCATCATGCATATCAAACACGTGAATCATTCGTTTGCCCCGAGCTGTTGGATGTCTCATGCCAAGTTGTGTAAAGACGATCTCGCGACCATCAAGACGCATTTTATAGGGGAATGAAGCCAAACTAATATCACCGTCCTTTTTATAAAGGACAACCACATCAACTCGCTTATTTACAACAATTGTCGGATCCATACAAAAATCTCACCCTTTAGTATTTATAGGCAGAACGGATTTGATTTTAGCTACCTGATAAACCTTTTATGGCCGTTCTTGTCCATCGGGTCATAACAGGGAACTTGATTGCATGGAAGTCAGTCAGGGGCAAAACGCATAACTGCTTAAAATCTATGAAGCCGAAAAGTAGAAAAGCGAAAACACTAGTACTCTTCCTGCTACTATCAATTATATAACAAATGAAATAGATTTAAATTCAATATCACTACATGTAAAGAGTAGTAGCATTCGGACCAGTGGAACCCTTGGCATAATATTTGAGACCGTCACCTGAAGCCCCCCACGCATCGACAACAAATTGCAAAATACGCCAAGCTGCCAATACTTCATCGCTAGTGGCAAACAACATGTTATCACCTCTAATCGCATCAACTAACACGCGTTCGTACGCATCAGGATGACCGTGAGAATCAAAGGTCTGTTTGTAGCTAAATTCCATCGGTGCAAGCTGCATAGTTTTTTCAAAACCAGGTTTCTTGACCCAAAATTGCACAACAATACTTTCATTTGGCTGGATGTGGAAAGTTAGCTGGTTAGTATATTTACACGCATCATCTTTGGCCTTAAAGTTTATCGACACACTAGTTTTCTTGCTATCAAGTGCTTTGCCGCTGCGCAAATAAATTGGTACATCTCGCCACACTGGATCATTTGAAAACAGCTTTAAAGCAGCGAAAGTTTCGGTGTGCGAATCTTTGTTTTCTACCTCTGCTTTGTAGCCCTCATACTGTGCACGAATAGCCCTCTCGTTTACACAATCTGCTGGGACAGGTTCTATGCTATCCAGTGCAAGTTGTCTCATTTTATGCATCTCTTTACTGCTATTAATATCTTTTGGCTGGGGCATCAAAATAATTGCCATTACATACAATAAGTGGCTCTGGATTAAGTCCCTTAATGCGCCTACATTCTCATAAAAATTAGCTCGTCCCTCTATGTCTAACTTTTCATCGGCGACAATCTCGATTGATTCTACATGGTTATTGTCCCAAATATCTTCAAATATCGGGTTTTGAAACCTGAAGGTCACTATATTTTGAACGGTTTCTTTAGCCAAGTAGTGATCTATTCTAAATAACTGTGTTTCTTTAAAGTACTTTTTGGTAGTTTCGACCAATTCCAGCGCCGAATTTAGGTCAAAACCAAACGGTTTTTCTAGTAGCAAATGCGCTAGATTGCGATGCTTAGTACAGCCAAAATTTAAACCATTCTTCCCGAGATTCCTAATAATGGGCATAGATATCTGTGGTGGAATGGCTAAATAAAATAACCTGTTAAGACAAAGCCCTAATTTTTCTTCTAGATTGTCCATATACATTTGATACTTAGGGTAATCATCTGGCAAAGCCGAATTCATCTGATACATTATTATTTTCTTTGTGACACGCACTAATGCCTCTTCATCAATCCGACCATCGATTGATCTAATACTAGGCCTAACTTTTTGCAAAAGATCATCGATGTTTAGCGTGCGACGGGTGATGCCCACAATACGAGTTTTCTCATGCAAAAGCTTATTTTTTTCTAACTCATAAAGAGCAGGTAACAACTTGCGCGTCGATAAATCGCCTGTTACACCAAATATAGAAATAATCGCTGGTGCTAGCTTTAATGTCTCGTTTTGAGCCAAGTTTGAAACATCATTTGCCACTTAACGAATGTCCTCCAAACTTGTTGCGAAGTGCAGCTAGCATTTTGGTGGCATAGTTTACTTCACCTTTTTGTGAACGCAAGCGAACATCAAAAGCCGACTCAATTGCCGGCATGTCGATGCCTTTTTCTTTTGCAATCTCGAGTGTCCAACGTGCTTCACCAGATTCTGCAACAACCCCTTCAATATCACTTAGATTGGTATCTTCACGGGCTACCTCGAACGCAAGATTGTTTAAAGTACTTTCAATCACGCTCGCTCTTTGCCAAATACTTCCAGCTTTTGCTAAATCAATATTTGGATAATGTCCTTCCTTTAATACCCTGTACCCCTCGGCTAAACTTTCCATCATGCCGTACTCAATTGCATTATGCACCATTTTTACGTAATGCCCACTACCAGCTGGACCAAAGAACTCATGGCCTCCCCGAGGTGGGGAAAGAGCATCAAGGACGGGCTTGATTTGATTGTACGACTCCTCGTGACCACCAGCCATCATCGAAAAACCGTTTTTCTGGCCCATTACACCACCACTTACACCTATATCTACAAATCTTACATCTTTGGATTCTGCTAATTCTGAATGCTTAATAGTTCCACGAAAATCACTATTTCCACCATCTATTAACAAGCTCCCACTTGGTAATACCTCTAACCAGTTATCTATTTCTGCATCTACGGCGCCAGCTGGAATCATAAGCCAGACCTTAATATGCTCATTCCCAAATTCTGCTACTGCATCTTGCTTGGTCAATACAGCAGTAGCTCCAATTGCTCTAGCTTCTTGAGCCGACGCTTCGCGCCGTACAACCGCTATTACGCTATGCCCATTATCCACCAGTCGCTTAACAATCTGCGTACCCATTTTCCCTAAACCCTCAACCGCAATTTTCATTTATATCTCCTTACTTTCTTTTATTTGGTTAGTATAAATTGTACTATTTACTTCACGCAAAATCGTGGCCGGCGCGATATCTAATGACGGTGGATTACCAGAGGTTATTTGATCTATGGCCCAGCGCTTACTATCGCCCAACACAAAGGCAACGACCAAACCCATCTGTCCTATGGCATTGAACCCTAGCGTTACTCTGATAAAATCTTCTGCCTTATAACCAATAACCAATTCTTCGCTCTGGCTGGCCTCGGTTTTTGGCTTAATGCCTGCAATATGCGCATCTGGACCAATGCCAAACTGACCAATTATAAAATCTGCTTTTTTAAACTGCTCCTTTACGGTTGAGGAATATCTGTCTACAACGTCTTTTATGTTTTCTTTATCATCTAGGATTATCGGGAGAACTTCCGCATTTTTAGTATCAAATCCTTGAGAAGTTAGCTGTAACCAATTGCAATCTGGGTGGTTTGGCGCGACATATCTCTCGTCTGTCTGCATTATCACTAACTTTCTACTATCTATCGCATCTATTTGGGACATTGCATCTATACTGATACTAATGTTGCTGCCGCCTGGCACCAACCACACTACTCTTTGGTGCTCGTCTAGTGCCTGTTTTAGCTCACTCGCTAGAATACCTGCCAGTCCTGTTTCTTTTTTTATAACCTTCATCTATATCTATTATCCCACACCAATCAATAGCTTCGCCATCAACACCGCTACCCTCATAACCCTGTCTGATAGAATATCACCATGCTTGAGCAGATAATACATAAGTGGTTTAAAGTGCCTTATAAGTTACATGCCGAGATAATGAAAAACCCTATAAGGCCAAAAGCAACACTACTCCTTTTGCACGGCATCGGCAATAACAGTCATGCCTGGGATGCCGTGATTAAGAAATTACCTAAGAACATTAGAGTTATAGCTATTGATTTGCTTGGGTTTGGCCAATCTCCAAAACCGAAAATAATCGAATATAATGCATACCAGCAAGCAAGGTGCGTAATTAGAACCTATCTATCCTTAGGAAGCCCAAAGAAAATAATTATAGTCGGGCATTCTCTTGGAGCCCTAGTAGGAGTTGAGCTGGCTAAAAGATATCCGTTGCTAGTGCAATCACTAATACTTGTTAGTCCACCTTTTTATAGAGCCGAAGACCCGAGCACAAAAACTTTGCTCCCTCAACCCGACGACGTCCTTAAAGATATCTACAAAGTAATTCTGAAAAAACCAAAAGAATTTGTAAAACTAGCAGATATAGCAATGAAATATAACCTTATCAACGATGTATTTAATGTCTCCGATAAGAACATAGAAAGTTATATGAACACCCTTCAAGCATCAATAATCAATCAAAAATCTATGGAAATAGCCCAAGAACTAACACTGCCGATCGAAATAATCTATGGAAAGCTAGACCCTATAGTGGTAACAAAAAACTTAAAATCGCTCGACTCAATAATGCCAAATGTCACTCTTAACTCGGCTTTAGCTACTCATGAGCTAAAAGGAGCGCTAATATCGGAAGTTACAAAATCAATCAACAATTTAGTTACTTTCGGATCCAAAAAATAGCAAGTAAGTAAGTTATATACGGGCTATAATTGAAACATAAACAGGAGTGGATCATGAAAGGGTACGTAGTAAACATAGAAACAGAGGCAAAAGAGAATAGCAATTTTCGTAAAGTGCTATACACCGGAAAACATACCCAGCTGGTGCTTATGAGCTTACCTCCTAAAGGTGAGATTGGCCTTGAGATACACGAAGAAAATGATCAATTTTTTCGAATAGATGCTGGAACTGGCGCTGTGGTCATTGATGGAAACAACTATGACCTGAGGGACGGCAGTGCAGTTGTAGTCCCCGCAGGAGCAGAGCATAACGTTATTAATACCTCTAGCACAGAAGATCTCAAACTTTACACCTTGTACTCTCCGCCACATCACAAAGATAGCATCGAACGACTAACCCGAGAGCAGGCCGAGTCAAATGAAGAAGAGTTCGACGGTCAAACTACCGAGTAACAACACGCCTAGTAAATATAGCGAAAGGTGTTAGCTGGCACAGTACGTGTACTAACCACACCAAATCCTTTATAGTTCATTTCACTAATAAATACCGTCCCGTCAGGGTTGACTCTTTCAACATAGACAACATGCATTCCTTGTTGGCCAATTGCTCCAACTCTTGGTACTGACCCGGCAGGAATACCCTGAACCGAAGCACGGGCTACCCAAGTATCAGCGTTACCAAGATTATTTGGTAAATCAGGACGCTTATTTTTTGCATACCACGTGCAATACCCGACGTAGTAGCTGTTACCTCCGCTTGACCCACGAGGATTTACAACAACTGGAGTATTTGATACCGATTTTGATTCTTGCTTGTTAACGCCCGAGTTAACAACCTGTGGTTGGGACACCTGGGGAAGAGAGCGCTCTACTAAAATTTCGTCGGATTTTGGTATATTTATCTCTTCGCCAACATGAATAATATTCGGGTCACTTATCTGTGCATTTTTATCATATATCCTACGCCAGGTCGTACCAAAGTTGTTCGCTATTGAACTTAGTGTATCTCCAGAGACAATAACATAACTTTGTTCTGCCGGTTCCGTTTCTACGGTTTTATTGTCGGTTTTCTTTATGCTGGCCTCTATAACTTCAAGACCACTATCTATTTGCTTTGTATCTTTGAATGCTTGTGTAATTGGGGCATCAGCACTCACTGTACTATTGTTGCTAAAAATTAAAGTACATAATAATATTAACCCCGCTAAAGCGGTGCTACGCATTAAAACCCTCCTAAAAACGTTTATTTGCTTAATTAATGCCGAATTCAATTAATTAGTAAATTCGGACGTACATTTTCCACCTCACATGAAAAAGCACGAATTTTTAGCATACACAACACAAATTATGTGTCAAATCTACCTCTGTAAAAAATATGTTATTGTTTTTACAACATTGCAATAACAGATGCAACTGTGGTCAATTAAACAATACCGCCTACAAAATGACCAATAATGCCGGTAATCAACATTGCTAATCCACCCCCAATCAACACCCTTAAGGCGGCCCAAGTTTTGTTGCCGCCACCTATGTACGCACCCACAGCCCCAGAAATAGCCAGTGTAATCATAGCTGAAATTACAATTGGCCAAGCATTATGCCAATAAAGTGATGCTACTATGGGCCACATGGCACCAAAGGTAAACGCGCCGGCCGAAGCAATCGCTGCTTGTAATGGGTTCGCCATATCTGTTTCATCTATCCCAAGCTCGTCACGAGTATGGGCTGCTACAGCATCGTGGTCATGCAGTTGCTGAGCAACTTTTTTTGCAAGATCAGCATCAAGACCTCGCTCGACATATATCCTTGCTAGTTCTGCTTTTTCACCCTCTGGGTTTTTTTTGATAGATCGCCTCTCGATATCAATATCATGTTCTTCGCTATCACGCTGTGAACTCACAGAAACGTATTCTCCTGCGGCCATCGATAGAGCTCCAGCTACAAGACCGGCAATTCCAGCGGTTAAAATAGCCGATTGCGTTGCGGTCGCTGTAGCAACACCAACCATCAAACCAGCGATTGAAACAACCCCATCATTCACTCCTAGTACAGCCGCTCTTAACCACTGAGAATTATGAGATTTGTGATCTTCATCATGCGGATCGCCGGCAATTACGATTTCTGTTACGTGTCTTCTGGTCATAGCCCATAATTATAGCAGGTCAAAATACTTAAATAGAGTATGTGGTTATTAGTTTTATTAGACGTTACTGTTCTCAGGAGCAAATCAGACAAACTGTCTACAATAGTGCTTAGTTTGGTCAAGAAAAGAATCTAAAAGCCAAATTAAAGAAAAAGGGGGTATGATTTATGAAAATCACCAAAAAAACAGCAACATCACTCGTTGCATTAACACTTGTTAGCGGAATAGGGCTTGCAGGCGTTAACACGATAGCAAGTGCCCAAGGCAACCCAAAGCACCAAGATACTTTGGTTGAGAAAATAGCCAACAAATTCAACCTTAACAAATCAGATGTTCAGAAAGTTTTTGATGATAATCGTTCCGAAAACGAAAACCGTCGAGAAGCCAAAGAAAAATCCAGATTAGATCAAGCCGTAAAGGACGGAAAAATTACAAAAGATCAGGAAGATAAAATTATTGCTAAGCTAAGAGAGCTTAGAGAACAAAAGAAAGACGAAAAAACCCAAAAACGCGATAAGCGTCAAGAACTAAAACAATGGGCTAAGGATAATAATATACCCCTAGAGCTCTTACATGCAGGCAAAAGACATCAGGGTCAATAGTAACTAACTACTGTGATTGTATATTTTCTTACATAAATTTCAGAATATTCTCAGGTAAAATAAATATCCTAGGGGTAGCAATATGAGAATACTAATAGTAGAAGACGATCACAAAATTGCCGGCGCCATTAAAAGAGGCCTAGAAAGGCAATCGTACGCCGTAGATATTTGTTATGACGCCGACAACGGGTTAGATATGGCTTTGCATGAGCCATATGATCTAGTTATTTTAGATAGAATGTTGCCTGGCAAGATCGATGGCATTGGTATTGTAAAAACAATGCGAAAAAAACAAAATCACACACCGGTTTTGATACTAACAGCAAAAGACGGAGTACTAGAACGAGCAGCTGGGCTCAACAGTGGGGCAGACGATTATCTAACTAAACCCTTTGCATTCGTTGAATTAATGGCAAGAGTACGTGCCCTTCTGCGAAGACCAAAAGAGTCGTTAGATAATATTTTGAAGTACAAAGATCTACAAATCGATACGGAAAACTTTATAGTTAGGAGAGGAGACAAAACAATAGATCTCACTCACCTAGAATTTGCTTTGCTGGAATTCTTTATGCGCAATAAAGAACGCACCCTCAGTAAAGACCAAATAATTCAAAATGTATGGGACTACGACGCAGATGTTCTACCCAACACGGTAGAAGTATACGTTGGGTATTTGCGTAACAAAGTCGACAGACCTTTCAAAGGCAAGCCGGACCTCATAAATACCAAGCGTGGTTTTGGATACTTTTTTGGCATAAAATAATCACCGATGTTTAAGCAAACCTCTTTTCGTCTAACGGCTGTATACCTAACTATAATTATGGCTATTAGTATTGCCTTTAGCTTAAATCTGTATTTATTATCGTCTAATGAAATAAGGCGGGGGGTGATGCGCCAAGTACCACCCATTAATGTTATACAGAACGATCCTTTTGTAGCGTACTACCAAGATTCTTTACGTTCACAAAGAGAACACGTCTTAGCCGATGCTAAAAATCGCTTGGTATTACGACTGGTAAGCGTCAACTTGATAATCGTAGTCGTTGGCGGACTATTTAGTTATCTGCTGGCTCGGCGTACCCTGCGCCCAATAGAAGAAGTGCATATCGCACAAAGTAGGTTTGTAGCAGATGCTAGCCACGAACTAAAAACACCTATAACCGCTATGCGGGCTGAGGCGGAAGAAGTCTTATCTGACACAAAATTGTCTAGCAAAAAAGCCAAACAAATTCTAAGAAGTAATATTGAGGAGCTAGATAAACTTAGCGCTCTTACTGATGGCTTACTCAGATTAGCCCGACTAGACAATAAAGAGTATCAAAAGGAAGCAGTCGAGGTTAATCCACTAGCCCAAAGCGCAATTGACAAAGTACTACCTCTGGCTGAAAAGAAGAAAATTTTAATTAATCCAAAAATTGATGAGGTCTCAGTTTTAGCAGACAAAACACTCCTGGGAGAAATGCTAGTAATCCTACTTGATAATGCGATTAAGTACAGTCCAGAAAAATCAGAGATCTTATTAAGTATTTTAAAAGAAAAAAATAACCTCAAAATAATCGTAGCCGACAGCGGGGTTGGTATTTATCCAGCCGATATACCGCATATTTTTGATCGTTTTTACCGAAGCGACCTCTCGAGAAGCAAAAACGACACGAACGGTTATGGGCTGGGTCTTTCAATTGCAAAAAGTATTGTCAAAAAACACTCGGGAACCATCGAAGTACTCAGTCGAGTGAATGAAGGGTCTACATTTATAGTAAGCATCCCTGGTGCATTATAATGTAAAGCATGACACCAGATAACTTCACAATTGACGAACATATGCTACCTGTTGGAAATGGTCATAAAATCTATATTTATGATTGGGGCAAAAAAGATGCTAAATTGCCGGTACTGTTTCTGCATGGTGGACCGGGCGGCGCTACTAATGATAAGTACAAACAGCGCTATGACCCAACAAGACAACGAGTTATCTTTTTCGATCAAAGAGGGGCTGGGAAAAGCACGCCTATCGGATCATTAGCCCACAATACTACCAATGAGCTAGTCGAAGATATTGAGAAAATTGCAGAGCATATGCAACTTAATAAATTTATAATCGCAGGTGGATCGTGGGGCTCATGTCTTGCATTGGTGTACGCAATCCGCTACCCAAAGCGAATCCACTCTATGGTTCTCGGTGGGATTTTTACCGGTACAAAAGAAGAGGTTAGCTATCTATTTAACGGAGGTTATAAAAAATTTTTTCCAGAAGTTTGGCAGACATTTTTAGATAGAACACCAAAAGAATACCACAAGAACCCGGCACAGTATCACTACAAAATGGCCTTCGGCAATAATAGTGTAAAAGCCAAGAAGTCAATATACGCAATGGCAGAAGTCGAACACTCCTTAATGTCTTTGGACGACCGACATTCGCCTTGCAACTTTGAAGAGTTCGAGCCAGATGCAATGAAAATTGAACTTTTCTATACTCTCAATAATTGTTTTTTACCAAACAAATATATTGAGAAAAATGCTGACAAAATCAATGTACCCACTTGGTTTGTGCAAGGAAGGTACGATGCAATCTGCCCGCCACACACGGCTTTTGAAATTAGTAATCTAATGCCAGACTGCAAACTCATATGGACTACAGCAGGACACGCCAATGATCGAGCCAACTACGATGTTGCTCGCACTATATTATTGGCCATCACTCAATAAGCCATTCTGCAGTAAAAAACCTTACAAAAATACTGTAAAAAAGTTAATAGTACTGCAAGCAATCAAGCGTTAGTATTAAGTTGTATTGATGATTATTGTGTAATTGGGGCATCAATACGGTCAACTTTACAACAAAGGGCACTAAGCAGTTCGAAGCTGGAGATAAATGATTAATATATCCAGCTCAACGTCACGATTCGAACTAGTCAGGTGCTCTTTGTTATTTGTAATATTTTTTACGCATTATTTTATGTATCTATACTATTCTGGTACTTGATTCATGTTTTATGTAGAACTTCCGAAGGCCAAAAAACAGGTCGAAAGCTTATTGATTCACCTACTGCCAACTCTGATAATTTTTTTGGTACTAGTAGGTGTAACTTTTTTAGCGTGGGGAAATGCAAAATCTAGGGTCAACCAAGAAAGACAAGACATTGTAAACACCAATACTTTCGGAGTAAAAAACCGGATAGACGACCACATAAAGACCTACGAAGAAATCCTGCGGGGAGCGGGCGGGCTGTTTGTCACATCAGATACAGTTACAATGCAGGACTGGAAAGATTACGTTAAATTTTATGAAATCGAAAAGAACTACCAGGGGATTCAGGGAGTGGGATATGCTCCAAAGATTGAAAGTGGTCAACTACCGACCTTTTTGCAAGCGACAAATGAGTTCCTCCCAGGATATAGCATAACTCCAGCGGGTGAACGACCATATTTTATTCCGGTATTATACTTTGAGCCATCTCTACCTCAGTCGAAATATGGATACGACCTATCCACAGATAAAGAAAGGTCTCTGGCTATCAAGCAAGCGACCGAAACTGGAACTTTTGCAATCACTACTCAAGTTTTTACCATCAACGACACAGAGCACAAGTATCCAAGCTTCATTATGTATTATCCAATTTTTGAAAAAAACAAGCCGTCGACTACACCGAGTGGACGCCAAGAAAACGTAGCAGGATACGTATTTGTGGCACTCCGCATAAAGTCACTATTTTCAGACGTAGAGATCGATCAAAATCACCTTGGTTTCAGAGTATTTGGTAGTAGTGAACATAACAACTCCAATAAACTATACGAGACAAACAACTTTGATCACCTAAGCAAAACCAAAAACAGTAAAATTACGACTACTTCGCTTGATTTTTATGGACAAAAATGGGTTTTTGATTTTGTTAATACACCCGGTATTGGTACGCCAGAAGTCAGACAAAAACCAAATACAATCCTAGTAGCTGGATTGATTGCTAGCTTTCTGGTATCGGCGTTAGTCTATTCGATTATGTTATCAAGAACGAAAATACTTTCTTATAACGAAGAAGCAAAATTACAGGGAGCTAAGGACGAACTTCTAGCGTTGGCCTCTCACCAACTAAGAACGCCTGCAACTGGCGTAAAGCAATACATCGGAATGCTTCGTGATGGTTTTGCAGGAAAACTAACAAAACAACAAAAGCAATTATTAGATAAAGCATACGAGAGTAACGAAAGACAACTTGCAACCGTAACTCAGATGCTCTCAGTAGCAAGGATTGATGCTGGTCAACTAAGATTCGATATGCATAACACCGACGTATCCAAACTACTAAGAGACGTCATTGACGAACAACGCTCGCTACTTACAAACAAGCGCCAAAAACTTAATACTGAAATTACGAAAAATATTATGGCCAAGATTGATAGACAACACTTTAGAATGGTACTGGAGAACTTACTCAATAATGCGTCCAAATACACTCCATCGGGTGGTACCGTATCTATCCAGTTAATAGATGAAAACGAGACATTCAGCTTTATTATTGAAGACAGTGGAGTAGGCATAGATCAAGAGGACATTCCATTGCTTTTTCAAAAATTTGTGCGAATATCAAACAAACTAACTAAAAAAGTCTCTGGCAGTGGACTTGGCCTATACCTAGCAAAAAATATTGTCGAAGCACACTCTGGCACCATTTATTTTGAGCCCGCACATCAGAAGGGAACTATCTTTACCGTTACAATTCCAAAAGATAACAAGTGAGATATTTTACAGAATATCAATCAATTAACGTTTTAATATAAGGTCTTGATTTTATAGCGAGGATAAATGGCAAAAATATTAATAGTAGAGGACGAACATACTCTAAATGAGGCATACCAGTTAATTCTGGCAAGCACCGATCACCAAATAAAAGCTGCGTACGACGGGTTAGAGGCGCTGAAGATTACCAAAAAATACGAACCAGATCTTATCTTGCTTGACCTAAGAATGCCCAGATTGAGCGGTATTGAGTTTCTCAAGAAGTTTGACCCTACCAATAAACACCCAAAAACCAAAATAATTATTTTTAGCAACCTAGACATGGAAGCCGAGATCGATCAAGCATATAACCTTGGAGCACACAAATATATCCTAAAGGCCTGGGCCTCGCCAAAAGAGTTACTACAGGTTATAGATGACGTTCTTGCTCAGACGAATAACGTAAATTAATTCCCTTAAAACTATCCTCTCCCATGGCTTCGAGCAACTTAGCCGAATGTACACTATAGCGCTGATTGGAATAATTGATAATTTTTTTGCGACGCAATTTATTCAGCTCGACCGCAACCGTCTCGCGAGTAAGACCAACCAAGCTAGCAATACTTTGATGAGTGAGTTTGAGCGTTATTTCACTACTAACCCCTTTCGGCTGACCGTATAGTCGACTAAGGTAGTAAAACGTATAAAGTAGCTTGTCGCTGGCTTTCGCTTGCTCGAGCGCTGTAACACGTATCAGCGAGGCCGTATAATCTGTTATGTACCTATCCAGAAGAAATTTCGTAACATGTTGGTTAGAATCAATATATTCCATAAGTACATCTCTTTGAATTAAATGTAGTTTGCAGTCCGTAACAGCTTCATAAAAATGCACTGCCCCTGAGGTTTTTTTGAACACCCAGGACGGAGCAAGGATATCTCCTTCAATATGAAAACTAAAAATTTGCTCCTCGCCCTGATGCGATATATTGAATGACTTAGCAACCCCTTCGGTAAGTATAAATGCCCCTCTTGGGACTTCCCCCTGATATAAAATTGTAGACCCTGCGTTATAAGATCGTGACTGACCTTTATCAAGAATTGCTGTTAGTGCTCTGTGCACAAAATTTTCCCTTCTATACCTCTCGTTCTTTAATTGTATCTGAAAAGAAAGGTAATTGTGTAATTTTTATTACAAAAAACATGTAATAAACTTCGCTGAAATAGGGCTAATATAAGCGTTAGTATAAAAGTGCTAAAGCATGAAGGAGGCAACCATGCAGGCACAAATGACACCTAAAGAACTAGAAAGTCGAATCCGGGACTTTAACCAACGAAAAAGGGGACGTCTACAGGAATTAGAGGATCTTGATATTCATATCGAGAGTCCACAAAAGAACCGGCTACTAGATATCCGAGGGTGGTTCAAACTAGTCACAATGGCTAATTAAGTAGCGTAAAATACGGAGGGCAACTATGTACTACGCGTACAATCAGCGACCATATAAACGACAAAAATATCACTTCAATGTTGGTAGTATCGAGCAAGTTTTAAGCGATCTTGGCGATACAGCATAATACTTAATTAATATCAGGATGAAAACACGGTCTTATGACGGCCGTGTTTTTGTGTATTACTACTTGCAAAGCCAATTTATGAGAGTATAATCATAAGTAGTTATTAATTAACATAAAAACTCCATAGTACTATGAATACAATTATCAACCGCCACGAGATTTTACCTAATTCAATCAACACCCTTCCTATGCTTCATGAAGGTGAAGTTATCGCAGATCGCTACGAGGTCTTGCCACACGTTGCTCGGAGTGACAGAAAACTCCTTGGATTTACAGAAAATTCATCCGTTTGTCCAGCCGTAGATATACAATCTGAAACCGAGGTTGCCGTTAAGTTACTACGTAAAAATACCGTCCCGGCTCTTGGTAGACACCAGATCGAACAATTGGTAGGGAACAACGTATCACACGAAGGTATTATCCCAACACTTGCAACTGGCATATACTCTGGTCAAGACGGACGGATTAACCCATTTATTGTCACAAAACAGGGTAACGACGGATACCACAATTTGGAAATTGATCATAGCAGTGAAGGAGCCCAAGAATTCTTTGGCAGAATGGCAAAAATTGCGCTTGCGCTTACTTATCTGCACGAAGAAAAAGGAATAGCACACGGCGACGTAAAATCGTCTAATATTATTCTCGACAATGGACATACTTTTTTGAATGACTTTTCAACTACCGAAGCAATCCGCGAGATAAACAGTACTAATCCATTAATTAATTCCGAACTAACAGAGGAGATAACCATTATTAACAAAGAAAACGAAGACATTTTAGTCGGCACACCATCACATCTTTCCCCTCAACGACTTGAGGGAAACCATCTAACTGCAGAGGATGACACATTTGCGCTAGGCGTTACAATATTCGAATTCTTAACCAAACGCCATCCATATAACTCGACAAGTAGCGATATCTACGTTCAGGCAAACTTATTAAAGAAAAGCTCGCCGCTTCCGGCAGAGGAGCTCCCGAATTTTGTAAGCGACGAAGTATCAGGTGCTCTTTATGCATCAATTGAGAAGCTCCCGCAAAACCGGCCCTCATCTAGGGAGATGGCAAGAGTACTACTATCCGCTGCATCCTAAAATTAGGCGAGCCAAGCAATCTGAGCTAAAGTAGGTTACTAGCATGCCACAAAGGAAACCCTCTAGTGCCCGATTGAGTTTGTTTTTCTTTAACAGACCAAGAAAAACAGCTTTACTTTGGTTAATTTTAATTATTTTCGGATCTTTGTGTTATACCTCACTTCTAAAAAGAGAGGGCTTCCCGCCAATTAACACCCCCTACGCTATCGGGCAGGGAACATATCTAGTTAACAATTCAGCCAAAGTAGATAACGATATAGCAAGGCCTGCCAGCGAATTTATTCTAAAGCAAAGTGGCGTTAAAACAGTTCAAACACAAAGCTTCGATAATTACCTGTCCTTGATTATCTCCTACAATGAAGGGGTAAACTCCGAGAGTCGTAGCCATCAAATTCAAAATGACTTAAAAAGCAATCATATTTTACCCAAAGATGTAGAACTAAACATAGAGGCCTACAAGTTCGGATTTACGCCTCGTGGCGACAATATAGTACTTGCAATCTACAGCCAAAATAAGGAAACATCATATAGTGAATTACTAAAAAAAGCTAATCTTGTAACTGACTATTTAAAGAACCAAAATATACCTTTGCTAGAGCAAGTTTCGGTTATTGACCCATACAAAAATGCCCTTAGCCCAACCACTGGAGAGGTTCAAAGAACTCAAGCCAACTTTGACAGATTTGGTCTGCGCCAGAAAAACCAGGCAGAGTTTTATAGATCAATCAGCATCGGCATTCTTGCCAAAAAAGATGCGGACATACTAGAACTAGACAAACAAGTTAGAGCGGCGGTTGATAAATTAAACAGTAATGCTGAGCTTAGGGGATATAACACCGTTATTAGTGCAAGTTTTGCTCCCCAAATAAATCAACAAATTAGCGAATTGCAAAAATCCTTACTTGAAGGACTATTGGCGGTCTTATTGATTGGCTCTTTAGTTATAACGTTTAGAGCTTCATTAATAACTGTTGTGGCAATGATAAGCGTTATTGCTATAACAAATGGAGTACTTTATGTAACCGGTAACACCTTAAACACTATAGTTTTATTTAGCTTAATTCTTGGACTAGCACTAATTGTTGACGACACCATAATTATGGTAGAGGCAATCGACGCTCAAAGACGCAAATTCAAAGACGCTAACAAAATAGTATCGGTAGCAACCAGTAAGGTTAGTCGCGCCATGATTGCTGCAACTTCAGTTGCAATACTTAGCTTTGCGCCACTGTTATTTGTAAGCGGTCTACTAGGAACATTTATCAGAAAGGTACCCATTACAATTATCTCCGCTTTACTATCTAGTTTGTTTGTTGCCTTAATATTTATTCCATTTTTTGCGCGAATTGGGCTACTCAGAAAAAATAACCCCCTAACAGGAGCTAACAACAGACAGGGACTATCTGCCAACATTGAAGCCCGAATTGCAAAATTCATATCTGGGCCAATGCTTTGGGCGAAAGGATCAAGCAGGAAACTATTATCAGTCGGTGCAGTCGCCATGATAATTGGTGCTGGATTTATCGTCTCCAGCGGTTACATCATGAAAAATGTTTCGTTTAACATATTTCCGCCTAGCAAGGACTCAAACCAGCTATTAATTACTATTCAGTTTGAGCCAAACACAAGTATTGAGGGGGCAGAGCAGATTACGAATGAAGTAGACCAAAAAGTTGCCGAAATAGTTGGCAACAACTTTGTTCAGGCAGCATATTTTGGGCAAGCCGGAGTAAAAAACGCAGTTGCGAGCGTTGACTTGACCGATTACAGTGAACGCTCTATCAGAGCGCCAGAAATCGTCGAAAATATCAACAAAACGTTTAAAGATTTTCACAGTGCCGAAGTTAGCGCAACTCAAGCAGACGTCGGACCACCTCCTGCAACTTTTGGGGTAAGAATTGACTCTAGCCAGAATAGAGACGGTGCATTGCACATTGCGAACGACGCCCTCGAATATATAAAGTCAATGCAACTGAGAAGAATGGACGGTACAACCGCCAAAATTAAGCACGCTGGAGTTACCAATCCTAGTATCTTTACCCGAGAAAACGGCAAACCATTTGTCGAAATAACAGCTACGTTTGTAGATAGTGACACTACTACACTAGTTAATTTGGCGAAAGAATCTGTTACCAAAGAATTTACCAATTCTAGAGTCGGCAGTTATGGTCTGGCAAAAGATGCTCTATCTTTCAACTTTGGACAAGAGGACGAGAACCAAAACAGCTTTAAAACACTAGCACTAGCTTTTCCTATTCTATTAGCAGTCATCTATGTACTATTGGCATTTCAGTTTAGAAGCTTACTGCAACCACTTTTAATATTCATGGCAATTCCATTTAGTTTATTCGGTATTGCTTTAGGTCTAAAAATATCCGATAACCCACTTAGCTTTTTCGCACTACTTGGATTCTTTGCGCTACTTGGCCTTAGTATCAAAAATACCATTTTATTAACCGACTATGCTAATCAGGCCCGTAGCAAAGGAATGGGACCAATAGATGCTGCACACGAGGCGCTAGCCGAAAGATTCAGACCACTAATTGCAACCAGCTTGACTGCGATAGTTTCGCTCATACCACTAGCACTTACTAGCCCCTTCTGGGAGGGGTTGGCAGTTGTGCTTATCGGCGGCATGCTATCTAGTACCTTACTTGTAATTATCATCTTCCCGTATTATTACTTGGCCAGTGAATTTTTGCGCATCCAGGTACCAATAAAGTATGGCATAGGATGGATAGCGTTAAGTGTTGTTCTGGGGTATTTATTTTTTAATGTCTCTACTATATTAATCATTGCCAGTCCTTTTATAGCATTCGCAGCTCTGTTAATCGGTAAAAAAGTAAAAAATAGTTTATAATATCTCTTAAAGCAAAAGGAGATATTATGGCTACGAACAAGAACGAAGCAAACTATATGCAAAATATAAAAATACCAAACTACCTTAGGATTAGTAGAATCTTGGCCTACATTATGTATGCTTGGGTTATTTTAGGTATGCTAGTAATCGTATTGCGAGTATTTTTATTAGCATTTTCAGCTAATTTGAGCGCTCCATTTGCAAAATTTATTTATCATACATCAAACGATTACCTCGAGCCCTTTAGAGGTATATTTCCCCCCAGACATATCGGCGAGACTGGCTACCTAGACGTCGCTGCGCTATTCGCCATAATTATTTACTTGTTCGTGGCTTGGCTTTTCTCGTCTTTAGTAATATATATCCAAAATAAAATAGATTCATCAATAAAAGACCAAAAAGAGGGCTTTCGGGTCAAGCTAGCACAAAGTATATCTGGTAAAAGGAGAGTGTAGTGAACGAGCAATTTATAACAAATCATACGTCACTAATATTAACAGCTGCTGCCATCGAGTTAGTACTTAAGGGCTTTGCGCTATGGGTTGCAGCCAGAAAAGGGGCAAAAGTATGGTATATACTGTTGTTAGTTCTAAATACCGTTGGTATTCTACCTCTGGCCTATATATTTTACTTTAGTAAACAAACTTCATCAGATAAAGACGCTAGCTAGTTTACTTATTCGTGGTGATACTGTAAACCCTTTATAATTGTGTAGCTTCGGTAAATTTGCTCAACTAAAATCAACCTGACAATCTGATGGGGCAGAATAAGTCCCGAAAGTGAATAGATATGTTTTATTTGATTCTTTAGTATCTGATCCACGCCGTAAGAGCCACCGATTATAAAAACCAACCTAGAAACAGATGCTCTAACACTTGCATCCTCTATGAAACCAGTAAGTAGTTTATTGTTTAGATGCTCGCCTGTCTCATCTAGTAGAACCACCTCATCACTTTTTTGAATACTGCTCAATATTCTATCCGATTCGGTACTCTTGTCGCTCGAGGGGATAATGCGCCACTCTAGCTTGCAATACCTACTTAGGCGCAACTGATACTTGTCGATAACATCTTTCATCGTAGCATCGTGCTTTTTGCCAACAGAGATAATTACTATAGTAAGCATACCAGTTACTGGCTACTACGTAGCGCCTCTATAGGGTCTTTTCGAGCCGCCTTCACTGCCGGTACTGTACCAAAAATAATACCAATCAAAATTGATACTGCCACAGAAATAGCTATCGGCTCCCAAGTTACAACGGGCTGCAAATTAGTGGTAATGCGAAGCACAAGGTTTATGATGAGCGATATTACCACGCCTATCGATGCACCCCAGAGCGATAACAGAGTCGCTTCCATAAGAAATTGATTAAAAATCTGTCGACTAGTAGCCCCAACTGCCTTTCTGATGCCAATCTCTTGGGTTCTCTCTGTCACCGATACCAAAATGATATTCATAATATTAATACCACCTAACAGTAGCGCAATTGTTGCAACGGCAAAAATTAAGCGAGCGACAAGATAAGTCATATTATTTGCAATAACAATGCTATCGCCGGGCTTAATAACACTAAAATCACTCATGCCACCATGTTCGTTTTTAACTGCAACGTTAATAGCAGACGCAACTTTGTCTATATCTTTAGGATTGTCGACTTGGGCGATGATCTGGTAATACTGTCCGTTGCCGCCAGTCAGGACTTTACCAACTTGGTAGGGAATTAAAATAGCGTTATTAAAGTTGTTGTCTTCGGAAAATGGACCAACATCCGCTTTTTCCAAAACCGCTCTTACTACAAAATCTTGGTCCCTAATTTTCATAATTTTGCCAACCGGAACGTTCTCTCCAAATAACTTCTCGGCGACTGACTGGCCAATAACTGCCACTTTTTGAGTAGTTGTATCATTATCGAAAAATGCCCCAAACTCGACTTTTACATTGGACATCTTTGGCATATCTCCAGTTGTACCTATTATCTGCGCTTGATCATATATTTTGCCATCATAACTTGGAACAGCGCTGATAACAGAAAAGGGGACTGTTCTTTTGATGCCTTCCACATTTTCGACTGCCGTTAAATCATTGTCGGTCAAAACCCTAGACCCAGAGGGAGCAAAAGTCAAGGATCCCACTAGCGAAGAGCTTGTTCGACCAGGACGTAACACTAAAACATCCTTGCCTTGGCGATGCGTATCGTTAGATATTTGCTGTTTAACTCCTTCTCCTAACGAGACAACTGTTACAACACTGGCCACTCCAACAATTATCCCAAACAAAGTCAGTATGCTTCTCGTACGCCTAGACCGTATAGAAGCGTATGCAACACGATAATGCTCTTTAAATAACGATATTTTACTAATCATCTAGTTGCCCTATCTCGCTTCTTACTACTTTTCTTCGTGCGCTGCTTCTTGGGACGCGCGCGGTGCCTTTTTATATCTTTCTCATCGCTCTCAAGAGACATCAGGGCTGAAACACCGGCTAGGTCGGCCTCTTCACTGGTTTCTTTCTTGAAAAGTGCAGTCCTTTCTTCTGCGTCTTTAGCCACAACTCCCAAAGATTTTTGCTCATCGTACGCAATCATCCCATCGTGCATGTAGAGAATTCTGGTGGCGTATCTGGTTAATTCGGGGTTGTGGGTAACCATCAAAACCGTGTTTCCGCCTTTATGGATTTCACTGATTAACTCCATTACTAATCGAGAAGAAGCGCTGTCGAGATTTCCTGTCGGCTCATCGGCGATAATAATCGTAGGATCATTTATTAAAGCTCTAGCAATGGCAACTCTTTGCACCTGGCCGCCACTAAGCTGGTTGGGCATGTAGTATGATCTATCGCGGAGTCCAACCCTTTCCAGCATATTCATGGCTATCTTCAAACTTTTACCTCTGGTTCTACCCTTATAAGCCAGAGGCAAGGCAACATTTTCTATGACATTGATTCGCGGCAACAAACTAGACGACTGAAATACAAATCCAATTTTATCCCTACGGGCTTTCGCCCTAGAGTTATTGCTCAGGTTTTCTACATTACGCCCATCTAAGACAAACTTACCGTGTGTTGGGTGGTCTAACAGACCTATCACATTCAATAACGTTGATTTGCCTGATCCACTGGGGCCCATAATGGCAACAAATTCGCCTTTTTCAATTTCTAAAGAGACCTCTTCAAGAGCTACAGTAGTAGCGTCTCCGAAGCCATATAGTTTACTGACATCGGTCAATTTTATTACAGCCATCTGCAAATAGTTTAACTCCTTAGTCAAGGTGTTAGCAAGGCATTTTTGTGGTAATTTTTATTTACTCGCATTTTTTAAATTTTCGGCATAAAATCATGATAAACTTGAGCAATAAAAAAATATTATCCGAGTGAGTTAATCCAAGAGCAATCAGTGGTTCACCGCCAGCGAACTTTAGTTTACCAACTGATTTGACAATCGAGTTGTTTCGGAGTTGCAGCAATGAACCACATATGGTCCCTAATAACACTCTTAGGATGTAGCCATAATCAAACTATAAAAGTATACTGATTAAATACGGAGAGGTGTCCGAGTGGCTGAAGGAGCACGCTTGGAAAGCGTGTGTTGTGAGCAATCGCAACCGAGGGTTCGAATCCCTCTCTCTCCGCCATAGCAAAAGGTCAATAACAATGGATAGCAAGTGTGCATATGATCGACGTAGAAAATAAAATCGATTATTCAGCGATTATCGATAAATACCCCTGGATAGTGAAGCGAAACCAAAAATATATTCTTAGCCCCGATAGTGACGGTTTTCTGTGTGCGTTACTACTTACAAACTATCTGGATAGCCAAGTTGTAGGATTTTACGATGGCAAAGTTGCATTAATAGCGGGCATACCCCCGTCGAGGAGTGTATCTTCCTTGATATGGACATTAACAGAAAACATCTAAGGAGTATCGGGCACCACATGGTAACCTATAACAAACGGTTAACCGAGATAAACTTTAATTACCCCTCCAACTGTATCCAGCCAAATATATGGCGCAATTTTGATGGCAGGAACGACTTCCAGGCCAAGTATCCATTTGGAACTATTCATTTGCTACTTGGCATTCTACATCAGCATAAAATTATCTCTGAACTTCAAGAAGATGCTATTTGGCCACTTCTCTTTACTGATGGGGTGTGGAATAATCTATTTGGCTATACAGAAAACTGTATTGAATGGATAGAATATCTAAACATAAATCAAAAAGACAACGTAATGCATAAGTTATTTTGTGCGAACGACCAAAGTTTTTACGAAATCATGATTGGGCTAAATGATTTTCTGAGGATGCGCGATACATACAACGCCAAGGGTTTTGCAAATACGCTCGGTGAGTACATTCAAGGTGGCAGGAACAAAAGAACTGGTGATAAATTAAAAATTTCAAACCCTAAAGGCGAACCAATTAATATCGTTCGAAACGGATCACTATTCGACATACACAAAACAGAGGTAATACGAATCGAAGGATTTATTAGTGCTATGTCGAAATACGTAGGATGGCCATATGACTCTGCAAAATGGACCTGGGATCAGTTGAGGTTACTAAGGTTTACAAAGGGAGATTTTTCCGCCTCTTCCCTAAATAATCAGTCCTATACTCAACTAATGAGCCAAAATCCTTTATCGATGGCAATGACCAGCGGTAATAACATCGAATACACACTAGAAACTCCCGATACTATGGCTTAGCCATCAAGTTTATAAAAGCTTATCCGGAGCATCAACCTTAATGCGTTCCTTGGATAACTCGCAATACTCTTTTGAGATATCGATACCGATATAGTTTCTATCTAGGTTCTTAGACGCGACAAGCACTGAGCCAGAACCAACAAACGGATCAAGCACAATGCCCCCTATAGGGCAAAAACAATCTATCAGGTCTATCGGTATTTGGTCTGGGAAGACGGCTGGATGTTTTCTTTTTAGCGGGTTTTTGTCTCCAGCATTAAGGTAGTTCCAAATAGTACCTCGGCATTTTGTTGGGTTAATCGGCCTGGTAACTGTTTTCGTAGTCGTACCATCTGTTTTACGATTTCCGCTGCCTGTCATAATTTTCCCTCCATGTTTTGACGGAATTTTTAGTCTCTCTTTGTTAAAATATTGCGGCCTATCACCCTTTATAAAAATAGGGATGTACTCGTGGTCTACGCGAAAACGATTTTTCCACCAAGCACCTTCAGTCCCATGCTTTCGATAAATGACAGTTTCAAATAGCTTGAAGCCAATATTATCAACCCAGTCAACAATTGTCCGAAAAGACGTCATGGTCTTGCCAAAATTCTTTGTCTGATCCTGAATAACCATCGCTACTATTCCTCCATCTTTGAGCACTCTATATAACTCCTTACCGGTGGCGTGAAGATCGAATTCAAAACCGTTATAGCTCCTCACATTATCGTATGGAGGCGACGTAACCACCATATCTACCGAATTATCCGGAATCTTCCTCATCACCTCGACAGAGTCGCCCCAAATGACCTTGTTAATTGGGACTGCTTGTTTTTTTATGTCTTTATTTACAAAATTAATGTCGAGAGATAGACTGTGCAACGTCTTAATAATTTCAATCACTACCCCTAAAATTTTCGTATTTTCTAAGGAGCTATACTGATGTTGTTTGTTTGCAAACTGGATGTTAATTTGAGCGCCCGATTTAACCAAAGACCCCACCAAATACTTTCCTTTATCAGTTACTGTAACTACCTTTTTACCATTCGCAAGAACATTGGATTCGCCAATAATTAACAAATCACCATCGTCAATGCCTTCTTCTTTTAGATACTCTCCACTAACCAAGAAAGCAAAAACATTATCATACTTATTAACTTTACTCCTGGGTAAACCAATAACTTCTCGAGTATCTGTGGTCTGCAATAAAATATCGCCAGATAGGGTGCCAACTACTGAAACTTGTACCATTGGCTCGTTTTCTATTACAGATATTCCGCGATGAACGCTACTATCTTTATTAATTTTGCCGTATTTTTCTAATTTGTTAATGTGGTACGCAACGGTAGACACCGACGACAAATGAAACTCTCTTTTGATTTCTTCAAACGAAGGTGATAAATTGTTCTTCTGATAGTATTCTTTTATAAATTTTAATATATCTTTTTGTCTCTGAGTCATCATGTAACAAATTATAGAAAATATATAGAAAATTATCAAATATTAACCTATAAAGATGTGCCCAGTCCATGGAAAATCTTAGTACTACTCATCCGCCGCCAGTAAGCCGAACTTTGTTAATAGAGTAGTAAATTCTTGCGTCCTTAAAGCCGGATCGGCGACTTTAATATAATCCTTTTTTAGCATACCTAACGATTGTTTCTGTAGGTTATCGAATTCGATTACTTTTTCGGGAGTGGCATACGCTAACCCATGGTAACCACAGTCATGACACTTTAGTGCAAGCAGGTAATGGTGCGTTCCGTGCCTTCTAGATGCCGGGATGATGCTATCGTCGAAGTCGAGAAAGTTTTTGTTACAATCGGGGCAACAGTCGATTCTTGGTTCTTGATCAAAATATTTTTCTTTTTCCCAGTCTATAAATTCGCTCATTATAAACTTGTTATAGTACAGATGGGTAGTTTTTGCAAACTAGCTAATTTTTGTACCGACTTCTTGTCCCTTGGCGGCTCTTGAAATATTGAGGTGCTTCATGGCATCGAAAACTATTATTGGCATCTGGTGTTCCATGGCCATGCCAAGGGCTGCTTTGTCCATGATTTTAATACTATTGTCTTCGACAGCTTGCTGAAATGACAAATACTCATATTTGTTAGCGTCTTTGTGGGTGAGTGGGTCTTTGTCGTATACTCCATCAACCTTGGTAGCTTTTAAAACTATCTCGCAATCCAGTTCTAGTGACAAGACAATTGACGCAGTATCGGTGGTTAAATACGGTCTGCCCGTGCCGCCAGCGGTAATAACTACTCTACCTTTTTCAAGGTGCTTGTTGGCAAGTCGATGGATAAACGGCTCTGCCACCTGATCTGCAAAAATACTACTGAGACAACGAGTTTTTATGCCGTTATGCTCGAAGATATCGGTGAGAGCCAGGGCATTTATCATAGTCCCCAGCATTCCCATATGGTCTGCGGTAACTCGCTGTATGCCATGTCCTGCTATTCTTGCTCCACGCACAAAATTACCGCCACCAATCATAATCACGATTTGTGTACCATCGGAGGCAGCGTCTTTAACCTCGTGCGCAAGCCAACTAGCTATCTCTAGATCGATTCCACCATCGTACTTGCCAGAAAGTTGTTCGCCGGACAACTTTAAGAGTACTCTTTTGTATTTCACTAGTACGTTAGTGTATCAGAGGACTGCCAAATGATACAATAAAAACAGCTATGAGGTTATATTCTTGGAATGTCAACGGTATCCGAGCAGTCATTAATAAGGGCGTTTTTAATGAATTTATTGCGGAGCATCAGCCAGACATTCTATGCCTACAAGAAACCAAAGCAATGCGCGGGCAAGTAGAGATTGATTTACCTGATTATGAAGAATTTTGGAACTCCGCAGAAAAGAAGGGCTACTCTGGAACTGCCATATTTTCGAGAATAAAGCCCATTAATGTTGTTAACGACCTGCTTCCGGAAGTTGTTAACCAGTATAATTTAAATGACAAATTTGGAGACACCAACAAAGAGGGAAGGGTAATATCGGCCGAATTCGAAAAATTTTGGGTAGTGAGCGTCTACACACCAAACTCCAAAGGAGATCTAAGTCGGCTTAATCTACGGTACAACTCCTGGGATCCCGCGTTCTTAAAACACCTGACGCTACTAGGCAAAAACAAGCCGGTAATTTTTGCTGGTGATCTAAATGTTGCTCATCAAGAAATTGACCTGGCTAACCCGAAACCAAATATTGGAAAACACGGGTTTACCTATGAAGAAAGGGAGGGGTTCGATAAATTAATAAAAGCTGGTTTTGCTGATACTTTTCGATTTTTGCAGCCAAACCGTAAAGACGCATACACTTGGTGGACCCATTGGGCTAATGCAAGGGCTAGAAATATCGGCTGGCGAATAGATTATTGGCTAATAGATCAAACGTTAAGTGCTAAATTAAAATCTGCCGAAATCCATCCCGACGTTCTGGGGTCAGATCATTGCCCAGTTAGTATAGAAATTGATATATGATGTCACGGAAATTTGCGGTCTTTGACATAGATGGGACTCTGATTCGTTGGCAGCTTTACCACGCGATTGTAGACCAAATCGTTAATCTTGGATATCCAAACGAAAATGCAAAGCATAAACTCAAAAAAGCTAGAATGGTCTGGAAAAACCGTCAGTACGAAGAGGCCTTCTCGGACTATGAAAAAGAGCTGATTCGGATCTATGAGTCATCTTTTAATGAATTGCGCCCAGAGCAATTTGATCAGTTGGTCGATGGGGTAATTGATAGGTACAAAGACCAAGTTTACACGTTTACCCGAGATCTGGTACAAGATTTAAGACAAAAAGGATATTTTCTAATTGCAATTTCTGGGTCACACCAAGAACTTGTCGAAAAACTTGCTCAATATTACAATTTCGACAGTTGGGTCGGTACAAAATACGAAAGGATACATGGCAAGTTTAGCGGTAAAAAATATGTACCAAGCATGAACAAGTCAGCAGTACTGCATAAAATCATTACTGAAAACAATCTTGCTATGGACGACAGTTACGCAGTGGGCGATACCATCAGTGATCTGCCAGTTCTAGAAATGGTAGACAATCCTATTGCATTTAATCCAGAAAAAAAATTGCTTGAAGCTTCTTCAAATAACGGCTGGAAGATAGTTATAGAACGCAAAAATGTAATATACCAACTAGACAGCAAAAACCGAACATGGTAATTTTATTTACATGAATAATATGATAAACCAGCTCCGATTGCTCCTAGGTCTACACGGGCTGTGTTTACAAATGGTTGAAGCCAGGCGGATAAAACGCTAACCACCACAGCCCAAATCAACAGGCTTCAACCGAGGCCTGTTTTTTTATTTAAAAAAGGGATTTAATCAAAATGTCAAACGAAAAAGAAATTGAAGATAGTTATGAATTTAGCCATGTAGTACCAATTACTAATCCTAGTGAAGAGATTAGACCAGTAATTGCAGTTTCTTATGCTGGCGAAATTGTCGTAGCACAAGTAGTAAAGAAAACGTACGACCCCACCACAGATCCGCTATCTGAAGGCATCTAAGCGGCTAACCGTTTTTTTTTCATTTTGACTATGCAGTGCAAACTAGCTATCTTTAAGGTATGCATGAGTGGATCAAGCAAGCTCACGAACCATCGTTTGCCGATCTGATATGGAGTAAGCCAAGCAATAAACAAACTGCCGGAAAATTGTTAATTATCGGTGGTAAAAGCGACAATTTTTCTTTACCTGCTAGGGCTTTTGAAATAGCAGAAAAAAATGGGGCAGGAAGCGTTAAGGTCCTGCTACCAAGCTCGCTAGAAAAGGTTGCCAAACTTTTACCCGATGTAAGGTTTGCTCCTAGCAATGCTAGTGGTGGATTCGCAGCTTCTTCTTTGGGGGAATGGCTAGATTTAGCTAGCTGGTCTGATGTATCACTTTTAGCAGGAAATATCGGCCAAAATAGCGAGACAACAACGTTAGTTGATAAATTCGTTCTTGAGCACCATAAAAACTTAGTCATCAGCCAAGATGCACTAACAAGTTGCAAAATCCCAGCCAAACAGATACTTGATTTAAATCTGGTATTAGTCATTGATTTATCTAGTTTTCAGAAAATTGGCATGTCTGCCCACCTGCAACTTACTGTTACGACCGACACGCCTATGCATAAAATAGCTGAGCATTTAAAAACAATTTCTAGCCAGCACAATGCTCATTTGGTCATTCAAACTGCATCACATCTGTGGGTCGCATCTGATGGACAGGTAAGTAGCACCGAGATAAATAATAAAATCCAAAATATTGATATTTCTACTTTATGTGCAATATGGAAGATGCAAAATCCCAAAAAAATCTTTGAAGCGCTTACCACAGCGTGCTATGAATTATCTGAACTTTAAAGCCAGTTTTTTATCCTCTGCCATAGAGTAATAGAATTACTTGGGAGCTCAACTGGCTTTGCCTCGTTGGTGATGGCGGTACTTTGAGTGTTAAGGTCCGGATTTGGGTATATTTGCTCGCCAACTACAATCAAACGATTTGTCGACATACCAGGGGGGTCACAAGTCACTAAGGTCATAGTTGCCTTTTTGTCATTCGTACCCAAAACAGATATATCTTTCGGCGAAGTAACGTACTTTTTAAATACTTTGTAGACAAATCTTTTACCATCTTTTTGAACGATAAAGGTATCACCTTCGTCTAAACTTTTTAATAGCAAAAATGCAAACTTGTATTTACCCTTATTTAAAATGTTACTACTGCTGTGTCCAAATATTACCCCGTTGCCAAGCTCACCAGGATTTGGTGTTGTGGCGTAATGTAGTACCCCTCGCTCCAGTGCATTTTGAACATTTTTTTCATCAATGCTGGGTTCGTCGTAGACAACTGGCGCTTCGAGATTTATCTTTGGGATTATAATTTTTGGCTCTGGACCGACAGGCCCACTAGTCGAGGGATCGGTAATGATGGGAGTCGATATGGCATAACTAGGTCTAATAAAGGGGGTGATGAACTGCTCATTAAAGAAACTAAACATTAAAATAAGCACCACTGTACCACCCATGCTCAAACCAAAGGCCAAGGCCTTGATGTTGTGTTTGACTTTTTTGGTTCTACGATGAGTAGTTGCCCGATGAATAAGTTCTTCCTTGACGTCTGTTTGCTTGGCCCTGGCAGAAACCTGGTGGTCATGGCGACGATAATTACGACGCGTACGAGTTGTTTGCTTGGAATGTTCTTGGTCATTTAACTCTGTCTCTACTCTTGGACTGCCTTGAGTTCGTCCATCGGGTTGACGTCTTTGTTTATGCGAATCATAAAATTCTTGCCAAACTTCGTGCTTTTCCTTGTCGGAAAGCCCTTGGTAATACTCGTGCCATAGGGTCTGAATTTCGGCCATCGACCTGCCCGAATCACTCAACTCTTGCATATGTCTCTGATACTTGCTAAGACGTTGTCGAGGATCTAGCGAATCAACTTTTTGGATCTCCTCCTTTGCAGAGGGTTCATCTGAGTAAAGTGCGTCCAATTTGCGCCTTATAGCATCTGCTGCCGGATTTGTTGATTCGTTATCTTTTGCCATACAATACACCGTACTCTGCTAGTAGAGTACCCGCTTATTATAGTACAATAACCTGGTAAAAAGATGTGCCGAAGTGGCGGAACTGGTAGACGCGCACGACTCAAAATCGTGTGGGGAGACCCATGAGAGTTCGAGTCTCTCCTTCGGCACCAAGATAGAATTGCTTCAAATATGGATTATCTCATTAAATAAGTACTGCCAAAATCAAATTAATACCTAATTCTAAAGATCTTGAGGAATACGTAGAGCCGTTTGCATTATGTCAAAACCACTCGGCTGAGGAGATACACTATACAAAAAAGTGTAGTCCCTGTTAAAGAAAGCTGGAATACTTTTATCGGCTGGTACTAATTTTTGAATATTTATACCATCGTAATCAAAAATGATTGTCTGAGAGCCATCATTAACGACAATCCGATGTCCATCCATCCAATCCGGTTTAACGGCTTGATCAAACGGAACAGACAAGTCATAACTATATGTTCTATCATTCTCGGCATCATATACCGCAAAATGCTGAGCGCTGTTGGCCATAATAAATCTAGTGTTTTGTGAAAATTTTACTGTCTTTATTGTGTCTGTCGTTTTAAGGATAGAGATTGGAGCAGGACGTTTACCATTATTGCTATCAATGTAGTCCTGGGGGTTCTTATAGATATATACTTTCTTGTCGACACTTGACCCAACAACCAAATACCATTTGCCATCGTATTGCGCCACGTCTAACCGAATCTCTTGGGCTGCAGGAACGTCCATAATTGTGTATGTTTTATCGCCATTCTTAAAATATATACGGTTTTTTGTGGACTCATTCACTAGTGGCTGAGAGTATAGCAAAATATCGCTACCATGTGATTTAAAGCTGGTTACGCCTGTTAAAACTTGGGCTGTTTTATTATTCTTTGAGTCAACAAATTGAAGTAGACCACCCTCCTCGGTATACAAATATAATTGATCTGGTTTTTTATCGCGTAGAAAAACCCTGGAAGGTTTTAAGTTTGTCGATCTATTGACATTAATCGATTTGGTTGGGTCATCTCTATTTAATACAATAAACTCAAAGCCATCTGAAAATGTATGCTTCAAAAGCACATTTTTATTATCGCTAGACCACTCGACAACCTCTAGCGCATGACTACCTGTGCCTGGACTAAAAAGGCCAGCCGGAAAAATAATATTTTTGGATGTAGGTTTTTTGTCTTTTAAAGAGTTGAGATCGTACTGAGTAAACTCGTTTAGCGTGGCGTTTCCAAGTAATACCCAACGCCTATCGGGACTTTGCATTCCTACAGTAGGCAGGGCAGTAATTGTTTGGAGAGAAGAAGGTTGAAGCTGATCTGGAATCAGCATTGGATAAGTAAAGCGCTCGACGTAACCACCTTCTAATGCGAACTCTCGGCTCCATTCTCGGTAACCGTCTTTTTTTATACTTAAGTTATATTTTCCCTCTGGAACCGAGATCCTTGTGTTTGTAGGATTTCTCTGAATGCTTCCGTTTAGATATATCTTTGCTTTATCTGGCGCACTATCGATAAACACTAATCCGTTTCGAATAACACTACCGGAACTTCTATCGACATCAAAACCATATGCCTGAGATACCAAAATATAAGTACCAACAATTACTAGTAAAGCCATCAGCGTGTGGCCGATTGCTAACTGTATCGATTGCCTATTTTTCTTTCGAGGATCTAAAAAATCCATTGGCTCTTAGTATAACAAGGCTTTACGATTTGTGTATGTCGGTTTAAACTAAAGAAGTATGGTCCAAAGAAAAAGAGGGGCAAAATTTTGAGTTCAGCAAATAACGTTATCGAAATCAACGGAAAAAAATATGATGCAAAAACAGGGGCTTTAATTGAATCAGCCAAAATACAACCCCCTAAAGTCGCTAACCGACCACAACCAACATCTGGAGTTGTTCTTGACGGGGTAGTTCATAAAACCAAACCAAATAAACATACTACAGCGCAACAATCTCATGTTCACCACACTCACCAAAGAAAAACTCACACACTTATGCGTTCTGGGCTAAAAAAACCAGTTATACATTCTAAAGAAAATTCCAATGCGCCGATTGCAATCGATAAAAGCAATCACGAAAGATTACACCGCGCCAAAACTACACCCAGAAGCCAACAAATTAGTCGTTTCACTAGATTACCTAGCTTTTCTAAGCAAGAAAAACCCTTATCTGTTGCACAACCAAAAACAACTTCGAGAAAAAAACCAAGCCCTCATCATACCGCTCAGACAACACCGACAATTAAGCACTTTGAACAAGCGATTAACGATGCACAATCTCATCTAGTAAAATATACCGAAAAAAGTAAACGAAAACTCTTCAGGAGCAAAAAGATAAACACTATTGCAGCCAGCTTAGCCGTACTTTTGTTAATCGGTTTTTTTGGTTTTCAAAATGCGCCTAACTTGAAAATGCGCCTTGCAGCCAGAGATTCAGGAGTAGCATCCGCTCATCTTCCTGCCTATACTCCTGCCGGTTTTGGGGTGTCATCACACATTAATTCTCAACCGGGCAAAGTAACCATTGGTTTCAAATCGCGAACGGATAATCGGAACTTTACGATTACCCAAACAGCCAGCAACTGGTCTAGCGATGCGTTGTATGCAAACGAAATTGCTTCTAAACCCAATAAACTCACCTGGCAAGAAAAAGGGAAGACAGTGTATGTATATGACGATTCTAACGCTACCTGGGTTGATGGTGGAATTTTATACAATATCGATAATAAAGCCGACCTATCTACCGACCAACTGCTTCGAATTATTAACAGTTTCTAATCTGTTACAATAGTTAGATGAAAGCAGTTACTCGGTTTGCACCAAGTCCTACTGGATTTATGCACGTTGGTGGGGTCAGAACAGCTCTTTTTGCGTGGTTAACTGCCAGGCAAACAAAAGGCAGCTTTATTCTGCGCATCGAAGACACAGATAAAGCGCGCGAGATAGAAGGGAGTCAGGAACATATCCAAGCATGCCTTAAATGGCTCGGGCTAGGATGGGACCAGGGTCCACTCTATCAAAGTGAGCGTTTAAATACATATATCAAATACGCCAACCAATTAATTAACGAGGGAAGGGCTTACGCTGATCCATATACCCCAGCAGAAATACAGCTATTTAGGGAAAATGCCAAAAATAACAAAAAGCCATTTTTGTTCAGAGATCATCGGCCAGAGAACCCTCCTCGGTGGGATGGCAAAACAGCATTAAGGTTTCTATCCGATCCTAAAAAATATTCCTGGAACGATGAGGTTATGGGACAGTTGAATACTGGACCAGAAGTAATTGATGACTTTGTAATAATAAAATCAGATGGCTTTCCAACCTATAACTTTGCCCACATCATTGACGACCATGAGATGTCCGTGACACATGTAATACGAGGTCAAGAGTTTTTGGCTAGTGTACCGAACTACCTGAACTTGTATGAAGCCCTGGGCTTTAATCGACCAATATTTGCAACCATTCCCCATATATTAAATCAACAAGGAAACAAAAAACTCTCTAAGCGAGACGGGGCAAAAGATATTTTAGAATACAAAAACGAAGGATTTTTGCCAGAAGCAATGATAAACTTTTTGGCGACTTTGGGCTGGAACGATGGCACCGAACAAGAGGTATTCTCTGTAGACGAATTAATTAACAAATTCAATCTAAGTAGAGTCGGTAAAAACGGAGCACACTTTGACGAAAGGCGATTACTATTTCTAAATGGAGTTCATATTAGAAGCTTACCGCTCAGCGATTTAGCAAAACTAGTAGAGGAGTTTTGGCCAACAGAAGCAAAAGAAGCAAAAGCAGAATATAAACATCAAGTTTTATCCCTTGTACAAGAACGTTTGAAATATTTTGCAGAGCTCGGAGAACTAACTCGTTTTTTCTTTATCGACTTACCTATTAATCCAGAACTAATTTCTTCCAATAAGAAACTGGGTCAAATTGCAAGCAATGATTTAAAACAGCTACTAGAGGAATCAATAAAAGAACTCGATGGTATCGAATTTTCAAGCACGGATGAAATACAAAACTGCCTAAATGATCTACTCGAAAAAACCGAGCAAAAGCCAGCCGTATTATTTAGCTTAATCCGTATTGCAACTACACAAAGCCCTGCTAGCCCAGAGCTAGCACCAACACTATTTACTCTCGGAAAAGCTAAGACCATCAAACGTTTGCGTCAACAAATCGATAATCTCTAGTTTGATGTAAAGACACAAGCGTTATAAAATAACTCTCATGAAGGATGACATTAGGCCACCTTATGATCTACAACAAACAGACGATGAAGTTGCTAAACAAGAACCAATTGACGTTGTTGATTCGCCTGTAGAAGCATCCGAGCAAGCTGACTTAGACGATAAACAAGGGGTCTCAGACGGTATTTTTCTCAACGAATCCGGAGGCGTTGGAGACACAGACAAAGTCCCTAAAAAACCTATCAAACACCGCATAACCGAGATGGGGATGAAGCTATGGCCTGAATCAAAAAAGGCACGGGTTATTGGCCTCTGCATCATAGCAGTGTTGATAATTGGAGGCGGTTTTTTGGCGCATGCTATTCAAAAAAATTTAAACAAAAGAGACATCCAGCAACCAGTCGTCATCGCAAAGAAGGAGCCACCACCAAAAACTACCGAAGCATCAAAATTGACTGGGCTCGAAGTACCGATTGGGACAAACAATCGAGTTGTGTACTCTATCCAAATCGAAAACAGCCCAGATGCCCGACCACAATCTGCGCTTAATCAGGCCGGAATAGTATTCGAAGCGATTGCTGAAGGCGGCATCACAAGATTCAATGCCTCATTCTTAGACAATCAACCTGACTATATTGGCCCAATCCGTTCGGTTAGGCCCTACTATGTCGACTTTGTAGCACCTCTAGATCCAGTATTCGTACACGCAGGTGGTAGCGGTGATGGGCTGGCCGAACTTCGTAATGTCGGGCTCAAAGATATGGACCACGGCGCTAATGGCAGTACATTTTGGCGTGTATCCGAAAGATATGCCCCACATAACCTCTATAGCTCTACCGAAAAGCTAAATCAAGCTTCTCAATCTCGTGGATACAACGTTAGCAACTCAGCTGGTTTCAGCCGAAAAGACAAAGAAACCCCTTCGCCTACAATTACCGCAAGGTTGATTGATTTCTCGCTTTCCGGGTTTTTATACAATCCTCATTTTGACTACGATCAAGCTAGCAATAGCTATCTTAGAAGCCAAGCAGGTAAGCCACATACCGACTTGAAAAGTGGCGCACAACTATCGCCAAAAGTAGTAGTCGGAATTATTACTGATTATAGCCAAAATGGAATATATTCTGTATATCGTATGACTGGTTCGGGGAAGGTTGTAATTTTTCAAGATGGGATCGCAACAGAAGGAACCTGGACGAAAAATAGTATTAAAGAACAATACAAATTCACAGATCCTGCTGGCAAGGAGATCAAGCTCAACCCAGGCCAAACTTGGGTAACAATGCTTGCTGGGCCCGATAGAATTAGCTATAAAGCACAGTAAAGCAATGAGTGAAGGCCACTTTGAGAAGCTAAAAAAATATGCCGTACTGTATGTATTGTTCTATCTGTTAATTAGTGGTTTTTTGCTGATTGGACTATGGTACGTACTCAACAGTTACATGGGTCTTGAAATAGCAACAACACTGATTGGCCTAGGAATTTTCTGGATTAGCATTAGCACCATGATCGCCATTATTATCTCGAAGAAATTGCTTCAACCGATAGAAGTTTTATCTCAAGCAATTTTACATATTTCACCCAACCAAACCTTAGTTGCCCCACCCAAACTCGAAGATTTAAAGATTGGTCATGAGTTAGTTGTATCGCTTGCAAGACAGGTCTACGGGTTTGCTAGCACAGCCAGTAATATACCAAAGTCACTAGACAGCAATACTCTACTCGATCAGCTACCGTCTTCTATTATTGGATTTAACTCGCAGGGAATAATTACGTTATCTAACAAAGCAAGCATAAAATATCTCGAACTGGACAAATCGCCAGTTGGGCGCAACATTTACGAAATTTTAGATTTGTCATTTAGTAGCGAAGATACACTGGACAATTGGCTGGGTTCTATAAGAAATTCAAAAGTAAGTGATATACGGTCTTGGGAAAGGGTACAAATACAGCTTCCAAGTGGACTACACTATATCGATCTATCAGTTGAATTTAGTAAAAAGCAAGACGACACAACTGAAACCATTTTAATGCTATTCGATCATACTGCCACGTACGCCCAAGACGATGATGCGCTGAGCTTTATTGCACTAACTGTTCATGAACTTCGCACACCGCTGACTATACTTAGGGGCTATATAGAGGCGATGACTGAAGAACTTGGAACAAGTGCTAGCCCAGAGGTGGCTAGCTTTATGCACAGGATAGAAGCATCTTCACAAAACGTGACTACTTTCGTTAGTAACATTCTAAACGTGGCTAGAATTGATCAAAATCAACTCTCTTTAAAGCTCGCCGAAGTAAATTGGCAGCAACTACTCAACAACACAATTGAAAACTTAAAACTAAGAGCTAGTGTGCGCAAAATAGAAATTGTTACTAACGTTGATAGCAACATTCCATCTGTGGCTGCCGACACGACGACCATCACAGAAGTTATAAATAATTTAGTCGAAAATGCAATTAAATATACTCCTAAAACTACCTCAGGTAAAATCGTTATTTCTTCAAAAATTAATCAAGATGGATTAGTCGAAACAACCGTTCAGGATTTTGGAGTAGGCATACCGGTTTCAGTTATCCCAACACTATTCGCTAGGTTTTCTAGAAATTATCGTACCCGGGCTACTGTTGTTGGTAACGGGCTTGGTCTCTATTTGTGCCAATCAATCGTTTCCGCTCATAAAGGCAGTATATGGGTGAGATCGGAAGAAGGTAAGGGATCCGTTTTTGGGTTTACTATTAATCCGTACTCAAAACTTGCATCAATCACCGAAAGCAACGACAATAAAGAAATGTCTACAACTGCCCATGGATGGATAAAAAACCACTCACTCTACAGGAGATAATATGGAGAACACTAATCCAAACATAGCCAAAAAGAAAATCCTTTGCATAGAGGACGAAAGATTTATCGGAGAACTTTACGAGAGGGCGCTGACACAAGGCGGATATGACGTAAAGGTCGTCAGCAATGGACAAGAGGGCCTAAATGAGGCGAAAACGAATGCTTACGATGTTATTTTACTTGATCTAATGGTCCCAGACGTACTCGGCGTCGATATCTTATCGGAAATACAAAGTCAAACCCCTGCCATTAAAGCCAAAATTATTGTGACCACCAACTTGGAACAAAAAAAAGAAGTTAGAGAAGATATCGAAAAGCGCACCGATGGATACATTATAAAAGCCGAAATTACCCCGAGACAGCTAGTAGAAATTATTAATTCTCTCAAATTGGATTAGCTAAATTATTATAAAAATCTCTTATGCTATACTGCAAGATAATAAATTATTAATAAGATAAAGAGGTGGTAATGAAGATTAATCAAAAAGGATTTAGTGTAGTAGAACTGCTACTGGTAATAATTACCGTTACCCTGGTAGTAGGTGTTGGCTTTTATGTGTACAATTCTGTAAACAGCAAAAAGGGTGCTCAACAAAAATCAGATAACCCACAAAAAACCCAAGAGGAAAAACCAAAGTTACAAAAAACAAAGACAACGTTTGACTTTGACGGATTAAAGGTTGAGGTCCCTCAAGATGGCTTGAAGGGTCTACTTTACGCTAAAGACACCGACCCCAACAGCAAAAACTCTTCGTACAACGTAAATAATACCGAATTTAATAGTATCGCAGCAAAATGCACTGATACTAAACCCCAAGCTGTATCAATACACGCCGAACGTGGCCGATACCCAGGAGAGGGCAACGAAGGAATGAATGGTCTACTAAAACAGTTTAACAACTATTACATAACGTACTCAGACGGAGGCCTTTACGGGAATATAGGGTGTAGCGACATTTTAGGGGAAACTAAATTCAATCAATTGTTTGATATTCAAAAACAAATCACAGAGCAATTAAAAAACGCATTCGCGAACTCTCAAGAAGTTAATTAGGACTCACATCAGTGTTATACGTGGTGATCGCACGGGGAATCGAACCCCGATTGCCAGGATGAGAACCTGGTGTCCTAACCGTTAGACGATGCGACCCTAACGAGATAATTTTACTACACATAGGGTTCGATTCGGAATCGACCTACCTCCGGCAGGCCCGAAACTTCCCGATTGAAAAGCAAGTTTTCATCGGAAGATTTCCTTGCAAAACGCCACAGGCGTTTTTCACCCGATTGCCAGGATGAGAACCTGGTGTCCTAACCGCCTGTACGATGCGACCCTAACGAGATAATTTTACTACATAAAGGGTTCGATTCGGAATCTATCTAGTATCAAACAAATTACATTCTATACCTAGCACACTCCACTAAAAAATAAACCCGTTAGCTTATTGCTCACATCTATAGGAGCATAAGCATTAACAAAGTATACTAATTGTAGAATGGAAACAATTGATAAACGTTGGTATACGGGTTATTCGTGGTACATCACCGTTTTTACCCTCATAATTGCAGTTCTGTCTTTACTTGGAATATTCTCAGATCAATTTACGCAAATTGCCAAGGACTGGGGACTTGGAGCAACAACTTTGGTAATTGCCATTTGTACCTTAATTTTCCGATTTTCGTATTTTGAGATTGCCAAAAATAAGAAAAGCATCGAACTCAATATTCTGACCTTCTTATACGCAGTTTTCTATGCGATTATGGTAATTAATCTGATCCACCTTACTGGCTGGCTCCATTCTTGGTATCTAATACTTTTTGCACAAATTATCGCCTTTGCAGGATTTTTTGGTATTTTTACTGTTTTTGGTACAGCTCTTATTGTAACTATCTATCTAATCTTGGCTATACCGGAAGCGAGTACAAATCAAGAGCTAAAAAACCCCTTAGTTATCGGTCTATTTGGTGGGGCATACTTGTTGTGTCTGGCGAGTTATTTTTTTTGGAAAATATTCTACATCGATGTTGAAAATCAACAAATAAATAAGCTTAGCGGTATGTTAAAAAGTAACCGACAACAATCGGAAATCTTGATTCAATCAATTGCTGATGGAGTCATCGTTACAGATACTACAGGGACTATTACACTAATGAACCCTGCGGCTTTTGAATTGACCAAATGGCCTGTAGACGAGGCACTCGGTATTGATGTGCGTTTAGTTGTTAAGCTAGCTCAAGAAGACGGGAAGCCATTGGAGGAAGGCCAAGATCTATACGCAAGCGTATTTAATCAGAAAAAAAGTGTTGAAGAGACAATGAGTTTGGTAGATCGGGAGAAAAAACAAAAAATCGTATCGATTGTTATTTCTCCAATAATTTTGCCGAAATCCCAGGAGTTGGTTGGATCAGTTGCAGTACTTAGAGACGTTAGCGTAGCAAAACAAGTCGAAAAACAGCGTGCCGATTTTATTAGTACAGCCAGCCATGAAATGCGCACGCCAGTAGCCGCGATTGAGGGGTACTTGGCTCTAGCTCTAAACGATCGAGTCAGTAAAATCGACCTTAAAGCTCGTGGCTATCTGGAAAAAGCCCACGAGAGCACCCAACACCTAGGTAAGCTATTTCAAGACCTACTTACCAGCGCAAAAGCCGAAGACGGACGATTAAGTAGCAACCCGATAGTTGTTAATATGAATGATTTTATGGATAAAATCGCAGAAGATTTAAGATTTATCACCCAAAAAAAACACCTGCGTATGGAATACATTGTAAGCAACCATGAAACTGCCGGTATGATTGATGCCAGCAACAAACGAGAAGTCAGGCCACTTTACTATGCACATATTGATCCAGACCGTTTCAGAGAGGTTGTAACTAACGTTTTTGACAATGCAGTCAAATATACCGAGGAAGGCGCCATTACGCTCTCGATCACTGGTAACGATGACGTTGTGCAAGTCAGTGTTGCCGATACAGGCCCTGGCATACCAAGCGAAGATTTACCTCATCTGTTTCAAAAATTTTATAGAGTCGATAACTCGGCAACACGGTCGATTGGCGGTACCGGTTTAGGGCTATTCATTTGTAAAAAAATTGTCGAGCTTTACGGTGGTCGTATTTGGGCAGAAAGTACAATAGGTAAGGGAACAACCTTTTATATTAATATCCCTCGAATTTCTGCGTCTAGAGCAGCCCAGCTACAACTTAATGAAAAACCTATTCCTCAAGCATAAACATGATACAATTACAATAAGCATGAAAAAATACTTAATCTGGGGGTAAAATAATGGCAAAAATAATGCTGGTTGAAGACGACAATAATCTTCGCGAAATATATGGTGCTCGCCTACAAGCAGAAGGGCACGATATTGTATCGGCACGAGATGGAGAAGAAGCTCTAGCCCTTGCTGTCAAGGAAAAGCCAGAATTGATAATCTCTGACGTTATGATGCCACGAATTAGTGGTTTTGATATGCTAGATATTCTACGCAATGCACCCGAAACAAAAAATACGAAAGTAATTATGATGACAGCCCTTTCTCAGGTAGAAGATCGAGCAAGAGCCGACAAATTGGGAGCAGACAAGTATTTGGTCAAATCGCAAGCAACACTCGAAGACGTGGTGAATGCTGTTAACAGCGTACTAAATAAAAGCGATGACCCTGCTGGAAATAACAAAAACCCCGACCCTAACAAACCCTCTGATGCACCTGTGACATCTGAGGAATTACCTACAATCGAGCCAGCCATCAAGCCAGAAGAAAATCCAGAAATATCCCAAAATGAGCACGCCAACGTTCCCGTTAACGGACAGCCCGTAGGCGCTACACCGCTCGAAGAAGAAAGCGACACTGTAGATACTACACCAAGTGCTGATGCACAATCTACCTCATCATCAGCAGAACCAGAGCCACAAACAAGCACAAACCCAATGTCTGAAGCCGAAAGCACTAACACACAATCAGGCGTAGCGCCAACTGAAACTCCTGTAAATGTCGATGATACTGTTAACTCGGTTGATGCCCAGCAACAATCAGTCAAAAATGAGGCGCCCTCCACAAAAATTGATATTAATGGCGTAAGCGAACAACCTCTAGAATCGACCGACAACAACCCTACTGTACCAACTGAAACCAGTCCTACTGCTCCACCAGTAGTAATGCCAACACCTCCTGATGAAGTAGAAAAAAACCCTATGGCAGAGATGCCAGAGAACTTGCCTCCGACTAGTGCACCCCAAGAGGAAGAAGTAATAGGTCCAAATTTGGCAGAGGCGCTGGCAAGCGAAGAAAATACCACACAGAATGTGGAGAACGAGGATAAAATACCTACGCAACCAGTAGCTTCGCAGCAAATTCCAGTCAATGTACCACCATCCGAACCAGAGATAGTAACAGGTGGGCCAGTGCAGCCCACAGCACCAAGCCCAAACGACAATGAGACAGTTGACGCAACCTCGCCTCAAAGTGAAGAATTAAACCAGCCCGCCGATCACGAGCAAAAAGATCAAACCAATACCGAGAGTACTGAAGCAACTAACCCAACAACAAACGACTCGCATGATAAAACCGACGTACTAGACGATGGGTATGGTAAGAAAAAAGTCATCGAACCCCTAAACGATATTACGAAAGGTCCAGATTTGGACGCATTGTTGGCGGCCGAAGAAAAAATGGCTCCAATACCTACACCACCAGCAAACACCACTGTTGTGCCAGCAACACCTTCCACCGCTGCCGAAAGTAGCACCCCTCCACCAACAGAAACCACGCAGAGCGACCCACACAGTGATATTGCTCTTTAATGAGAATCAATAAATTTATTGCACTAAACACTAAGCTATCTCGACGTAAAGCAGACCAAGCAGTCAAAGACGGGCGTGTAGTTGTTGACGGTAAAATCCCTGCGCTTAATTACGAAGTCCAACAATCTGACAAAGTTATCTTTGACGGCCAAGCGATAAATAAACAATCTTCGCATACAACACTCATTTTTCATAAGCCAGTAGGTGTTGTTTGTAGCCACCAGGGGCAGGGGAACAAAACAATCTACGATTTACTGCCTACTAACCTAAAGCACCTAAATACAGTCGGTAGATTGGATAAAAATTCGTCTGGAATTATTTTGTTATCTAACGACGGAAAGTTAACGCAACAACTATCTCATCCCTCTTTTGGAAAATCAAAAACATACGAGGTGCTACTGGATACCCCTCTGTCAAAACAACACCTTGAGCTTATATCTGAAACTGGTGTAAAGCTCAATGACGGCATCAGCAGATTTGAAATAAAGCGGCAAAAAAACCACCTCGTTGTTTCGATGGTAGAAGGTAGAAACCGCCAAATCCGTAGAACATTCGAAGTACTAGGATACAAGGTTATCGGACTACATAGAATCAGTTTTGGTAAATATAATCTAAACAACTTGAAGCCAGGGGAATTTTTAAAACTCTCACAGTAAGTAGCCGTTGTATAATACAAATAGATGAGTAAGAAAAAATTACCGATTGTAGCAATTATCGGTCGAGCCAACGTTGGTAAATCCTCACTTTTTAATGCAATTTTGCATCGACGAGAAACAATTGTTGCAAACGAACCAGGTGTAACTCGCGATAGCATTATGGCTAAAGCGACTATTGTTTCTGATAATAAAAATCAGGATTTTTGGATTGTCGATACAGCCGGAATGAAGGACCCTGAAGATGATTTTGAATTTACAATTCAGGAACAAATTACACAAGCTGCCGACAGCGCTGACATCATTATAGTGATGACCGAAGCAGGAGCAATCGTTAGCGATGAGGATAGAAAAATTGCAAAAACCGCTCTTAGAACGAAAAAACCCATTATTTTAGTTGCGAATAAGCTCGACAAATATCGCAGAAAAGACCTGTCTCATTTGCAAAAATTTGGTATTAGTAACATCTTTGCAACCAGTGTAACCCAGTCCCGCGGCATAGACGACTTGTTAACTTGTTTGTCTAATATTATGCCCAAAGTTGTACTCACCGAGGATGATAACCGACTACGAATCGCACTACTCGGTAGACCAAATGTTGGCAAATCCTCCTTATTCAATACATTAGCGAAAAAGCAACAAGCAATTGTATCTGCTCGAGCAGGCACCACTAGAGATATCAATCGAGTTATAATTCGCTATAAGAATCGTGAGATAGAATTGCTCGATACTGCTGGAATTCGTAGAAGCGGAAAAATAGAAGTAGGGATAGAAAAATTTAGTGTCATTCGCTCTCTGTCTGCAATCGAGCAAGCTGATATTTGCCTACTACTGATTGATGTCAACGAACCTCACGCTCAGCTTGACCAAAAAATTGCTGGAATAATAAAAGAAGCAGGAAAGGGTTTAGTCCTTGTCGTTAGCAAGTGGGATAGTATTGATAAAAGTCCATTTACACGAGACCAAATGGCTCCAAAAGTAGCTGCTGACTTTGATTTTGTACCCTGGGCACCTCTGGTATTTACCAGTTCTGTTTCCGGGCAAAATGTTACAAAGTTATTTGATATAGCTCTTGAAATCGAAAAAAATCGTCAAACAAGAATTAAAACCTCCGAACTCAACAAGTGGCTGATAAGCACAATCAACAAACACCCACCAGTAGGATTAAAGAATAAAACCCCTAAGCTACACTACATTACCCAGGAGAGCGATAATCCTACACCAAACTTCAAGGTTTTCGGATCACAAACTCGTTTCTTGCACTGGAGCTACAAAAGATTTATGGAACGCTCTTTAAGACAACAGTATAATTTCGAAGGCACCCCCTTGTTTTTTTGGTTTTTTGATAAAAACGTACACTATAATCTGGAAAAAAGAGCGCCCAGAAAGGGAAAAAATTAATGGGTATGTTCGAAAGACAACCTGTTAATAACGTAGTTCCCCTGTACACAATTGGCGGGCAAGAAACATTTTTAATAATTGGTCTTGGGAACATCGGCGAAAAATACAAAAAGACAAGACATAACCTAGGTTTTACCTGCCTAGACCATTTTGCGGAAAAAATGTCTTTTCCTGGCTGGATAGAAAAGAAAACACTAAACTGCCTCGAAGCAATTACAACTATTGACGGTAGTCGAGTGATATTAGCAAAACCCACAACGATGATGAATGAAAGCGGAATTGCACTTCAAAAATTACAAAACTTTTATAAAATTGAAAATCATCACACACTGATAGTTCACGATGATTTAGACGTAATTTTGGGGAAAATCAGAATAAGACAGGGTGGTAGTGATGCTGGGAATAATGGTATAAAATCTATTATTCAATATGGGGGAGAAAATACCTGGCGTTTGCGTCTAGGTATTGGCCCTAAAACACCAGAGCAAATCGATAGTATCAAGTATGTATTAGGTCAGTTTAGTAAAGAAGATCAGCAAAAAATTGGTGAAGTCCAAAGAGGAGTATATATAATTATCAGCGAGTTTATTCACCAGAAGGGGGTTTTGGAGAGTGAGACTCGGAATTTCGTAAACTAGGCGTTTGAAAGCGCAAGAATGACTCAATCTGTTCTACCATTGGTGGGCCATTTAATTCGGCAACTTTAAATAAAACTTTCGCATACATTCTGGCTCGATTTTCTAATCGTAACAAATGCGCTCCCTCCATAGTCCCAATTAAAGAATCTTCGGGGTTTATGCGACTCGCAATAATCTCGAACGATTTACAATCAACCTCTCTATACCAAGGTATGTCCTCTATCAGAAACTGTTTGGTGCGTGGCCAACCCATTGCCCTTCGCTCTTTGCGAGTCAATTTGACTTCTTCTCCTCTTAGCTCCATCTATTTTGTCATCCTTAAAGTATTATCGAAAACTATTATTTATCAATTATATTACAGAACTAAAAAGAGCCTCCAGAGGGGGTGGGCACCGCTGGAAGCTCATTTTAGGAGGCATATCATAATGACATACCTCCATAACCCTTCAACCCACCCTTAGACAAAGCGTCAAACACCAAAACTCCAAAGGGTTCGCGCCTCTGCAAAAAAGCAGAATACTTAGCATACTTGTCTATATACAAAGGGAGAAGAAGAATAAATCTTCTTATCAAGTTAAAGGGGTTAGTATGCTTTAGAGCATTCCAAAAAAAAGAATAAGATATACTAGGTGGAGGGTAAATTACCGAGTATTACCTCGTACAACAATATGTACACTCTAAAACAATCTAACATTGGGGTAATGTAATGTACTTAAGCACAAATAATACTTATCTGAGCTTACGAATTGCTATTTTAGCAAAAAGATTGCTTTATGTCAATATTTATTAAGCTTTTTGCGTATTATGCAAAATCTATCTAAAATAACCATTACTAATATAAAAGTTGCAGATAAAACATACCCAGAACGTCTAAGACAATTATTTGACCCACCAAATTCTCTAAATTATCTGGGGGCCAGAGACATTTCTAATCTACTAACCGGCCCTACAGTTGGCATTGTTGGATCGCGCAAAGTAACCCCTTACGGTAGGGAAGTAACTTCGTTGTTCGCAGCAAAGTTATCAAAAATGGGAGTATGTATTATTAGCGGGCTTGCACTCGGTGTTGACAGTATAGCTCATCGAACGACTTTAGATAACAATGGCTCTACCATCGCCGTATTGCCAAGTGGACTAGCGTCGATTTATCCAGCAAGTCATACTACATTAGCAAATAATATTTTACGCTCTGGCGGACTAGTTACCGAGTATAGCTCGCGAGAAAAACCAAAAAAATACTATTTTATAGCCCGTAATAGAATAATTGCAGCTTTATCTGATGTACTGCTAGTTACTGAGGCAGCCGAAAGAAGTGGATCTCTCCATACCGCCGGCTTTGCAATGGATCTTGGAAAAACCGTCTTTGCGGTCCCAGGAAATATTAATAGCCCTAGCAGCAGGGGTGTTAATAAGTTAATACAATCTGGGGCACTGCCGGCGCTTGATCCAAACGATATCTTGCAAGAACTAGGCATCGAGCACGTTCCTAGCATAACTTACATGCCTGCTAACGAAGTTGAAGATATAATTATAAAGTTGATTAAAAAAAATTCTAATTCAAGCGATTCGCTGGCAGAGCAGACAGGAATTTCGGCAGTGGTTTTACAACAACATCTGTCACTACTTGAAATAAAAGGAGTAATCGGAGTTAGTGGCGGGCAATGGTATATTATTTAAGTAACTTGAAAAGTAGATATAAACAGTTTACTCTGTTAGTTTAACCATAAAGGCAGTATTATTTAATAAATGAGCAAACCCAATCTAGTCATTGTCGAGAGTCCCGCAAAAGCAAAAACTATCGAAAAATATCTTGGTAGTGAATATTCTGTAAGGAGTAGCTTTGGCCATATCCGTGACTTACCAAAAAAGGGTCTTTCAATCGATAAAGATAATAATTTTGAACCAAAATACGAAATTGACCCCAGTAAAAAAACACTAATAAATGAGCTCAAACGAGCCGCCAAACAATCGAATAATGTATACCTGGCTAGCGATGAAGATAGAGAAGGAGAGGCGATTGCCTGGCATCTATGTAAGGCCCTTGGTCTGGATACCAAAAACACAAAACGTATCGTGTTTCACGAAATTACAAAACCAGCCATCGAACACGCCATTAAAAACCCTCGCATCGTAGACGAAAATTTAGTCAATGCTCAGCAAGCTAGAAGAGTACTCGACAGACTAGTAGGGTATGAGCTGTCCCCGGTTTTATGGAAAAAAGTTAAAACTGGGCTTAGCGCTGGACGCGTTCAATCTGTTGCAGTTCGACTAATCGTTGAAAGAGAAAGAGAAATTGCAAGGTTTAAATCAACGGCAAAATTTAAAATTATTGCCTATTTTAATGTTAAAGAAAAAGAGTTAAAAGCCGAACTTCAAAAAAATATAGATAGTCAAGAAAAGGCAGAAGAGCTGCTAAACACCTTCAAGAACTCGGTTTTTTCTGTCGATGAAATCACAAAAAAATCTGGCACACGAAGTCCTAGCCCGCCGTTTATAACTAGCAGTTTACAACAAGAGGCATCATCAAAGCTCGGTTTTAGCGTTAAGCAAACCATGATGCTTGCCCAAAGATTGTACGAGAACGGTCACATTACATACATGCGTACCGATAGTACTAACCTATCTACGTCGGCTCTAGCAGATAGCAAAAAATATATAACATCAATACTTGGCCCAGAGTACCATCAATCAAGACAGTACAAAACTAAAAGTGTTGGCGCCCAAGAGGCACATGAAGCAATCCGACCCAGTAGTTTTTCGACTACATCTGCCGGCGACGATAGCAAACAAAAAAAATTGTATGAACTCATTTGGCGACGAGCTCTTGCCAGCCAAATGTCGAGTGCCAAATTCGACAGGACAGAGCTAACAATCAAAGCCAACAATACTACTGAGGTTTTTGTTGCTAAAGGCGAAATTATGACTTTTGACGGGTTTCAAAAAATTTATAAAAATGTCAAAGAAGATATAATTTTACCAAAAGTCACCAAAAATGACACTTTACCTATTAACCAAGTAGTAGCTACCCAGTCGTACGACAGACCACCAGCACGCTACTCTGAGGCATCACTAGTAAAAGGACTAGAAGAACTCGGTATTGGGCGACCTAGCACCTATGCTCCAACAATATCAACTATTCAAACTAGAGGATATATAGAAAAACGAGATTCCGAGGGTACGCTCGTCGATTTGGTACGAATTACACTGAAAAATGGCAAGATCAAAAAAGACAGCGTGCAAAAAACATCAGGAGTAGAGAAAGGCAAGCTAGTGCCAACCCACTTAGCCGATATTACTACCGATTTTTTGATGCAATATTTTGGACCAATTGTTGATTATAAGTTTACAGCTCGAGCCGAAGACGACTTTGACAAAATCGCAGACGGTAAACACGAGTGGCATCAGATGATAAAAGATTTCTATAAGGACTTTTTTCCTTTGATTGAAAAATCTGACAGCGCAAGTCGCCAAGAGACAAGCAAAGCCCGCATCTTAGGTAAAGATCCCAAGACCAACAAGCCAATCATCGCAAGATACGGCCGATATGGAGGAATGCTACAAATGGGCGAGGTAGAGTCAGAAGAAAAGCCCAAGTTTGCCACATTGCCAGCTGGTACCACTGTAGAGAACGTCACTCTAGATAAAGCACTAGAGATGTTCAAACTACCAAAAGATATCGGTTTTACCGAAGACGGCAAGCCGATAAAGGCCAGCATTGGACGTTTTGGGCCATACATTCAAGTTGAGGGCCTATTTGTCTCGATAAAACCACACGATCCGCTCACCATTACCGAAGACCAAGCCAGAGAACTCTATGCAGAAAAACTACAAAAAGACGCAAAAAAAATAATAAATAAATTTGAAGACGGGCTAGCGGTACTTAGAGGTCCCTATGGACCATACGTAACAGACGGCAAAAAAAATGCTCGGTTACCTAAAGACATTGATCCTGAGAAAATAGATCAAAAAGAGATAATTAAACTCCTTGAAACAGCACCTGCTAGAAAATCCAGACGCTTTAAAAAAAGAAAATAGCAGCTAGTTCACATATTGGACATAGTTGTTTATTTAGTGGTACAATATGAAAGTTATGAGGGGGCGATGCTTGACTTATTTTAATTCGAGTGTCATAATAGGTATAGTACACATATAGAACTCGAGAAATGCAAGGAACACCGAATTAATATGACTCAAAAGCAAATAGAAGACGCTATAAAATCTATTCTTGAAAGTATCGAAAAAGATCGAGAACGAGAAATTGTGGCTAGAAGATACGGGCTATTTGATCGCCGAGAAACGTTAGAACAAATTGGCGAAATGCTAGGAATTACTAGAGAGCGAGTAAGACAGTTGGAGAAGGTGATTGTTGCCAGATTGAAAGAAAACGCCAAAAAAGGCAATTTAAAGCCAGTTGGTACTTATAACAAACAACTTCTAGATGCACTTACCGAGCTAGGAAACGTGGCACGCGTTAGCACACTTGTTAAATACCTAACAGGGGAGAGAGGGACAAAAATTGATGAAGCAAGAATTGCTTTTATTGCCGATTTGTCTCCGGACATAAGCTTGATATCCGACACAGACCATCATTATCAGTCGGTGGCTATCACCAAAGTACATGACGAAAAAAAAGTCCAAAAATCGGTTTTAAAAATTGTTGAAGCGGTAAAATCACTCGGAGAGCCACAACCAATATCTAAAATCACCGAAGTAACTGGCAACAAAGACGACAAACATGTCGAAGCTCTTTCAAGTACTTCTAAAAATCTAGCGACTCTAGGTGGAATGTGGGGGCTTGTAAAATGGCCAACTGTTAACCCCAAGAACATCAGAGACAAAATATACGTAATATTGCAACAAAATGGCAAACACATGCACTTCAATGAAATTGCCGAAGCAATCAAACAATCTGACTTTAAGCGCAAAGATGTTACTACTCAAGCAATTCACAATGAACTTATAAAAGACAAGCGATTTGTGCTAGTTGGGCGAGGCATATATGCCTTACGAGAATGGGGTTATAAAAATGGTACAGTAGCGGATATCATTACCGACGTCTTAAAAAAGGCAAACAAGCCACTCCATAGAGACGAAATAGTTAAAGAAGTTTTAAAAAGTCGTTACGTCAAAGAAACCACAATTTTGCTAAATTTGCAGGGCAAAGACCAATTTAAACGAGTTGCCAAGGCCACCTACGAACTTCAAGAGGCCTAAGGGTATATATACCTAGCTTTTTTGAATTTTTTTCTTGATCCTGTGCGACAACACCGTCATAGATTGGTATTTCGTCTAACCCAAGAGTTTAAGCTGTTTCATCTGGGTTTTTGGTGTATTATCTAGGTATGTATTGGTATGCAGGGATTGCTTTTGTGGTTGGGTGTGCGATTGTGGCACATCAGTTGAAAGAACTTCTGTTTTACGATTGGACATCGATGGACGACAAGCAATATGGCGAGTCGATAAGAAGACAGGTGCTTGGTCGTTTAATTGCGTTAGCGTTTGCTTTTACCCTGATTCTTTTTGCTCTATCGCTTGTTGTAATTGTCGAGGTGGTGATGCCAGTTGTTGTGAAGCATTTCAAGTAAATAAAAAGAACAAATTACGAACAATAAAATCAAACGATTTTTTAACAAAAAGCGCGAACAAGTAGCATGAGCTAGCTATTTGATGGGGCAAGGGTAGAATAAAATTAGGAAAGAATATAAAACTTAACGAATCAAAAAACAAAATCATAAACAAAAAAAAGGGTATGTATTTGAAGATCAACGTTATGTCGCACAATGTATATTTTGCGACTTGCAATAAGATGTATTAAATAACCACTAGCACCTCTTTGCTATAGGGGAGAATCAAGTTTATTACTTATAAGCTAGTTACTTTTCATTCGACTAGTAACTGATCAATTTTACCCGCTGGTATTCCTAAATACATTTGATTCCGCTAATTTAACACAAACATATAGTTTTCCACATGTGAATTTGCATTATTTCACGTTTTATTTAGTTTTATATTTTTTCTTTGTCCCCTCTCCTTTTTTTGTATTTTGTAAAATATTTGACATTACCTAATACAAGTTATGTAGTTAACAAAGTTTTAGATTATTGTGAATACGAACAAATTACGAACAAGAATAGTGTAGAAGTGGGGGTTATCTGACAAATGCCTTTTCCGGTACTCGTACATCAATATATTCTTTCGGTGTTTCGCCACTGTCTGTCAGTTTTTCTTTTACTGCAAAGTAGGTACCTATACTCTGCCTTGCGTTGGTCTCTATACTAAATTTAACAAAATATGAAGGATTATCTGAAAACTTTGCATGGATTTCTACCCCATTCGCCATTAACTCTAATGTGTCTAGTGTAGTACCCTTATTTTTTGCTTGCAGATATATTTCTCTAACATAGTTCACCTGGACCGTAGTTAGCGCTGCCCCACCCTTCCCTGTTTCGCGTTGAGAATTATCTATCACTACCGGAAAATTATCTATTTGTTGCGATTGTTGCTTGTCATTAATATTACAGAGTACTTTACCGTGCACACTTACCAGATATGTCTCTCCCTGGCTCTGTAGCAACAATGCCGGATCGGCTGTTCGGTATTCTACTAACGCTCGATGTTGCAATAGTCCAGTCAAAATTTTGACATTTTCAAGTTCTGGCAAATCATTACCTATTTGGCCAACTATTTTATCTTTATTAATTGTTAGCTTTGTTCTATTTAAAATTGACTGGTCATAAATATTATTTATTTTGTCTTGGTAATTTTTGAGATTACAGGCCGAGTTATGATTAGCTACCTTAATATCGACTTTTGAATCGAGCAAGATTAACCGCACCACAACTCCAAAGAGTACAAACAGACAAATTAAAATAACTACTTTGCTAAAACGTTGATTATTTATGATTTTATCATCAGAAACTGTACCCCTGTTAAATGCCCTGTCTTTAGATTTTCTAGAAGATCTATAAGAAAATATTGGCTGATTTTGATAATTTATATCTTTTGGTTGCCTTTTTTGTAGTTTATTTTTCTTAAAAAACATAGTTGACTAAGCCAAGATTACTTATTACCTGGCCCTTTGGCATATTGTAGTAGTAACTTGCAAATTTTAGCAGTTGCGTCACTGGGTATTAAACGGTGAAGATTGTCTGCAATTCTTTTTTGCTGATTTTTATCATTTAATAGAGAGCTAACAACTTTATAAAAACTCGCCGTTTGAGCCGCATCTTCTTCGTTAGCCACAACGGCTGCATCTGCCTTTTCTAAAGCTTTGACATTTATTAGTTGATGCCCTCCACTTAAAAACGGGCTAGGCACAATCAAGCAGGGCTTTTTTTGAGTAGCATATTCGGTAATAGCAGTAGCACCGCCCCTGGTGATTATTACGTCCGACGCCGCCGAATAAGTTGATAAATTATTGATAAACGACTTAACTTCGACTTTATTCTTAAGCCCATCTGGCAAATCATCATATAAATGTTGGTTACCTGCGCCTATTTGATGCACGATCCGAAGGTGTTGGTTGTTTTCTAACAGTTTTTGGGCAATCGATCTGACTGATACATCTAACCTCTGTGCACCATTACTGCCTCCCGTGACCAAGAGTATATTATCTGAATTTGAAAAACCCAGCTGCTTCTTTGCTTTCAATTGCTGACTTTTTGAAACGGGCCGAAACGTGTCGTCAATTGGTACGCCAACAAAGTCAGTTTTTTCTTTGGCATAATTATAATTTTCTGCTGGCATGCCAACCGTGTTAATTTTGGCTCCTTTGCCAATTATTCTATTGGCGAGCCCTGCCAAGGCGTCAGAATCGTGGGTGATATAAGGTATGTCAAACATGTTTGCAGCAAGTCCAACTGGTACGCCAACAAAGCCACCTTTTATAAAGATGACATCTGGCTTTTCCATGATTAAAAGTTTTACACTTTGAGCCAGCCCTACTAAAAATTTAAAAAAATCACGGATGTTAAGCAGATTGGTTTTTACATCCAATATGCTTTTTGCTACAGATTGCCCATGGTAACGCCTATACTTGCCTGCAGATATTGTATAAATGGTGTTAAAATGTGCGTTGTTGGCTCTAATCATCGGCAAAAATTTACCTTTTTTTTCAGAGACAACAGATATAACTACATCTGACTGAACAAGTCGTAATTGTTTAGCGATCGATAGAAGAGGCGTAATATGTCCGCCGCTTCCCCCGCCGACTAGCATAATCTTCACTAGCATCATCTCCTATTGTTATTCCCCGGACTGGTGAAAAGTTGGTGTATCTAGAAACTTGAAATACAATTCCAAGAGCCGCCATAATAAACACCAAACTGGTACCGCCCAAACTAATAAAAGGCAAGGTAATTCCCTTTAGTGGGAGCAGACCCGTCATTGCCCCAATGTTTATTATAGCTTGTACACTGACCCAGGAAAGAACACCAACAACGACTAAACGAGAAAAGTTATCTTGAGTATGCGTAATAATCCGTTTCATCCTAGCAAACAACCAAATATACAGTGCGATTACTAAGCTAACCCCAATAAAACCAAATTTTTCGGCAATAACCGCAAAAACTGAATCATTAGCTGCTTCTGGTAAGTACCCATACGCCTGTACGCTCTTACCTAAGCCACGACCAAACATTCCTCCACTACCCACAGCAATTAGTGCCTGGCAGGCCTGATATCCACTGGCCTGGCAATCGGACGATGGGTTGAGAAACGTTTCTACCCTTTCTCTACGATAACTACTAGAAGAAATTGCAATAAAAGTACCCGCTAATAATATCGCCAATATCAAAGAGATCCTGCCAACCGGTAAACCAGCCGTAAAGGCCATTACCATCACAATGGCAGCCATCACCCCTGCTGAACCCAGGTCGCTCTCGAGCCCTGCCACAACTACCCCAATTAGTGCCAATAAAATTAGTATTGGTCGTAGTGTTTTTTGTGTTGAGCTCATACTGTTGGCGTCAATCCGAGCAACCAAAAAAACCGACAGCCCTATAACCAACGCCAACTTGATTAACTCGGCTACCTGAAACGATAGCCCTCCAGCTTGAATCCATCTAGACGCACCGTTTACTTCGTGATCAAAAAGCTGGACCATTATTGCTGCGATAATTGCTAACACAACCAATATTTTCCAACCGTTTCTCCAGGCCTTGATTGGTATAAAAGAGCTAATCCCAAACACTACTAAGCCCAACAATATAGCAATAACCTGTTTAAGCGTAAAGTAATTTTCGCTCACATTTCTGGATACTGCAAGACCAGGACTAATTGAATACACAACAATCAACCCAATACCCAGTAGCGACAAGCAGATAATAAGTATTTGATAATCGGGGCGATGTTTTCTTTGAGGCGCGCCATCTTGCCCTCCACCGCTACTACGAAGATCACGGCGTTGATATGCAATTTTCGATGGTTTACGCACGGTTCGCTTAAACATAAAATAATCTTAAGGAATTAATCTGCTTTGAAGTCGGCCCGTTGAGCCCTGATGTCGATATTGTATTAGTGAATGTTTGCATAGTTTTATTTTTACAATCTATCAACCTATTATACTGGTCAGAGGGCTATCAAGCCAACCCCTTATGGAGTCATCGGACTAATTGAGTAGTTATTTATTAACATATCTACTACTTTACCGAACATAGGTGCTGCCGCCTTGGTACCAGCGTACCCGGGGACATGCGGCTCTATCATGCTAACAATAATGACGTACCGCGGCATGTCGCCTCCTACATATCCAACAAAAGTCCCATTGTACCTATCGTCATAATAACCCCCACCTGGCTTAGGAATTTCTGCAGTTCCAGTTTTGCCCCCAACCTTATAGCCCGTACGTTTTAAGAAAGTGTAGTTTTTGTTTACTGAGTTTTCGTGCATTGCCATCATCTGCTCAGAGATTTCTGGCTTTAAGGCATTGCCATTTACTAGTATTGGTTTTCCGTCGCTTGGCTCTACCAAGTGTGGCTTGTAGTACTTACCTCCGTTTATTGTTGCCGAAAAAGCCGCAATAAATTGGATCGGCGTAATATTAATTCCTTGACCAAAAGCGGTATTGGCATACTGAATATTTAGGCCATAACCATCATTCGGATCAGGCACAAAACCATCTGCTTCATACCCTTGCTCTATGCCCGTCTTCTTGCCAAAACCATAGTGTTTAGTAAGATAATCAAACCATTTATTTCTAGCTTGATCGTTTATCTTGCCACCACCAAGTTGCATTAGTACCCATGTTGCACCAGTATTTAACGAGTATCTTAAGATATCAGCTGTCGAACGAGTAGCAGCCCCTCCATCCTCTTCAACATTTCTAATAGTTGCATCATCGACTTTCCAGTATCCTGGGTCTTGGTATGAGGTATTAGCGTTTATTACCCCCTCGTTCATGCCAGCTGCCACGGTAAGTGTTTTCATAATTGAGCCAACTTCGAACGGGTAACTTACTGATGCATTATTGAATAACCCAGGGTCTTTAACCTTATAAAATTCTGCAGGATTATATGACGGATAGTTTGCCATCGCTTTTATTGCCCCGGTATATGGATCCATAACAATAACGCTGCCCGACTTGGCCTTCACTGATGGAACATGGTCTTTAAGCATGTCTTCTACTTTGCGCTGCATACCCAAATCAATTGTTAAAGCAACTTGCTTGCCTGGAGTCGGGTCTTTACGAATATTATCTCCATTGGCTGCCAGTGGAACTCCACGTACATCCGTAATGGCCTTGAGTTCTCCTGGCTTACCTCGCAGCTGAGTATCTAACGCTTGTTCTATCCCGTAAGTTCCCTTTCCCTCATCGTTAACAAAACCAAGAAGCTGGGCAGCTAGCGCCCCTTGAGGATAAGTTCTTACTGACTCGGTCCTTAAACCAATGCCTTTTAGGGCCATGCCAGTTATCTGATCATTCTGCGATTTGCTAATCCTTTTTGCCAATATTGCATAACGCGTCGGTTGCTGTATTTTTTGCTCGTAATCTGACGGATTTCCCCCAACTACCTTTGCTACATCTTCGGCTGTCTTTTTAGGGTCTTTAATATATTTTGGATCGGCAAAAACGGTATAAGTATCTTCATTTAGAACAATTGGCACTGAGGTGTCTCCATCGTGCGCGGTAATAATTCCTCTCTCTGCTGGTATTTCGTACTCTTTATATTGCCCATTCTGAGCTGCTTGTGCATAATATTTGTGCTGAATAACTTGAATATAAAATAACCTAACAATAAAGATAGCAAAAACAAGCACAACCACCCCGTAAAATAAGTCGAGCCGCGTATTGCTAATTTTTGATGTTGGTTGTTGTTGCATAAACTGTGCGGATTGCTACTCTCGTGAAAAGTCCGTTAATCGATCACCTGATGGTAGCAGTTGGAGCAACAGAAACTAGATCCTTAGCTGGTTTGCTATTAGCCACCCGATCGAGCGACTGAAGTCGAGCAGCACTAAGCTGAAGCTCATCGTGCTCTTTCTGAAGTTGAGTGTACTGCTTTTCAAAGTTGTCGACTTTATACCCACTGGCATTAGTTTTCGTAACCTGTGTAAGATACAAAAGCCCGATTAGACAACTTAAAACTACTAAAATTACCGTATTGCTGACTGGACCGATTGTTTTTGTCTGCTCGCTCCAGTTGATTGTATTTTTATGACGAGTTGCGAATTTTTTGCGCCCCATCGAAAGTGTGCTTGAATATGTCATATCTCTCTTTTTTTATTTTTATTTTGGCGCTCTCCCTCAAATTTTTATCCGAGAGAGAGCTAAGACCTATTTATCCTTTTAAGATTTTATACAACCTTTACTTGGATTTTATAAGCCCTGGAGGTGCTTTTTACCTGTATAGGCATGTGCATCCCCTTTTCTATTTTTTATTTTCGCTACGGCTCGAAGTTTTGCACTTCTTGCACGCGGATTAAAAACTGTTTCATCCTTGGTGGCTGTAATAGGCGTCTTCGTCAAAATCTCGACCTCGGAATCGTAACGATTGCCCCCTGCATCGGCAAATACTTGTTTGACTATCCGATCTTCTAAGCTATGAAAAGATATTATTGCCAATCGGCCATTGTCTTTTAAGAGCTCAATCCACAGCGGTAATGCATGCTCAAGCAATGTTAATTCTTGGTTTACGGCAATCCTTAACGCCTGAAACACTTGAGTAGCTGGATGGATTTTTTGATTTCGACTCGAAAATCGAGCTACAACCTGGGCTAACTGGGTAGTAGTTTCGTATGGTCTATTTTTTACAATCTGCTCAGCCAGCATTTTTGATCGCCTAACCTCGCCGTAATCTCGCAATATTTTGGCAAGATTAGCAGTATCAAGATTATTTACCAAAGATTTGGCATCTTGTGATTGACTTTGGTCCATACGCATATCTAACGGCCCTTCTTTAGAAAAAGAGAACCCCCTGATAGCATTGTCAAGGTGCGGTGACGATACTCCAAGATCGGCAAAAATTATGTCGAACGACTTACCTTGGATAGACAATTTCTTACTCGCAGATAAAAAATTATCGTGTAGAATGTTTACCGATTTATTTCCGGCAAATTTCTCTTTGAGATAAGTGATTGCACTTTGATCACGATCAACAAGGGTCATTTGACCACTTGGAGCAATCTCTCTGGCAACTACTTCTGCGTGCCCACCATAACCAGCCGTAAGATCTAAATATCTCTCACCCGATTGTGGTTTTAGCACCTCTAGAACTTCTTCTAGAAGTACCGGCTTGTGTTTTTTTTGACTCATTTTTGTTTTTCTTTTTGTATTTATGCCTGTAAATATTATTTACAAGATCACCTATTCAGCAGCCAGTTTTTTGTTTTTTTATAGTTTTTGTTTTTGTTTTAGGAAGAAAAGATATTTATCAATTTTACAGATTGATAGATAACACTTCCTAAATAAGTTTTAGAGACTTATGTGTGAGGTGGAGTTTTGGGAGGTGTTTTTTATAGAAAGAACAAGGGTTTTGTAGTGGTTATCCCTAATTTCCACTTACTGACTGCCAAATAGCTAACCTCGGCCCGCTATTTGACATATTTTTTGCCTAATTGTTAAAGTGCACGCAACCAAAAACCGTTATTTTGCTTGTTCTGGTGCCATTAGCCGCCAATATCTACCAACTCCAACCGCAACGATATCTTTATCTATACCAGCATACTCAAGTTGGTGCTGTTCTAGAGTAATCCGACCTTGCTTGTCGTCAATATTAGTCTCGACTTTTCCCATTCGAAATCTAACATTCAGATCAGCAATCCGCTCATCTAAGATATCGCCATCAAGGCGTGGCTCTACAGATCTATCCCAGACATCTTTTGGGTACAGGTGTAGATAGTTGCCAAATCCTCTTGTAATGACTGCCCCGTTTGCAAATACACCCCGAAGTTCAACAGGTAAGCTTAACCTGCGCTTCGAATCCAATTTGCGCTCAAAGTAGTCCAGATTTGACATTGATGGCCTTCTATTAATTTACTAGTGGTTTTTTTGTTTTTTGGTAAGTAAAACTATTTTGGTTCTACTTACGTTTTCCCACTAACAATAGCTTACTACCCACTACTCCCCACAATCAACCCCTCTCTACCCACTTATATACCAAAATGCTTGGAGTTATCCACAAGTTTGTATTAAAACGCAATATATAGCGTTATGTACTTCTTGACCAACGCTAAATGTTTTTCTGGTAGTCTGGTCCGTCCTTTGCAAATCGGATAGATCGCGCAACTGCGTCTGCTATAAAAACAGAATTTTCGGTGTGAGCATGAGGAGTACATCCTGTCGATTTTAGAATTTGCATGTCCAAAATACCTAATTTTAAATCGGCTATGGCTTTTTTCACCCCACCCCCGACTTTGCTAGCTTCACCAAATTCAATGGTAACCGGTATCTCCTCGTCCACGGCGACTTCCAGGGCGGATCTTAACTTGTTTTCTGCCATCTCTGATAAAACCCGACTGTTGTTTACTAAATTCCTATGAAATATATTTTTGGGACTATATTTTTCTTTATCGTCGTCGGCCAATTTAATTCTTGGCAAAGGCCCCTGGTCCGACCATGTATTATTAATTTTCAAATCTTTGCCGTCACATACATATGCTCTCAACACTTCCGACATCGTGCGTTTAGTATAAGATGGATATTCGCTGAGCAACATGCTCTCGATCTTAGGCGGCTCTGTGATTGTCTTGCCAAAATAATCTGCTTTGTTGCCAGCAAGGTCTCCGACCACAGATGCCCCCAAACCTACACCGGCCAAATGCAAACTTTTGTATCCAATAGCTCTTACCGTATAAGCAATTGATTGCCCCAGCAGATCCACCACTTTGGTTTGCCTATCAATTTTGGGGTGCCAATCGAGTGATGGCGAGGAAAATGCAAGAACTGGTAGGTATTTCCCTTTTTCGTCAGTGACGCCAGATTGCTTTAGCACCTCTCTGGTAAAATCGGCACTTATTAAATTCGAAATTCGGCTGGTATCTAGCCCCCTTGGTCTTTTCCCTCCATTTTCTACAAATTCAGTATATTGTCCTTCAAAGTCAGTATTCCATTTTGGCGACAAAGGTGACGCCCAAGAATTTTGCCAAACTACGGCCTCTGTGGTTGAGTATTCGTTGTGGCTACCGTTTAGAATTGCCAGTGGCTGGATATGCGCGCCCGTTCCGGCAAGTCCCTTTGGATGATTACTCAACGAGTTAAACAATTTGCGAAAATACGCTCTTGGATCAAACAAAAAATCGTAATCATAATCTCTGAGTGCTTGTTTTGTTTCAAACATAAGCCCTCTTGGATTAACCGTTGTATCTTTAAACTCGTACTCGTGCAAAATCATATTTTTTATAATTTAATACTATTGATTTTACTACAAATTTATTATATTTTCAATTCTTAAAACATTAGCTAACCAATGTATTTTTGCACCTAAATGGCGGCGCTAATTAAGATTGGCATGTGATCTGACAACCCTCGAGGTAAGGTTTTTACGGTTTCAATCTGGGCATTGAGCGAAGTCACAAAGTCAAAATGCCCCTTGAAAAACAAATTTTTATAAGTTGGCCTGTCGGCAAGCAACATTTCATATCCATAACTTTCGATAAAATATCTTAGTTGCTTTTTAAACATCGGGTAGTTGTAGTCTCCCACCATTATGACGGGTGTATCTTCGTCGCCACGACTCAGCTTTTTGTAAGCATCGGCAATCTGATGACGACGCATACTATTTGGCGTAACCAAATGGGTTGCATGAAACGAAGCAATATGGATTTTTTTCTTTAGCGAGTTATCATAAAATTCAACGAACAATAACCGTTCTCGGTCCTGTGAAAGGATTTTCTTATATAGAATTTTTTCGTAAAATGTCTCCTCTAGCAAACAACTTTCGGTATGCAAATTAGAAAATCTCTGTTTGTCGGCATAAATAGCAAGCCCTAAATGACCTGTTTTAGTTGTACCCTGAATATGTAAGTTACCGATCTTAGAAGGCATTTTTTTTGAATAGCATTCTTGAATACAAACAATATCTGTTTCATGCTTAATCACCAGTTCATCAAGTTCGCCTAGCGCCTTATTAAATTTAAGGTTGTAACTAAGTATATTAACGTGGTTTACTTTTTCGGCTTTGTATTGTTGCATTTCTTTTATGTTTATATTATACAGCAATATGCAAGTTAGCGATTTTGAGCCAACCAATTTGCAAACCATCTTGCACTTGGCCTAATGGTTCTCTTCATGTTGCGTTTTCTGTCCACTTCTACTAGGCCAAACTTGGGCCACCAGCCATACCGCCACTCAAAATTATCTAGCAAACTCCAGTAGAAGTAACCACGCAAATCGACTCCTTCGCTAATTGCTTTTTCCATGGCTATGATTGTTTCCTGCAACCACCATTGACGATATTCATCGTTCTCATCTGCCAGACCATTTTCGGTAACAAAAATCGGTTTTTTGTAGTGAGCCCATGTTCGAAGCAACAAAGGATATAAACCCTCTGGCTCCATGTACCAACCCATATCATTTAATGGAACTTTTGGATTATCACGTTTACCTAACCCACGATAATAATCACTAAAATAATAATTGATACCCACAAAATCTTGATGCCGCCGAATACGGTTTAAAAACCACCAATTCCAAAAATATCGCATAAATCTGGTAGTTAATATATCTAGCAAATTTCGTGGTCTTTTGGCTTGAATGTTCGCCAGCGGCGCTGCATTACCAACCTGAATAGTGGGCTTGTGTTTTTTTAAAATTTTATATGCCCGCTTATGACATTTAGCCAAGTTCCAGTAAACCATTGTTGCCTGAATAATATTACGTTTCTGTGGAGGCCACTCCCCCATCAAATAACCGAAAGCAGTGTAGTTACTTGGCTCATTTAGTACAATGACATATTCAACCTCGTCAATAAGTTCTTTGGCTATTTTGCTAACAAAATTATCAAAATACTTTAAATTCGAACCTTTCTCAAAACCACCTTTTTCAACAAACCAAACCGGTAAAGTCCAGTGCCAAATATTTAAAAATGGCTCAACCTTTTTTCGTCTAAGTTCTTTTATGTATTTTTTGTAGTGCTCGATGGCTTCTTTGTTCCACTTGCCTTCCTCGGGTTCTATCCGAGACCATTCGACAGTAAAACGGAAAGAATTAAAATTTAGCGAGGTTAAAATATCAAAATCTTCTTTGTAACGATTATAGTGATCAACACCCTCTCCTGAAACGTAATTATCTGGTTCTTCTGCCGCGTTTCTAACTTCGTACCATCTAGGTAACCAGCTAAGGTGTTGGTGGGCTGTTTGTGCTAGGTCCCTAGCATTCGCTAGCTCCCAAACAGACCATTGGTTATGATTACCGCCCTCGACCTGATGTGATGCGGTCGATGCCCCCCAAAAAAAATGTTTTGGAAAGACATTGTTAGATTCATCTTGTTTCATGTTATCCCTATCATAACAAATTTATTATGCTTTATTTTTTAGCGGTTTTTTTCGATCAAAATATTGCAATTTCTTCTTTTTGACATCTAGTCGTTCGATATAATTCTCGAACGACTTCAGCAAGCTCGAATATTGCCTATTGGGAGCTAACACCTTCAGTAACTTTTGATTGTCTTTTAAATATTCAATCAATCCATAAAAATCTCCATCGCCAGATACCAAAATGGCCTTGTCATAATTTGGCAATTCTTTCATCGCATAAAGTACTAAATCCGCATCAATATTACCCTTTGTCGGGGGCTTATCTTTTTGGTTTTTTTCATCTTTTTGCAAATTCATATCCAGTGTTGGCTTAAGTACTACCAAATACCCAAGCTCGTGCATGTATTCGTATAAATCCTCGTGCTCTTGCATGTAACCAATAAACATATATGCATTGCTTACGCCGTATTCTTCTTTTAAATATTGCCTAAATTTTCGCCAATCCATTTTCCATCCAGCTTTTTGGATACCAAGGTTTAAGTTTTGGCTATCAATAAAGGCGTATGTTTTATATTGTTTTTTTTGACTGCGATTTTTCGTAATTTTTTTAAATTTCATCATTTCCCTTCTTCTAGCAAGGCCAAAAATACGTATTCAATCCCTGCCGGAACTGCAAATGGCATCCACTGGGCAATCTTTTTCTGATTAATATTTTTGTAAAACCTTGCGCCAAGAGTTTGCTCAAAAACAGTTTGTTTTTTTGGAGTTATAAACTTTAACAGTTTATGTCCCGACCATTTCTCGATTTTTCGCTTAAGATCTGTTAAATCCTCTACAATGTGCGTGCTAAACAGGGTATATGAAAACCCCATCTTGCTTTTTATCAGAACTAACTCATCGTCTTTTTGGTGTTCGACCTTAATAATACTCATCACGTTACCGTGGTTTTTTGGCAATACAAACTGCGTAAGCTTGTTGCTTGCCGAGTCATAACTAAACTGCTTATTTGCCCCCATCACTAACTATTCTAGCACTAATGGATATTAATGCTGGACCTCTATGTCCAAAATATTAGACATAGGTACCTTCGCGTAGCTGTCTTTATTAATCCATGACTTAATGAATAACTCTAATCGTCCACTTAATATATACGGGATCCCCTCACGAGTTCGTTTATATCCAGGTGATAAAACAAAATACCCCTCGTCAAACTCCATAACATTCTTGTTGGACGGCGAAGTATATCCGTACTGGGCTCCGCCAATCTCGAAATCTTTTGCGCGTACAACAACGTCTTCTAGTAGTCCGATACTGTTGAGATAACTTATCCTTTGATGATTAAGGTATTTATCGTCTTTATATTTGCTGAAAATCCTTGTAGCCAGGCAACCTATTTTCTTTATCGCCTCTGCCCTAGAGTACTTTTCGCTATACGCAATTCCATCAAAAGCGTTGTTTACTATTTTATCGTCTTGTAGATCTACTAAACTATGTGCGTCTATTGGTTCAACCGGATCTATACTGCTCTCCCAGGCACAAACAAAATCATTATAGGTTTCGACCACATCTTTGCCAAAACCATCCGTATATTGACCTTCTCCTACTGCCAACTTGTGAACCACTCTATGCTCCCACTCATGACTTCTAGGATTTAGTACTCGAAAAATTTTGTAGCCCTTATATTCACCCTCTATTGTATCTTGATGCTCGTCAATCAGATACGGTAACAGTTCGTCCGAAACATCAAACATATCCTCTAGCTTTTCACTCGGGTCGTAAGGCAGTGACGGCAACAACTCGCCATTTTCCTCATCTATTGCAGGTGTAATCACCCTACCGTGTACAAAAACTCGTCTGTCTATAAGCGGATGGTTCTGATTTATGTGATATACCTCTTTTTGTAAGCGCTCTTGGCGAGATAAATTACCAGATTGCATATCGTATTCGGCGTAAACATCTAGATCGCCAGCTTCTGCATTGAGTTGTCGAACCAGGTCCAGTGGGCCCATAGCTTCAACGTACATATCCATATGCTACAACTACTTACGCGGACTTGCAATAACAAAATTATGTGGTTTTATCTAACTAAAATATTTCGACTCAACCGTTGCTTGATTTATACCGTTAGTAACATCTAAAAAGCCCATACTATCTAGAGTTGATTTTGCTCTGCCAGCACGACCCCCAGCAGCACAATAGGTTACAATTTGTGCATCTTTTGGCAATTCTTTTATAACATCCGATGTTGCTATTTTCGATACCGGCACATTAATTGCGCTCACTACGTGGCCAGAAGCATACTCATTTGGTTCTCGAACATCTATAAATACTCTATCCATATGTATTATTATACAAAATAAAATTTATTATTTAATCGTCAACATTAGCGAGCCAACAATAATTACAGCTACCGACAATGCTTTTTGCCTAAAAACTTTTGCCGACAAATCTTCTGGTTCTAGCCCTCTAAAAAACCGCATTAATAAAATTGCAACAATCGGCGAGGACGAATTATGATTTTTTCTTATATTATCCAAATACTAATTCATCTATTTTTATGCGTTTTTGAGTTTTGCTCAAGCCATTTAGCTATTGCTGGTACGTCTAATTTCTCAACCGCTACCTTAACAGCGAAATCCTCCAGATCTTTCGGGGTCGCCGTTAGCTGGTAGCCATTCCTCATCAAAAATATACCAGCCACAGTTATTGCCGATCGTTTATTGCCATCTACAAAAGGATGATCTCCGATAATATTTCGGACATAAACAGCAGCTTTTTCGTGAATACTTGGATACTGATCCTGTCCAAAAACAGACTGCTTTGGAGCATCCACAACAGACATTAACCTACTCTCGTCACGCACACCATGGCTTCCACCAAAATCAGTAACTATCTGGAAATGGAGACGAAGAATCTCCTCCAAATCGATATATTTCATCTATCTTTTAGATTTTTTAGAGTTTGCCCATACTGATCAACAAATTGATCATATTCTCGCATTAAGTCTTTGTGATCTTTTGGTGTCGCAACTGGCTTTATAGTAACTTCCACTTCTTCACCCTTGTCTATACCAGATGCTCGGGCATCTTTCGCAGGGATGGTAACAGCTAAGCTATCGCCGACTTTTATGACTTTTTGTACAGATTTAATTACCATAAATATACACTAGCACAATCATCAAAATATTACAATATTATTATAATGTTTTCTGATGCCTATCCAACCATTGTTTTGGGGTTATAATCCGTATGTCTTGGTATTTTTTTAAAACTAGCAAATCCTTATCGCCAGAGATTATGCATCTTACAGCCCCACCAAGAGCAGTTTCAATTACTTTGTTGTCATCTGGGTCTCTGGACACGTCCACTCTGCACGCACCCAATTCTACATATTTACTGCGCCCAGCTAGAGCAATAATAAGTGCTTCAAAATCATCTACAAAATCCGGAAACTTACTAAAAAATATTCGGCGAGTCTCACTCAATATTTCCTGCGAAATTACCAGTGTATGCCCTTCTCCTACTACTCTCTCGAAGACCTTCCTTGGGTTCCCACCAAACACCAAGGCAGATACCCAAACGGTGCTGTCTATGACTATCTGCATTATTTTTCGTTGATGATATCGTAAACTTGTTGCTCTGTTTTTATACCAGACTTCTTGCCTCTTTTGTTGGCCCGATCAAAAATTGTTTCTATAGCTTGTTCGGTTCTTAGCTGGTTAATGATAGATTTTCGCACATAATCGCTACGGCTGGAATACTCCTTTTTTGCTTGTGCATCGAGCTTTTTTACCAGCTCTTTCGGTAAAGATAGATTGAATGTTTGTGTACTCATACAAGTATTGTATCATTTTTGTATATTCCAATCAACATTTTATCTGTTGCCTTTAGCTCGGTTGTGTGGCTTGCAGAGCATTTCGCAGTTTTCTATATCCGTTGAGCCGCCCTTGCTCCAGGCGCTCACGTGGTCGGCATCCATATCATTTAGTGCCCAGATTTTGGTCTTACTTGCATCATGGCCAATGGCGCAGTACGAACAGTTAGACTTGCCTTGAGCTTTTGACTTGTCGGTTTGCTTGGCATACGCAGTCTTTTTGATCGGATCATCAAACACACGAATATTCAGCAATTTAGTGTCTTTTTCTCCACCCAAAATATATTCAAAAATACCTTTTCTATCTTTGACGTCAAAATCTGTATATAGCTTACGAACCTTAGCAGATACTTCCTCTGGGCTATATGTCTGTTCGTGATACTGCTCGTACAATCTGCCCCACTCTAGCCCACGCATTTCGCTCTCTACATCTGTAAATACGCTAGAAACCCAGCTAATTACCTTATCAAAATACCTTTTTAGCTCGTCTATATTTTTATCATAGCGATGTTTACTCATATATTTGTCTATTTGTCCGCTACTCACCCACTCTAGCGCTCGCTCTAAAAAGTCTTGGCGATTTACACTGCCAGATATATATGCACTCCATTTCTGTATATTACTATTAGCGCTATTACTAAACTCTTCACGAGCTTTTGTCACAAACGGCCCAGAATACACAGCGTTCAAAATTTCTTGGCTATTTAGGGGCACTCCAGCGATATTGATAGTTCGAAACCAATCTTTTATTTCGGTTTCTTCGCCTTTGCAAACATACACCAGTAGTTTTGTTTCCATAATCTGCTTTTGCATATCACTGGCCAAGCCAGAAAAATATTGTTGATTACCATTTGCGTCTTTGGCTGCAAAAAGCCCACGTACAAACCTACCAATACTTGTGATACGTTGTTGGCCGTCTAGCACCTCAAAATCACCACTGTTGGTAGTATTAAAATACAAAAGCCCAATCGGATAACCTTTTATCAAACTATCTATTACCGCAACATCTTTTTTACCATCTGCATAAATATAACTTCGCTGATATTCTGGCTGAATAGTCAGTTTGCCGCCAAGCCCAAAAAGCCCTTTGCCCTCTAGCTCGTTATATTCAAAACCGTCAACAATATCTGCTACAGTAAAATCTGTTTTGAGTGTTGTTCTCATGATTCCTCTTCGCTCTATTAAAAGATCTTTATTATTTCTTCTCTAGAAATTTTATACTCTTTCTCCAAAGAATTACATATTTCTCTCGCCGTACCTTGTGTTATTTTTCGGTGCCTAGGAACTATTAATATCTTATTACTTTCCTGGTGAATATATTTGCCGTGCTTGCTACCACCAACACTTACAAAACCTTGCCGGACCAGCAGAGCAATCAGTTTCCTCGTTTTGATTGTACGATAATATCCTAGCCCCACTATCTTTTATTTTGCAAAAACTAAACTTTTGCTTTTTTGGTTTTTCTTGGCGAAATCTATGTCTTCTGGCAACAACGATGGCATACTGGTTTTCATATATTCTGGGAAATCCAAATATGTTAGTACTGCATCGTTTACCATCTTGACAATCCCTTCCTCAGTTTTACTCTCAGTAATAATCAGATTATTCAACTTCTCATTGTCTAGCTTTATAACTTTTGCAGTCCAATATCTATCCTTGTTATCGTATCTAATAACAACATCAATAGAACGAGGCATTTTGTGCTGATATGCCGCTATTTCTACTGTGCTTGGTTTATTAAGCTTAGAGAGTATTGTTTTCATGATGTTAATTATACCATAAAATCTCTGTTATCTATCTCAGTATGCCCAGACAAAATGGCGCATTCACCTCAATAAAATATGCATAATGACTTTACGCTGGTGTCTTATAAACAAAGAACCTCACGAGGTCTTAAGACAAAGCGAGGAGCTACAAATCTATATTAGCACGCTCAGGTAACTCTGCTACGGTAAAATCTGTTTTAAGTGCCGTTTTCATGTCTTAATCTCCTCAAGATTATTTTTTTGTCTAAACTCCTTATCTTGAATAACCACCGTACCACAGAAAACATTGCATCTATCTATAAAGTTATCAAAAAAAATCCTGTCTAATTCACCCTCTTCTTTAACCCTCTCACCGCTACTAGACATATAATTTATTTTGTACATAAAGTGTACTCGACTATCATTTTGTTTCAACGTAAATCCATGTGTAATCTTATTCCTATCGTTTACAAGATTTTGCCATTCATTGCCGGTCCAAGTAATAGAACAGTCTTTGTAGATTTTCTTAACTTTCTCGATAATACTCCCTGCTGTTTCACTCAATAGTTGTTCCTGGTCAACGGAATGGTCTAACTTTCTCATAAAATGTAATAAAGAATAGTGGGTCATACCAAACAGAACAATTGCAGCACCTATAGTCGCATAGAAATCCCTATCTAGGTTTAAAATGCCTAGTATATTACTGTCCATAACTTTGTCTATACTCATTTTTCTACCTTTCTGTACTTGATTAATACCCTAGCGTAGATTTCTTTATTGTTAATAGTAAATCTTTTACCATAATTCGGATTATCTTTAACATAGCGATCAATACCAATAATCTCGAATTGTTCGGGATTATATTTATCTAAGAAGGTTATCGGCACGCCCATCGCACCCTCATAATCCATAGGGATATCAGCAGTTTTATCAACATTTATAGCATCGTAGTTGTCATACCTTGGATAACTCTCTGGCGTATATTTTTTATATAGCACCAAGTCCTCATGCCTTTCCTGGTAATCTAAATTGGTGAACCAACGAACGCCTTTTACTCTAATATATTTTTTTCCTTCCTCATCTATCCTATAACCAGCAGCTGTTAACGGATAATCATCTGGCACCTGGAATTCCCTATCACCACTATGAATACTCGCTCCCATCCACAATTTATTGTCTTTAATTAACTTGAAACATTCTTTATAAGTAATTGCATTAACATTACCTATTATCAAAAACTTTTTGTTGTTGCGCACTATTTGGTCAATATATTCTCTAAACAAACTAAATGGCGGATTGGTTACTACTATATCGGCTTGCTTCAGTAGCTCCACACATTCGGGGCTTCTAAAATCACCATCGCCACTCAATGGTTGCCACTCGTTATGCTTGTTTTCGCGCAGTTGCTGGGCTACATCTTTAAGGTCGTATGCGCCATCACCATCTATATCACCAACATCTTTTATAATAAACTTATTGGCTGTTACTTTTGGTCGCCCTTTTTGTGGGGCTAAAGTTTTATCATCACCAAAAAGTCCTAGCTGAGTGTTAGCAATTGGCGATGGTTTATAGCTAGTAGTAATTAACCCTTTTAGCCCCAGATGCTTAAAATTCAGCACAAAATAGCGAAAAAAGTTACTTTCATACGGATCGTCGCAGTTGCAATACACCACTTTACCCCTAAATTGTTCTTTATAGTGCTTTAGCTCGTTTTCTATATCTACAAGCTGAGTATAGAACTCGTCTTTTTTAGCTTGTTTTGCTTTGTGTAGAGTACGCTGTGCCATAATTAAATTTGGCTTATTTTGACTCGTTTTTGATTGGTAGTATTGCGGTCGCGGACTGTTACAGTATCGTCCTCTAGCGTATCGAAATCTACGACTACGCAGTATGGAGTGCCAATCTCGTCTTGGCGACGATAGCGTTTACCGATATTACCATTGTCGTCCCACATTACACTATGATGTTTTTGTTTTAAAATATCGTAAACTTCCCTAGCTTTAGCTACCAACTTTGGCTTGTTTTTGAGTAGTGGTGAAACAGCGTACTTAACTGGTGCAATATGTTCTGGTAATGCCAGATACACCCTACTCTCGCCATTTTGTTCATCCTCTTTATACGCACTAAGAAGTACAGCCATAACAAGTCGTTCTACCCCAAAGCTGGGCTCTATTACGTGTGGGATAAAGGTTTCTTGGCGGTCTTTACTGCGATACTCCATACTTTTCCTACTAGCATTTTGAACGTTAGACAAATCGAAATCAGTTCGATACGCCAAACCTAGCAACTCATCACGCTTATGAGGATAATCGAACTCAAAATCTATGGTTCTTTTGCTATAGTGAGCTCTATCCTCTTCTGGCACCTCTAACTCATGTACTTTTGACTCGCTAACACCGATTAATGATAAAAATTTGTGAATATCTGAAACCCACTTGTCGAACTCTTGCTGCCAACTGTCTGGATGGACAAAATATTCTATTTCCATTTGCTCGAACTCACGCGAACGAAAAACAAAATCGCGAGGACTGATTTCGTTACGAAAGGCCTTGCCCACCTGAGCAATACCAAAAGGAACATCTGGGTAAAAACTATCGATAATATTTTTGTAATTGGTAAATATACCCTGGGCCGTTTCTGGACGAAGATAGCTGATGGATTTTTCATCTTCGAGGGGGCCAACTTGGGTTTTAAACATCATATTAAATGCCCTCGGCTTGCCAAAAGTATCGGTTTTACCACAATTTGGACATTTATTGCCCTCTAAATGATCGGCCCGAAAACGGTTTTTGCAATTGTTGCATTCTACCAACGGATCGGTAAAAGTATCGGTATGGCCACTTGCCTGCCAAACTTTTGGGTTCATTAAAATCGCGGCATCAACACCGTACATATTGTCTCTTTTTTCGACAAAAAATTCCCACCAAAGATTTATGATGTTACGTTTTAATGCGACTCCCAGTGGACCGTAATCCCAGGTACCGCTTAGTCCACCATACACTTCGCTACCTTGATAAATAAAACCACGACGCTTGCACAAGCTAACGATTTCTTCCATTTTGACTGTACTCATATCTGTTTAGATTATACCTTAACAACCAATCCCATCATACAATTAAAGACCAAAATGATAGTTCATCAGTTGCGAAAACAGGTTGTAAAGTGCAGGAGCGTATTCGCCACTGCCTTTAATATTGGTTAGTTTTTCTGGACTCTTTTGCTGCACCATAATCCGCATAAACTTGATATGGTTTTGAGTAAACCTGCCGTTGCTACTCGGTCTAAAACACTGGTTGTCAAAATCGAATAGGTAACTATCGGATTTTTTAAGTTCTTCACCATTAGTATTGGTTTTAGTGTTTGGACTACACCCGACTTCGTTCAATACGTTAGCGTTAAACCATATTTCTGCCAATTCTTTGGGAAAAGATTGGTTATTTAATAAACCGAGTGATGATTGCAAAACTTTAAACAACTCGGACCCGGTACCAACTTCGGTGATTTTGCTAACAACTTTTAAAAAGTTATAAGCAATAGTTAGCCGCGCATAATCACTTGTGATGTTTTGGTAGTGTTCATTTAGTCGGCTCGAGGTCAGAATGTATAAATCTCCCCGCCCCTTAGCCATCGTAATTGTGCTATCACTTAGTAGTTCTACTCCACCCGCTAACTTGCTTTTAGGAGTTCGTACACTTTTAGCTAACACGCTAACTCGACCTTGATGTTTGCCAAGAACTGTAATGATTCTATCTTTTTCGCCATAGTTTATACGCGATAAAATAATAGCTCTATCAACGATTCGATCCAACTGCTTGCTCCATAATAACTTCCTCGAGCTTATAAAACGAGGTAGTCGGCTTGTATAAATGTGCAACAATATTAAGACGTTTTTTTTGACTGTTGCTTAATGCAAAAACTTCTGGAGGAATATGCGAGTAAATGATAATAGGTATATTTTGCCAATCTAAATATGACCTAAATTCGTAAATAAACTCTAGCCCGTTATGACCACTTAGGGCCAGTTCGAGAACAACAACGTCTGGAGACGATTCCGCTTGATGAATGGCATGTTGAGCAGTGGATGAAATAGAAACACGATGATTGGCATTTTCTAGCCATGCTTTTGTTGTTTGGGCTAAGTCGTTATATGGCTCAATTAATAAAATTTTCATACCAAAGCCAATTGCTCACTTTTGATTAACTCTATACCAAAACCCCGTTTTGAAGACCTTTTAAGGGCTATCAACTGCCCACCCATGGATAGAGCTAAACTATCCGCTAGCGCCAAGCGAATACCATTACCGTTAGTGCCGTTAACAGAGCTATATGTTTTGCCCGATAGACGTCTGGCTATGTTAAGGTTGTCTTGATTAACATCGCAGTCCTCAGTAACTACACCAGCAACAATCTGATTGTTGGCTCTCTTAAAAGCAGTTAGCTCGATTGGTTTCCTTTTCGACTGATTATTTGGAATCAAAAGCAACTGCACAAGACAAAGTAGCGCCGAGCTAAGCGCCTTTTTTTCTATCATAACAGGATGTTTATATCTGTTATCTACCTTGACATAATAATTACTGCCGCAGACCAACTCCGACGCGTTATGGGCAACGTCATAAAGAATAGACCCGATAGAAGCGGGTTCTAATGGAAGAAGCTTTTGGCCATACTCGCTTTGGGCACAAAGCATGAAACTGTCTATCAATTCTAGTGCTTGCTCGGTTGTCTCTTTTAGGTTCTCTAGATAAGATAGATTATTAGTTTTATGCGTTAGCTCTACTAAGCGTGCAATAGTTACCAGCGGGTTTTTTAGCTCGCCAACAACGCCCCTGACTATTTGGCTGGAGGCCTGAGATTGATTAGGCCATAGCTCACTTTCTACCAAAGTAATACCCTCGTTTTCTTATGCACAATTATAACATGTGCTAGCTAGGGTTGAAATTCGAAGTTTGGCAAAATAATGTTATTAAAATCGTTTAATCCAGATTGAGTTTCGGTAGAAATTTTAATTGTTTTGTCTCTGAGCGGCAAAACAACCATTGCCCCTTGAGACGTAGGTGATAATGTGCCATCGAATCTAACCCCAATAACACTTGGTACCTTTGGTAGTTTATAGGCCGATGCCGTTAATTTAGCGTTTTTCACTTGACCATCGAAGGTAGAAATAACTTGCGAATACGTCTGGCTAACTACTTCTACTTTTAACATCTGATTGGTTTGAACGTCTCCTGTTACGTAATCTGGGTTGGAAAGAACACTTAATCCGCTTACACCTGTTTGAGTTACATATGAGCTCCAGGTTTTTGGATACTTAAACCTAATAGTTCCTAGCGACTCTGGGCCAACGTAATTCTTTAGCGGCTCCTTTTCCCTCTCTAAAAACTCGTTATCTTTTTCGCTTTTTGTCTTGTCGACTGCAACCTTGACAGCTGCTTCCGATTTTTGATCGCTGTGGTCTTTATAATCCTGTCGTCCCATGTACGCCCAAACACCAAAACCCGCAGATCCGAGGAACAATATAATTACCAAAATAAATGGGATTAGTAGTATATTTAGTTGCCCACTCTCGTCCTTCATAATGCTAATGTTACCGAAAACACTCCATCTGCGCAACTACTTGTACTCGTACAAAAACATACTTTTAGTTTTTTGCACTGGCTCTTTCCCTTCAATCATAAAAGCAAAACTAACCAGCTTGATTGGTCTAAACTTATATGAGTGCAGCATGTTATCTAGCTTGGCCATATATTTTGGTAGCAAAAATACAAATATTCCGTCTGCCTTTGGCAACTCTTTACGCCAATAATTACCCCAAACAATTATTATATTTTTTCTGTATTTAATGGTTACAAAATAGGAGACAATTACTAAAAATGGATTGATCTCGTAACCGATAACTTTGAACCCTCTTTTGGCCGCCTCCTTCAATACTCTGCCATCTCCCGAACCAAGATCGATTAACGTTTGTCCATTTTTTAGGTCTATGAGATCCAGCGCCTCTTTGGATTGATTTTTCATAGTCGGTAAATATGGAGCACCAAACAAAATTGCAACAAAAAACATCACCACAATTAATAAAATTATTACCCCGAGCAATAACATCAGCTTTTGTTGATTACCTCAAACTTTTGTTTGGCCTCATCAAGATATTTTTCCAATTTTACAATAATTTTCTGACCTTCTTTATACAAAGAAGTTGCCTTATCGATCTCAAGCTCAACGTCTTCTAGCTGAATAATGATTTCTTCTAACTGTGATTTTAGCTCTTGATAGTTCGCCACTTTCCTAGTCCGCCTTTGCATTAATAATACCATCCTGCAGGGTGATTCTTAGTGACTCCTTATTCTTCACCACTTTACTCGAACGAACAAGTTGCCCATTCGTTTTGCACACTATCGCATATCCGCGTGTTAGTGGTAACCGAGGATTGAGCAACCTTAGTACCTCTTTTTGCCGATCAATCTCAACTTTAGAACGCAAAAAAAACCCTTTAAGTTGTTGATCTAGATTAACTTTGCGATGTTCTATGGTTATGCGTTGGTTATTAATAATGGATTCGACTGCTAGATTGAGTGTTCGGGCCAAGTCAAGCAAAAACTTTTTCTCGTACACTCTGTCGGGAACCAGTAACTGAGCTACATGAGTTGGAGTGCTAGCCCTGGCGTCTGATGCTAACTCTGCCAAACTCACGTCTGTTTCGTGACCAATCGCTACCATAGTAGGTATACGGCTGGTAGCAACTGCACGCACTACCAACTCGCTACTATATGCCGATAAGTCATCTGCACTCCCTCCTCCCCTAATTATCACCAAAACTTCTGGAGGGTTTGCCAGCTGGTTAAAGTACTGCAAGCCGTTTACAATTTGCTTTGGCGAATCTTTGCCTTGAACTTGAACGTCAAATAACTTGATATCTAGCTTGCCCCAACGCTGAGAGATAACCTTCCGAAAATCTGCTAATCCTGCTGAAGCAAAAGACGAGATAACTCCAATTGATTCGGGAGGATACGGCAAAATTCTTTTTCTGGCTTGATCAAAAAGACCCTCTTTTTTAAGTTTTTGTTCTAAAAGTTGCTGAGCACGCCTAATGGACCCTTCTCCAGAAACCGTAATTTCTATAATATTTAGCGTTAACCCATATTTGGGATGCATTCTTGGCGATGCTAATACCTCGAGTAATAGGCCGTCTTCAAGTGGACCAGGCAATTGCCTAGTTGTACCGAAAAACCTCACACTTGCAAAATCATCCTTTAAATCGAAATAGACCCATTGATTACGACTTATTTTAAAACTTGCCAGTTCTCCCACTATGCTCACCGATGGATACATCATCTCTAACGATTGATTAAAAACCGCCACAAATTCCGAAGCAGAGAAAATCGGTACTAGGTTGGCCACTTTGTTTTATCAACCCCGTTGATAGCTTTGTGGTAATAGTAATACCCTGGTGGTAACTGAATAACCAAGGTCAAAACTCGATACATAATAGTGACCGGTATGCTTAGCGCCGCTGGTACGCCGGATGCCACCAAAACTCCGGTCATTAGTGCCTCATAAACCCCTATTCCACCAGGTAATACAGAGATCAGACCCGCAAAATTGGCCACTGCAAATCCTAAAATTACTGCCCCTACATTTACTGGAGAACCAAAAGCCAAATAAACTGCATAAAGCGTTGCTACCTCTGAAAAATTTGCTACAAAAGCCCAAAAAAGTGGCGCTTTTAATTTTTTTAGGTCCTTAGTTAAAACAATATAATTTTCATGTAGTTCTAAAAAAAGCTCTCTGGCCGAGTCAACCTTAATGACCTCGGGGTGCTTGGGGCAAACTACTTTAATTACTCGATTCAAAAACTGGGTGATTTGGGTAAAAAAACTATCAATTCTACTTTCGCTACCTACAATATATGCAACCAGCAAGGTGGCAACTATAGTTAAAGTCACGATGGAGCTGGCGGTTAATATGGTTAAATTATTGGCTTTTCCGGAAACCGACAAAGCCAATAGACCAAACAACAACAATGCCTGAAAAGATAAAAACGCCGTAACAAAACGCATCATCTGTACTAAAGTTGACTTACCTGTGCTTACCCCCATCGACTTCATGCGCAGGCCGACATAAGAGAAACCCGACACTCCGGCGCTAGGAAAAACATGATTAACAAAATTGAGCTCTAGCATCAGCTTATAAAGAGAGCTATATTTGATCTTCGTTCCTAAAATATCGAATAATCCTCTATATAGGGCGGTATAGGCGTGGTAATTGACTACCTGCCAAATAACTACGAAACTCAAAACCCACAAATGAACCTGCTTTAAGTTACGAAATGTTTCCTCTATCTGTCCTCTTAAGAGGACAATTAAAAGCACCAACGCACCTAGCGTAAACCAGGTCAAAATCAGTCGCCATTTTTTGCTGCGACGATGCTTTTCTTCCTCACTCATTGATTTACTATTATACTAAATTACAAGATGCAAAGCTTGTTAATTTTGGGACGTCAGCCCAAACTCGGAACTGCAGAACTAGAAAGTTTATACGGTCCAGACAAAATACAGCCACTCGGCGATAATGGCTGTCTGCTGGATATCGATTGGACCAAAGTTAACTTTAATGAACTTGGTGGCTCACTTAAGCTAGCCCAGGTTATTTCTGTTCTTGATACTACAAACTGGCATCAGTTATCAAATGAATTAAACAAAATTTTAGGCGAGCAGCTAAGCAAACTAGACGAAAGCAAAGTTAACCTCGGTATTAGCTCTTATGGATTAGACGTCAACCCGAGACAATTATTGGCAACTGGTCTATCGCTAAAAAAATATGCAAAATCAATTAATCGATCGATTAGGGTTATTCCTAACAAAAATACTTATTTGTCTAGTGCACAAGCAATACATAACAAATTAGCTGGATCACAAGGAATAGAATTTATCTTGGTTAAACAAGAAGGCCGAACAATTGTGGCCACAACACGAGCGGTTCAAGACATCGAAGCATATTCTACACGCGACAGACAACGACCAAAAAGAGACGCGAGAGTCGGAATGCTACCTCCTAAACTAGCTCAAATTATAATAAATTTGGCTCGAGCCAATAACTCGCAAAATCAACAGCAAAAAAAACTAATACTGCTAGATCCATTCTGTGGTAGTGGCGTAGTGCTTCAAGAAGCCCGACTGATGGGACTGGACGTACTAGGTAGTGATATTGATGAGCGCATGATTGAATTTTCTAAAGACAACATGGCCTGGCTTGACAACATGATACCACCTGGCCAAGTGCGGTATGAGCTCGAAATTGCAGATGCCACACAGCATCAATGGCTTCATAAGTTCGATATTATTGCCTGCGAAACTTTCTTGGGGCCGCCTCTTAGTTCGCTACCGCCTGCCAGCCAATTAAAGCAAATTGTTCAGAACTGTAACAACCAAGTTAAACTATTTTTGCAAAATGTGGCTAACCAAACAAAAAATGGCTTTAGAATGTGCGTAGCTGTGCCTGCCTGGAAGACAAAAAATGATTTTTTACACCTTCCAGTTATTGCCTCTTTAGATAAATTGGGTTATAATCGTATCAACCTAGAGCATGCTCAGACAAACGAATTGATCTATCACAGACCAGGTCAAATCGTTGCTCGGGAATTGGTTACACTAGAAAGAAAGTAGATATGAGTAAAGTAAAAGCCGGCGGCTCCAGTAAAAATGTTCACGATAGTCCAGGAAAAAGATTGGGCGTCAAACTATTTGGTGGCGAAAAAGTAAAAACCGGCCAAGTTATCGTCAGACAGGTTGGTATGTCAAAAAGAGCCGGCAGTGGAACTAAAATTAGTCGAAATTATACAATTCACGCCGATCGAGACGGCATTGTCAGTTACCAAACACGAAAAGTTCGTAGTTTTACTGGCAAAACAGTTCGACGAACAGAAGTCATCGTTAAATAACTAAAGACCATAACATACATTCTGCTTATGCTTGCAATCTGTAGTGGCTTGGTTTATAAAGATATCTACTAAGAGGGAGAGGTTTTATGGAACACTTGCGCGCATTATATCAAGAGAAAAGCTTTAGGCGTTTGTTGCTATCTAGCTGGATACTTTTGACTTTATCGGTATTCGTTTCACTTGTTCTAGCTTCAGCTTCAAAAACTGACGCCCTACCAGCAAAAACATTATCAAAAAAATGCACCACAACAAATGCTAATATAAAAATCTCTGGAAATAAGGCGATTGGAACCTTCACGGTGCCACAATCTTGTCCTGGAACGCACGTTGTATTCGCATCATATAAGGCACCTAATGGTACGGATGGAAAGCCATTTGCGGATCAAGTTCTGTTTGCATCTAACAGCAGTAAATTTGGCCCCGGTAATCACCAAATATCGGTTGCTCTTCCTGATTGTTACTATCAAGTCGATTTAGCAAGAGGCACATTACTGCAGAATTTCAAGAGAACTACCTACAATACATCTGCAGATCACATTTTACTGACAGCTCGGCACGGTGGGAGTAAATCATGCGATCAAAAGCCCCCAGTTGCCCCACAAGAACCAACTTCTCCAGCGGAGCCCATAAAGCCAGAAGAGCCAAAACCAGTCCCTCCAGCCGAAACAAGCCCTACGCCACCCCAACAAAATATTACGATGATCCAAAACCAAAGCCAGAGCCAAAACAGTACTAATATTGTTAACGCTTCAACACCGGTAGTTACTAGTCCTCAAAAACAATCAGATGAGTATACCCCAACAGCTCAACCTGTAACACCTGCAGGAGGAAGTTTACCAGAGACCGGTGCTAGCGCTGGATCGATCGTTGCTACTTTCTTCGGTGTTAGTACTCTTAGCACTACTTTGTATTACGTAGTTACAGCCAGATTATTTGGCTAAAATTAAGAGCCAGCAAGGTGTTGTTTAATACGTTCAACAACTTCGGCAATCACTACCTGTGATTTTACAAGATACTCATCGACACCCAACGCCTTAGCACGCTCTTTATCACTATCTTGGCTCAAGGCAGTTAGCATAATTACCTTGGCTTTAGAGGTACCTGGGTTATTGCGTAATATATCAAGTACATCAAAGCCACTAACTTTGGGCATCATTACATCAAGCAGTATTAAATCAGGTGGTGATTGGGTTGCTTCGGCCAATGCCTCTTCCCCGTTAATAGCTCGTTTGGTATTAAAACCTTCTGCCTGCAATCGGGTTTCGTAAACATTACCCAAATTGTCGTCGTCCTCGACGATTAATATCGTTTTCATGTTATCACTCATGGTGTTAATGCTAATTTATTTTGACTTTTTTTTCAAGCTTCGAACAAATCCTATAAACAAAGGATGTGGCCTTGTTGGCCTCGAATTGAACTCGGGATGGAATTGACTGGCAACAAAATATGGGTGGACAGTTCCTTCGATAACTTCTACCAAATCGCCATCTGGGCTAAGACCCACCGGTTTTATTCCCCACGACTCGTACTGATCACGGTACTTGTTATTACATTCATAACGATGCCTGTGCCGCTCGTTAATAGTACTAGATCCATACAATTTTCTGGTTTTACTATCTTTTGCCAGTTCACATGGATAGTTACCAAGCCGCATTGAACCACCTGTATTTTCTTTGCCTTTTTGTCCATCCATAGTCGAGATAACCTGATTCTTCGATTGATCTGAAAATTCGGACGAATTAGCATCTTTTAGCCCCCCTCGTCTTGCGGCAGCAATCACAGCTACTTGAAGTCCTAGGCATAACCCCAAATACGGAATATTATTTTCGAGAGCAAACTGAGCTGCTAAAATCTTACCTTCAACACCCCTTTGACCAAATCCACCTGGCACTAAAATGCCATCAAACTTCTTTAGATCTTTGACGTTTAGCTTTTCCGAATCAACAATTTCGACATCAATATTCACACCTTCCTCCCAGGATGCAGAGCGTATTGCTTCGAATACTGATAGATATGTGTCTTGATTGTCAAGATACTTAGCAATAAAGCCAATCCGATACGCTTCTGTTGGCTCTTTCAGGGCCCTAGTAACCATGGCCTTCCACTTAGAATTATTTGGACGTTTTACCTTCAATCCTAAATGCTTGACTATCCGCTCGTCAATGCCCTGTTCTTCGAGTGTAATTGGCACTTGATAAATGGTCTTGGCATTGGGCAAAAGTGCAACTGCCTCTTTAGCGATTCCTCCATATAAACTCAGTTTATTAATCACCTCTCCCCGAGCAGGAACCTCGCTCCGTGCAACCAATACGTCTGGAATAATACCAACAGCCCGCAAATCTTTGAGTGCATTTTGAGCTGGTTTTGTCTTGATCTCGCGACTTGCCCCAAGATACGGCAAATAAACAACATGTACATACACACAGTTGTCCCGGCCCAACTGCAGTCCGAGTTCTCTAATAGCTTCTATAAAAGCTGGGCTTTCATAGTCACCAACCGTACCTCCAACTTCTGCAATATGAACATCAAAACCCTGGCTCGCTTCCAAAATTGCTTCTTTGATAGACCCAGTAAAATGAGGCAAAACTTGAACAGTTTGACCCAGAAACTTTCCTTGCCTCTCGGACTGAATCAAATCACGTAATAGCCGGCCGCTCATTACGCTACTTTTTTGCGAAAGCTCTATATCTAAAAATCTTTCGTAATGACCAAGATCTAGATCTGTTTCTGCCCCATCAGCAGTAACAAAGCACTCGCCGTGTTCAGCCGGATTAAGTGTGCCTGCATCAACGTTCAAATATGGATCAAGCTTTTGTAGATTAACTCTCAGACCACGGGACTGCAAAATTTGAGCAATTGAAGCAGCGGTAATACCCTTACCAAGCCCAGATAATACACCACCCGTAACAAAAATATATTTTGTCTTACTTGCCACTTCACCCTACCTATTTAATCAACTTCAATATCAATATTAACTTATTTTCAAGGTGTTACGCAAATATCACCAACAATTTATTTCTGCAATTTAGATAAGGCAGCATTAAGCTGAGTATCATTTTTAGATGCAATATCCGCATCAGTCAATTCAATTTTTTGATCTGGTTCGATACCCTGCTTGTCGATATTGCGACCACTTGGAGTAAACCACCGTGCAACAGTAACCTTTAAAATAGCTCCTCCGGATAAATCGCGCACTTCTTGAACACTCCCCTTGCCGAAACTTTTTACGCCAATTAATGTAGCGACCTTATTATCTCTTAGTGCTCCTGCCGTAATTTCACTGGCACTTGCGCTTCCGTCGTCTATAAGTACAACAGTCGGTACTCCTTTTAGGGTTGATACGCCGTTTGCATTAAAGGTCTTAACAACGACATTATTGCGTTTTTCTTGTAAAATTTCGTCTCCTTTTGCAAGCCACAAACTAGACACACCAACCGCCGCATCAAGTCGCCCTCCTGGATTGCCGCGAAGATCTAACACAATACCCTTAACACCTTTTGTCTTAAACTCATCCGCTGCTTTCGATGTTAGTTCAACAGTGTCGTCGCCAAATCGACTAATCGTTATTACTCCAATGTTGCCGTCGACAATCTTACTCTCAACGCTAGGTAGCGAAATGGTCTCTCTGGTAATCGTAAACTCTAGGGGCTTATTGTCTCTGATAACCTTTAGTTTGACAACTGAACCTTTTGGACCGCGAATTTTATTAACAGCTTCATTGACACCAACATTATCCAAACTTTGTCCATTTGCCTCCACCACTATATCTTTTGGTCTCAAACCAGCTTTTTCGGCAGGAAAGCCCGCAATTGGCGAAACAATAACAATACTACTCCCCTCTTTACTAAGCTCGGCGCCAATACCTTCGAAAGAGCCACTTAACTGTTCATTGAATGTCTTGGCCTCGTCAACACTCATGTACTCGGTGTACGGGTCGCCAGAAGCGCTTACTAGCCCTCGTTTCATGCCATCTTGCAATTTACCCGTATCGAGCTGCCCGTCAAAACTCTGCCTTAACATTTGATAGATTTCTTGGGTTCCTGAAGTATCTAGTTTAGTAGGAGCGTCTTTTTGTACAGATTTTCGATAAAGTGCATCAGGTCCAAAAACAATCTTGCCCTGACCAACACCAACACCTACCCAAAAAACACACAGTAATATAAGAATGTTCAAAGCACTCTTAAAAATCATTTTCTCTCTTAAATTGTTGATTTTACCCACAATTTTGAATTTTTTCAAAACCAAACTCCTCTCCTAAATATATTGCGTCCTATTTTACACTACGAGCTAGTTAATTCGCTTGTAAATCTATTAATTAAAATAGATGTAAGCAGCTGGATCACCGGCATTAATAATTCTTTGAGAATATCTACCTTGCAAAGCCGGAACCGCGTTGTACTCGCTTATCCGAACCTTACCGCCACCAAGGACCTCCTCAACGTATGCAACATGGCCCTGGTAGCCATTCCAAACAGCTACGGCACCAACCTGAGGCGTTGATCCGACAGGTATGCCCCGAGCTTTTGCGGCATCATCCCAGTTCTCGGCGTTACCAAAATATTTCGGTGGGGTTTTGCCAGCCGAGTATAGTCGCCAAGCAACGAATGAAACACACTGACGATAACAATATCCCCATGGATCAATGTCGTCACCATAGTTACAAGATCCGGCGTGAGTCCAAGACCCTTCCCGATAATTAGCCCAAGGATAGGAGCCCGTACCGACGCCAGATATAACCGTACTACGTGCAACTATGTCTGCAAGAAGTGCAGCTTGTTGTTTTTGCAATTCCGAACTTCGCTCTCTATATTTTGCCTCTTGCCCTTGCGTTTCGGCCAATATAGCTGCTTGCTCGTTTTTGGCTTTTTGTATCAACTCACGTTGGGCTTCCTGCTGTTTCTTTAAGTCTTTTTGTTGTTGTTGTTGTGACGAAATTTGTTGTTTGAGCTCGATTACCTTCTGCGCAGAATCTTGGATACCCAACTTCAGACGCTCTAGATACTCCTGCTCATCTATATATTTGGAGAAACTGTCGCTACCAACTATTAACTCTACCGAGGAAACGTCTCCTCGCTTATAAAGTGCTCGCATGTTTGCTTTTAGTAGGCCCTTCTGTCTGTCTAGCTCTTTTTGGGCATTATCTAGTTCAACCTGAAGTTGATCGATCTTAGTAGAAGTTAGCTGAATTTGAGTTGAGGCCTGCTGTATCTGTAAATCAAGCGAAGCAATTGCAGTTTTTAACGTATCACCCTGTTGCGCTAAAGATGCTGCCTGCGAATTGTTGTCATTAATTTCTTGTTGCAAAGCATTTGCTCGGTTTCTGAGCTCTTGCACTGTTTCAGCAGCACCCTTGGTAGGGTTAACAAACGGCATGGCGAAACCAACAACAAGTACTGCTACCATCAACGGTATAACACCAACTTTGATAAATCTATTTTTTGTCATTTTTTTATTAGTTTTTTTATTTTTTATGATTACCTTTAGCATTATACCCCCTTTCTAGATTTATTTCAAGGGGTAGAACAGACCACTGCCTAACATAAAGTATTGGCAATTCCGATTAGCTAAACCCCACCCGTGTCTACTTGGGCTTTATATTTTACCACAAGCAGCTTACCAACGCTTGAGTTTTAGATGTTTCTCCATTGCCAACGCACTAGAAAATATTCCCACTAAAATGCCAACCAAAACAGTTCCAATATACATAACGAACACGTTGATGGGCTTTGTGAAGAACTTGTATGTCTCGACAAATTCTGCCTGATTTGATATTTTTGAGCCGATTGAAACAATGATGAAATACACAACACTAGATGCAATTACTCCAGCAACAACTCCGTAAATAGAGGTCTCGACCAAAAAAGGCCCCCTAATATACCCTGGAGTGGCGCCAATCAATTTCATATTTCTAATTTCCTCACTTCTGGTAAAAATGGCAATCCTGATGGTGTTAAATATTATCAAAATCGATATAACCGTAAAAATTATTGCTGCAATGATACTTGCAGTTGTAATGAATTTTTGGGCAGACGCAGCTCTATCAATAGTTTTTCTGGCATCTGTTCGACCCAAAGTGACACTATCTACAATATCTTTAAACTTATCTTGTTTAGCTACTTTTTCTACATCACCTAAGCGACTTAGGTCGTTAACGCTTACCTCATAAGATGCTGGCAAGGTATCGCCACCCAATAGTGTTAGCCCTTCGAGCAACTTCGAATCGTTTTTAAAACTATCACTAAACCTCTTTTGGGCCTCTTCTTTAGATACATAGTCAACGCTAACTACTTCAGGGCTAGACAAAAGTGCACGACTTAATTCTTTACTGCGATTTTGGTCTATATCGTCTTTGAGATATACCGACACTTTTAGATTTTTAGATAGTTCGCTAATGGCATTATTGGCAGTCACATTTAAAACTACGGTGAATAAAATAATAGTCAGAGCAACCAACATAACTGCAATTGCTGCAATGCTTAGCCACGAATTTCTAAATACATTATGTAGACCATTATTGATAATTCTTAGAAAAGTTATAAGCTCGTGCTTAAAGTCACGCTCACGTTTCATGCCCGATACTCTCCAGAAACCTTATCACTAACAATTTTGCCTTTTTCTATTTGAATTACTCTTCTTTTTAATCGATTCACAACATCCTGATTATGAGTAGTAAGTAGTACCGTGGTGCCATAACGATTAATTTTTTCTAGCACCCTGATGACATCCCAAGCGTGCTTGGGGTCAAGATTGCCAGTTGGCTCATCCGCAATTAATATCTTTGGCTGACGAACTACCGCTCTAGCAATTGCAACTCTTTGGCGCTCACCGCCAGAGAGCTCACCAGGGTAATTATCTTCCTTACCTTTAAGACAAACAATACTTAGTACTTTTGGCACAGTATGCTTAATCTCTCGACTACTCATACCGACAATTTCTAAAGCAAAAGCAACATTTTCAAAGACTGTTTTGTTGGGCAAAAGCTTGAAATCCTGAAAAACAACCCCTATTCTGCGCCTCAAAAGTGGTATATTACGATCCTTGAGCTTGTCGTAGTCGATGCCCCCAACGACAATCTTACCGCTACTCGGGCGCTCTTCTCTAGTTAGCAATTTCAATAAAGTTGACTTGCCAGCCCCGCTCGGACCTATAATAATTACGAATTCTTTGGGCTGAACGTGCAGGTTAATGCGCTCTAACGCGACACCACTTTTCTTGCCATAAACTTTTGATACCCTATCGAGCAAAATCATACAAACACTATTATATCAAACCTGCTTATTGTTAAAGTCGTACCAAATTTCGAGTTGATCATTTTGCATTTATTTTTTCGTCACCAACCACTGTTGATAAGCACTTATCAGCTCGTCAAGATTGCCATCAAGCACACCTTCTGCATCACTTGTTTCATAATTGCTCCGCAGGTCTTTAACTTGCTTATATGGATGCAAAACATAATTTCTTATTTGGCTTCCCCACTCATTAGCAGCTGATGGACCCTTGAGATCAGCAATTTTGCTAGCATGCTGATCTTTTTTAAGCATCATTAATTTTGACCTTAAGATGGTTAGTGCAGTTTCTTTATTCTGGATCTGGCTTCTTTCGTTTTGTATACTCACGCTTATCCCTGTGGGCAAATGAGTGATTCGTACTGCAGAATCGGTGGTATTAACACTTTGACCTCCATGACCACCGGCTCGAAAAACGTCTATTTTTAAATCTTTTTCTTCTATCTCTACCTGGTCAGGAGTATCTATTTTAGGTAAAACTTCTACTTTCGCAAAACTAGTTTGACGCAAATTATCAGCATTAAATGGACTTAATCGAACTAAGCGATGGACTCCATTTTCACTCTTTAATTTACCATAAATCAAGCTACCACTTATTGCCACCGTCACACTTTTTAAGCCAGCTATATCTCCTGGTGATTCATCAAGCACCCTAACTTTAGCACCTATTTTTTCTGCATACCGATAATACATTCTGAGTAGCATTTCAGACCAATCTTGTGCATCTGTGCCTCCTGCCCCGGCATAAATTGAAAGAACCACATCATACTCATCATATTCTCCGCCATAAATAAGATCCTGCGATAAAGCACTGAACTTATCTTGAGCTAACTTTAGTTGTTCACTTAAATCTCCATACAGTGATTCGTCTTCAAGATTGCATAGATCAATAATCTCCTTAACTTCTTTTTCAAGCGTCTTCCAAGAAGACACTTGTTCGTTCAAGTTGGCAATTTTTTGCATAGTATTTTTTGCACTTTCGCCATCTTGCCAGAAATTAGTCCCTCGAGAAATTTCTTCTAACTTTTGTATTTGGGCTTTTTTGTCATTGATATCTAGTGCATCCATTGATTTGGATACATCATCAAATAATTTTTTAGCCCGAGATAAAATATCCTGCATATATTCGCTTATTATACCCTTAGATTACTAACTGTCTATTTGGCTAGGCCATAGCTGAGATAATAGTTTATGCAGCTCCGCTACATCATTGCTCCTTCTGCTACCTAGTACGCCCAAACCCCAATTACCTTCTTCAAAAACTTTTGTGGCACTAGCCACAATTTTTTGTTTTGTAACCGCTTTAATACGATTTGGGATTAATCCATAATCTTCAATAAAGTCGTCGAAAAAATACCTACCCATATATCCATAAGCCAAGCCACCGACGGTCTGCGCACTACGTTGAAAACGACCAATGCTGTATTGTTTGGCGGCTTCAATGTCTTCATGGCTAATATTACCAGCCAGTACGCTCTTTAGCTCGTTAACAACAATGTCAAACAGAGGCATAGCATTGTCTGGTCTAACCTGTGCCCCAAACCACCAATTGGTAAATTCGCTACCCCAACCGACTCCGGAACTCATGCCATAAACCAGCCCTTTTTCGCGCGCTGTCCCCAAAATTCGTGAATATAAAGTGCCAGTTAACGAAGTATCGATTAAATTAAGTGCATCACGCAACTCTTCACTCAGGCATGTTTGAGTGAAAGTATCGAGATAAAAATAATAATTCCTAACGCTACTATTTGTAATATATAGTGGTTTTTTTATACCTACTGGATGAATAACCGGAATCTCAATGCGTCCACGCCCTTTAGGCAGTTGGGTCGATCCGATAATTTGCTTGATATGTTTTTTGCGACCCTCTGTTATCTTGCCAGCAATTACAAAACGCATATTCGAAGTAGTATGAGTCTTTTTGTAATGTTTTTGAATGTCGTCTAAATTAACATTTTTTAGTAGCTTCAATCGTTTTTGATAAGTTGTAGAACGAAACCCATATTGCTCTCTCAAAGACAAACTCAATCTTTGAAAATGATTGTTAGACCGTGAAGACAACTCTTCTCGGACGTTTCCCACTTCGGCTTTAAACTCTTCTTGCAAAAAAAGTGGTTGAGAAATCGCCAAAAGCATACATGCTAAGATCCTCTGCCATTCAATATCAGCACATTCCGCTTCATAGGTAATATCATTTACGCTAGTACTAGCATTTGAATATGCTCCGTTCTTTTCAAATTCTGCCTGAAAATCTCGGGCTTTTGGGTATTTTTTGTTGGCACCAAGCAACAAATGCTCCATTAGATGAGGCGTCTCCCATTTATCTTGGGGTACCAAAAATTCGCCGGCACGAAAGCTGATGTGTATACTCATAACACTTGCGTCTGGAACATGAATCAATAGTCCACGCGATCCATTGTCCAGTGTAACTTCGCGGACTTCGTGCTTCATTACTTACGACGCTTTTTTGCTTTCTTCTTGTTCTGACGCTCTGCTTTTCGGGCTTTTTTTATCTTTTTCTTCTTTTTAGATACCTGGGTACTCTCTTCTTCTGCAGACACGAAATCGCCTTCAGAAAACTCTTCGAGATCGATAATTTTATCAGCGTTATCGACCGAACTTCTAGCTGCTTTAGTTAGCTCTGTCTCAACTGGATTGTCTAGCTCAGCATCAGTGACTGGTCTTGCATGAAACAGTGCTTGCACAACATCGTGCCTCAAGCTTTGTTGCATTTCTTCAAATAAACGCTGGGACTGTGTTCGATATTCAACTAGCGGATCCCTTTGCCCTACCCCCATCCAATGAATTCCTTCACGCAAATGATCCATATTCTCTAAGTGCTGCATCCAGTAATTATCAAGCGTTTGCAAGTACACATCTCGCTCTACTTTGCGTAAGATTTCTTTGCCAAAAACCTCTTCCTGTTTTGCATATTCATCATCTATTTTAGCGATTAACTCTTGTTCAAATTTATCGGCCGGCAAATCGAAAAGTTTATCAATTGTCTTATCGCTCAGTGGAAAATGCGCCTTTAAAACTCCTTCAAAATCTTCAGTTAAACTGGATGGAGAATTGACCATATCCTGAACTTGAGTATGAATAAAATTCTTAATTCTTTTGTGTATATCGGCTTGATGTAAAATCTCTTTTCGCATGCTATAAGTAGCCCTACGGTGGCGGTTCATAACATCATCGTATTGAACAACATTTTTTCGTGTGTCAAAGTTAAAGCCCTCAACTTTCTTTTGGGCACCTTCCAAACTACGGCTTATAACCCTGTTTTGAATTGGCGTTTCGTCGTCAACCTTCAGCCGATCCATAACTCTTTTTATTCGATCCCCACCAAAGATACGCATCAAGTCGTCTTCACAAGAAACAAAAAACTGAGTTGTTCCAGGATCTCCTTGACGACCAGAACGACCTCTAAGCTGATTATCTACTCTGCGCGACTCGTGCCTTTCCGACCCCAGCACAAACAAGCCACCAGCTTTCTTTGCGTCTTTATCCAGAACAATGTCGGTACCCCGACCAGCAATGTTCGTGGCCAGTGTTACCGCCCCCTTTTGGCCGGCCTTAGCAATAATACTTGCCTCTCTTTCATTGTTTTTTGCATTTAAAACCTGGTGTGGAACACCTGCTTTTTTAAGTAGGCGCGTAAGAAGTTCGTTTTTCTGAATCGATGCCGTACCAATCAAAACTGGTTGGCCTTTTTTATGAAGCCGTTTGACCTCCTTTACTACTTGCTCAAATTTACCTACCTCCGTCTTATAGATTCGATCTGGCAAATCCTCCCTGATCAACTTTTTGTTTGGCGGTATTTCAAGGACAGCCAACTTGTAAATTTGATGAAATTCTTCGGCCTCAGTTGCTGCCGTTCCCGTCATACCAGACAGCTTGTCATATAGACGAAAATAGTTTTGAAAGCTAATTGTAGCTAATGTTTGCGATTCTTCTTGAATTTCGACTGCCTCTTTAGCTTCGATTGCCTGGTGCAACCCTTCGTTATAACGACGACCCTTAAGCAATCTTCCGGTATGCTCATCAACAATCACAACCTCACCGTCTTTTGTTACAACATAGTCCTTGTCTCGCTTGAATAAACCCTGGGCTCGTAAAGCTTGTTCCAGATGATAGATAGTACGAATATTGGTAGCAGCATACAGATTAGGTAGGCCCAAAATTTTTTCAATTTTATCTATCCCTGCATCATTCAATGCAACCTGTTTGCGTTTTTCGTCTACTTCGTAATGTTTGTCCGGTTTCAAATTGCGAACAACCTTGGCAAATTGAGTATAGTGTTCCCCACTTGCTGTCGAGGGCGCAGATATAATCAGTGGAGTTCTGGCCTCGTCTATTAAAATCGAGTCGACCTCGTCAACAATTGAGAAATTAAGCTCGCGTTGCCGTAGCTGATCAACTTCTCTGACCATATTATCTCGCAAGTAGTCAAACCCAAACTCATTATTGGTACCATACGTTACATCTGCTCCATAGGCCTCTTGGCGGGTACATGGACGAAGTTTGCGCATCCTTGGATCGTCGTGCTCTTGATTGTCAAAGTCAGGATCGTATAAATATGACTGATCTGCAATAATTACCCCTGTTGATAGCCCCAAAAAATGATATACTTGCCCCATCCAGCCGGCATCTCTTTGGGCTAAATAATCGTTTACAGTTACGACGTGCACACCCTTGCCGGTAAGACCATTTAAATAAACTGGCGCTGTTGCTACCAATGTTTTACCTTCCCCAGTTTTCATCTCTGCGATACTGCCCATATGTAGAGCCATGCCACCAACCATTTGAACATCGAAATGGCGCATGCCAAGTATTCGCCTCGAGGCCTCTCGGACCACCGCAAATGCATCGGGTAAAACCTGATCAAGAGTTTCTTTTTTTAGGCGTTTTTTCAATTTGTCCGTCTGGCTTGCTAGAGCCGTATCTGACATTTTTTTATATTTTGGTTCAAGTTCATTTATTGAACTTACCTTTTTTTGCAAACGTTTAACCATCCGCACTTGCGGATCACCCAGAATTTTCTTCAATACAGCACTTTTCATTAAATACAAAACTTCCCTAAATAAAACTGTTGCTATTATACAGTAGTTACACCTTATATGTAAGAGGTCTAGTGTCGATTAAACAATCTTATAATTCGATGTCTCATATGAGCGCCAGCATGTTTTTCTTTATACTTTTTGAGCTGAACCTTCAACTTTGCTTCTGCCTCGTCAATCGCAGCTTCGACTGTCTCACCACGTGCCTGCACCATCACTTGTCCATGTGGTAAGAAAACTATCGGCTCACAGATATACTTAACTTTATCTTTGGTTTTTTGTTCTTTCAGTTTTACTTCGACATGCATGCTTGCTCTAGCTTTTCGAGAAACAAACTTATCAACTTCTCCAATCTTGGCTTGCACATACTGTTTTATCGCTGGTGTTAGCTTACCGTGTATAGCGGTTATCTCTAATTTAGTTATCATATCTTTTCCCTTCCCCCCATGTACTCCCTAAGGACATGAGGAATTATTACATCACCCTCTGGGGTTTGATTGTTCTCGATAATTGCAATTAATGGACGTTGAGAAAATGCGGTAGCATCGTTAGTATGAACAAAATTGATCTTTTTATTCTTATCTCTGTATCTAGTTTTTAGACGCCGCGCCTGGTAGTCAGTCATATAATCTGCTGTATGAGTTTCTCTGTAAGTACCCTGTCCTGCCATCCAGGCGTTTATGTCCCACCCGCTGGCGTTAGGGCCTCCAATATCAGCTGTGCACTTCTGGATTAATTCATAAGGTATCTCGAGCTCTTCCATGAGCTCTCTTTGGAGGCCAATCATCAGCTTATGCTCCTCATATCCCGACTCTTTGGTAGTAAAACTCTCCATCTCGAGCTTATTAAACTGATGTAGTCGAATAATCCCTTCGGTATCCTTGCCATAAGAGCCAGCTTCTCGCCTAAATGCAGTAGTAAAACCGACATACCTTGCAGGTAGATCATCGACGTCAAATACTTCTCCCTGGTGCATTGGCACTAGAGTATGCTCGGCACTGGCATTGAGCCACAAGTCATCTTCCGCCAATTTATAGGTTGTCTCCTCTTTATCTAATCTAGCCGTTGCCTCGTATATTTCGGTCTTTGCGACTGCTGGCGGGTAAACCGGAACAAAAGGTCTATTGTCAACATTAAGCTGGTATTTAATGATTACCTTGTTGATAAATTCTGAATCAGTTAAGCGTTTTACCCCAAACTGCATCAAGGCCATCTCCATTCTTACAAGATCGCCCTTAAGGTACACAAATCTAGCACCAGCAACCTTTGCCGCTCTTTTTTTATCGATCCACCCTTTTGACTCGCCAATCTCGATATGACTCTTTGGCTGAAAATCATATTGTCGGAGATCTCCAACCTTCTCTATGGATATATTTTGATCTTCGCTAGAGCCAACTGGAACTTCTTCAAGAGGCATATTTGGAACTTTTTTCAATAGTTCAGTTAACTGCAAGTCCAAAGCATCTAGTTTGTGCTCAAGATCTACAACCTCATGTTTTAGGTTCTTGCCCTTCTCAACAATCTCGCCCGTAGGTCTTTCATTACTTCGTTTGATTTCTTCGTTAAGCTGGTTTCGTTCACGTCTTTTACTTTCTACTTCAGATAAAATATCGCGTCTTTGTTTGTCAAACCCAAGAATTTGACCAACATCAACATCAATATTTTTTTGCGCAGATTTCTCTTTGACTAAATCTGGATTTTCCCTTATAAACTGCAGATCTAACATAATGATATTATACCTTTTTATCCAAAAATTTTAGAGTCAACTCGGTTCTAGATTTGGCATACATACAAAAATCGCAAGGACCACCCATGGCTGCAACGCCAACATCGGGCATATCTCCGTCCATACATTTTTTCATTTCTGTAATTGCTTTATCTACCCAGGAATCATCGCCATCATATGGAATAATTTTCGTCACGAACTCCAGGCGATCACCAAACCCCTCAACATCCATCCTGGCGTTGGTGTAGACAAAGTACCCTCTAGAGCTAACCTTGAAACCATTTTGTCTGAGTAGCCACTGATATATTTCCATTTGCCTTTTGTACATTATTTGCCAATCAGAATCGAGATTGATTGCACTCTTTTTCGAAGTGGCCTTATAGTCAACAACTATTAAATTTTCGTCTTGATCCTGCCAAACATCATCAACTGCCCCAAAAATATGTAGGTTAGTCGGCTCATGCAAGGTAGAGATACCAGTGAAATTGTAACGCCAAACATCAAGATCCTTATGCTCGAAAGGTATGGCTTGGATTTTATTTTTTGCCATTAAGGGGTGTGGTTGTTTTTTCTTTCTATAACTATCGAATTCTTTTTTAAACAATTCATCAATCGTTTTGTTGATTTGAAAAGGGGGCCCACTGGGGCGAGTAATTTTTAGACGTGCATCTAACCAAAAACAACGAGGGCACTGCATAAAGAGCTCTATCTTACTACGAGACAATTTGTATGCCACTTTTTGATTAGGCATATACGGATTGCTTCTACTACTAAAACCACTCATTTATATCATTATACTTTATTTGATAGATACCATCTTTGAGCATACATTATGTAGTTTACGGTCAAAAGTGGCTACCAGCTCTAAACTAATGCCTAAAATTTGTCGTCAAGATTTATTGTAGGCGGAGATAACATAATTTCTTTCCCTTCGATGGCTATTGTGCGGTCAAGTTTTCTCAAGATATCTGGGTTATCAAATCTACCAATCTGATCGCTATAAAGAATTGCGATGCTACAATGTGAATTATAACTAGATCCAGCAAACCTCGTCGAACGAAGAGGAAACCCGAGGTCCGAATATACACCGTGCAGTAGAGCGTTTTCTTGTATTAATTCAGGGCTAGTCAGCTCAAAGCCGAGCTTATTTAGATTTTTACCTCCACCAAATAATGCGAGGGAACCGATAACTGTAGCTATATTCTCTTTTGCTGAGGGGATTCGCTCCAGTACGTCGCATGTTGCCGGCCCCTTTAGATAATGATTCTCCGAAAATAAGCTTGCGCCAATTACGGTAACGCCAAGAGTATTCTCGGTAAATATCCTCCCTCCCCCTCCTTCCAGATAAGGTGATAGCGTACTCTCGACAACATCAAAAACTTCGCGAGACTCTGGTGCGATCGGTCGCCTCACAGCATAAATACCACGCTGTTTTGCGATATCTGATAACTTGGCCTTCGGTTTTTGAGGCCTTCGGTTTGACATATTGTACTTATAATATAATAATTATGTATTTTTTACTAGCTACAACAACTTACTAACAGCGACAATAGCCGCCGTCTCGGACCTTAGAGTATGGTTGCTAAGTTGCATATGTGCCAAGTAATTATCGTTAAAAAGTTCTTGCTCCGAATTACTCCAGCCACCTTCTGGCCCAATCAGCAAACCATATTCTTTTTCCAGCTCAATGACTGGTTGATGCTCAGAAGTAGAATCGCAAACTATCAATTCGATTTTGTCTTTGTATTGATCTATGGCCTTTGTTAGATGCATCGGCTCTCTAACTCTTGGTATGTCAGATCTGCCACATTGTTCGCTCGCTTCAACTATAATTTTTTTTGCGCGATCAATATTGAAATTAGTACGAATTGTCCTTTCTGAAATGATTGGCACAAAGTTAGACACTCCAAGTTCTGTACATTTTTGCAATATATGCTCGTTGTTGTCTTTTTTTAATAAACTCCATAACAAATATATGTGTATTTTTGGCAAATTTTGCTCTAGCTCGGTTTTTAATTTTAAATGCGCCTCGGTCTTCGAAATCTCAACTATTTCGTACAAACGATCGGTGGTCACGCCGTCAAACAATACGACATTCTGCCCAGCGCTAAATCTTAATACACGATTCCATTGCCAAAGAAGTTCTTCATCATGCAACCAAAAATCTTGCTTTAATTTAAAATCCTCACCGACGAAAAAACGATGAACCCGCACCCCGATACTCTCTTATTTACCAAGAGCTGCGATAATTATAATCCCAATCGCTACCTTGCTTGCCAAATCAATAAACAAATGATTTCTCTCGATAAAAAGATATTCTTTCCAACCCTTTTTGTCTGCTAAATACATGTACTGATTGAGTCCGTACAAAACGAAACTAGCAAAAACTATGACTGCTAGAGCATAAACACTCCAAGTAAAACGTTCCATGCCGTAAACAGACGTTCCTACAACATTCGAAACAATCGGTAGCCAGGCAACTAGCCCCGCAATAATACTTAAAACGAACGGCAACCATTTCTTACTCGATGAGAATATTGCCTCTCTTTCAGAGAGCCATCCAAATAATGAAGCAATAATAACTAGCCCAATAATTACTTTTACCTCTGCAATTTCTGTTAAGCCAGAAAGCATAGCAATAATTCCTACACTAAGGGCAGAAGTTATTCCGATAAAAATCCACTTGTAGGCAGATAGTTTCTTCTTTACGGTTGTTTCGTAGTTAGTTCGTAGCTTTGTCGCAAGTAGCAAAGCAAATACCGCACTAACGCCAAACATAAAAACGAATAAATACCTAATTTGCACACTGAAAAGCTCTTTAAGAGCAGGAGTTAACACAACTTCGTTACCCTGAACCAAAGCATTTCTTGCCATATAGTTTAGCCAAACGGTAACTGTCGTGCTACTTAGAGCCAGCGCCGATGTAACGGCTAGAACGACCGAAATGACGGCCGTCGCAATATTAATTTTTTTAATCTGATCTTGTAAAACTTTCTTCGTTGGTACCTTCATAATGCCTCAACTATATCACACTACTCTTCTTATGTTTTCTTTTTTTGTACAATATCACTAACGTTAGTAATAAATAATAAAACCAACGACTCAATTGTTTGAATTTAACGTTGAGAAATCAAGAAATACTGGTTATTACAAATTTGTTGGTTTCAATCGGCGTTTTAATCTCAACTTCTTCGCCTTCTTTCTTACCAAGCAATGCTTCACCAATCGGTGATTCATCTGAGATTTTACCATTTAAAGGATCGGCCTCAACTGTTCCTACTACCTGAAATGTCTTTTCACTTGACCCTTTGCCCTTTAACTTCACAGTACTACCAAGGCGCACTTTACTGTCGCTCTTTGGTTTATTAATTATTTCCACGTTCTGTAAAATATGTGCCAACTCGGCAATTCTGGCTTCAGTACGCTCTTGATCATCTTTTGCTGCATGATATTCTGCGTTCTCGCTTAAATCGCCCTGTTCGCGAGCGACCTTAATGGCCTCTGCAATCTCGCCTCGTCTGCCAACCAAAGCATCATGCTCCGCTTGTAATTCGGCAATTCCTTCTTTGGTTAAATGAAACAGTTTCTTCATACTAAATTCTCCTTAAAGATGTATCTGAGGCATTCATCCTTGGTCTGGTCAAATAGATTATAGCTATTTATGCTTAGTTTGCAAGTAGTTTAATTAACTGATTTTGGCTAATTAATTCTGTACTACCGTCTGTTCGTCTTTTAAGCTCTAATTTTCCTAAAGCCACTACATTTGGGCTAATTACAACCCTTAGCGGAATACCCAACAAATCGGCATCCACCAACTTAGTCCCCGGTCTTTCATCACGATCGTCTAGTAAAACCTTTACACCTTGCGATGATAGTTTATCATATAGCTTCTCGGTTTCTTCTGCGGTATCACCAATTTGTACCAAATAAATATCAAATGGAGAAATTTGCTTTGGCCACACTAAGCCCTTTTCGTCAGAAAATTTCTCGACTATTACACCCATAACTCGACTGACTCCAATACCATAAGACGCTAGATATATTGGTTGCCTCTTGCCGTCTTCACCCGTAAATCCAATCCCCATTTGTTCCGATTTTTCTGTACCAAAATTGAAGATATTGCCTACCTCAGCACTTTTTACTTTTTCAAGTTCTGACTTATTAACGCCTAACTCGCGTATTGCCTCATCAAGTACTTCTTCGTTAATTGCAACATTCTTTTCGCGGTGTAAATACAAAATGTCCTCACCAGCATCACATATCGTTTGAAACTCATGACTAAATTTGGTAAAAGAACCTCCGCTCGCAAATGTAATGAAAGTTTCCTTGCCAATACCAAGCCGATTAAAGATATTCATATATGCTTCTTTTACTTTTTCATAGTAATTATTCAAGTCATCCTGCGTGGAGTGCATCGAATACATATCTTTCATCAAGAACTCGCGACCCCTCATAATTCCACTCTTGGCCCGAAGCTCATTTCGTAATTTTGTCTGAAACTGATACACACTCAGTGGCAAATCGCGGTAGCTCGAAACATACTGCTGGATCATCTGCATTATTGGCTCCTCGTGAGACCATGCCAACCCAATCTCGGTATTGTCCTGCATTTTTGTTTTAAACCAAATATCAACTAAATCATTGTTCCAACGATTTGTCTTTTCCCAAGTAGCTTTTGCCTGCAAAGTAGTCATTGCAAGCTCCTGTCCTCCAACTGCATTCATCTCGGTTCTAATAATCTGTTTGATATTCTCAAGTACTCGAAGCCCTAGGGGTAAATATGCGTATACCCCAGCCATCTCTTTATATATATACCCTGCCCGGATTAGTAACTGTGCATTTTTTGCCTGCTCGTCTGCTGGCAGATTTTTGCTAGTTTTTGTAAACAATTGACTCAAACGCATACTACTCATAGCAGTAATTGTACTAAAACCTGCCAGCAAATACGAAAAGAGATAGAAATGCTAGTCCATTTTTTGACATATGAACCAATACCCCAGCCCAAATTGATCCCGACTTTTCTCTGAGCCACACTAATACAATTGATAAAATAAATGTATCGATTGCCGCCGAGTAAAGTGGTGGTTCACCACTACCCAGCTGCAGGTGGGCAATGCCGAAAATTGCGCTAACAAGCAAAGCGGATGCTAATCGATTAAATTTTTGCCGAAGCCCGGTATACAAAAACCCTCGAACTAAAATCTCTTCTACGATTGCTGGCAAAATAACCAAACTAATAAAGACTAAAAATAACGCTACACCATGTGAGCTTTCAAATCCTATTTGTTGCTTCTGATCAAAATTTATTCCTGGAAATAGAATACTAACAAAACCAAAGCCAACCATTAATAGCCCAAGATAACCGAAAAACGCCGGGACTGCGTATACAAAACTCTTTAGCATTGGTCTTTTTACTCCAAAATGACTCCACTGCACCTTTCGTCTTTTTATAAACAACCACAGACCACTTAGGGTAATAGTCTCGACAAGTAGGATGAATAAGAATTGCACCGTAGTCGACCCTTCAAGTAGGCGACTAATCTGCTCACTATTTGTGCCAGAAAAAAGCATATAAAAACCAATGACCATGCCTGCGAAAAACTGAGATCCAAAATAGATCATCAAGGTAACTAAAATTGCAGAGAACGCACCGTATCCAGATGTTCGTTTTATGTGCAAAAACGACTTAATTTTTTGTCTAAAAGAAACGTTTAACATCGACTACCGTTATCAGTACAAAAAGAAGCATCAAAAAAGCAAAACCGGTACCATGAATATACTCTTCTGTTCTTTTGCTAAGCGGTTGTTTTGTTGCCCTAAAAAGTAAAGTTACAAACAATCGCCCACCGTCAAGGGCTGGAATCGGTAAAATATTTATTAAAGCTAATGTCAAAGAAATAATTGCAATAATCATTAGTATAAAATTAATCCCAAGCTTACTGCCTTCTTTCAATATGACAACAATCCCAATTGGGCCGGATACTTGTTCGCTTGCTTCTTTGGTATGTCCTTTGAATAGATTGCTAAGTGCGCTCCCTAACCCCTGATACGTTAACTGTGTGAATTGTTTCATTAATCCAGCAGCTACTATTGGGGAGGACCATGTAGATCGTCTAACTTCAAAACCTTTCTGTCCAGACGTACTTCCAATTCCAAGATATCCATTTCCGGTATTTTCGCTATTGAGTTGAGCTTGTAAGCTTTTTTCTTGACCATTACGATAAACAACTATGTCAACTTTTTTGCCAGCGTTTTCTTTTGCAATCCTCACAACCTGATCGGCAGAGGTAATTACCTGCGAATCCAAAGACAAGATACGATCTCCCTCAACAACACCAGCCCGTTCGGCTGGTGAATTTTTTATAACAGACCCGGCCAGTACGCTACCCTTGTTTGTAACGTCTTTAATAATTTTTGTATCACGAGTAACACTAAACTGATTGTCGACAATCTTCGGCATACCAACCGCAGCTAAAATTGTAAGAACAAAAAATGCAGCTATTAAATTCATAACTACACCCGCTAACATTATTTGGACTTTAGTTTTTATGGGAGCCGCCCCAAAACTACCTTTGCTAACATCCGAATCGTTTTCTCCCTTTAGCCGTACAAAACCCCCTAGCGGCAATAAATTAACACTGAACGTAAACCGCTTGCCGTCTTCTCCAATCTTTTTTGACCAAATTTTTGGCGGAAAACCAATTCCAAATTCTTCGACGTCAACTCCGCCACGACGCGCAGCGATAAAATGCCCCCATTCGTGAACTACTACCAACATCACAAACAGAAAAATCCCAAAAATCATTAACAATGCCGTCATATTCAGGTAGTAGTATACCTTATAAATGCTTATTTTTTACTGATTTTACGCTCGACTTGCTCAGCGATGGTTTTGGTCATCAAACAATTTCGAGATTGATCCACCTGTCAGATTTTCATATATAGCACGACCAATTAGAGGACCAATGGGTACTACTACTAATTTTTCTTGCATTTCATCTCGTGCTTTTTTAATAGGCAAAGTATCTGTTACAAACACTCTATCTATAACCGACTCTGCTAACCGTTTTGGAGCATCCCCAGAAAATACCGGATGTGTAGCAGCAACAATTACCTCTTTTGCCCCAGACTCTTTTAAAATATTCGCCGCACTAATGGCCGTACCACCCCCATCAATCATATCGTCAAACGTCAGGCAAATTTTCCCATCAACCCCCTGCACCGTTTTTTTACCACGGGTCAATATCGTGCTGTCCTCTCTAGCTCTCTCCTTGCCCATAAATATCACTTCTATATCGGTGTCATAAGTTTTACTCAACTCTTCTGCGTGTCGATTATTATTTTTTACAGAACCAGCATCTGGAGCAACAACCGTTGAGTTTAGTACGCTAGAGCCAAGTCGTTGTGCGATTGCTCGCCTAAGTTCTGGCTGTGCAGTCAGATGGTCGTACGAACCAGCTCTAAAATGCTCGGTTGTCTGTTGCGAATGGACATCTAAACTCATCATAGTGGTGGCACCCGCTACTTCAAAAAACTGAATCAACAGAGGAGCCGGCACAATCTCTCTGCCTTTTGATTTTCTATCGCCTCTACTATATGCAAGATATGGAGCAATAGCTGTTACCGATTTGGCAGATGAATCCATTGCAGCACTCACCATAAACAAATGCTCTTCTACGGCTTCTTGCAGCTTGTATGCTCCATATGTAGCATGTGATTGAACCACAAATACCGACTTACCCCTGACAGAATTTTCGTATCGAGCGTAGAGTTCGTCGTTCGGATGTCTTTTTAGTTCTACCTCTGCCAACTCAACGCCCAGCGACTCTGCAATCGACTCGCCAAGCTCTGGATTTACTCCCCCCGATACTAATACTACTTCTTGTTTTTGATTTGGTGGAATTTCAAATGACTTTATGCTCACGTTAGTGATTTAACCCTCCTAAAAAGCCACCCTCTGACTCAATTACATCACACCAAAATACATGAGTCAAAATTAAATCTTTAAGATATCAGTTTCTTTAGTATCCGAAAGCTTTTCGACTTGATCTTTGTACTGGCTCATTAGTTGATCTACCTGTTTGCTAACTCGCGCAAACTCATCTTCGCTAATGTCTTTGTCCTTTTTTGCATCACCCAACAATTTCAATGCTTCATGACGAACATTACGCAAAGCAACCATACTGTCTTCTGTCTTTTCCCTCAGAACTTTCACTATCTGCTGACGACGTTCTGTGGTCAGTGGCGGGACGGGAATACGAATTACCCTTCCATCATCAGTGGGATTTAACCCTAAAGATTGATTGTCTCTAATTGCGTTAACTATCGCTTTTATGTTGGTTGGATCAAACGGAGAAATCTGCAACAGTTGTGGTTCTGGTGTCGTTATCGTTGCTAGTTGAATAAGGGGCATCTGCTGACCATACGCCTCCGCAGAGACCCCGTCTAACATACTCGGATGTGCCCTGCCAGTGCGCAGCTTACCTAATTCTTCTTTATGCCTCGCTATTGCTTGTTCAAATTTGTTCTTGGCATCTTCTGCTACTTGACTTGGGCTCATCAGATTCTCCTCTTACGCTTACGTATAGAATAAGCTAAACTACGCTACTTCGCCAACTGCCATCCTGCTAAAACGACGAATAACAATATTCTCACCTAATTTTGCAATATGCTCCTTCAAATAATCGTTGACTGACTGATCGGGGTTTTTCACAAATGGCTGGTCTAAAAGACATTTTTCAGAAAAATACTTTTTACTCATACCCTCGGCAATCTTGGCAATCATTTCCGCTGGCTTGCCTTCATCTTTTGCTTTTTCGCTAAATTCTTGAGCGATTTTATCTAAATCTGTTTTCGGTATATGTTCTTGACTCACGTACTCTGGAGCAGTAGCAGCTATATGCATTGCAATATCTTTAACAAAGTTATTAAAAATATCATTCCTGGCTACAAAATCAGTTTCGCAATTAATCTCGACTAATACACCTATTCGATTATCATGATTATACGTACCCACTACTCCAGCGCGGGCCTCCCTTTCACCTCTTTTCTCGGCTTTCGTAAGACCTTTTTTTCTCATTGCCTCTAATGCTTTATCGAAGTCACCCTTGCTTTCAACTAGCGCATTTTTAGCGTCGGTTATACCAACACCCGTTAGCTCTCTTAGTCGCTTGATACTTTTAATATCCACTCTACTCCCCTTTCTCAGAATCGGTGGTTTTCTTAACCTTTGTTTTGCCCGCGTTAATTGCATCAACCACATAGTCAGTAATTAAATCTATAGTTTTAATCGCATCATCGTTTGCGGGTATCGGATAATCTGCACGGTCTGGGTCTGCATTGCTATCGATTATAGCAACGACTGGAATATTTAATTTTCGTGCCTCTTTAATAGCATTTACATCCTTTATGGCATCTGTCACGAAAACAGCCCCTGGATGCTTCTCCATATACTTTATACCTCCGTAAAGAAAGTTAAGAGAATCGATTTCTTCCTGAAAACGCTGGATTTCTAACTTGTTGTACTTGTTAGCTAAAGCCCCCGAATCCATTTGCTGCTCTATGTCTTTTAGGTGTTTTATCCTGGCGTTCATGGTAGATGAGTTAGTCAACATACCGCCCACCCAACGCTCTACGACAAAGGGCATTTCTGTTGTTTCGGCAGCTTTTTTAATTATGTCTTTTGATTGCCGTTTTGTTCCCACCAGCAAAATCTGTTTTTGATCACTAGCAACGCTACTTAGAAAATTAAGGGCAACTTCTAGATTTGATGCTGTCTTGAATAAGTCAATAATATGACTACCATCTCGTTTGGAATGAATATAGGTTGCCATTTTTGGATGCCAACGACTAGTTTTGTGTCCAAAATGCGCGCCTGCCTCTAATAATTTCTTTACATCTACCGATGTCATGTTGATTCCTTTCTCTTTGCATCAGGGGCCAATTCGTCGCCTACACGGCTGTCACGCTTGGAGGAAATTTCCCTAAGCTGCTTAATTAATACTTGCCGCCTATTATACTACTGTTGAATGTTATTAGCAAGTACGCTATACTATTAACTCATTATGAAAAAAGGAATTCACCCAGAGAACTATCGGCCTGTTGTGTTTCAAGATATCAGCAATGGGGCAACATTTTTAACCAAATCGACCGCTTCAAGCGAAGAGACGATTGAGTTAGACGGTACAAAATACCCACTCATTAAGGTACACATCTCGAGTGCGTCTCACCCATTTTATACCGGTCAAGAAAAATTGCTCGACGTTGAAGGACGTGTTGACAAGTTTAAAGCACGAACCGAGGCAGCCAAAAAAGCTCGCGAGGCATTAAGTACTAAGCAAACAAAGTCCGCTAAACCCAAAAAGTCATCTTCTGCAAAAAAAATTGGGTAAAACAATCTGTAACGATAATTTTTTCTAATTATCTCGTCAATATTGATATTCGTGCAATTGCAATAATCAGATAAACTATGAAGTAAAATCATGAACAATAAAGAACATCAACTAAGAGAAGAGCTTAAAAAGATACAAGACCAACTGCAAAACCCTGCAATCTATACTGATCCAAGTTATCCAAAATTAGCAAAAAGACAAAAAGAACTCGAAGAAATTATTAGTTTGTTTAATCAATTAGCAAAAAACCAACAGGCATACGAGGCATCACAGAAGCTTGCACAATGCAAAGACGAACTAGCTGACCTCGCAAAGGCCGAGCTTGAGGATTTAGAAAAGCAAAAAGGCAAAATCCTAAAAGCACTAGATAGAGCATTAACACCAAAAGACCCCAACGATGATCGTGATGTAATAGTAGAAATTAGAGCCGCCGCTGGAGGAGATGAATCAAGCTTGTTTGCTGGAGAGCTATATCGTATGTACGCCAGGTGGTCAGAGAACCACGAATACAAAGTTGAGCACATCGATGATAGCCCAAACGAAGTTGGTGGATACAAAGAAATTAGTTTTGCCATCAGAGGCGAAAACGCTTATAAAAATCTCAAATTTGAAGCCGGCGTGCATCGAGTCCAGCGTGTTCCAACGACCGAATCACAAGGCCGGGTCCATACCAGTACTGTTACAGTTGCCGTGATGCCCGAGGCCGAAGAAACCGATTTGCAAATTAATCCCAACGACCTTAGAATTGATGTTTTCAGAGCCAGTGGCCACGGTGGACAGAGTGTAAATACTACCGATTCGGCTGTTAGAATAACTCACTTACCTACCGGCACAGTGGTTACTTGCCAGGATGAAAAGTCGCAGCTCAAAAATAAAGACAAAGCAATGGGCGTTCTAAGATCGCGCTTATTACAAGAAAAAATTGATACTCAGAACGCAAAATTATCGGAAGCCCGACGAAAGCTAATTGGTTCTGGAGACCGAAGCGAGAAAATTCGAACCTACAATGTTCCTCAAGACCGGATTACCGACCACAGAATCGGCTATAGTCGTAGTAACGTACTAGGTGCGCTAGATGGCGACATCGATGATTTAATCGAAAACCTACAATCTTTCGAACATAAATTAATTCAAGCCGAATGACAATTGCTAACTGGCTGTTTGACTCAATGATAAAACTCAAAGACGCCGGTGTTGACGCCCCCAGGCGTGACGCTCTGGTCTTACTAGAAGATACCCTATCAAAAGAACGCTCTTGGGTACTAACACATTCCGATTACGACCTAAACACTAAAGAGTTAAACAAAGTAAACAAGCTCATAAGTAGCAGGATTAAACGTATCCCGCTGGCCTACATAAGAGGCAAAACGTGGTTTTACGGCCGATTTTTTTTAGTTACTAAAAGTACTCTAATTCCCAGACCAGAATCTGAAATACTTATTGACCTTTTAAAAGAGTTACCGAAGATTGATCGACTCATAGATATTGGAACCGGATGTGGTGCGCTAGCAATTACGGCAAAACTAGAACTGACAATCCCCGAAGTTATTGCGACCGACATAGATGAATCGGCCCTGTCTGTAGCCAAAAAAAACAACTCGTTGCACAAAACCACTGTAAATTTTGTGGTAGGGTCTCTCTTGGGTCCAATAGTCCACGATATCGAAAAAAATACCACAATTATCGCTAACCTACCCTACGTGCCAACCGATCTAAAACTAGAACCCGAGCTCTACCAAGAACCTCAATTTGCGTTGTTCTCTGGAACAGACGGACTCAACCACTATCGAAAATTTTGGAATGAGATCCAGCAACTGCCAATTAAACCCAAATTTATTCTTTGTGAGTCATTAGATGCTCAGCATCAAAAACAAAAAGAACTTGCAAGATTGGCTGGCTACAAGCACAAATCTTCGGTGGGCTTGATTCAAATTTTCGAAACGACAAAATAGTTTTAGATATTATTATTCTTGTGGCGACGACTCTAGCGTTGCCTCAATTGTGATTGTTTTACCATCTCTAATTACGGTTAATTTAACTTTATCCCCCACACTATACCTGCCAAGAATCGATGTAAGTGTATTACTTTTATCGACAACTTTATCATCAACTTTAATGATGATATCTTTTGGATTTAGTCCGGCCTTTTCGGCGGGGCTACCGCTCAAGATTGGAGAATTATCGTTTGACGGTGCAATATATGCTCCCTCTTTTTGATTCAAGTCAAAATCTTTGGCAATTTGATCATCAAGCATTACATAACGAACACCCAAATATGGCCTTTGCAGCTTCCCCTTATCAAGAACGCTTTTAATAATTCCCGACAAATCACTAATTGGTATTGCAAAGCCAATATTTTGGGCAGTACCACCCGCTACGGCCGTATTAATGCCAATTACTTGGCCATTCATGTTAACTAGCGGTCCACCCGAATTGCCTTGGTTAATTGCCGCATCGGTTTGAAATAAATTCTGTAAATTTTCGCTCGATGAATCATCACCTGCCTCTACACTGCGCCCATAACCAGAAATAATTCCCGACGTCACCGTATTTTGAAATTCTCCCAGCGCGTTACCAATTGCAACAACCCGCTCGCCCACCTGGACCTTAGTAGAATCTCCAATTTGTGCTGACTTGAGATCTTTTCCCTTTTTGTTGTTAATCTTCAAAAATGCTACATCAAGCGAATCACTCTCGTTAGTTCTACCAATAACCTCAACATCTTTAAGCTCCGTGCCATCCGACAATGTAATACTTACCGAAGATGTCCCCTTCGGCACTACATGACGATTAGTTATTACAATGCCCTTATCGGCGTCAATTATTACTCCAGTACCAGCACTTTCCTGAGTCATCGGGCGAATTCCAAAAAAAGTTTGTTGAGCGGTCTTGGTCGTAGTGTTAATCGACACAACACTGGGTCCAACGTCTTTGGCAATTTTGGTTATCAGATTGCTTTCGCTTGTAACTACAGACTGTGCGTGCTCAACACTCACAGGGTTTATTCCTCGTTGTTTTGCTCCAAAATAACCCCCCAAAAATCCTGCACTGACACTGAGTAACAACAGCAATACAACACGAGCCAGTTTTTCACTTAACAATCCTTGGCTTCGTTTTTTTACTTCTTTTTTCTCTTCTTGTTGCATCCCTAATAACTATTATAGCGTGTATTTACTTATAGTTTGCTGATATTTTAAATCGCCTTATTACCCCAGTTTGAAAAAGCTAATATTACCAAAATAGCAGTTATCATTATTATCATTATTTGACGACGTACGCCACTAGATAAACGATCTGTTTCTTGCAAATAATACAACCCGCCAACGCCATAACCAACTACGAGAAGTATAAGTGCGGCCTGAGAGACGGGACCGTAAAAAAGCAGCCAGTGCCCCAGCACCCAAATAAGAGATGCCGCAAAATATCCCCAACAAGCCGAAAGTATCTGCGCATGCGGCTCATCAAAACTTGCCAAAAAATGTCTAGCCGAGTAATAGGCAATGAAGCCATAAGCAACTACATACACAACCAGGGGCATGTCTTGATATACCAAAAAGATCGCCGAAAAACCAACTGCTTGCGCGACCACGGACTGCAAAGAAACCATCACAGGCGAAGACCTTGGCTTAATAACCATCACCCAAACCTCAAATAATACTAACCAAAACACCTGCCAATAAAACAGGTGGGTGCTAGTCATGAAAGCCAAAAAACCAATACTAACAATTATATCTACCGCATTAGTCCTAATGTGTGCCACCCAATAATGAAGCTTGACAGCAAACATTCGCCACTTACCAAGCAATATGATAGCTAGTGCGACCAAGCTTAAATCAAACTGAACCAATCCAAAGACCACCAACGGCAGCAATCCGGTAAATGCAATGTGTACGATATGTGAAAACCCTTTGGTGGGTTTTATTTTTGTTGATATAAATGTTGCCATTACTAAAATTTAAAAGGCAACTTTATTTTAAGATGCCCCTTGATCTGCACCTAGTATTATAACAAAGTCTGCATTGCCTGAATTAATATTGCTATCTGGCAAGTTAGAAGTTGCTATGGTCTTAAACCGTTGCTCTAAATATCTTTTAGTATACTTTTTACTGCCTCCACGCATATCAACAACAATTGTCCGAGCGTAATCTTTTGTTGGCGCATTAGCAACATCTGTCACGTTATAGCCATAAGATTTCAGCTCATCAGCTTTAGCGGTAGCAAGACCAGGTACTCTTGTTCCGTTTAACACCATAACGCTAGCGTTTTCATTCTTTATAAAACTATCTTTTAGGGTGTTCCGAATAAAGGATTGTATATCTTTATAGTTATTTAGTCCGGCTTTTGGAACTACGACCGATAGCCCACCAATCGAACTAGTTGTTAAATAATCATGTGGAGGATCAACCAGTCCAATAGATTGAACTTTGTTACTTGGAATCTCTTTAGAGATATCATAAAGTCGACCAATATCTTGCAAACTAAAATTAGTCTGTACATGGCTACCTAAATTGTCCAGCAAGCTTGACACCTTTGCCGGATTAGAAAAGGTTCCAAGCGACAATACCTTATCTTTAAGGGCGACCAAAATAATTCGCTGTCTTTCAGACCTATCAAAATCACCACGAGCACTAGTGTGTCTTGACCGAGAGTATGCTAACGCCTTAAATCCATCCATGTGTTGCTGGCCTGGTTTTACATCAAGCATATAGTTCCGACCATTGATCCACATTTGTTCTTTTACAGCGCTAGGAGCATTAAGGTCTATACCGCCTACTGTATTTATTGCTTGTTCAAAACCTGCAAAATCAACCATTACATGATAGTGAATTGGAATACCAAGAACTTTTTCTACCATATCTTCTGTTAAGTTAAATCCCTCCTGATCCGCCTGATTACGGACATCAGCATTCGGTTTAGAGTATTTGTTCAACACACTGCTCTTGCCGGCCGAAAAAACCGCATTTATTTTCATCGATCCTTTATTTGGTACTGCAACGTAAAGATCTCTAGGAATACTTACCAAAGCTGCCTCTTTATCGATTGGATTGATACTAGCCACTATCATTGTATCTGTTAAATCAGCACCATCATGCCCTTCTCCACCTCGGCCAAGTAACAATATATTTACTCGTCCATCGCCCTCACCGTTTAGCTTGGACGGATCAACATCTTTTTGTAGTGCTGCAGCCCCGCCATCACCACCCAAAATTTTTCTCAAATTTAAGTATCCCTTAGCAAACAAAAACCCGCCAATAAGCGCCAAAATTACTAACAATATCACTAAAATTCGGGCAATCTTTTGTTTTTTTGAGTGTTCTCTCCATCTTTGCAAAAGAGATTTATTACTTTTTTTTCGGTTCTTAAATAGTCCAATACGTTTTTTCGACCTCTGTTCTTTTGGTGGGTCAAAGGATTTACGAGCCGGTTGATGCGACTGAATATCAGCCCCTAAACTTGCATTGGCCTGTGGATGATGTATTCCTTCCTCCCTGTCAAACGAACTTATGGTGCTATTAGGACGATATGATGAAGGTCGACCAAAATCCATGCGACCAGTGCGCCCAGACACGTTCAACGGCGTAACGCCATCTATCGATACTCTACGCTTCTGTTTTTTTGGTTGCTTTGGGCGAATATCGTCCATATTTATTTAGGTGTCGTAGGCAGATGTACCGCGCGCGGACTCCTACGCTTCTATTAATATCCTTTATTACTTAGATGTGTCTGATAAACATCAAATTTATTACGATTAAGCTAAGCTCAATAAGCCGTTATTATAGCTTTATTATTATCTTTTCGTAAACCTTTGACCATTAATTTTGCAATTAACAAAACTATAAAATCGGTAGATGTGTGGTACTCTTAAACGGTGAAATCACATCAGCTACACGTCGAAACCGACCACGACCAGCCAACTATTACGCCCTCTAATAAAAAAGAGATCCTATCCACTCTTGGGGTAATTATAATTGCACCAGTTATTGCACTACTGCTAACAGCTTTTGTTTTCCAGTCGTACGAAGTCGATGGGCCAAGCATGGAGCGCACGCTCTTTAATAAAGATAGGTTAATTGTCGACAAAGTTCCCAGAACCTGGTCCAGGATTACTGGCAACAATTGGCAGCCAAAAAGATACCAAATAGTAATTTTCAATCATACCGAAACTTATGGTCTAGAATCAGTGGAAACCAAACAATTGATAAAAAGAGTCATCGGCATACCTGGTGATAGAGTTGTTGTTCAAGATAACGAAGTAACCGTTTACAACAATGAACATCCAGATGGCTTCAAAGTCGATCAGTTTGGTCCAGAGTCAAGCGTTATCGGTATAACCACCGCATCCCAAAACATCGATCAAGAAATTAAACCCGGAGAGATTTTTGTTATGGGAGACAATCGCCCAAACTCTCTCGACTCACGATCTTTTGGCCCAGTAGAAGTGAAAGATCTGGTCGGCAAACTATCGCTTCGGATTTATCCTTTCAACGAAGTAGAGCGGTTTTAGCCAATCATTTTTTTTGTAATATCGTTTAGCTCTTTATCGGATGAAAATGCAATCTGTATCTTACCACCCCTGCTTCCGCGATTAATTGCAACCTTCGAGCCAAAGTAACCACTTAGCTTTTGGCTAAGGTTATTATCTCTACTCGAAATAATTCTTTTTTGTTTTGGGGATTTTCCGGACTTAATTTGATTGGCATAACTTTCGCTTGTGCGAACAGACCATTTGTCCTGGATTATAAAATGCAACAACTTTATTTGTTCGTCCGGGAACTCTCTAAGAGCCAAAATGGAACGTGCATGACCTTCACTAATCGTACCCTCATTCAATGCGTCTTTTGCCTCTTGAGGTAATTGCAATAACCTGACAATGTTTAGTATTGTCGAGTTGGCCTTACCCAATCGTTGAGCTATTTCCTCATATGCGATATTAAACTGCTCATGCAACTGTTCGATAGACAATGCCTGTTCAAGCGGCGACAAATCTACTCTTTGCACATTTTCGACAAGTCCAATCTCTAACCTTTCAAGCTCCTGACTGTTTCTAACCAGAGCAGGAACCTCTTTTAATCCAGCCAGTTGAGCCGCTCGAAATCTTCTCTCTCCTGCAATTATTATATAGCTGTTATCTCCCTTGGGGGTAACGACAAGTGGTTGTAAAATGCCAAATCTTTTTATTGAACTAGCTAATTCTTCTAGCGAAAATTTATCAAAATTCTTTCTGGGCTGTTCTGGATTAGGAATAATTTCATTAATGAATAACTTTTGTGTTCTATCTTTGCTATCCAGTAACAGCGATTTGTCAAAGTCATTTGGCAACAAGCTACCAAAGCCCTTGCCAAGTCCTTTTTTAGCACTCATATATTGCCTCCTAAAATACTATCTACCTCTTTTGCCAACCTCTTATAGGCCTTTGCGCCCTTACTCCACCTATCGTATTCAGAAATTGGCCTACCAAAACTGGGTGCTTCTGCCAATCGAATGTTTCTGGGTATCACTGTCCTTAGTAATTTTTCGCCAAAGTGATTGCCTACCTCGCTATAAACTTGTTCGGATAACGAGGTACGTTTGTCATACATAGTTACTAATACTCCCAAAAGTTCGATACTTTTATTCAACTCTACTTTTACGCTCTGCATTATTTGGAGTAACTGACTTAAGCCCTCAAGCGCATAATACTCTGCTTGTACCGGTATCAGTAAGTAGCGAGAAGCTACCAGTGCGTTTATTGTTATCAAACCAAGCGATGGAGGACAATCTATTAAAATATAATCATAATCAATCAGTTTGTTTAAGTGCTCTTTCAAATAAAACTCTCGGTTGTCTCTATTTGAAACTTCAACTTCGAAACTGGCAAGCGTAGAGTCCGAGGGCAATAAATATAAATTTTTCATTTCTGTCTCTTGCACTACATTTGCTAATGGCACATCCGAAAGCAGTACGTCGCACAATGTGTGATTCAGTGTCGATCTTTCAAGACCAAGCCCGCTGGTCGCGTTACTCTGGGGATCAGCGTCAACCACCAGTACCGACTTACCCATTTTTGCCAAATAGGCAGCCAAGTTAATAACAGTAGTCGTCTTACCCACTCCGCCCTTTTGGTTTAATACGGCAATTATTTTTTGTTTCATACCTATCAATCCTATAACTCTAGAGTAACACCTATTAATTATTAGGTAAACAAAAGCGTCACTACTCGAAGTATTTTGCTATTATATAGATATGCTCTTTATGCCACTGAAGCGAATTCTTTTAAGCATTAATTGGCGTAACTTCTTAATTCGTACCCTTATAGTACTTGTTATTGGTAGCACACTATATGGGACATATCTATTTATTAACCGCGCAAAACAATCTCATCAAAAAAACGCAATTTCGCAGAACACCGTAAGAACATCACTAACCGAGCATCTTCTAGCGCTCAACGCCCTACGCCGCCTAGATACTGCTAGCCCTTCAGCAGTTTACCAGGTAGGTAATTTGCGAAAAAACGTGGCCATAACGTTAGACAATTATAAAAATAATTTCCAACAATATAGCAAAGATCATCACGACCTAAACGAAACCAACATGCTCGATTTTACCGAAGTTGAACAGCAACTATTTAGTATTTTCGATAAAAACTACCGACAATTAGGAAAATCTTTAGAATATACTCTATCCCAAGATATTGGTTTTATTAACCCCAGTTCTGACAGGCAAGAGATCACAACCAGAACCAACATCAGTGCCGAAAAGTTAATGGCAGTATCAAAAAGTAATTTCTTAAGCGACAAAACTCGTTCCTCGTTTGAGGAATCTATAAAGTGCATTAAAGAAGTGGGCAATAATCCTCCAAACGATCAAGCCACGCTCTTGGGCTCGATTAAGCAATGTGATAACTTATACCAAAATACAAAAACACTCGCTTTGCAAGATTTATTAAAAATTTTTAACGACAAAAACTCTCAACAATTTTTTGATAATATTAAACAATTAATTAACTCTTTTACTCCCTAGAGCGTGGTCTTTATATTTTCGCCGTCAAATCGTGGCCAAGCGATTTCTTCTCCACCCTGTACTATGACTTGATCTGGGTTAACCCCCCGACTACCATCTATTATGTGAGATATAACTCGCCACTGATCAACCTCATCAGGAATATACTGAGCATAGATTATATTGTTATCTTTTATTTTTGGACGAACCGACATATAGTCATGACTAATCTGAGCAACCTCAGTACCATCAAAATAAAACACCTGTTGCAAGCCCCCGCTAGTACCTTCCCACACAATCTTATCTCCCCAAATATCAGGATCAAGGTTGGTACCAGTTTGCGTTATCTGAATTCTTGTCTTATCCAAAAAATCATACAAAACTATTTGTGGAAAGCCGTTGATAACTTCCGACCACGACACATAACGCCCGCTTGTCACGGGCTTCATATGGTTTCGTCTGTCTTTTGTAACAAAAACCTTCACTCCGTTATGTATATAGTATACCTGCTGAAATCCATCAACGGACTCCGCCCCAACCGGCAAATTATTTGTTTGCAAATAACTTTCTAACTCTGGTCGTGTAGGTTCGGGGTTAGCGGATAATCTCGTATTTACCACAAAAAGTAGGCAACCAACAATCAGTACAGGTACACCCCAGGCAACAATGCTAGGTAGAACTCGACTTCCAACTATATTTTTTAATCTGCCCAAAAGAATCCTGCCTCCGTACCATCTTGAAAGAAATTACCATGTCGCATTTGCTGCGAAGTTACTGGGCTTGTTACCAGTGTCGGACACTGTGAATAATCGCTTATTAAACTTCCGTCTCCTTCTACAACTCTAAAGCTATATTGGGTTGCTCCATTTGCACCGTTGTTCTGAATGTGATAATCGTATTCCATAGTCTGGCCAACATTAGCTGCGTTCGGATTTTTTGATGTAGGATTAGCTTTAGAATATGTCTCTCGAACAGAGGAGCTAAGCACACTAGTCGTTAAACTCGTATTATGGGCTATACTTGATGTTGCAAATCGCCAGATAGCTCCACCCCCACCAGCACCAACGTCTGTCCACGAATCGGTTGTACAGCTGTTATCAGACCCGGCTTTGTACTGCAATTTAAAATCCATAGTTGTGGCTGCCAGATTAACATTTCCAACTAATACCCTCACTCTCAACCTAAGCTCGTTACCTACCACTGGCGGTCTATACCCAACAGGCAAACTAGGAATCATATTACTTTCTGGTACATCTAGTGGAGACCAAGGGTCAGTCACTGCCTGACTACCACTATTCTCATACCACCTATAACCATCAAGCGATAATGTAACTCGCTCTGCAACAACCACATCAAAAAATTCTGGCAAGAAATACTCATTATCGCTAGTGTAATAAGAATCACTTGCTCCATTATAAAAAGAAGCTCTTACGGTATGTTTATGCCCCGGAGCAGTACCCGAATACCCCCCTGTACTGTTGACCGTCCCCCCACCAGTGGACGCTCCAGACAACCCATCCGCATAGTGGCTATGAACGGCCGACCCACCACCAGCATTATATGTCGAATCTGGTCTTAAGAAACGTCGATAATAAGGCCCTCCACCCTGTGAGCGCGATGTCCAAAGAGTGCCTGGAGCACCTTCGAACATTGCTGTCAACCCAACCGATGAAGTGTCGACATCAGCGTCGGCCTTAGCAAGAATTGGCTGAATATACGGAGGTAAGCTAGAGGCATCAGTGCTAGTCGTGGTGCCTGGTTTGGCATGGCTATGGCTAGCCATGTTCATAGCTGTTGCTCCCGTCCAACACCAAAATATACCACCACATATGGTATTTTGACTTGGTACACCGGTTAAATTACCGGCCCAAGTAACCGTATGGTTATGAGTATCAGAGCCAGCATTAGTTCCTGCTGTAGTATGCACTTTTAACGTCTTGCCGTCATATGCCGACATCCTAGTAAAGCCCGTTGCTGGCATGCCTGGGCTATCATCGAACATAACAATTGCACCATTTGGTATGGTTGTCGGTATTCCAGAGTTGTACCTAATAATTCTTATGGTTCTGGTTGCTGGCGAGTTGCTCTCTGTACTCAAGGTATCGACGGTTGGAAGTGTTGGATGCGTATGTTCCGCAAACGGTATATTCGTACCACCCAGCCCAACATCTGTCTGGGCCGTTACTGCACCTATGGTTGCTACCGTCTCAACATGATGCGTATGGGTAGCGTGCCCGCCGGTAGTACCAAAATTAGCTGCGGCTTCTCCTCTGGGCATTCGTCCAGAATAGGTGCTCGAAATCTCAGTCCATCCAGAAGGAACCGATATCGAACCACCTCCCGAGTCCAAGCCATCCCAAAATAGAATCATATCTCCGGTCGCAGCTGTTGCTTGTCTTGGCCTTACAATCAAAACTGCTAGCGTAGCTATCAAAATACTCAGTATTAATACCGATAGCAGAGCGATTGCTGGCAACCGCTCTAGCGCACTGCTAACCCTTACCGACTTAGACGTAATTACACCCATAGTTATAGATGTAATTATACCTCTAGCAGTATTCTAAAACAATTATGTTTGACGGCCTAAAGTTGCATAACCGTTGGATCGCTCATTATCTCTTGAACTAGATGAGCTTGCTTCTTTAGCTTGTACCTAGAAACCCTTCCCCGTTGTGGTCTTACAACTTCATAGACAATACTATCCTGGGTCAGTCCTCGTATCTTCATTGTAGTGCTAAGCTTCGCTGCCATCTCGCTACCCCTAGAACTGACTCTTATAGTTAATAAATATTTCGCCAGCCCGGGCATAGTTCCCGTTGGTCGCCACAATCAGAGTTATTCGAAATACCAAATCATCGCCAGCAGAAATACTACAGCTAGTTGTAGGGTCAGACGTTACAAGCGCCCAAGAGCCACTACTGCTAAGCGAGTCATTATCACAAACTGTTGAACTTCCACTTTTGTATACTCGAACCTGAACAGTATCTCCAGCCCCTGTTTTCCAGCCATAGAGTTGCATTGGCGTAGCTGCAAAACTGGCAAAGTCACTTGGCACCTTCCATTTTACGTATATGTCATAATCGTTTGTCGCATTAGCAGTCCAAGAGTAAAAGTTGTGGTCCTCACTTGCACCACAGCTTGTCCCAATGTTCAATAAACTACTTCCACTACAAAAATCAGAAGTCATTGTCCCAACATTGTTAGACCCATCTCCAGTCAAAACGGCTCCAGCATATTCTGGACTTAGGGTTAAGCTGATATCATTTTGTGCCGTACCTCTAAAACGTAACTTGCCAGAGGTCTGATCATTAAAGCTTATACCGTTTGTTCCGTCGCCTACTCTCAAGGTGGTGGTAATATCAACTGATGTTACTTCCAATGCTCTCCCGGAAAGAGAACCCGAAGCCCCACCAATCGTAATACGCATATTGGTTGTATCGGCATTCAAAAGCTTCGTGTTAGAGGCATTTTGTATGCTAAATGCGCTGGTAGAGTCAACTGTGTTTTGTAGTATTTGGGCACCAGTATTACTTGTTCTAATGCCTCCCCAGACGATGACGTAACTTGTACTGGCAGATACTGTTCGAGCAGTACCAATAGTTAATGTAGTCGCTCCCGATACACTAACTATGTACTCACTTCTGTAAGTACCTCCACTATCTCTAAAGTAAATTGTCCCACCAACCATAGATGAATTCCAAGAAGTACCAGAGCCGTTAATTGTTGTGTTACTGCCTGATGTCGAGATGGTTCCCGTAGAATAAGTAGTACTACCGACATTCATTAGATTTAATGTGCCATCTGCACTTAAGCTCCCATATCCCTTAGAGCCAATACTAACTACACTGCCACCTGCGTTGCAGCCATTAACACTAGCCGTACAACCAAGAACTACGGTGTTACTACTATTTACTACGCTACCAGTGCCTATAGCCGTTGAGTTTTGTAAGCTATACGCACTGCCAACACCTGGTCCACTACTGTATCCAATAAAGGTATTGTTAGACCCAATAGTATTAGCATTGCCAGCCGTATTTGTATATCCGGCCTGATAACCAAAGGCGACGTTATTTTGGCCGGTTGTGTTTGAATAAAGCGCATAAGTACCAACCGCTATGTTCTGAGACCCAGTAGTGTTAGAGTATAAAACTTCTGTACCCAGTGCAGTATTCCATACACCCGTAGTGTTGGCCTGTAGCGTCAACGAACCAACCGCCGTATTATTCGCGCCAGTGGTGTTTGCATTCAATGAAGACGCACCTATGGCAGTGTTAGAGCTTCCCGTAGTATTCGAATACATCGCCTGATCACCCATCGCAATGTTGTACTGACCAGAGGTGTTTGCTTGCAATGTGCTAGTTCCAATAGCAGTATTTGACACACCAGTGGTATTCGAATACAGCGAGTAAGTACCAAATGCAAAGTTGTTACTTCCAGTCGTGTTTGCTTGCAATGTACTGTTCCCTACTGCTACGTTGCTAGACCCTGAAGTATTTACATAAAGGGCTTGCGTACCTATGGCAAGGTTATTTATTCCAGAAGTATTGGCTCTGAGAGATTGATAGCCAATTGCAACAGATGACGAACCAGTAGTATTGGACTGAAGTGCCTGATACCCAAAAGCAGTATTATTATTCCCCGAAGTATTTGACTGCAAAGATTGATAGCCAACCGACGAATTATTCTGACCGGTTGTATTAGACGATAAAGAATAACTACCCAGTGCAGTGTTTTGAAACCCAGAGGTGTTTGCATTAAGCGCATTCATACCAAGCGCAGTATTGTTAGTACCTGTCGTATTAAACCTTAGCGCCTGGCTTCCAACAGCTACGTTCTGGTAGCCAGTTGTGTTGGACTGCAAAGATTGATAACCAATCGCTACACTAGCGTCTCCACTCACATTACTCTGAAGGGCAAGCGAGCCAATTGCTGTATTTTGCGATCCCGTCACATTATATCTAAGAGCATTCGAGCCAATTGCTGTATTGTGATCTCCGGTGGTGCTATTCTGCAAAGAGTAGTAGCCCACGCCACTGTTATTTGACCCTGTGGTATTCGATGACAACGAGCCAAGCCCAAACGCCGAGTTGCTAGACCCCGTAGTATTAGAACTTAACGATTGATACCCAACGGCAGTATTTAACTGGCCAGTAATATTACTTTGACCGGTGTTTAAGCCGATAAACATATTACCCGTCTGCAAACTCGTTCTAATCTCAAAGTCAGGGTTGCCTGCCGAGTCGAGCACTCTTAGAGCCGAGCTAGATGTAGTAATTAACTTAATAGAAATACTCGTTATGCTACCGGTACTCGATGCAGTATCCGGTGTAAAAGTCGGGCTAGCGGTAGTGCCAGTAGCTATCGTCTGTACTTGAGTCGAAACATTTCCAAGCGTTTTGCTACCACTAGCCCCACCAATTGCCGGAGTTATTCCTTGAGAATCTGTAAAGCTAGTCGTAGTATAGGTAATCTGATAAGTCGCACCAGCAGATACTCCACCCGAAACAGTACAAGTCAACGCAGCAGTTGAGCCAGAAGTATGAGCATAAGGCCCAGCACCAGATCCCGACCAGTTTGTACCAGTACAGTTGCCCGATCGTAACTCGGCTCCAAGTACCGCATCGCTATTAGCACCTCTTATATCTATGCGTCGGTTCGAGGTATCTGCCGTAAACAGTGGTGTACTGGTACCAGCATCCTGAATTTCGAAAGTTTTAGTAGAGTCATTAATTGGCTTTACAAGAACCCCCGTATTGCTAGATCCACTCGGGTTAATATTAATCCCTCCAGTTCCACCCTGAAGGGTCGTCGTGCTAGTAGAGCTTGTAGAGCCAATCGTCACTGACTGGACTGCACTGCTAGAGTCCGCTATATGTATCGTTGTGTTATTATTTGTGGCTCCAACCGACCCAATATTTATAACTTTTCCGGTTACAGCGTTGGTTCCTATATTGATATTGCCACTGGCAGCCGCTTGAATAACAACTGCTGTCGAGCTAGTCCCACCCTGAATATTAACGGCGGCGGTCGTATTTCCAATGCCTATCGTTGTCGAGTTTGCCGTACCCACATTCACCGTTCCAGCGCCAGCGGTATTCAATGTTAAGGTATTTGTACTAGCCGCCTGAACTGTCAGGTCACCAGTAGAGGTTAGTGTAGTAGCTCCTTGTCCGGTTAGAGTAGAGGCACTACTAG
>CAYOLI010000003.1:0-102862 GCA_964404795.1 uncultured Candidatus Saccharibacteria bacterium
CGAGGAGATAAAAAAGGCGCCTGGCGTCTTAGCAATAGTTTATTAAATTTACTGGCAATCATAATGTTGGTAGTAGGGGTAATTATATTCCTCTTTGCAAAACCCCTGATCCACTATATTGTTGCCCCCAATCTTTCCCCCGAACAGTTGTATAACGCATCAACTATTATGAAGATCGTTGCATTTAATCCCTTCTTGTTTACGATTGCAGGAATTTTGATGGCGGTTCAGCAAACCTTTGGCAGGTTTTTCTTTTACGCAATGGGTCCATTGATTTACAACCTTACGGTTATTGTTAGCATATTTGTCTTCAAGGGGAACATTGGATTGATTGGGCTAGGGATCGGCGCATTAATTGGTGCTATTTTGCAGCTGCTGATTGCATTTTTCGGGTTTACAGGTCTTAGTTTTCGCTGGAAATGGGGTATTCATTGGGAGGATGCGGATTTTAGAAAGATGTTAAAACAGTTGCCTCCGAGGTCGCTTGATCAAGGTGTGGATTCGCTTAACAGTATTGTGGAAACTAATTTTGCGAGGCGTCTTGGAGAGGGAAACATCAGCTATTACGAGAATGCGTTTGTGCTTCATACTGCCCCGACTATGTTGGTCGGTACAGCAATTGCAACGGCGGCCTTTCCGCGACTTGCAGATCGGCTATCAAATGGTCGGTCAGATCTATTTAGGAGAGATTTTTTGCAAATTTTAAGGGTTATTATTTGGATAATTTTACCAATTAGTATAGTGGTGTACTTTTCTAGAGGATACTTGGCTCGTTTGATTTTTACGCGAGATGCCCCCGAGATTGCAGTAATACTTGGCTTTTTTGTTGGTGCAATTGTTTTTCGTTCTATCTATACCATACTGTCTCGATGGTTTTATGCCCATAAAGACACAAAAACACCACTATTTGTTTCTTTATTTGCAATAGCTCTAAATATATTTCTAGCATATACCTTATCTCGACCTACAGCGTATGGAGTGGCTGGACTTGCTATGGCGCAATCAATTGTGGCGGCAGCAGAAGTTGGGATTTTGTTCCTCATCATGGTTATTAGAGATCATAAATTATTGGACTTCAGTTTTTTCAGTGGAATAATCAAAATAGTATCCGTAACTGGTTTTACCGTAATAGCAACATTTGCTATGGTATCTATTTTGCCGCTCGAGAGCGGAGATCGTGGTTTTGTTATGTTGTCGACAAAGCTAGGTAGTATTACGTTTGTTGCTTTATTTGTACATGTTGGTATGTCGCATCTATTTGGGCTTGAAGAGGCCAAACCAATTGTTAAAAAGATTCGTGAGATTGTTTTGTCTCCGGTGAAAATTTAAATCGATGAAACAGCAAGATATCAGAAATTTTTGTATTATTGCGCACATTGATCACGGTAAATCAACACTTGCCGATCGTCTTATGGAGATTACTAATACCGTTGATAAACGTAATATGAAGGCCCAGCTACTGGACAAGATGGATTTGGAGCGCGAAAAAGGAATCACTATCAAGCTAGCCCCTGTTAGAATGATGTATAAAGGGTATCAGCTTAACCTAATCGATACTCCTGGACATGTCGATTTTTCGTATGAGGTGTCTAGAAGCTTGCAGGCGTGTGACGGAGCAATACTAGTTGTAGATTCCTCCCAAGGGGTGCAAGCCCAAACATTGTCTAACCTATATCTTGCTATGGAGGCCAATCTAAAAATAATACCGGTGCTAAACAAGGTTGATCTGCCAGCAGCAGATGTAGAGCGAGTGAGTCAAGAAATAGTTAGTTTACTTGGTTGTAATTTTGAAGAAATTATTCCTATATCGGCTAAAACTGGCCAAAACGTCGAGGCAGTTTTGGAGGCAGTTGTATCGAACGTACCAGCGCCTATCAATAATAATTCTTCCACGTTGAGAGCGCTGATTTTCGATAGTTATTACGATGACTATCGTGGAGTAATTTTGTATGTAAGGGTGTTTGACGGTATTTTAAAAAAGAATAGTGCAATAAAAATGATGGCCACTACCGCAACTGGCCAATCGCTCGAGGTTGGTATTTTGCAGCCCGAAGCTACTGCCGTATCTTCTCTAAGCCAGGGTGAGATTGGCTATATTGTAACAAACTTAAAAAGCACGAAAGAAGCAAGAGTTGGCGATACGGTTACGCTTGCAGAGTTGCCTGCCCAAGAGGCACTGCCTGGCTATAAGGAAGTACATCCATTTGTATATGCGGGATTTTTCCCAGAGAGTAATGAGTATTATCAAGAGCTAAAAGATGCTGTTGAAAAGCTATCTTTAAGCGATTCTGCTTTACAGTTTTCGTTGGAGAATTCGCCCGTACTTGGGTTTGGTGTCAGAATTGGATTTTTAGGATTGCTCCATATGGACATAGTCAGAGAGAGGATCGAGCGCGAGTATAACCTTCGGTTAATAATTACAAACCCTTCGTCTGACTATAGGGTGCTACTGCTAAACGGAGAAGAGATAGAGATTAACTTGGCCAGTGATCTACCCGACCCTGCACAAATTCAGCAAATAGAAGAGCCATGGATAAAGGGCGAAATTGTAGTTCCCAAGAGGTTCGTTGGGGGAGTATTGCAATTAGTAATTTCAAAAAGAGGCCTCCAGAAAAATATCGATTATGTGGACGACCATTTGTCGGTAATTAACTTTGAAGCCCCACTGGCCAATTTATTAACCGATTTTTATGATCAACTTAAAAGTGTCACTAGTGGTTATGGATCATTTAACTATGAACTTGATGGGTATAGAGCCGAGGATTTAGTGCGAATTGACTTTTACATAGCAGGAGACAGAGTAGACGCTCTATCGGTTATCGCACATCGAAGCGAGGCACTTGGTTTGGGTAGAGAGATGGTAAAAAAATTAAAAGATATTATTCCAAGACAAAACTTTAAGGTTGCTTTGCAGGCGGGCATCGGAGGAAAAATAATTGCCCGAGAGGACTTAAGTGGATACAGAAAAGACGTTACTGCAAAGCTATATGGAGGTGACGTTACAAGGCGTAAAAAACTTCTCGAAAAGCAGAAACGTGGCAAGGCAAGAATGAAAAAATTTGGTAGTGTAGACATTCCTTCGGACGCATTTAACATACTTCTTAGGAAAGAGTAATTGCAGTAGAACTTAAATATAAACATTATGCTGTGGTATAGTCAATCCATGGAAGAGACCTTAAAAAACAAGCTAAAAAATTACAAAACCCCAAAAAAAGCAGTAGAAATTGTTCGAAATACTAAAGTTGTATTTTTGGTGGGTATTTCGGGGGCGGGCAAGGATACCCTGCGCAAAGAACTATTATTTAGTGGTGCGTTTCACCATATCGTGTCGCATACTACGCGTTCGCCAAGACACAACCTTGGTGTGCTCGAACAAGACGGGATAGATTATCATTTTGTTGATTTTAAGAAAATTGAAAAGATGTTAGAAAACCAAGAGTTTGTTGAAGCAAAAATGTTTAGCAACAATATTTATGGTACAAGTATCGCAGAGATTCAGGTTGCCCATGACGACAATAAGGTTGCCCTTAGTGACCTTGAGGTTCAAGGTGTTGCAGAATACATGTCTATTAGTTCAACAGTTCGACCGATATTCTTACTGCCTCCAAACTACGAAGTTTGGCAAGACAGATTAAAACAGCGTTATCATGATAATGAGATTGATCCGACCGACATGAGTAGGAGAATTCAGACTGCAAAACAAGAGTTGCAAGAAGCGTTCACTAAAGATTATTTTTATTTTGTGGTTAATGACTCTGTAGACAAGTCGCTTAAGCAGGTAAAAGATATAGCATATGGGTCTTCGGATGGTTACGATATAAATTTGGCAAAAGAATTGATCAAGTCATTGCTAGACAGTATTTAAGGAATACTGAGATACTTAGCACTCTTGAAGTACGAGTGCTAAGATTGTATACTGTAACTTATTATGAGCCCAAGACAGCAACAAATTCTAAAAGCGATTGTCGAACAATACGCAGAAGTTGCAAGCCCAGTCGGTAGTAGCTTACTTGCAAAGCTTTTTAGTGTTTCTAGCGCGACAATTCGTAGTGAAATGGCAGAGCTAGAGAGAATGGGCTATATTACGCAACCACATACTAGTGCTGGTAGAATCCCGACCGATAAGGGGTACAGATTTTATGTCAATGACTTGCAAGGACAAGATACGCACGAGGTTACTAGGCAAGCATACGCTATAGAAAGACAGATAAAGCACTCTGGTGAGGCCGAGCAGGCCATCAAGAATGCAGTTGAGGCGCTGGCTGTTGCAACCAATAATCTTAGTATTGGTGTGTATAGAGGCAGAACATATCAATATGGTTTGGCTAGCTTATTTCAACACCCCGAATTTTACGGCGGAAGGGAAGCGTTTGGAATTGCACAACTAATCGAGCGTTTACCAGAGCTCATTAGCCAGATATATAACGAGAATAATCGTGTAACAATATACATTGGCAGAGAGAATCCTATTGGACGCTCCGCGGGGGCTAGTTCGATTATTGGACGAGTACAAACACCAGACGGACAAAGCTTTGTTGGTATTGTTGGTCCTACCAGGCAAAACTATAGTCAGGTAGTTGGCCTGGTTGATTATGTCAGCAGCACGCTAGAGAAGGAGCTAAATGCCTAAAAATAACAAACTACAAGAGTTGCAAAATCAAATCAACGAGATTACCGAAGCTCTAAAACGAGAACGAGCCGACGCTGTTAACCTTCGACGACAATACGATGTACAAATTACGCTTCTTCGGGATACTGTTAAGAAAGATGTAATCCTAGAGTTATTACCGATAGTTGATAATTTTGAACGGGCCTTAGGACATACACCACCGGAACTGAAAAAAAATGATTATGTAGTCGGTATCGAGGGAATTGTAAAACAGTTTGAAAGAACGCTTTCCGAATTGGGAGTTTCTAAAATAAAGACCGTTGGTGAGCCGTTTGATCCTAATTTACACGAGGCGGTTAGTATGGCCGAGGGTAAAGGGAACCACGAAGTTGTCAGTGAAGAGTTGAGGTCTGGCTATTTATTTGGTGACGAAGTAATTCGTCACGCAATGGTAAAAGTAAAGAAGCAATCTTAAATTAGCACTCTTGACATAGGAGTGCTAATTTTCTATACTGGCAGTACATATTTATGACTGCTAAATAACGAAAGGGTAAAATAGTGGGAAAAATTATCGGAATTGATCTTGGTACAACAAACTCGGCTATGGCTGTAGTTCAATCTGGAAAACCAGAAATTATTGCTAACAGCGAGGGGAATCGAACGACTCCTAGCGTGGTTGCCGTTAATAAAAACGGTGAACGCCTCGTAGGTCAGGTAGCAAATAGACAACGTGTTACTAATCCAACAAATACAATTTTTGGTGTAAAAAGGTTAATCGGCCGTAAGTATAGCGACAAAGAGGTTCAAAAAGACCTGACGTTAATGCCCTTCAAAATTGACAAAAAGGACGCTGGAGTCCAGGTAGAAATGTCTGGCAAGGGTTACACTCCTGAAGAGGTTAGCGCCATGATTTTATCAAAGCTCAAAGCAGACGCTGAGGCATTTTTGGGAGAACCCGTTACGGAAGCCGTTATTACGGTACCAGCTTATTTTGATGACTCACAAAGACAAGCTACCAAAGATGCTGGGAAAATTGCCGGCCTAGAGGTCAAGCGTATTATAAACGAGCCGACAGCTGCCGCTCTTGCTTATGGGCTTGAAAAGGGCAAAGAAGAAAAAATAGCGGTTTTTGATTTAGGTGGGGGAACCTTTGATGTTTCTATCTTACAGCTTGGAGATGGAGTATTTGAGGTCTTATCAACCAATGGCGATACCCATTTAGGCGGTGAAGATTTTGATTTGAAAATTGTCAATCACTTTGTTGATGAGTTCAAAAAAGAGTCGGGAATTGATGTAAAAGACGATAAAGCTGCTATGCAACGTCTGAAAGAAGAGGCTGAAAAAGCAAAGAAAGAGCTATCGACAACAGAAGTTGCCGATATTAATCTGCCATTTTTGACCGCAGATGCTGATGGGCCAAAACATTTTGAGTACAAGCTAACCAGGGCAAAATTAGTAGAGTTAGTTCAAGAATTGATTGATGGGACGTCTGGTCCAGTCGAAAAAGCATTAAAAGATGCCAAACTTAAGGCATCGGATATTAATGAGGTTATTTTGGTTGGCGGCATGACGCGTATGCCAGCGGTGATTGAAAAAGTAAAAAAGATTTTTGGAAAAGATCCAAAGCAGGGAGTTAATCCAGATGAGGTTGTTGCGGTGGGTGCGGCAATTCAGGGTGGAGTATTGCAAGGCGATGTTAAGGACGTACTGCTTTTGGATGTTACTCCCCTAAGTTTAGGCATTGAAACCCTAGGGGGTGTTGCGACAAAATTAATTGAGCGTAACACTACAATACCAACTAGTAAGAGTGAAGTATTTTCGACTGCTGCTGACAATCAACCACAAGTAGAGATTCACGTTGTTCAGGGAGAGCGTGAAATGGTAGCAGACAACAAATCGTTAGGGAGATTTATATTAGACGGTATTCCTGCTGCACCTCGGGGCATACCTCAGATTGAAGTAATCTTTAATCTTGATGCGAATGGCATATTGAATGTGACTGCTAAAGATAAAGGGTCTGGTAAGGAACAGAGTATTACCATTCAAAATAGTGGGAACTTAAGCAAAGAAGAAGTCGAAAAAGCCGCAAAAGAGGCAGAGGTACATGCTGAGGAAGATAAGAAGAAACGAGGTGCAGTTGAGGCCCGTAATGTACTTGAGAACGCCATTTATCAGGCAGAGAAAATGAAGACGGACAACAAAGAAAAGTTGAGTGAAGATGATGTAAAAGTTCTAGATGAGTCCGTTGAGAGTGCAAAGAAGGTTCTGTCTGATGAAAAAGCAGACAAAGAGGCATTAGAGGCAGCGGGTAAAGAACTTTCAGAGAAAATTATGCCAATTGGTGCCAAAATGTATGAAGAAGCACAAAAATCAGACCAAGAGTCCGTCAAGGATGTCGGAGATACTGCAAAAAAAGGCGATGAAGCGGTCGAAGGCGAGGTAGTCGACGACGATAAGAGTGAGAAGAACTAGATACGAGAATACTTGCCTAGCACTCTAACCGTGCAAGTGCTAAAATATTTAAGATGAGTGATAAGCGAGACTACTACGAAGTATTGGGTGTTGGGAAAAATGCTAGTGCCGACGAGATCAAAAAGGCCTTTCGACGTCAGGCAGTAAAGCACCATCCTGATCAAGGCGGTGATGAGGCGGAGTTTAAGGAACTAAACGAAGCTTACGAAGTACTGAAAGACTCTAGTAAACGTCAACGATACGATCAATTTGGTCACGCTGGAGTTGGTAGCAATGGCGCGGCTGGCGGTAATCCATTTTCTGGCTTTGGTGGGCCAGGCCAAGAAGTGCATTTTGATTTCGGTGATTTGGGCTTAGGTGATATATTTGGAAGTTTTTTTGGTGGTTCGCAGCGCAATACTGAAGGTAAAAAAAGAGGACGAGACGTCGAGACATCAATTGATCTTAGTTTTGAAGAAGCGGTATTCGGCGTAGAAAAAGAAATTGGTCTAACAATTAATGATACATGCTCTCATTGCAACGGTTCTACTGCCGAGCTAGGGTATGAAATGAAGACCTGCGAAACCTGCAAAGGATCCGGGCAGGTTGTTCAGTCGATGCGGACAATTTTTGGCAATATCCAACAAGCAAGTGTTTGCCCAACTTGCAAAGGGTCTGGCAAGGTACCGGAAAAATTATGTAGTGTGTGCCACGGTAAGGGCGTAGAGCGCAAAACGAACAAAATAAAACTTAAAATTCCAGCTGGTATAGACGACGGTGCTACAGTTCGTTTAAGAGAAAGGGGTGAAGCCATTGCTCACGGCTCTCATGGCGATCTTTACGTTCATGTTAGGGTTCGGGCGCACAAAAAGTTCACTAGAGAGGGAGAATTAATCTTAAGTGAAGAGAATATTCCGATGGTGGATGCGGCTCTTGGGACCGAAATAAATGTTGACACTGTTGATGGGCCAATCAAAATGAAAATTCCAGCTGGGACACAAAGCGGGACAGATTTTAAACTTAGTGGTCATGGTGTACCTAAAATACGAGGGTCAGGCCGAGGCGCTCATATAGTTACAGTTATTGTTGACACACCGAAAAAACTATCGAAACAACAAGTAGAAATCTTACAGCAGTTCAAAGCATCCAAAAATCGAAAATTTGGCTTTTAACATATCCTTTGCTTTTTTAGTTGTATATAATATCGCTTATGCTAAATAAAAAGAACGACTCTGGATTTATTACAATGATAGTAGTACTTATATCTATTGTAGTCGTAGTAGTAGTGATGGCCTTTTTAAGAGTCAAATCGCATCAACCATGATGAAACTTGACTAAATAGTGTAAAAACATTATAATATGGGCGTGTTTTCAACTGCCAATAATACTAAAATTGTAGGGGCTATTATACCAGTAGTCTTTCCAGAGTTTAGTAACCAAACTGTGCTTGCCAAGGTGGATACCGGTGCTTATACCGGTGCTCTTCACTATTCAAAGCTTGTAGAGGTAAAGGGCAAGGAGGGCAAGGTAAATCTTGAGTTTACGCCTTTAGGTACGAATAAGTCGTATACTGTTGATAATTTTGTCGTCAAATATGTGAAAAGTAGTAATGGTGCTAGAGAAAAAAGATACTTTATTGATACTAAAATAGTCATCGATAATCAAACGTATAAAATACGACTTAGTTTAGCAAACCGAGGTAATATGAAGTATCTAGTATTAATAGGCAGAAGATTTTTGATCAAAAATAAGTTTATAGTTGATGTTAATCACCGAAAAAAGTTAGAGAGGAAGTCATGAAGATTGCAGTTTTATCGAAAGGTCCAAAAAATTACTCAACCAAGCGCTTGGTTGAAGAGGCAAGATCACGTGGCCATGAAGTAACTGTCGTTGATTATGCAAAGTGTTATGTGACCATTGAAAGAAATAATCCAGTTGTCAGGTACAAAGGGGAGCCACTTGGTAATTTTGATGTGATTATTCCTCGTATTTCGACAGCTCTCACAAAGTATGGTTCTTCGATTGTCCGACAATTTGAATCTCAGGGAGTATTTAGTACTGCAAGTTCTATCGCAATTGTACGATCACGTGACAAACTTCGAAGTATCCAGCTGTTCGCTCGTGCGGGGGTTGGTATACCCAAAACCGTATTCGCAAGAGAGAGTGCAGATGTATCAGACGTTATAAACGAAGCAGGTGGAACACCACTGATAATTAAAGTAGCACGCGGGACTCACGGAAACGGTGTGGTACTGGCAGAGACAAAAAAAGCTGCTGAAGCCGTAATGCAGGCGTTTTTTGTTGAGGGTGTTAGTTTTTTGGTTCAGGAATTTGTCGAGGAGTCAGCCGGAGTAGATATTAGGGCGGTTGTAGTTGGTGGCAAGGTTGTAGCTAGCATGCAACGACAAAGCTTGGATGGAGACTTTCGATCAAACCTACACCAAGGGGGTAGTGGCTCAATTGTAAAGTTGTCAGCAGAAGAGCGTAAAACCGCTCAAAAAGCAGCTAAAGCAATTGGCCTATCAATTTGTGGTGTTGATATGATGAGATCGAGCCACGGTCCTCTTGTGCTTGAGGTAAACGCAAGCCCAGGTTTTGGTATAGAGAAGGTTACTGGTTACAACGTTGCTGGTAAAATAATTGAGTATGTTGAGCAAAACGCAAAAGGTAGACATAAAAAAGATAAAGTTGGAGCGTAATTCTTCTCGAAAAAAGAAATTTTTAACTAAAAGGTTTATAAGTTATCTATATTTAGGATTAATTGGCGCAATTTCGTTAATTATTTTGATGGTTATATTAACGGATCAACCAGATTATAAAACGATCCAGTTTGGACCAAAACAACTAGATTTGGAGATCGCAGACAGTGCAAATGAGCGCAAGGTAGGTTTGTCTGGGAGGAATCAGATGCCAGAGTATCACGGTATGTTGTTTGTTTTTGATTACGCTGGTAAATATTGTTTTTGGATGAAAGACATGCATTTTTCAATCGATATACTTTGGCTAAATGATCGAAAGCAAGTTATTGATCAAGTTGATAGCGTCAGTCCCGGTTCATACCCTGAAGTATTTTGTCCAAAAGCTACCGCTAGTTACGTTTTAGAGGTTAATGCCGGACTATCTAAGCGGTTCCATGTGAGCATTGGAGATCAGCTTTAATGTGCTTGTGGTAGAATTATCACATGAGTTCACCTCTTGGTATTTTTATCCCGTTAATAGTGATTTTCTTAATCTTAATTTATTTTCGTGTACCGGCAATTATACTTTTTCTAAGCTTATTTGTTGGTCAGTTATTATCAACTCAGGTTGGAGAATATGCTGAATCGTTTGGGCAAGAATACTTACATATTAATAACTATGAATATATCCAGGTTACACTTCTCTTGGCACCTACTTTACTTAGCATACTACTTCTAAGATTTAGAGTAACTAAATCAAAGCTTCCGATGGAGGCACTATCGTACGTACTTATCGCTTTGATGGGTTTAATATTTGCCTCTGATACCTTGTTTTCATTAAAAGAAGTTGTTTCTACTATAGAAACACAATGGAATTTTGATAAATCAGCAATTTTAGCTGTTGCTAGCGTTGTTATCTTAATTAATGCTTGGTTAACTTATCCAAAAGTTCACCAAAAAAAGCACGCAAAACACTAATTGAATTATTGGCTGTCTGTAGTTTGTTCTGGTGGGACGGGAGCGGGAGTTATGCCGTCAATGGGCTGGCTATTTACTGGCTGGCTACTCTTGATACTGGTTGACGGGGTGGGCTGTACATTGGTGGGCATTACTTGCTCAGGTGGTGTTGTGCTTGCTGGGTCTGCCGAATAAGGCATGGGAGTTGGTGATGCAGGTGTAGATGTAGACGACGTTAAGCCATTTGTGTTGCCTGTTGCTCCGGTGGCGGGTGCAGCGGATTCGGCCTCGATGGCATCGTTCATGCCTATTTGGGCTACGATAGTTCCTCCGATACCTGTAAAAAAGAACATAATAAAGACCAAAACGCCTGACATTTTACCATTCGATACCTGTTCTATCGCCATCGAGTATCGGTACATCCAGTAGTAATTAGCAAACGGTATGAAATAAAGTATAAAATGTGGTATGTTGGCACCCTTTGTTCTCATCTCTTTTGCTGTTAAGTAAGCCCAAAAAATATTGTATATTCCAAGCGTGATTATGCTAAAGATTATGACTGAAGCTAGACCTCTTCTTTTCATTTCTATCCTTTAAAAATTAGTTTATTACTAAACATAAGAATAGTATTTTTTAGAATTTTCTACAATCATTAGTTTTCCAAAATTGACTTTTTCTAAAAAATATCGATAATCTAAGGAGTTAATCAGAAACATTCAGGGTCCATAGCTCAGTCGGTTAGAGCACCTGCCTTTTAAGCAGGGTGTCGTGGGTTCGAGTCCCACTGGACCCTCCAGTTTATAGTATTTTATCTACCCTATTTTAGAGTATTTTTATTTTCTCGAATTATTAACTTATTTTTCTTTTGTTAGAATAATAACAAATGAAACTGTTTTCGGTTCGTTTTAGACGAACTAGCTTAATTCTTGTTGGGTGTACTACGTTTTTATTGGGAATTGGTTTAGCTCGCTATGATCATCTGAACGTTTCTATAATTTGGATAATCCTGTTGGCTTGCTACACGGGAATAGCATGGCGTCGAAAGAACATATTGACATTGCTGTTTGTAGTAGCAACCTGTTTGCTTTTTGGGCTATGGCGAGGTAATCAGTTCGCAATTGAAACTCAAGCATACCAGCACTTATACGAACATAACGTAACGATTATCGGCGAAGTGAAAAGTGACTCTATTTATGGCAAAAATGGGCAGCTTAGTTTTGAGCTCGGTAAAGTTGAACTAGTAAAACCATATCGAGATAGTATGGTAGGCGTGGTCAACGTTAGTGGGTATGGAGAGAATGCAATTTATAGAGGAGATATAGTAAGCGTACAGGGAAAACTAAAAAGTACTTTGGGCTCGAAGCAGGGCAGAATTAGCTATGCTGAAGTAAATTTGTTAAACTCGAACCCTTCTCTTGTCCAAAAGTTGAGGAGCAAATTTACTGCTGGGATATATAGTGCCATTCCCGATCCAGAGGCGTCATTCGGACTGGGTTTGCTTATTGGTCAGAGGGATACTTTGCCGAAAGAGACCTCTGATATATTAAAGATTGTAGGACTAACACATATAATCGCTGTTTCTGGATATAACCTGACCATTTTAGTTAGGGCAGCGCAAAGAGCGTTCGGCAAGCGTTCAAAATATCAAGCAACTTTAGCGGCATTTTTGCTAATTACTTCATTCTTGGCCGTAACGGGGCTTAGTGCATCTATTGTGAGGGCAGCAATCGTTAGTACGCTTGGTCTACTTGCCTGGTATTTTGGAAGGTTAATACGACCAACACTCTTGATAGCGTTATCTGCAGCTATTACTGCTGGTTGGTATCCAATCTATCCTTGGTCGGATATTGGATGGTATCTATCTTTTCTAGCTTTTTTTGGAGTGTTGGTGTTAGCGCCTCTTGTTACTCAACGGATTTGGGGACCAGACAAAAAGCATTCCACAATGAATCTTGTCATAATTGAGAGCTTCTGCGCTCAAATTATGACGATTCCAATTATATTGTTCATTTTTCACCAATCGTCTTTGGTTGGCTTAGTTGCCAATATATTAGTTGTTCCGCTTGTGCCGCTAGCAATGGTTTTAGGGCTATTTGCAGGCATTGCGGGAGTATTTGTACCGATCTTAGCAGGTTATGTTGCCTGGCCAGCGACAATCCTACTTACTTATATGCTTGATGTTGCAAGGGTGTTATCCAGAGTTCCAAACGCGCAGGTCAAACTTAACGTTGATTTATTCACGATGTTATTTTTATACGCTACACTGTTGTTTATATGCTGGGTCCTATATCTGAAGGTCAAGGGTAAATATGGTACAATTAAACAAAATTATTTTGATGAAATGACAGGATAAAGGGCAAATGGCAGGGCATAGTAAATGGGCAAAAATTCATAGGGGTAAAGCAGTTGAAGACGCAAAACGAGGTGCGATTTTTACAAAGCTAGGGAATTCAATTGCAATCGCTGCCAAAAATGGCTCGGATCCTGATATGAACTTTTCGCTTCGTCTGGCAATCGATAAGGCAAAGTCAGCAAACATGCCAATTGCAAATATACAACGCGCAATTGATCGTGGTAGTGGCAAGCTTGGCGGAGAGCAAATTCAAGAAGTAATGTACGAAGGATATGGTCCTGGAGGGGTTGGTATTTTGGTCCTTTGTGCAACGGATAATGTAAACCGTACTTACCCAGATGTCCGTTTGGCATTTTCTAAACATGGAGGAAACGTTGCAGAGAAGGGCTCGGTCTCATTTCAGTTTGATAGGAAAGGTGTAATTGAGATCAAAGGCAGTAACGAAGATATCCTACTTACTGCCATAGAGGTCGGAGCAACCGATGTTGAGGAAGATGGTGATGAAATAACTGTTTATACAGACCCCAAAGATTTGACCGTCATTCGTGACAGATTGGTTGATAGGGGTGTAAACATTGAAGAGGCCGGCGTAAGTTTTGTGTCAAAAAATATTATTAAAATTAGCGACTCCGTTACTGCAGGTAAAATCGAACGACTTATGGAAGCACTTGATGCACTAGATGATGTTACCGATACCTACGTAAATTTTGATATAACCGACTCTTAAGGATAGAAGATGCGAATTATTGGTATTGACCCCGGCACCGGTATACTTGGTTTTGGCGTAATTGATGTAGATGAGCGAGGTAGATCAAAACTGGTTGACGGAGGTGTAATCCGTACCCCAGTAAATCATCCTGATAGTCAAAGGATGTTAATGATTTATGAGGAGTTAGGTCAAATTATTGACGCGCATCATCCTCAAACAATGTCGGTAGAAAAATTGTTTTTCTCTCAAAATGTAACAACGGCAATTAGTGTTGCCCAGGCCAGGGGGGTAGTGCTATTACTAGGCGAACGAACAGGGCTTCAAATTTTTGAATATACACCACTTCAGATTAAGCAATCAATTACAGGATATGGTCGAGCCGACAAAAAGCAAATGCAAGAGATGGTGAGAATAATATTAGGGCTAAAAACTGTACCAGAGCCCGATGATTGTGCAGATGCTCTAGCCGCAGCGATCTGCCATGCTAACTCTGCCAAGTATGGCTGAACTCTAGTATAATACTAAGTACATGATTTCAATTTTGTTTGGGAAAGTTGTTGATAAAGATCTTGGGTCGGTTGTTGTTGACGTTGGTGGGGTTGGCTACGGTGTATTTGTGACGTCAGAAGATTTAGGACATCTAGAGATCGATTCTATGCGTCGTTTGTATATTTTTGAATATATCAGAGATCAGGCGTACGACTTATTCGGGTTTATTGATATTAAAACGAAGCAGTTATTTGAGCAACTGATTAATGTTAACGGTGTTGGTCCTCGCATGGCTCTTGGAGTACTTAGCATTGGCTCAACAGAGCAAGTCAGAAGCGCTATAGCAAATGGAGATGTAAATTATTTGAAAAGAGCACAAGGTGTTGGTAAACGCGTTGCAGAGAGAATCGTAGTAGATCTAAAGGATAAAGTTGGCTTAGCGTCGTCAGATGTTGCGACAGGTTTTTTGCAAGAAGGTCAAGAGTCCGAAGATGAAGCGATTCAAGCATTGCTACAACTTGGGTTTTCGCCTGCAGACGCTAATAAGGCACTAAGTGGTGTTGCCCGAGATGTATCGACAGAAGAGAGGGTTCGCCTGGCACTAAGAGGTACAAAATAATGGCAGTAGAGAGGATAGTTCAGCCGAGTCATTCGAATGACGATGCGGAAGAGAAAGAACTAGAAAATAGCATCAGGCCAAGAGATTTCGGTAATTATATTGGCCAGGAGAGAGTCAAGCGGGCGCTTAAATTGGCAATATCGGCTGCCAAAAAACGCAATGAGCCAGTTGATCACGTTCTTTTATATGGCCCCCCGGGGCTAGGTAAGACCACTCTTGCAAGCGTAATAGCCAACGAGATGGGAGCCAATATTCGTGTTACATCAGGGCCAGCAATTGAGAGGGCGGGTGACTTAGCTAGTTTACTAACCAATCTAATAGACGGAGACATTTTATTTATCGATGAGATTCATCGACTACATCGTAGCGTAGAGGAGGTGCTTTACTCGGCGATGGAAGATTTTAAGTTAGATATTATGATCGGAAAAGGGCCGAGTGCAAAAAGTTTGCGACTTGATTTACCGACGTTTACCGTGATTGGGGCAACGACTAAGACCGGCTCGTTGGCTGCGCCCCTAAGGGATAGATTTGGATTGCAACATCGGTTGGAATTTTATAATGACGAAGAGATAACCAAAATTATCGAACGAACTGCCAGTATACTGGGCGCTCATTTAGATAAGAACGCTGCACTCCATTTGGCAAAGAGAGCAAGATTAACTCCTAGAATAGCCAATCGACTGCTTAGGAGAGTCAGAGATTATGCAGATGTTAACGGCGATGGAATAATTGACTTGGAAGTAGCTAAAGGAGCAATGCAATTACTCGAAATTGATGAGTTGGGGCTAGACCCGTCTGATCGAAGGATTCTTGAAACAATCATTGAGCATTATCAGGACTCTCCTGTGGGGCTGGATACGTTAGCAGCTTTGACGGGTGATGAGAGATCAACAATTGAAGATTTTTTTGAACCGTATTTAATGCAAATTGGTTTACTAGAAAGAACTCCAAGAGGAAGGAAGGCAACCTATAAAGCATATAGACATCTTGGGGTAAAGAAAAAAGATAAAAATGACCAAACGGGGTTATTTTAGAATATTACGAGTGTTCTTCTAGCAGTGTTTATTCCTGAAACGGGTTATCTCGGGCGGTTTTAAACAAAGCTTGAACTTGAACATTTTGGTCTTTTAGTTGTTCTATTTTTTTGACTGCATCTTGGTCTATTTTTAAATTACCGTTTTTGTTAAGTGTTTCTTCAACACCTGCTTGATCTGGGGTAATACTATTTAGTTCACCAATCTTCCAGACCAAAAATCCAAACAGGGTAAGATTACAGACAATAAATAGGACTACTTTATAGCGTATCAAGAATGTTTTCATCTCACTCAACAAATTAGTTAGTTGAGAGAACGACAGGTTTATATTTGGTCCTTTATTCATGGTTTGACATATGCATTTAGTGTAATGTTGAACACTAAACGTCCTTTCTTTGGAGTGATAGATATCTTATCGACATGGGCTGTTCGCCTGTTAGACTCGAGCTTACTCAAGAAATCAATTAATTGAGGATAGGATACTGTCGTAGAATCAGTATTTGCTATAGTTATCTCCATAGCATAAACGCCCTTCACTCCATCAACTGCTTTGACCTGGGTAATGTTAGGGGTGCTGCTAGTGGGCTCTGCTGATCCTCCCTGGGATGATGCTTGTTTTTGGCCTAAGGTTGATGTTGAGAAGTTAATCGTTTGAAGTGAAACGCCGGAACTTTTTGCGATAGAGTTTATCTCTCTGATTGTTTTTGCCTGATCTTTGTCTTGAGGAACGATTGATTTTGTTATCTCATTTAACTCGGTGTATCGTTCTAGCTCTTTTTTGGCTTGAGCTTGCGAAGATTTCTCTTGCTCAGATACTTCCTGCTGAGTTCTTATAGCGCGTAGGGTCGACGACTGTTTCGTTAGTTGTTTTACTCCTAAATATGTGCTGGCCCCTATTAAAAATAGGATAACCACAAACATCAGAGACAAAGCTAGAAAGAACCGTTTATTTCTCATCAATTCGGCCCCCCGTTGCTGGTTGTTTTCGAGATATAGGTAAAGGGATTATTTTTTGAGAACAGGGCTCTTATTTGGACAGTGCATGGGTATTCTACAGATCCTCCGTCCTCGCTTTGGACATTATTACAAGCGATCGATTCAATATCGGCCTTTTCGAATATTTTGTTCTGAGGGTCTTGCAAGTTAAGTTGCAGTTGAGTAGCGGAGTCTACATCTTTAGCCGTTCCTTTTAGTGTAAGAGCACCCTGCAACTTATCTATTTGAAAGCCAGTTAGGGTAGTATTTGCAGGGATCGAAGACCCTAGCTGAGTTAATAATTTAGAGAATAGTATCTCTTTTGATAGCACTTGTATAACTAGTTTAGTATTGTTGGTTAATTCCTCGACTTGTTTTTGAGTATCTTCAATTTTCAGTGTTTGAAGTTCACTCTGAGCTACCTCAGTATTTTTTGCTTCAGCTTTTATGCTTTGTTTGAGGACCAGATATCCTCCTCCCATAATAGCAACGGTAATCAATAAAGAGGCGCACGCAAGAATCGCCCAATGAACCATCGATGAATTGCGTCGTCCGTATACGATATCTTGTTTTATTTCTGGAGGTAGCAAGTTTATCACTTGTATATCTCCTTTGGATTAACCAGTGCAAGTCCAAAAGCGGTTACAAACATTGCCTTTTCGGTCGTCTTTGGACTTCGAAGGCGTCCCGTGTCGAATACCGTCCATGGGTCACATGTCCTAACGGGTAATCGAAGAGTACTTGTTAGGTGGTCGCTCAATCCGGGCATATTTGCCCCTCCACCCATAGTTATTATTTGTCCAATTTTGTCATTTTTTTCTGAACGGTCTTCGAAATATCTAATCATTCTACGAATTTCACGGACCAGGTTTTCTAGTTCTCCTGAAAGGGCATTTACGATTTCGTTTTGCTTCTTACTTTTACCAAGCCCATACTTACCTTTGATTAACGATGCTTCTTCTTTGGTAACTTTGAGTTTTTTTGCGATCAAATCAGTAAAGATATCTCCGCCACAAGATGCTGTGCTGGTTACAATCACTGTTTTGTCGTAAATTGTTATATCGGCCGTTAACGATCCAAAATCGATTAATACAGACGGTATATCGGTACTGATGCCTTGATGACCGAATAATCTTCCAGCAGCTCCGATGCTAGTATCAAACAATACCGGTTCTAGCCCTAGCACTTGAAGGAGTTGCAAATAGCTATTAACAATGGTTTTGGGAATACTAACCGACAGTATCTCGATGCCTTCCTTGCTCTCATTAATTACCGAATAGTCAGAGTAGAGGTCCTCTAAGGGTATAGAAATATACTGACTCAGTTCTGATAAAACAGCTTCGTCGATTTCTTTTTTTGGAAGAGAGGGTAGTGTAATTGTTTTGGTAAACGTTCTTGCAGAAGGGATCGAGACGGCTACTCTACGAGTTGTGATGTTGCCAATAATGTTTGACTCAAATAACTCAGCAATAGTATGAGCAACATGGTCCAAATCGACTAATTCACCATCTAATATTGCATTGTTATTAAATTTTGAAACGCCGTAGCCAATTACCGGCCTGGCTTTTTTAGTTGACTGCTCTATCTGCATTACTTTAACAGTGCTAAAGCCAATATCTAGGCCAAATATTGGTTTGTCTTTAAACAGTAGTGGTGATGTTTGTGTTCCACCCATAATTAATATTTATCAGTATAGCAGATATACTTATGCTTAATGATTGTTTGTCCGCCTTGCTAGAGGAATAATAAAACCCCGCTATCTTGCGGGGTTTTATGCTGAAATTGACTATGTTTAGTTCAGCGAGGTTTTAGCGAAGGTTCCACCACCCTCTAAAGTAGCTGTCAGAGTATATCCAGTACACTCGTTACCGGCTGTATTGTCACAAGTGGTTGGGGTTACCGTATATGCATAACGATTTGCCCCAGCGGCAGCGTTAATATTGTTGCCAGCAGTACCCTTTGGATCGTGGGCGGCTTCAGTGTCGAGGCCTTTTAAGTTGGCAGATAGCCAGGCGTTGTCCTGCATATTAGCAAGAGTAGGGTAGTACCCTTTTTGAGCATTAAATGCTTCAACTTGGCCGTGCAACGCCTTAATGTCGGTTTGTCTTTCGGTGTCTCGGGCTTTCTTTTGCACCCCACTAAAGGTTGTGATGACTAAAGCAGCCAAGATGCCGATAACGACGATTACGATCAAGAGTTCCACAATAGTAAACCCTCGTTCTTTGTATTTTAGTGAGATCATAAGGACCCACCCTCCTTGTTATTCTTGTTATTAATTTTTCTGATCTTATTTTTGCTAACTTAATTTCAGCGACAATAAGTATCTAGTTAGTGATTATTAAGCATTATCGGTATAAAATCAAGTACTTTTGGATCCTTAACGTTAGCCGTTACCCACATTTTGGCTTAACGATGCAATTGGCCCCATAACGCTAGCTGCAATAACGCCAACCATACTACCAAGCACTAAAATCATAATTGGTTCAATAAGTGAGCTTATACCATCAATAACGGCATCTACTTCCTCTTCGTAAAAATCAGCTACTTTGATTAATATTGTATCAATTTGCCCTGTTTCCTCGCCTATGGCCAGCATTTGGCTGACTATGGGCGGGAAATGAGGACTGGCAGACAATGGCTCGGATAGTTGTTTGCCAGCCCTAACCGCCTTAGAAGCGTTTACTAGTTCTTCCTCGATTACTTTATTACCAATAGCTCCTCCTGTTACTTCTAGCGCATCCAGTACTCCAACGCCAGAAGACATCAAAGATGCAAAGGTACGCGAAAATCGGGCGATAGCAATTTTAATCAGAATATCTTTCAGTACCGGAATTTTAAGCAGTGTTTTATGGAGATTGTATTTTCCTTTAGGGGTTTTTATATAGCGTCTGAAAAAGTAAATGGCAACAAACCCGACTATAAAGATAAAAATTGCATTTTTACGACTAAAATCGCTTATCCCCAGTAACACTTGGGTATAAACTGGCAACTGAGCATCCGGCCCGCCAAGGTCTTTTAAGATTTTGCCTAGTTTTGGCATGATAAAAAACATAATTCCAAAAAAAGCTAGCACTGTAATTGATAATATGACCGTTGGGTAGGCCATGGCGCTTTTAATTTTTTTTCGAATCGTGGCATCTTTTTCTACCTGTGAGGCAAGTCGTTTCAAGATATCGTCCAATATTCCTCCGGCTTCGCCAGCCCTAACCATGTTTATGTATACTTCGCTAAAAACATTCGGGTATTTTTCGAGTGCGTCAGCTAACGCTATACCTCCCTCTACCTCCTTCATAACCCCGGCAATGACTGTGCCGAAGTATTTGTTGTTGGTCTGACTTTCGAGGGTCACCAAAGATCGTGTTAATGGTACCCCGGCGCTAACCATGGTCGATAACTGTCTAGTAAAGACGACTAGGTCCTTGATTTTGACCTTTTTACTCCTGCGTTTAAGAATACTGGCCAGGCCACCAGAGGCAGATACTTCTTTAACTATTAATGGATGAATCCCTTGGTGAGACAAAGTAGCTTGGGCATTTTCTTTAGATGACGCCTCAATGGTGCCCGTAACTGTTTTACCTTTTTTGCTTGCAGTGTATGTATAGTACGCCATATTTATTCCTCGGAGGTTACTCGTAAGATCTCTTCAATACTTGTTTGTCCGCGTAGGGCCTTGATTAGGCCATCAAGTTGCATAGTAATCATGCCATCTTTAATTGCTTGATTTTGAATGGACTCGCTGGTGTCATTGCTTACAATTAATTTTTGAATGTCTTGAGAGTTGCCAAGTACCTCGTATAGTCCGACCCGCCCTTTGTAGCCAGTGTGATTGCAAGAACTACAACCTTTGTCGTTAGCTTTAAACAGCCGTTGAACTTTTACTGGCGTTGTAGATAGCTCATCTGTTCTCACCGACGATTTACCAGAATTCTGCTTGCCAATTCCTCCTTCTAGGGCGCTTTGTTCAAGTTCATGGATGTGCTTCATGGTGCTTGCGTCGTCAATATGAAAGGTCTCGGATACCTGTTTAATAGTTACTTGGTCCGGAGTAAATTCTTCTCGACAATCTACACAAAGTTTACGTACTAGTCGCTGGCCTACTACTGCTCGAACAGTACTAGCAATCAAAAATGGCTCGATGCTCATGTCTAGTAGCCGAGGTAGGCAAGTTGCCGCGTTGTTGGTGTGTAGCGTCGCAAAGACAAGGTGTCCAGTTAGTGCTGCTTGTACCCCAAGTCCGGCTGTTTCGGTATCACGTATCTCTCCGACCATTATTATGTTGGGGTCTTGTCTTAAGAGTGCTCTTAACCCCGCAGCAAAGGTCATGCCCGCCTTGGGGTTAACCTGTGTTTGATTGGCTCCCGCAATTCTATATTCAACTGGGTCTTCGATGGTAGATATGTTTACCGAAGGTCTATTTAGTAAACTTAATATACTAAATAAACTGGTAGATTTACCTGATCCGGTGGGCCCAGTAACCAAAATCATGCCGTGTGGCTGGACAATTGCATCGTTTATAGTTTTTAAGGAGCTACCCCAATAGCCAAGTTCTTCCAGAGTTAGTGCTTTGCTGGATTCGTTTAAAATTCGCATAACAACTTTTTCCCCATCGGTGATTGGCAAAGTAGAGACACGTAACGCAAATACACCGTTTCCAATCTGAATTTTAAACCTACCGTCTTGCGGAGCCCGGCGTTCGTCGATTTTTAAGTTGCTCAATATTTTAATGCGACTTACTAGTGCTCCATGGACTTTTTTGGGGAGTTTATTGGCTTCTTTTAAAATACCGTCAATTCGATACCTGATGCTGACGTAATCTTCTCTTGGCTCGATGTGAATATCACTTGCACCAGATTTAATAGCATATTCGATAACCAGGTTAACAGTTTGGGCAATTGGCGAATCTTCTGCTAGGTCTTCTTCATCGATTTGCTCTTCTTCTGTCGTTTCTTCATCTTCTTCATCTGGGGTAAGGACTTTTGTAAGCTCACTAGAGACATTACCCCGATACTGGTCGAGGGCTCCCGATATAGCAGACTCTGTAGCTATATGGACTTTTAGGTCGGTTCCAAGTTGTTTTTGCAGTAAATTGAGGGTTTGAATATCGTCTGGATCTTGCATGGCTAGCAATTTCGATCCGTCCTCTTCGACTCCAAAAACCACTGTCTGGTTTTGTTTGGCGATTCTCTCGGGAATCAACATCAAGACCTCGCGCTGAATTTCTTTCGGGTTTAGATCGATAAAAGGAACATCTATTTCTTCGGCATATAACTTTGTTAGATCTTTTTCGTTGATAATACCGTTTTTTAGTGCAGCTTGCTGAAGAGATTCTTTGGCAGTTTTTGCTTGCTCGTGCAGAGTAGCTAACTGTTCATCTGTAGTAATTTTTTTGGCGCGGAGTAGTTTCTCCACCAAACTGTCCGATATATGCATAATTTAACTATGAGTATACAATCAATTAACCGTTAGCACTAGATGACGCAGTGTTTGTTATAATTTATATACGTGGTTGGGAAACGAAAATAACTTGGAGGGATAATGGCCGATAAAATTAAGACGGACGATAGTGGCAAGAATAAAGCACTAGGGCTAGCACTTGAGTCAATTGAAAAACAATTTGGTAAGGGATCCATCATGAAATTGGGGGATGCTCACAAAACAAACGTAGAGACCGTATCTACCGGTAGCTTAAGCTTAGATATTGCACTTGGTGGAGGTATCCCGAAGGGTAGAATTATAGAAATCTATGGTCCAGAAAGTTCTGGTAAAACAACGTTAACTCTACACGCTATCGCAGAAGTCCAAAAGCAGGGCGGAACAGCAGCATTTATAGATGCCGAGCATGCTCTCGATCCTGCTTATGCGCGAAAACTGGGGGTAGATACCGAAAATCTATTAATATCTCAGCCAGACAATGGAGAGCAGGCACTCGAAATAGCAGAGACATTAGTTAGGAGTAGTGCGGTAGATTTGATTGTTGTCGACTCGGTGGCTGCATTGGTGCCAAGGGCAGAAATTGAAGGAGATATGGGCGATAGTCATATGGGCTTGCAGGCACGCTTGATGAGTCAAGCCCTTCGTAAATTAACAGGAATCATTAGTCGTTCACATACGACTGTCATTTTTATTAATCAAATCCGAATGAAGATTGGCGTTATGTTTGGCAATCCAGAAACTACAACGGGTGGTAATGCTCTTAAATTTTACTCATCTGTACGAATGGATATTCGTCGTATATCGCAAATAAAACAGGGTGATGAGATTATCGGCAACAGGGCTCGTGTTAAGGTGGTTAAAAACAAAATTGCTCCACCGTTTAGGCAGGCCGAATTTGATATTATGTACAATCAGGGAATTAGTAAAAGTGGTGATGTTTTAGATTTGGGTGTCGAGAGAGGGGTTATCGAAAAAAGCGGTGCGTGGTTTTCATACAAAGATGCAAAAATTGCCCAAGGCCGAGAGGCAGCCAAGAAATACCTAGAGGATAACCCAAAGATTCTAGACGAAGTTTCTAGTTTAGTCAGAAAAAGTGTTGCTAAAGAGTAGCGCTACATGACAGCAACTAACCATGCTCTTTTTGGAGCTGTTATCGGTGCGTCAATTTCTCAACCACAATTAGCAATCCCTCTAGCATTCGCATCTCATTTTTTACTTGATGCTATTCCACACTTTGGGCTGGATGATTTTGGTGGCCACTTAAACGCTAAAAAGCAATTTCACAGAGTACTATATGTAGATGCATTGTTGTTGGCTTGTGTATTTATATTGCTACTTCTCTTAAGCGCACCGCATTTGGTCTTTATCTGTGCAATTTTGGCCGGTTCCGCAGATTTTGTATGGGCTTATAGGTATATTGTGAAAGAACATTTAGGCAAGATAAAGCCCTCTCCGAAAAGTCATTTCAGTCGTTTTCATTCAAAAATTCAAACGTCTCAAACATTAAACGGAATATTTATTGAGCTTCCCCTAGCAGTTATTTTGACATCAGTCATTATTATATTGTTATGAGAATTTCTGATATCAAGCAACAGCAAAAGCAAAGCGGTCGATATTCTATTTATGTCGATGGTAAATACGTTTTTTCTTTGTCTACAGACGAATTGCTAAGTCAGGGTATAAAGATTGGTAACGATTATGACCAGAATTCTATAAAAAAGTTTCAACAAATAGCGAAACTCGATAAAGCATATTTCTCGGCGATTGGCTTGATCTCACGTCGGAGGCGTTCAGTATGGGAGGTCGAACAGTATCTAAAAAGAAAAGGACACATAGATATAACTGAAAAAATAGTTAACAAGTTAAGTAAAAATAATTATTTAGATGATAAGCAATTTGCTAACTCTTGGGTCGAAAACCGTAGATTGTTGAAGAATGTTAGTCGACGACGACTTGAGGCAGAGTTAAGGGCAAAAAGAGTTAGTATAGAAATCATCAAAGATGTACTTAATGCAGATAAGGTTGACGAAGTAGAGGTAATAAAAAAATTAATTGTCAAAAAACGTACACAATCGCGCTATAGTAACAAAGAAAAGTTAATCGGTTTTCTTGCCAGGCAAGGGTTTAATTACCAAGATATATCTACGGCTATCAGCTGGCTGGGCGACGAGCGCAACCAGGAATAGTTAGCGTAATTACGATGATAAACTAGGGGCAGGAACGGCATCTTTTACTAGTATTGCTGTGTCTTCGACAACAATCTTTTTATTGGTAATCTCAACAATTTGTGATCGATCTATACTAAGTGTGCCACCCGTAAAATTTTTCAGTAGTGGTTGTGAAGCATAGATTTTTTTGACGAAAAAATTATTTGTTTCTATTGCAAAGTCTACAACTTTACCAACTTTTCTACCGCTGTCAGTTACTACGTTTTTGCCTAATAGTTCAAAATTCAAATCAATCACCTCTCTTAATCGGATAAGTTCTTTTTTTGGGCTTAGAACTTCGTGATCGTTTATTACTATGCCTCTATCAATGATTTCTCGAACGTCGTTGGAAATTAGTATTAATATTGTTTTATCAACATTATCCACTACGTACCAACCCTCAACTTTTAAATTGTGAGGGTTAAAAATAATTTTTTGAGTAGTAGCAATGGCGTTGCCTGTTCTTAAAGAAAGAATCGGGATATTTTCAAAGGTTGCTCCTAGCTTTAGCATCTTAACTTTAAGTATACAACTAATTAATATTCTTGTGTTTTAAGTTTGTTCTCAGGTACAATCAAAACCAGTGATGAAAAAAGCGATTTTTCGTTTCTCTGTAGTTACTGTATTTTCCGTTTTTTGTATGCCCGTAGCACCTACCCACGCTACACCTTCATCGATATTAATTAGCGAAATTCAGACAGGGTCTAGCGCTAGCGCCAGCGAAGAATTTATTGAACTATACAACATTAGCAATCAAACAATTGATCTTAGCCAATATACGATTGAATATTATTCGTCCTCTGCGTCGCAACTATCTCCACTGGGTTCTCCAACTCAATCTATGCATCTAAGTGGGCTACTTTATCCTGGTGGATATTTTCTGGCCTGCAGTAGTGGCTACCTAACCGAAAAATCAAACATGTCTTTTTCTGCAACGTTAGCCGACACAGGTGGAGCAGTCCGTCTGCTAAAAGGAACATCGACAACCGAAGATTTGGTTGGCTGGGGCAGCGCAAAAATATTTGAGGGTGTGGCTCATGCAAAACCGGGTAACGGTAAATCCCTCGCACGTGGATTTGTGGACAATATAATGATAGATACCGACAACAATGCAAACGATTTTGTGCTTCTTAGTTTACCTACCCCGATCAACGATAATATTGCTCCACCTGCAATGCCCGAAGACACCTCTATCAATACCCCACCTGAGCAAGGTGCGTCTTCGGATAGCGACGCATCATCAGCAGAGCCCACCCCTTCAGAATCTGTTACTCCTGATCCACCGACTGTCGATAGCCCTTCGCTAGAGTCCAAGTCCTTAGAGCCAATTATTATTACCGAACTACTACCAAACCCTGCTAGCCCGGCCACCGATGCAGATGATGAGTATATTGAACTTTATAATTCAAACGATCAGGATGTATCTTTAGCAGGATACAGAATAGAAACTGGCAATAGTTTTTCTTATCGGTATACTTTTGGTGCGGATATTATCCCTGCTCACGGGTACTATGTACTATATTCGAAAAAATCTAAGTTAGTTTTGTCTAATACCAGCGGGGTGGCACAACTTAAAAACCCTTCAGGAGAGATTGTAAGCCAGACAGATCATTATGAAGGCGCCGATGATGGTAGCGCTTGGGCGTTATTAAATGGGGTCTGGCAATGGACAATTACACCGACTCCCGGAACTGCCAACATCCTTCAATTGCCGATAGTCCCTCCTGTAAAGATAGCAACTGCTATTCCGAAACCGAAAGCATCCACTAAATCGACGACGACAAAACCAAAAACAACATCCGTAAAAACTGCAAGTGCCAGCAAATCTGCTTCCACTAAATCTTCCAAAGCCAAAGCCGTAGCCGACGGAGCATCTCTTAAGGACGTACAAGAGACACCATCAATTCACAGAAGTGTCCTTGTGGGAGTTGGCATACTAGCGTTACTATATGCAGGATATGAATACCGAGGAGACGTCCGCTCGATTGTGCTCAGGTACAAGCGCTACCGAAACATACGCCGAGAAACTAGCTAACCGTTTAGTAGGTGGTGAGGTTATTGAGCTAGTAGGTGATGTAGGCGCGGGAAAAACAACTTTTGTTCGAGGCCTTGCAAAAGGACTCGGGTCGACAGACCATGTTTCTAGTCCAACATTTACGGTAGAGCAGGTCTACACTGGACGGCTAACGCTTTATCATTATGATTTTTACCGGCTTCCTGACGCAGGAGTTGTCAAAAATCAATTGAAAGAGGTTTTAAGTCAGCAAAATAGCGTTGTTGTAATAGAATGGGCAGAACATGTTCGGGGTATACTGCCAAAAAATCGTATTGTTATTTGTTTTGAAGTAGTTAGCGAAACAGATAGGTTGTTACATATTGGTGGAGGGGATAAATAAAATGTTAATTTTGACACTTCGCACAGATAATCCAACGGCAGAAATAGGGCTATTCGAAGATAAAGGTAAACTTAGCCACACATCATGGCAGGCGGGTCGCGATCTTTCAATTACGCTGCACCAAAAGATTGAAGACATCCTTAAGTTAAATAACAAGGCCTGGCAAGACATAGAAGGGGTGGTTGTCTATAAAGGGCCAGGCAGTTTTACTGGTCTAAGAATAGGGTTTAGCGTCGCTAATACAGTTGCATATACTTTGCAAATCCCGATTGTGTCAGAGTTATCTAGCAAGTGGGAGTTACTTGGAATTTCTAGATTGCTAAAAGGCGAGGACGAAAAAGTAGCTCTACCAGAATACGGATCCGCTCCAAAAACAACTAAACCCAAAAAATAACCGACAACTTGGATTGTTAGAAAACTAAAAAAATTATATACTAAAACGTAAGACCAAATTGGGTCGGACTCGTTAGAGTAACGCATTTATCTAAACGACTAAATTATCGATTTCAGGTAAGAATTAAAGAATTCACCATTTTTTCAGCGAACTAAAGAAGTGATAGTGAAGTTTGCGGACGGTGAACTAATTTATCTGCCACTAAACCGGTAGAAAGGAAAAATATGGATCCTATTACAATTGTACTAGCAGTTGCTGGTATTGGTGTGGGCTTTGGTGCGAATACTGCACTGACAAAGAAAAAGATCGGCACTGCAGAGGAGCGAGCTGAAAAAGAGATAAAAAAAGCAAAATCTGAAGCAGAAAAATTGCTTGCAAAAGCAAGAGAAGAGGCCACAGAATTAGCCGAAGTTGCCCGTAAAGATGAAAAGACACGCAGGAACGAACTCAAAGATATTGAAAAGCGCTTACTTGGTCGAGAAGAGGCGCTTGATAAAAAACTCGACAGTTTAGACAAGCGTACCGAGGCGCTCCGAAAGGGTGAAGACGAGGTAGAAGAGCTAAAAAATGCTATCAAAGAAATTCGGGTCAAACAGCAAGACAAACTTGAGAAAATTGCCAAGTTGACCAAGAAAGACGCAGCCGAAAAATTAATGGCAATGACCGAAAAAGATATTAAAACTGATTTGATTGGTCTTATTACCAAGCTCCAAGCAGATGCTAAGGACTTGGCTGAAGAAAAATCCTCGGCAATTTTAGTAGAAACCATGGAACGAATGGCCAGTGAAGTAACAGCAGAGCGTACTGTTACTAGTGTCAAACTGGACGACGAAGAAATGAAGGGCCGTATTATTGGAAAAGAAGGTCGTAATATTCAGGCACTTCAGCGTGCCACTGGGGTTGATATTATGGTTGACGATACTCCTGGCATGATTGTATTAAGTTCTTTTGATCCAGTACGTCGAGAGGTCGCAAGGGTTGCTCTTGAGATGCTTCTAAAAGACGGTAGGGTTCACCCAGGTCGTATTGAAGAAATTGTAGAGAAAGCACAAAAGCAAGTTCAAAAAGATGTTGTAAGAGCTGGAGAAGACGCTGCTAGAGAAGTCGGGATAGTAGGTATCCCCAAGGAAATTTTACAATATTTAGGCGAGCTTAAATATAGAACAAGTTATGGGCAAAACGTATTAAAACATGGCACAGAGATGGCGCAAATGGCAGGTGTTCTAGCAGAACAATTGGGTGCTAATGTGAAAACTACGAAATATGCTGCTCTGATTCACGATATGGGCAAGGCCTTAACGCATAAAATGGAAGGCAAGCATCATCACATCACTGGTGAAATAGCCAGAAAATATGGCGTTCCAGAAGATGTAGCACACGCCGCCGAGGCGCACCATGATGACATGGAGGCCACTACTTTAGAAGCACTAATTGTTAGGGTTGTTGACGCAATTAGTGCGGCTAGACCAGGGGCAAGAAATATCAGTCAAGAAAATTTTGCAGAAAGAATGCGGGATCTAGAAAACGTAGCAACCGGTTTCACTGGTGTAGAGAAGGCGTATGCGATTAGTGCCGGTAGAGAGGTTAGAGTGTTCGTAAAGCCGACTCAACTTGATGATCTTGGAGCAATCAAGTTAGCCCGTGACGTGGCTACAAAAATTGAATCAACTATGCAATATCCGGGCACAATAAAAGTAAATGTTATTCGCGAAACTCGTGCCATAGAGTTTGCAAAATAAAATAAAACTCTAGTTCGCATAACGATTGATTTTATGTGAAAAAACATTCTTTATGGATAAGATTGTGTAAATTTGATAAAATCAATCTGTTGTCGGGGTGTGGCGCAGTTGGCTAGCGCGCGCGGTTTGGGACCGTGAGGTCGCCGGTTCGAGTCCGGCCTCCCCGACCAGTAGGTTTGTTTCATAATTGGGCTAAAACTATCAATCGTTTACTTAGATTGGTACAATTATTCTCATGGTTATTGTTCATATATTGGGCTGGTGGTACAGTCGTGGCTGGATATGGGTATTAACAACTTCTGGTGAGTACTTAAGCAGTATTTTTAGCTCTTTCTCGGTGGGCACCTTGCTGAGAACCCTTTTTTCCCCCTGGAAGCAAATCCAAACACAAGTAACCTTTCGCAATTTTATACAGTCGCAAATTGATAATTTTATTTCTCGATTCATTGGCGCAATTGTTCGATTGGGCATGTTGTTATTATCATTGGTTATCACTATAGTCATTGCGTTAGTCACAATTTTAGCCCTAGTTTCTTGGGTCTTTATACCACTGTTTGTTGTTTTGCTTCCAATTGTAGGTGTTAAAGGGGGTTTATAGGGTGGATTTGTCGCTCAACCCAAAAAGCAGCCGCGCCTTTAGATCGCGTTATAAGCGTACCCTAGAGAGAGGAGCTGTGCTCAAAGCCAATATTTTGATTGGTTGGGCTACCTTGATTTTTGGAGTTCTGTTGATAATTTTTGGATATAACGTAGGGTATTTTTTGCTTACACTAACCGCTATTATTTTTATTGTCGTTGTTTGGTACAAGGGTTCGTTGGAAGACATAAAACCATCAGGCAATAATATTGATGGACAGCTTGATTATCGCATCCTAGCTGGTCTAAAAACCGAACAACCATCTGCAAAAGAAATATGGCAGGCGCTTGCGAGTACGCCAGCTAGGTACTTTTTTCAGAATCGTTATTTGCTTGATCCAGTTATTTTTGAGTCACAACTCGGAGAAGATGCCTCATCCGGTCAAGCAATCTGGCAAGTCGCTGAAGGGCTGATGCAAAAGTTTCGTACCAATGGGCTAACCAATTCAGTAGTTTTTGTTGCACTTCTCAAATCTGTACCTAACATAGAAAGTATCTTAAATTCTGTAGCGGTGGACTTGCAAGACGTTGAAAATGGAATTTCTTGGTTCGAAAATTTACAAACTAAAGCTAAGCTAGCTCGGCAAAAGAAATATTTTGGCGGTTTTGCACGAGATTGGGCTTTTGGCTATACCCCAATTTTGCAACGATTAGGACACAATATTAGTAGTGACATTCAACGGAATGGGTTTTTCATCGATACCCAACGCAAGCAGTCAATTGTTGACCAGATGGTTCAAAGTATGAGCGCCAATCATGCTTCGATTACGATAGTGGGCGATACCGGTGTTGGCAAAACAACCTGTGTATATGCGTTCGCCAACCGACTAATCGAGGATGATTCATTGCCACAACAAATACGTTATAACCAGGTTATCGCTCTTGATGCTCCGTCGTTGCTGGCGCAAGCTGGAAACCCAGGCCAGCTTGAGCAAATAGTAATTCAGGTTCTAAACGAAGCGAGCAAGGCGAAAAATATCATACTGTTTTTCGACGATGCTCAGGTTTTCTTTGGTACTGGCCCAAATAGCGTAAACCTTGTAAACGTTCTGACACCGGTATTAGAAGCTAGTTCGGTGCGAATGGTGCTAGCCATGACGCCGAAGGAGTGGCAGGCGCTGGGTGCCAACAACTCATTGATAGCCAGTCACTTGCAGCCAATCCGACTCGAGTCAGCGGACGAAACAGATACAATTACCGTACTTCAGGACCAGGTTGTGTTTAGCGAATATTCCAACAAAGTTATATTTACTTATCAATCTTTACGTGAGGCATATAAGCTAGGTGGGCGATATATTGACTCTCAGGCCATGCCTGGGGCGGCACTTGCGGTATTAAAATCGGCCGCACCGCTTGCCAAAAACGGGCTCGTAACAGCTGATATAGTAAAGCAGAGCATCGAACTGTCTGCAGGAGTAAAACTACAACAGGCGACTGGTAGCGAATCTCAATCCTTGTTGCATCTTGAAGACGACTTACATAAACATGTAATAAATCAAAAGAGGGCGGTATCGGTAATTGCCGATGCTCTTCGACGGTCTCGCAGCGGAGTAGGCAATCCAAATCGACCAGTTGGTACATTCTTATTTCTTGGGCCCACTGGCGTTGGCAAGACGGAGTTGTCGAAGGCATTGGCAAGAGTGTACTTTAATAACCCAGATGCTCTAGTCAGGGTAGATATGAACCAATACATTCAACCTGAAGATGCGCAAAGATTGATTACTCCCATGGTGGGTGATCAGCTTGGGTTTTTAGGTCAAATCAAGCGCTCGCCTTTTAGCGTGGTTTTACTTGATGAAATTGAAAAGGCCCATCCAAGTGTTGTTAATTTGTTGTTACAAATGCTTGACGAGGGTGAAATAGAGGATTCCGAAAACAAAAAGGTGTCTTTTAAAGATGCAATCGTTATTGCAACTTCAAATGCTGGGGCGGATGAAATACGTCGCATAATTGATAGTGGTGAAGATTTAGCCAATAAAGAGTCGCAGTTCGTTGAAGGGCTTATTGACCAGAATATTTTTGCTCCAGAATTTATTAACCGTTTTGACGAAGTCGTTTTGTTTAGGCCACTAAACCAAGACGAATTATTGCAGGTTGTTGATTTAATTATCGCTACTTTAAACTTAAATCTGGATAATCAAAAAATAAGTGTTGTTTTGAGCGAACCAGCCAAAAGGTGGCTGGTACAAAAAGGGTACGACTCAAAGCTTGGAGCACGTCCAATGAGAAGAGTTATTCAGCGTTATGTCGAAAACATTATTGCCAAAAAACTTTTAGAACAATCAACGCGTTCTGGTGAAGCCATCAATCTTGATGTTGCAGATTTTGAACAGCAGGATATAGATGCATGATAGCTATCGCTTTATCGATAGCTACTTTCTTTTTGCTACTTTTAATAGTAGAAATTTTATGGCGTAAAAAAACTCTTAGCGCGGAGCTGTCTCGCAAAATAATCCATATTATTGTAGGAAGCATTATTGCATTTTGGCCATTTTTTATTGAATGGCGAGTTATCCAACTACTATCCATAATTCTATTTGTAGGCATTACGCTCTCTTACAAACTGCATTTATTCAAATCAATTCATTCAGTTAAGCGTTCCACCAAAGGAGAATTACTATACCCAATAAGTATTGGGATTTGCGCATTAATGCAACCAGCGCCTTGGATATTTACGGCCGCTATTTTACACTTATCTTTTGCTGATGGGCTGGCAGCTATTGTTGGCTCAAAAACAAATGGTTGGACACAGTACAAGATTTTTGGTCATAAAAAATCGCTCGTTGGTAGCGGGGTATTTTTTATTGTTTCTTTATCAATAATTTGTGCAAGTTATGCTGTACTGGCTACTGATAATATAGCTGGCGTTTCGTCGGTAATGTTACTACTAGCTGCAGTTGGAATTTCGGTTGTCGAAAACATATCTTGGTATGGGCTAGACAATTTAACGGTCCCCATTAGTGTGATAATCTTTTTAAGTGTTTTATAGATTTGGGGCGAGCGATGGGAATTGAACCCACGACCTTCTGGACCACAATCAGACGCTCTAACCAACTGAGCTACGCCCGCCTCGACGCTTGAAAGAATAATTTATTAATAATACTTACAACAGGGGTGATTATAGCCCAATGTAATCAATATTACAATTTTTGAATGTATCGCTTGAGCGTTGGCATGATAGACAAAAAGAACTCTCTATCTTTTTGGTGTGTTAGATAGTTCGTTACTTCGTCGATATTGACCCACCTTGCTTCTGGATTTTCAGGATCTTCTGGGCTCAGAATTGTCTGATTTGTTATGTATAAAAACATAGTTATTCTTTTTATTTCCGTTTTGTCTTCTGGCTTATTATGCAGGGCAATGCGGTGTCTGTTGTAGGTGCCGATTTTCTTTATATAAACCAAATCATAAAGACCTGTTTCTTCTCTAATCTCGCGTAAAGCAGCAGTTCTTACGTCTTCATTTTCGTCAATTCCGCCCTTTGGCAATGACCAAGAGTTACCTTGTTGACTAACAATCGCAATTTTCCCTGATTTACTGATGACGACTCCGCCGGCTGTTTCTCTGATTTTCATAATCCAAACATGGTACCCCAGGAGGGACTCGACCTACCTTCGGCAGGCCCGAAACTTTATCTTTGAAAACATAGTTTTCAAGAGAAGATTTCCTTACGGATTGCTACCAGCAACCCTCACCCCGACCTTTTCTAGCGTCGGGTGTTCACTTTAATTACCACAACTATCTCTTGTCAGACATCGAAGGATAATCATGGTACCCCAGGAGGGACTCGACCTACCTTCGGCAGGCCCGAAACTTCATCTTTGAAAACATAGTTTTCAAGAGAAGATTTCCTTACGGATTGCTACCAGCAACCCTCACCCCGACCTTTTCTAGCGTCGGGTGTTCACTTTAATTACCACAACTATCTCTTGTCAGATATCGAAGGATAATCATGGTACCCCAGGAGGGACTCGAACCCCCGACCTTGACGTTAGAACCGTCTTGCTCTAATCCACTGAGCTACTGGGGCAAAATGGTGCGGGTGGCGAGAATCGAACTCGCATCACTTGCTTGGAAGGCAGGTATATTAGCCATTATACGACACCCGCTAGTGCACATTTGCTTCAATAACAGAGGTGATTATAGCACAAAAAAGATTACTTGTCAGAATGCAAATAAATAAAACAGCTTTATACATCTAATGTCTTTAAGATACAATAAGTACATTCGAGGAGAGTTTTGGTGAAAGACAAAATAGTTAAAAAACTTATTGATGCCGAAAATAAGCGTCAACGCGAGGGGCTAGAGCTAATTCCTAGTGAGAACTATGTCAGTAGAGACGTTTTAGAGGCCATGGGCAGTGTGTTTACAAATAAATATTCCGAAGGATACCCATTTAAACGTTATTACGGAGGCCAAGAGTATACGGATCAGTTAGAGCAATTAGCAATTGACAGAGCAAAGCAGTTATTTAAGGCCGATCATGCCAATGTACAACCCCACTCAGGTGCTCCAGCCAACGAAGCAGTATATAGTGCTTGGCTTGAGACAGGCGATACTGTGCTAGCAATGGATTTAAGTCACGGAGGTCATTTGACTCATGGGGCGCCAGTTACAAGAAGCGCCAAGTTATACAACTTCGTTCGTTATAAGATGAAAGACGTAAATACCGGAGAGATAGATTACGAAGAGCTAAAGACGTTAGCAAAAAAGTATAAACCCAAAATAATTTTAGCTGGCTTTAGTGCCTACCCAAGAGAGTTGGATTACGAGAAGTTTGCACAAATTGGCAACCAAGTTGGTGCATTGTTAATGGCGGATATGGCGCATATCGCAGGATTGATTGCTGGCGGGGTAGCCAAAAATCCATTCGACTATGGCTTTCATGTTATAACGACTACAACACACAAAACACTTCGTGGTCCACGGGGCGGATTGATTTTATCGAAGGGGATTGTTAGTAATCCACTAAAGGCCCCTGAAAAAACTATAGAAAACATACCAACATTAATAGACCGAGCAGTTTTTCCTGGTATGCAAGGAGGCCCTCACGAACATATTATCGCAGCGAAGGCCGTGGCTTTTGGCGAGGCATTAAAGCCAGAGTTTCGTGTGTATGCTAGGCAAGTGGTAACCAACGCAGAATATCTCGCAAAAGAGCTCATCCGGAGAGGTTTCATGCTCATCACTGGTGGAACAAGTAACCACCTCATACTGGCAGACGTACATTCTAGTTTTGGTATTGATGGTAATGAGGCAGAAGTGACTCTCGACAAAATTTGTCTTACACTCAACAAAAATACAATCGCTGATGATCCACTGCCACCTTTTAGGCCAAGCGGAATACGCCTGGGCACACCGGCGATTACTACTCGAGGACTTGTCGAAAAAGATATGACAAAAATCGCTGAATGGATGAAATTGGCGCTAGAGAATAGGCATAATGAAAAAATACTTAACAAGTTAAGTGTCGAAGTAAAAAATTTCGCAAGACAGTTTCCTTTGCCGAGCGATAGTTAGATTATCTCTGGCTCCTGAACAAGATCGACATCGAATTTCTTTTTAGCTGCCTGCAAGATAGCATCTCTAAAAGCTATTAGCGAAGCAGTAGAAGATGCCCTTTCGTTTACCAGTACCAAGGGTTGTTTTTCCCAAACTGCCATGCCAGTTGTTGGTTCGTGATACCCCTTTAAGCCCAGTGCTTCCATCATCCAGGCCGCAGAAATTTTAACCGTATCATCGCTAACATCCCAGTAGACAATACCGGGGTACTGCTCTTTTAGCTCTTCCAGTTGCATACGTGGAATAAAGGGGTTTGTAAAGAATGACCCACAATTTGCTACTTCCCTTGGATCTGGTAATTTATTGGATCTAATATCGATTACCGCCTGTCTAATTGCTGTTGGGGTGTATTGTTTAATTTCATGTTCGTTCAAATAATTTTGTACAGCAGAGTAAAAGGGTGGCATTGGTGGTTTATTGCTTAGTGTTAAAGTAACCGAGGTTATAAAAAAGCGCCCTTTGTCTTTGGTTTTGAAGCGACTAGTTCGGTAATCTAGGTCGCAGTCAATTTTTGGGATGGTAACCATCTTTTTTTCTAGTTTGTCATATGCTTGTACACAAACCAATACGTCTTTTATCTCGCGTCCGTAAGCACCAACATTCTGCACGGGAGTTGCGCCAGCCAGCCCCGGAATTAGAGATAATTGTTCTATGCCTGAGAGGTTTTTATTTGTGGTTTGTTCGACGATATCGTCCCAAACTTCTCCTGCACCAATAGTTAAAAATGACCCATCGCCTTGCTCCTGAAACTCAACACCTTTAATGTTGTTTACCAAAACCAGCCCATCATAGCCACTGTCTTGCCAAATGATGTTACTGCCAGCCCCAATCATAATGACATTTGCAATTTTGTTACTTTCGGCCCAGTTCAAAGCCGTTTCTATGTCGTTTATGTTGTTTATTTGTTGCAAGTATTTGGCCATGCCTCCAAGACGCATTGTCGAATAACCCTTAAGTGAAATATTTTCCTGTGGTTGCATTGCTATTAGTATAACCGAAATCAAATTAACTAGTTTGTAGTGAATATTAAAACGTGGTCTTGCCAAAGGGACTCGTTGAGGCGTAACATAATAGATGTGAAGCAACAAAACAAAGGCCCATATGAGGCACTAGGGCGAAAAATAAAACACCTGCGCGAACAATGGCGCCAGTCGCTAGTGGAGGTTTCGGGCACTCTAGAGATAGATGAGTCAACTTTGCTTTCGATTGAAAAGGGACAAATTATGCCTAGCGAAAATGTTTTGAATATGCTCATAAGTCATTTTCTATTAACCGACGAACAGGCAGACGAATTACGTAATTTGGCTGAACATTATAATGCACAGATGGGCGATGCTTTAATGGGTGGCATCGAAGACATGTTGATGAAGCAAATAGTGATGTATCTACCGGTCGACAATAAAGCAATTTTTACAGACAGTATGAATGCTACAGTAAACGATCATGGGGTTGTTTTGCAGTTCATGCAAAACGGGCCAGACGGCAAGCCCTTACCAATAGGTCGGGTCGGTATGAGCAGAGAGCATGCCGAGAGAATGATAAAAGTAATTCGCTCTACACTGGATCAGCACGACAAAACTAACGATTCGAAACTACTTCCTTCCTAAAGCCAATTTATAATATCTAGAAAATAAATGGGTAGCGTGTTAAAATTACCCCTGTATTTTGGCTTTTAGCACCCGTAGCTCAGTGGATTAGAGCACTGGTCTTCGGAACCAGGTGTCGTAGGTTCGAATCCTACCGGGTGTACCAATAGTATCGGGCCATTAGCTCAGCTGGTTAGAGCACCTGCCTCTTAAGCAGGGTGTCCAGGGTTCGAGTCCCTGATGGCCCTCCAATAATAAACAAATTTAATTATTTTAGTGAATGGCGTCGGAAAACTGGAAATATATTTTTGAAAGAAAAAATTAAAACAAGAAAATTGGAGGGTCAAAAAGATGGCCTATTATATACGCACCGATGATAACTCCGACGGTGTCAAACACAATATCTGAAAGCGAGTTTCTAATTGACTCATATCCGAAAGTAATACCGATTTTACCTAATAGTGGCGATAGTATGAGTACTTCTAGTGGCTCCCAAAGAACTAATATAGCTAGCGCATAAAATGGAGACATTATCCAGCCAAGTAGAACACCCATCAACAAATGAACGATGCTCCAGTTGTCAAACAGATTGCCATTTCGGGTGTTTTGGTTCTTGTCCATGACTAAATCCTATACCTGGAGTATGCATACTACAATATGGTTTTGAAAATTCTGTATCTGGCAACAGAGGTAGATGACTGATATTATGGAAATGAATGAAACTATTAAATGGATCAGATATTGCTGGTTTTGTAAAAGAAAGGCAAGCTCGATCGGTAAGGGGGCTTATTCAGGCACATAGCATCTACCCTAAGCTCGCAATCATTCAGACTAAAGACGATCCCACAATCGATACTTACGTTCGGCTTAAGAAAAGGTATGGCGAGGATATTTCGATCTCCGTTGAAGTTTACAGGATTGACCAAAAAGACGCGCTGTCACGAATTAAAAAACTAAATAGCGACAAATCGGTCCATGGCATTATTGTGCAATTGCCACTAGAGAATATATCTCAAACAGATGAAATATGTAATGCCGTTGACCCAAAAAAAGATGTTGATGCGCTTGGAAAAGATGCTATCTTTGAGCCAGCTACACCTCTGGCAATACTTTGGTTGCTTGCAGGGTACAACATAGATTTGAAAAAAAAGAATATTCTACTCATTGGTAAAGGCCGACTTGTTGGGGGGCCACTAAAAAGAATGTTAATAGCTAGTGGCCATAGGGTATCCATAGCCGATAGATCTACAAAAGAACTTAATACGTTAAGTATTAGTGCTGATGTCATAATTACAGCCACCGGGAGTCCAAATGTTTTACGCTCGGATATGATAAAAAAAGGAGCAGTTGTAGTCGATGCAGGTGTTGCAAGCGAGGGAGGGCAGACACTGGGCGACGTTGCCGCCGAGGTCTATAACAGAGATGATATTATTATTACGCCTACAAAAGGTGGAGTTGGCCCGTTAACAATTAGTGCATTATTTGAGAACGTAATTACTGGGGCGAAAAAGCAATTATGAACGCCAAAGTAGGCGTTTTCGATTCTGGAATTGGGGGGCTATCTGTTGCCAATGCTATAAAAAACAACTTAGAAAATGTTGAGGTAATTTTTAGAAACGACCAACAACACATGCCTTACGGCGATAAGGGCTTAGAGGAAGTACTCTCTTTGTCTTTGCCGATAGTAAAATCGCTAGAGAATGACGGTTGCCAGGTGATAGTACTAGCTTGTAATACTATCAGTACTACTCTACTAGAACATATTGAAAAACACATAAAAGTACCCTTGATTGCCGTCGAGCCGATGATCTTACAAGCATCGCAAAAAACAAAGAGTAACAAGATAACGGTGTGCGCCACACCCAATACTTTAGCTAGCAGTCGATACCAATATTTAATCGAAAAATATGCAAAACATTTGAGTATTTTTGAGCCAGATTGTAGCGACTGGGCCTACTTAATAGAAAAAAATGAGATGTACAAAGAAACAATCAGTGATTGTATTTTGCCATCAATTTCATCAGGGTCAGACGTAGTAGTTTTAGGGTGTACACACTATCACTGGATAGATAAAGAGGTAAAATTGATAGTTGGCCATAAAGCCAGTGTACTACAGCCAGAACAGCTTATTGTAGATCAGGTTCGGGAAGCTTTAAAACGGCTTGATTGAATTGGTCTCCTCTATCTTGGTAGTTTTTAAAGAGTCCAAAACTAGCACAAGCGGGAGATAGCAGTACTACGTCGCCAGCAAGGGCATGTTCAGATGCAGTACGAACAATCTGGTGCATAGTTGTGCTTGTAAGTAGTTTTATCTTGTTTTCTGGTATGTCAGCTCCTTGAAGTGCTTCCATTAGTTTTGGTCCGGTGTTACCGATCAGAATAATAAATCTTATATCGCTATTGGCAATCAACTTTACAAGTTCTGAATAATCGGATCCCTTATCTGAACCACCTAAGATTATAACTTTCGGGGAACTAAATGATTTTATAGCAACCATTGCCGTTTCTGGGGTAGTTCCAAAAGAGTCATTGTAGTATTTTACGCCGTTTAGTTCGCGGATAAACTCGAGTCGGTAATGCAAGCCCTTAAAAGAGGTTATAACCGAGTTTATTGCATCTAAGTCTTTTGTAATTTGCCAAACGACAGTTACTGTCGCGCAGATATTCTGCCAGTTATGTTCACCAAGTAATCCTACCTCACTTAGAAAGCAACAAGTTTGTCCATCGATAACAATTTTATCTCCGTCTACATATGCGCCAGGTGGTCTGTAGTAGGGTATTTTTTGTCCTATCGAAGAAGAGCCAATATCTGTTGAATCAAGGTTATCGCTGTAGTAAATTGCAATATCCGAAGTTGTTTGGTGTAAAAATAGTTGTCGTTTAGCATCTTTGTATTCTTGGTAATCTGAATGCCAATCTTGGTGTTCAGCTGCCACCATAAGACAAACTGCGATATGGGGTGAGAACTGCAAGTCAATTAGTTGAAAGTTAGCGAGTTCCAATACTACAAAATCTTCTGGCTGTATATTATTCTTTAGCATGTCTAGTGGTGGAGTACCAATGTTGCCTCCTAGATGCACCCGTTTACCGCTCGCTTCAAGCATTTTTGTTATTAATGTACTGGTAGTTCCCTTACCCTTAGTACCGGTTACACCGATAATATTTTTGCTAGGGCAAACTCGGAAAAATTCGTTTGTAACCGTTGTTACCCTATCTGATACACTTGGATTCTTCTTGCTGATGTCGTCTGGGTGTACACTTGGGCTTCTAACTATTAAATCGAAGCGGTCAAGGCCTGATAAGTAATTGTCTCCAAGCTGTGAATCTACGTCAGACGGTAGTTTTATATTGGCGTTTTCGTCGCAAATAGTTATTGTGTTGTTTGCGTCTTTACTCCAGTACTCTAGTGCGGATTGACCCTGAGAGCCGAACCCCAATATAGCTATTTTCATATCAAATTAGTTATTCAGTTTAGATTTTACTAGCTCGGCAACCTGCCTAGGAGTCATATCCGCCTTTAGTATAAAAGCGCTGACGCCAAGATTTTCCATTGATTTTGGAATTTCTTGCTCCCCCATGTTTGTTAAAACGATTACTTTTATATCTTTTCCCCACGGTGTCTCGCGTAGTTTCTGTAGCATTTCGTCCCCAGACATTTCGGGCATCATCAAGTCCAACAGAATAATATCGGGTTGCATTTGCTCTACAAGCTCTAGGCCAAACTTACCGTTTTCCGCGGTTTCGACATCGAACCCTTCGGTTTCAAATTTGATGCGATACATTTGTGCAATCGCGTGGTCGTCTTCAATTATGGCTATTTTAGGCATATTGTGTATCCAATTATAAACTAAATTCGTATACCCTAATAGTGTGTAAATTTAAAAACAGAGTGTTTCTGTTATTGAATATATTATAAAAATATGCTCTAATAGTATTAATATTCAGTAATATACGTTGTAATGGAAATAGAACGATCCATAGAATCTAGTAATGACTTGATTACTCCCAACCCAACTGGCGAGGAAGCTTTAATCGAACGATCATCTGACAGTATTCGCAGAAAAATCATAGGCGGGGCAATTGTCGGTTTGGCTACCGCAGCGCTATTTGTTGAACAAAGCCCACTAAACGAATCTGTTAGGATTCCGCCCGCAGCCGCAGTATTCCGAAGTACGGGTAGCGAACTAAAAACAGGAGGAGTCGTGGGCGCCCTTACTCTTGGAATTGAAATTCCTACAAGTATACTAGTATCCGCAGGTCTAAACTACGAAAGAGACAGGATAAGAAAAGTGGTCAATAGGTTTAAGGGAGCTGATACTGGCTATAGTAAAAAAGATGAGACTCCAAAAGATTATGGCTTAAGAGATATTGTGACGGATACCAGTATAGCTTTCGGTTTGGGTCCATCAGTTCTCGTTGCCAAACGACATATTCAAAATCCAGAAAGAACATTTAAATCTAATGTAAAAACGGGAGTAAAAGCGTCTGTTGCTGTTTCTGCTCTTGCTGCTAGTATAGGAGGTATTTCTGCAGTATTGTTGAAGCAAGCAGATAACCTGGGTGCGTTTAAGAAACCTGCAGAGTATTTTGTAGACTACGCTACTGACTGGAAATTTTGGATTGGTGTTGTGGGGAGCATACAGGTATTGTCGTATGCTAGGAATAAGCTACGAGGTAAACGGCGTAGAATGTCGTCAAAAGATGAAATTTTGGCAGAAAGGGACAATCGTGAGTAGATACAATCAGGACAAAGTAGAAGCAATGTTACCTCCAGTAAGTGACGAGCATTTTGGGTTCAATAATGAAGCACGGTTTTGGGTTGGGCGAGTTGCTACCAAGTCAGTAGTAGATGCCCCAGGTATACACGATAGTTTATTGCAGTTTCGCGGGAATGTTTATGTCCGGGAATGCGGTTTTTTGCCAGAGAATAGCTTAGATAGTAAGGGACGTGAGAGTGATTCGGATGATCTTCGGTCATTACTTTTTTCTGCTGTTGAAAAATACACTGACGATGGTGAAACTGGAGCAAGGGTTGTGGGCTCTTCTAGGATTATTATGAAAGACTCTGATCAAATCTTGCCTATCGAGAACTATTTTCCTGAAGTATTTAAAAAATTCCCGGCCGAGGGTAATATTTCTTCTGAAATTTCGAGATATATTGCCAGACATCCAAACAAGTTTGTTCAAGGATTAGTATCTTTGGCGTTAGTGCGAGCCATGTTTAATGTATGCATTCAAGAAGGCATAGAAAATGCATACGCAATGCTAGAAGAGAAACCGTTAAACAAACTTAGGCGGACGGGCATAGAAGCTAATGATATTGGCTCTTCAAAATATATTGCAGAACTAAAAGGTGTAATCCAACCTGTTGTTTTTCGTCCCTTTGAACTAGTTAATACTCTGTATGCCGAGTCGGCTGACGTAGACCAGCCCCTGACAGCTTCACAAATTTTCTTCCAGTTCGATCAAAACAAAGACGGGCATGGGTTTTATAATGAAGATTTGATGAGAAAAGATCATGATATCTCGTAAATTTGAACGTAATCTAGGTTTTATGACTGTTGAGGAACAGGAAAAAATAAATTCCTCTAGCATCGCTATTGCTGGTGTAGGAGGGGATGGCGGTCTTCTTGCAATTCAGATGGCAAGATTGGGTATACAAAGATTTAACTTGGCCGATCCTGATGATTTTGAAGAGGAGAACACAAACAGACAAGCGGTTTGTACACAGACAAGTATCGGCAAGAATAAAGCTGAGGTAGTAGGAGAGTACTTGCAGGATATCAACTCAGAAATAGAGATCTCAGTATTTGATACAGGTATAAATCAAGACAATGTTGGACCTTTTGTCGAGGGTTGTGATCTAGTTATAGATGAAACGGAATTTACTATGCATAAATTAGGCATTATGCTTGCAAGAGAATCTAGGGCTAGAGAAATTCCTCAGATGACAGCGCTTAATATTGGCTTTGGTGCAATAGTTACTACTTACCACCCAACGAGCAGGTTTACACTTGAGAAGCAACTTGGGTTTAATAAAGAAGACGATATTTCTGAAGTTGAAAAAAGCCAAGTTAAACTGGATAGATGGCTACCGTATGTCCCGTCTTACGGTGACTTATCCGTTTTAGGCAAAGTATCGACAGGCAAAGTGTCTGCTCCGTCCATTGCCCCTGGCGTCGCACTAGCAGCAGGTGTTGGGGCAACGCAAGCTACATTAAACCTCTTAAGTGAGTCTAATAACAATAGGCCAAAGCCCATCTACGCTCCGAGAGCAATCGTTGTGGATGCTGTGGAGCAAGTTTTTAAACAAGTCAGAATGTCTCGACTCAGTCACTATAGGCATTTAAGTAAATTGGTTTTAAAAAATACTTTAGGTATGAATCCAAAAGCAGATTATTAGTTTTCCATGTAAGTATGGTTATATGAGATAATTGTACTTATGCTTGATGGATATGTAGCAACCAGTTTTATTCTTGCTATATTATTTTTTACGATCGGAGCGATCGTTTTTGTCAGGAACCCGAACAAAAAAACTAATAGAACATATCTAATCTTCAGTATTTTCGTTGGAATATGGCTGGTCGCGAATTTTATTGCTAGTTCGACCAAAGTTGATACGCAGGTTGCGCTAATAGCAAATCGTATAGTTTTTGTATTTGGCGGGCTTGCGGTCACCACGATGTTTGTCTTCTTTCTTTACTTAACTAAAGCCAAGCTAACTTTGAGTATGAAGATATTAGTATTTTTCTCGCTCTTTACAAGCTTGATAGGATTGTCTCCGTTAATAGTTAAGGATGTTTTTTTAAAGGGGGATACATATGGTATTAATTTTGGCCCACTGTCTAGCTTGTATTTTCTTTTATTAACCATTGTTTTTGCAGCCACCATTATAAATCTCGTTGTCGGAGTTACTAGTAAAGAGTCAGAGAGAAAAGAGCCATTTAAAATAATATTGATTGGCATTACTATTACTTTCATCGGTATATTTATTACTAACGTTGCACTTCCGGTCGGCTTCAATTATTTTGGGTTAGCTAATATAGGGTCGTATTTTGCCATCTTTGTTGTGGCCAGTATGGCATATGCAATCATTAAGCACAGATTATTCGATATAAAATTTACCATAGCTAGGATTATGACATATGGTCTCTTGGTGTCGACGTTAAGTGCCATCTATGCGGTTACTGTATTTGTTTTTGCCAGCAAACTTTTGGACGCAGAATCTTTGTTCGCTCAGCAGGTAATACCAATTACTACGGCAATATTCCTAGTATTTACCGCTCCGCTATTAAGAAAACTATTCGATAAAATTACAAACAGGATTTTTTATCAGGATGCTTATGACCCCCAAGTATTTCTAGATGAATTTAATAAAGCGCTTCTTAATAATATCGAATTACCAATTTTATTAAGACATTCTACCACTGTGATTCAAGAAAATTTAAAAAGTCAGTTTTGTGTGGTCGTTGTCAACGAGGACGGTCCCGAGCAAACCAGGATAATCGGTACTGAACGGTTGCGTTTGTCTGATTCGGAGAAAACATTTCTACGACAGGATTTAGCTAACTCTAGAGAACGCGTAATTGCTGTCGACGAAAGTCAAGATCTACATCCAAGACTCAGCCGTATACTGAAGTCAAAAAATATTGCAGTGGCTGTTCGATTGGATGCAAGCTATCGTACTGGAGAAGACTCGCTCGCGTATCTGATGATGGGACCAAAAAGTAGTGGTAGTTTTTATAATAAAAATGATCTGAAAATTATCGAGATAATCTCGGATGAGTTAGTAATTGCCATTCAGAACGCCCTACGATTTGAGGAGATCCAGGGCTTTGCTGCTACCTTGCAAGAGAGAGTCAATGACGCCACGGCTAGCATTAAGCGTACAAACGAAAAATTAAAAGAAATCGACGAAACAAAAGATGAGTTTATTAGCATGGCCTCTCATCAACTCAGAACGCCGCTTACGTCAGTCAAGGGGTACCTTAGCATGGTTTTAGAAGGGGATGTGGGTGAGATTAGCGAAAAACAGCAAAAACTGCTTGGACAGGCGTTTGTGAGCTCACAGCGTATGGTTTATCTGATTGCCGATTTGTTAAATGTTTCTCGCCTTAAAACCGGCAAGTTTGTTATTACGCCTGCGCCGTCCGATCTCGCCGAGATGGTACAGGGCGAAATAGACCAGTTATTAGAGGTGGCAAAGAGTAAGCGGATCAAAATTAATTACAAAAAGCCAAAAGAGTTTCCACTGCTTATGATAGACGAGACAAAAACCCGTCAGGTTATCATGAACTTCATAGACAATGCCATATACTACACACCATCATCTGGCGAGGTAGACGTATCTGTTAAAGAAGATAAAAACCATGTTTATTTTACTGTCAAAGATAACGGTATTGGCGTACCAAAAGAGGATCAAAAACATTTATTTACTAAGTTTTACAGGGGTTCTAATGCTAGAAAAACTCGACCCGATGGAACGGGGTTAGGGCTTTTTATGGCAAAAAGAGTCATTATTGCACAAGAAGGCACGGTCTTATTTGAGAGTCGAGAGGGCAAAGGTAGTACCTTTGGCTTTTCTCTAAACAAGTCAAAACTAGCGGTTAATCAGGAAAATTAACTCTTTTTAACGCAGTTTTACTGCATCGTCCTCTTTTAACATGTAGCTGTCTTGTTCAACGGTTTTCGATGTTAAATTGGTTTTTTCTACAACTGATCCACCGAGTAGCTTGTTTTTGTCCGATTTCGTTTTACGTTTTCTGGTGCGTTTTCTTTTTCTTGGGGTAGTGGTTGGTGCCATTTCGGGCTTTAGCTCTAGCTTTCTCTCTATAAACTCGGGGTTGGTTGCTGGTTTGTCGGCTACAACAGCAGTATTAGTTGGTTTTTTTGCTTTTTGCTTGGTCGCAGTTGGCTTTATTTTTGACGTATCCAGATTATGCCTAGCGTTGATATATTCCTCCACCTCTGTTACAGATAGTGCATATTTTTTTCGACTCTGATCTATGATGGTTTCCGAATAATCTTGCCCATATTCTTCAAGATCGGTTGTAATGGCTGAGAAGGCCTGTGCCTTTTCTCCGTTAATGGTCATACTAATTACAAAACTGCGGTTGTGCATGTGTACTAGATCGTGCTCGCTAAATTTGGGTTCGAAGTATTTAAGCATGATCCTGGCATCATCAGCACTGGTTCTAAAGGATATAATCGACCCTACGTTGCCAAAAACAGCATCTTTTACACTTTGCATCATCTGGGCGGTGTATTGGTTGGCCACCGTAAGGTTAAGGCCATATTTCCTCGCTTCGGACAAAATGGTTGCAAAAGAATCGGTTGCAAAATTTTGGAACTCGTCTACATATAGGTAAAAAGGTATACGTTCATTAGGTGGTATGTCTGCACGGCTCATGGCAGCCATCTGTATTTTGGTTACCATCAGTGCTCCTAGAAGTCCAGCATTATCTTCGCCTATAAGACCACGAGAGAGGTTAACAATTAGTATTTTTTGGTAGTCCATAATCTCACGAATGTTAAAACTGCCTCTCGGTTGGCCAATGATGTTTCTAACCAGTGGGTTGGCGGTAAAAGCCCCAATTTTGTTCAGAACTGGGGCAACCGCTTCGGCCGCAAATTTGTCGTTGTAGCTGGCAAATTCGACAGTCCAGAAGTTTTGTACAACTGGGTCGTTAACGTACGTTAGCACCTCTTCTCTAAACTTTTTATCGGTTAAGATGCGGGTGATATCCAGCATTGTGGCCTCTGGGTAATCGAGCAGTGCCAGTATGCTGTAGCGCAAAATGTACTCTAGTCGTGGCCCCCAGGAGTCAAACATTCTTTTTAATACCCCAATCAGTTCAGAGCAGGCATGAGTTCGCAATTTGGGGTCAGTTACTTCTAAAGGGTTAAACCCTATCGGATAATCGCTGTCTGCCGGATTAAAATAGATAACGTCGTTTACTCTGTTGGCTGGAATACGTTTAAGTACATTTAGTGCATAATCTCCGTGAGGATCGATTACGGCAAAGCCCTGTCCGTCTACAATGTCCGAAAGGGTTAACAGCTCTAATAAACCCGACTTACCAGCGCCAGTTTGGCCAATAATGTACAGATGACGACCTCTGTCAGATCTTGGTAGACCAAATAAGGTGTTATAGCCCCTAAAGTTGGTGTGCGCCATCATGCTAACTTCTGAGGATTTTGTAACTGGCAGATTAGCTGGTGGCTCGGCAGTTGTAGCGTTTGCCCAGAGGATATTTGGGGTTTCTACGTTAGTATGGGGCAGATGGTATAAACTGGCTAGCTCTTCTATATTAAGAGTCATACTTTTTGCCCCTAATAATCTGTTTTGATAAGATTTAACACTGCTTAATCCCGTTTGCACCTTGCTAGAGCTAAAACCGTTTAAATAGGTCGAATTGAACTGTTTAAACCCTGCTACTATGGACTGCAAGCGCATTTGTGCCTGCGAATCGGTAGAATTACCAAGATAGATAATCCTAACCGCTGCTGAGTACGCCAGTTTGTGGCTCTTCTCCTCCGATGCGGAGGCCCGTGCAGATTCATGTTCGACCAACTTAGGTGTTTGTGACTGCTTTTGCTCGGGCGGAGCGCTTAGAGCACCCAGTAGCCCTACGTATTGGCTGGAGTTAATTCCTCCACTACCGCGAATGGACTGCGAATAGCGCTCACTCTTCTTGTACCAGCCGTTTTTGGCTGGTTGGACTACCACCTGTATCCAGGCACTTTCATCTGGGGCAAACTGAGCTAAACTGGCGGTGATTCCAGCCAGCGGATCTACCTCAAAACTAGGAAATGTCTTGATTGGTAAGGGGTCTGGCGCAATTAGCTTTAACTCGGTCGAGATGGTGTGTTTGCCACTATTTGGTAGCCGAGAGTAGTCGTCTACCTCTGATATCTCTACATTTGGGTATTGGGCATATATTTGGTCTTGAACGTATTGTTTTAGTCGTGTAGGGCACCAGACAAAGAAGTTAATTTGACCACTTATAGTAGCAATTTCGAAACTAATCCTATCGTGCACGGCAGAGGTAAAGAGTCCACTAGATTGCTTGGTAAGCAGTCCATGTATAGCCGCAAGCATCTGTTCGGCTGCCAACTCCTTTTTCTCGTTATTACGGGGTACTTTCAACAGTAAAACAGAGGTATCTTCCGTTATCTGGCCTTGCTTTTTCTTAAATAACATTGTATGCATTATATCACTATGCTTATGCAAAAAATAGACCTCTTTGATAACAGATGAAAAAGGTTACGTTTATTAGGCAATAATATTGACAAAATATAATGTTTGTGGTAAATTGTAATCATCGTTTCAAGTGGTGGGGTGGAGCTCACAAGCAGATTCGATAGCAAATTAACAATTTATAAAAACAAGCTAGATAGTCATGGGTTTTTAATCCTGGTTGAGATTCACTCAATTCTTTGAATTGCCAGACCCACACCTCTACAGGGTTTAACCCTGTAAACAACTCCCACAAGGTTAAACCCTGTAGAAGGGGGTGGGGTGTTTGGAGTTTGCGGAATTGAGTGAAGCTCCTAGTTGATAAAAAATCCTAATAAACCCGACTACTATTAAACAACACTCTCACTGATACAGAGTACCTTTATAACTGTGGACGATGCGTTTTGCTAGTAATAATTTGCTAGTAGCACGCATCGCCCAGAAGGGTCTTTTGTACTCAGTGAACTGATCACTCACTGTTTTAGGCAATCATGCCATTTAGACACCTTGAAGGAGGTGGAGAAATGATCATTTGCAAGAACAGGATCAAGGTCGCCTCCTGGGCGATCACCCTTATCATCACGACGCTTGCGTTTGTGATGATGGCTAACACGGCTTCAGCAAATAGTCGAGGTCAGTGTAACGTGTCACCTGGCAACACGGTGACTTCCACCAGTGAATGGCTCGGCGTCCTCCGCAAGGAAGGCGTTACCGGACAGGTAGGACGAGTATTCAACTCCGCAGGATATCGGTCTTATGACCAAAATCTTCGGCAGTGGATGAGTCAACGTGTCATTCGTACGAAGTCCCACCGTTCATTCCGAGCAGTGGATTACGGTTGTCGGGGCGGCAACCTCTTTTCGGTAGGAATTCGTTCCTACGGGAAGGGCAAGCAGATCTTTGTGGTTATGCCTTTGAAATACTCAAAGGCGGACTTTCGCACTCGAAAGAGTGGAGGTTACACCAAAAAGGTCGCTATTTCGGTGAAGGTGATTGGTCTTTCTGATTGCGGAAATCCCGTGATTGGAACCACCACTATCATCGTTTGGGTCAAGGGTAGTAAACCCAGCAGTCCAAGCAAGCCGAAGCCGACCCCCAAGCCGACTCCAGCTCCGACCCCCGAGGTTGTGGTGAGTTGTCCTACCGGTACGAACTGGAATGGAAGTCAGTGCGTTGGCAATGTAAACCAGGCCGAGCAGGACTGCCGTGCAACTGTTGGTGGCACATGGAATGGAGACATGTGTGTCAATACTCAGACCAACAACAATTGTGGCAACACGAATGTTGGGTCCGGTAACAATGCATCTGGGGACAACTGCAACACGACGAACATTTGTTCGAATGTTAACAGCCCTGCAGGTGTCGTCAATTGCACGGTCCCGCCTCAGGCGAAGTCAATCAAAATTACCTCATCGGTGACTTTGAATGATATCCCTGTAGGGAAGAACTCAGGACCATTTACCCTTACGGTGAATGCTTCTGAGAGTGGCGGTAGTGTTACTGTTGACCCCGGGATTGGTGCTGTCAGCAAGTGTGACAGCACGACGCCTGTTGCTTCGGCAACATTTTCATCGCTCCCTGCTGGGAATTCGGAGTTGTGCGTTATTTTTTACGCACCCTCTGACCCGGCAAGGCCTACAAGTATGACGATCTCTATGGTCGCCACCCTCGGCAGTTCCAGCGACATCAAGTCGCAAACATTCGCAATCACCTACCCGGTTCGTCCGTAGTTAGGTGGCTAAACCACAACATTCTAGAAAGGATGTGATGCCATTGTTTGTTTAATAGTTCATAGATCGGGTAACTGGTCACTTATATTTTTTGTTGAGCATATGCTCCGAAAAATCCCTAAGTGACCAGTTTTACCCAAGTTCATTGAATCATTAAAAACCAGTGTCTATCTGGCTTGCCAAAGATCAAACATTTTGTAGATTGAATTTTTATTTTAACCATTAATTTTTAAGAAGGAGAAGGTCATGAAAAACCTTAAGAAATTTGCTTCTGCTACAACAGTTGCTGTTGTTGCAATCTTTGCTTCTGCTACCGTTTTTGCTGGTAGCCCGGGGCAATTGGCCGGTGGTGATAACTACTTGGCAAAAAATTTAACTAAAGGTGGCGATTACTCAAACAACGTTAGCGCTACTTGTGACGATAGCGTTCAATACAGTATGCAAATAAGCAATACTCAATTTGGCGCATTAAATAATGTAACTATGAAAGCATCTTTGCCAACAAATGGTGGCGTAAGCACTGCTGTAGTTACTACCGATTTGGGTGGTCAATCAGGCACCACTGACACTACATCAGTGACCTTGCCAGCTAACGCCAAGCAAGTTTTGGTAAACGGTTCTACCACTTTATACGATGGTAACGGTAATGTTATAAAAACTTTACCTGACACTATTGTAAGTGGTGTCAACATTGGTACTCTTGCTGGTTCTACAACTGAGTTTGTCAACTTTAAAGTTAAAGTTGACTGTCCCAAGGAGCCCCCAGTAATTTCTACTGGAGCTTGTAAGTTGGTAAACGTAAATGTTAGCGATAACCGAAAAGTAACTGTATCAATCGATACAGTAGTAAACAATGCTACAATTGTTGGTTACAAAACTGACTTTGGTGATGGCACAGTTGCCAACACTCAGACCTCTAGCCATGTTTATGCTAAAGACGGAACATACAAAATTGTTTCTAGCGTAAATGTAAAATATGCCGATGGTCACACCGAGTGGAAAACGGCTGATGCTTGTTCTAAGAGCGTAACGTTTACTCCTAATGAGGAGCCAGTTGTTACTCCTGTAACTCCAGCTACCCCAGAGGCATTGCCAGAGACAGGTGCTGGTAGTGTAGTTGCTCTCTTTACCGTAGTTAGTGCAGTAGCAAGTATTGCCTACTCGATTGTTAGCCGACGCTTGAGTCGTCAGTAATTTGATTGTGGATAAACACTAGCGCCAAACGGCAGTTTGTGCTATGGTAACAGTAGTTTAGCTACTAAGAGCACCGACTGACCGCTCTCGCACTAAATAAAAACATTTTAAGAGAAATAAGATCCCCCGATGGTGATTGAGATATTTTGCCTCGGGGGATTTTTGTTTGATATCTGTTTTTGGTAAACTTTAACGGTGGAAGAGTAGGTTGGGTTTACAACTAGTATAGATTTTGGCCTCATCGTGCAGGCGGTTAGGACACCGGGTTTTCATCCCGGCAATAGGGTGAGGCCCGCCAGTGGCGGGGCGCAAGGGAGCCAACTCTTGCAAACTGGTTTGCAAAGATGTTGCGTTTGCGCTCGCCGAAGGTGAGTCGGTTCAGAATCGAACCCTCATAGTTTACAATTAGTACAGATTTGGCCTCATCGTCTAACGGTTAGGACACCGGGTTTTCATCCCGGCAATAGGGGTTCGATTCCCCTTGAGGTCACCAAAAATTACTAACACCGTTAATTGAGTATTTCCTATTTACCTAGCATAATATCTTGATTGATTAAGCCATAAGCAGTTACACTTGATATAGTTATGCAATCAACTCTGAAAGCGCCAAATACACCGCTAGATTCGGTCAAGCGCACTAAAATTGTTGCCACAATTGGGCCTGCAACAAACAGTTATGAACAAGTACTAGCGATGATTAAGTCCGGGGCTAATGCAATTCGTATGAATTTTAGCCACGGAACACATGATGAGAGAGAGCAGCAAATAGCATGGATTAGGAAGGCCTCTGAAGAGTATGCAAAACCAGTCGCCATAATTCAAGATTTACAAGGGCCTAAGATGCGACTGGGTGATTTTGATGGGGTGATAACTGTTAAAAAAGGCCAACAACTGAGCTTCAAGTATAAGTCAAATTATGTCGAGGATGGTCATATACCACTTCAATATGATCTATCTAAAAAGGTTAAACGTGGCGAACGGATGAATTTGTTTGATGGGCGAATAAAAACAACAGTTGTTAGCGTGTCTGCTGGCGTGATACACGCCAAAGTGGAGAATGAAGGTATTTTAATAAAGCGAAAAGGCATAAATCTGCCAGATACTAATTTTAGTGGCAGCGTAATTACTACCAAAGATAAAAAAGATATTGCTTTTGGGGCTACGCGAGATATTGACTACGTGGCACTGAGTTTTGTACACACCGCACAAGACGTTAAGGACTTAAAAAGGTTACTTAGAAACCACGGCAGTAGTGCAAAAATAATTGCCAAAATCGAAACCAAAGAAGCCAGCGATCAGATTGAAGATATAGTAAAAGAGGTCGATGGAATAATGGTTGCTAGAGGCGATTTAGCTTCTGAAACGTCGCCAGAGTCGGTGCCGATAATGCAGAGACAGATTATTGGTTTGTGCTTGCAGTATACAAAGTTCAGTATCGTTGCGACACAGATGCTTGCCAGTATGGCTGAAGAGCCAGAGCCCACCAGAGCGGAGGTGTCGGATGTGGCAACAGCAGTTATAGTTGGCGTAGATGCGGTAATGCTATCGGATGAGACGGCCAACGGCAAACACCCCATAGAAGCCGTTAAGGTGATGAAACGAATTATTCTTTACACTCAAGACAATATGCCGCTCAGGGCAGAATTTGATTATGTTAGACAACATACGCCACAAACGGCTATATCGAAGGCAATTATTGGTTTGTCTAAAGATTTGAAAGCCAAGGCGGTGGTAGCCGAGACAAAATCTGGAGCAACGGCTCTTCAGATTGCTTCGTACAGAATTGATAAACCAATAATTGCGGTGACTTCGAGCGTACGAGTTGCCCAACAACTCACATTGATTTATGGAGTAAAAAGCTATGTCCGACCAGATTCTAAGATGGCAGCGCTGAAGTTGACTAACTGGTTGCAGCTCAATCGAGCGCTCAGTAAAGGGGATATAGTCGTTAGTGTATCTGGTGAATATCCTGGTGTAGTTGGTACAACTGATACAATAAAGGTAAGAGTGTTGTAGGGAATTTTGGTGGGCGATTCTATTTTTTATAAAAAGACGATTAAAGACATTGATCTTGCTGGTAAGGTGGCTTTGTTGCGGGCTGATTACAACGTACCGATGGAGAATGGCAAAATCACTGATGATTACCGTATTAAAAAATCTTTGCCAACTATTCAATATTTGCTCGAGCGGGATTGCAAAGTGGTTATTTGCTCTCATCTTGGCCGCCCGAGTGGAAAAGATGACCTTTTGGCCTCGCTCGAACCGATAGCAAAAAGGTTGGCGAACCTGCTGAAGAAGAATGTAGGATTTGTAAATGATTGTGTAAGTGATCAGGCAAAGAAATGCATAGAAGAGATGAATTCAAAAGATGTGTTGGTGCTCGAAAACCTAAGATATTACCCTGAAGAGGAAAAAAATGATCACGATTTTGCGCGTCGACTGGCGGAAGGGATAGATATTTTTGTACAAGATGGATTTGGGGTTTTGCACAGAGCACATGCTAGTACCGATGCAATTACAAAATTTTTACCTAGCGTAGCAGGGTTTTTGGTCGAGGCGGAGATGACGGCGATCAACCGTTTTACAGTTGAGCCCCAAAGACCACTGATGGTCTTGGTTGGTGGGGCAAAAATTGGCGATAAGATAGACTTTATCGATAGATTTGTGGATTTTGCGGATATTGTAGCCATTGGTGGCGCAATGAGTAATACTTTTTTACTTGCTGAAGGGATAGGTGTTGGTGAGAGTTTGGCCGAGCCAGAAGAAGTGCCACTTGCCAAGAAAATACTAGAAAAAGCACGTAAAAAAGCTAAGCAGGGAGAGTTTGTATTTTATGTTCCACAAGACGGTGTAGTTTCGAAAAAGATGGAATCAAATACCACAACAAGAATTGTGGATTGGGGAACTCATATTATTGCCGATATCGAGAGCTACCCCAAAAAGCCGACTCGCGAAGCCGGTAAGATAGGTAGGGATGAACAGATTTTAGATATTGGTCCATTTTCGGGAGCATTTATTGCTGGCAGTATGCAACTAGCTAATACGGTTATTTGGAATGGAGCAATGGGAGTCACCGAGATTGAAGGACTGCTGTCGGCTTCTGGTCCGTTTTCGCATGGTACAGAGCTGGTTGTTGAGGCACTGCTTGGAAAATTTGGTCATCGTCCGCAAACATTTGTGGGCGGCGGAGATACGGCCGGTTATATAGAACAACGTAGTCTGGTCGAGCATTTCGACCATGTTTCGACTGGTGGTGGGGCAAGCATGGAGCTGATGAGCGGCAAAAAACTTCCAGGAATAGAGGCATTACTTGATAAAGATAAGTGATACAATTTAAGCATAAGTATGAACAGAACATTAATTGCCGGAAATTGGAAAATGAACTTACGGCCTTCTCAGGCCAGTTTGTTAGTGTCGCGTTTGCATAAGTCGATAAAATCGCATCGCGATATAGAGGTAGTTTTAGCTCCAAGTATGTTAGTTCTTCAGCCACTTAGCTTACAGATTGATCGTCGACGTTTTCGACTTGCTGCCCAAGATGCCTATCCGATTGACGAAGGTGCCTACACTGGCGAAGTCTCGTTTGCAATGCTACGCGATTTGGTTCATTACGCAATTGTTGGGCACTCGGAGCGTCGGATATATTTTGGTGAAGAACTAGGTCTAATTCGTGATAAAGTTACGGCGGCTGTTAGGAATGAGATTACGCCTATTTTATGCGTTGGCGAAACTTCACGCGAAAGAAGAGCTAGCGAAACAAAGCAGGTACTTCATGATCAAATAGTAACCGCAATCAGTAATTTAACAGCAGACGAAGTAGAAAATTTGGTAATTGCTTACGAGCCAGTTTGGGCTATTAGTACTTTTGGTGGAGAACTTGCCAAGCCAGACCAGATAGAGCCAATCATTGGGTATATCCGATCGCAAGTTGGGGATTTGTACGGCAAGAAGGCCTCGAAGCAGGTTCGGGTTTTGTATGGTGGCAGTGTTGATGAGCACATTGTTAGTGGCTACTTGCAGATGAAGGGTTGCGACGGGGCATTGGTTGGCAATGCAAGTTTAAACTATCAAAAGTTTGCCAATATTGTCGAAGCGGCCTACAAACACGATAGGAAAGAATGATGCCCAAGAAAACTACCCCAGAAGGTTCTAGCGAAGAGACAAAACAAACAACTCCTCATGGCGATCCAAGAGTGTTTGATGTAGCTAAGCCAGGACAGACGGCGGCCGCCGCAACATCGAGGCCAGTAATTGTTGGCCATGGTTCCATGATTAAACAAGACCCAATGGTTAAGCCAGCTACTCCAAAAGAGAAGATATCGACTGCTAGTTCTAAGACCATATCTCCGATAAACGATATTGACAACAAGAAAGAACAAACCGATAAATCTGAGGTTAATGAAGATAAAGAGTCCGTCGAGACACCAGAGGAAGTTTCTGATAAGGGCCAGAGTGAAACAGTGGAGGATAAAAAAACTGCGGATGAGTCAGATGCTTCACCAAACTCAAGCGGAGAGATATCGGCAAATGTGCTTGCGGATAAAGCACTTGAAAGTAAAGAAAAAAAACAACGCGCAGAACTTGAAGAAAAACGAGCTCAACAGGTCGAAGAACTAGTCAGTAGCAAGCAGTATTTTGTAAAGATTCACCAAGGGCCAACAGGCAGTTCGGCTGGTAATTGGTTGCTTGGATTGTTGTTATTGGTGGCTATAGTCACACTTATAGCAATCGATGCTGGACTGGTCGATATTGGTGTAAAATTGCCATTTGACCTTATAAAAAACTAGCCATCCAGATACAATAGATTGGTATGTCCGATAGTTTATTGCTGGAGTTAAACGACGAGCAAAGAAGAGCAGTCGAGACCACAGAGGGCCCAATGCTTATCTTGGCTGGTGCGGGTAGTGGTAAGACCAAAACTTTAACGCACAAAATCGCATATCTGATATCGTCGGAGCGGGCTAGTCCATATAATATTTTGGCCGTTACTTTTACAAACAAGGCAGCAAAAGAAATGCGTACTCGCTTGTCGAGATTGCTAGGATACGATGCAGAAAATCGTTCCTGGATTCCTTATATGGGAACTTTTCATAGTGTATGCGTGACCCTTCTTAGGGCCGATGGCAGTTATATAGGGGTGCCAAATAACTTTGTAATATTTGATGAACTCGATAGGTTAAGCGCTATCAAACAAGTTTATAAAGTGCTTAGCATCGATGAAAAAACTTATCCATCTCGTCAAGTTGCGGGGCTTATAAGTAGTGCCAAGAATGAGATGATTACTCCAGAGGAGTATGAGTCGATTGCGTCATCGCCAATTCAAGATGTTGCCTCTAAAGTATATCCTAGGTATCAGACGGTCCTTAAACAAGCTGGTGCCTTGGATTTTGATGATTTGATTGCCCGAGCAGTTAAATTAATTGAGGGCCATCCAGATGTAAGGTCGAAATGGCAAACCACTTTTCGATATGTATTGATTGACGAGTATCAAGATACAAATGCTGCGCAGTATAAGCTGATCCGGCTTCTAACAAACGAAAAGAAAAACATAACTGTTGTTGGTGACGACTGGCAAAGTATTTATTCGTGGCGGGGCGCAGATTTTCGAAACATCTTAAAATTTGAAAAGGACTATCCCAATACTAAGGTAATCAAACTAGAGCAAAACTATCGAAGTACCCAGAGCATACTAGACGCTGCTCACGGCGTAATAAGTAATAACTCCGAGAGATCCGACAAGCGTCTTTGGACAAAATCCGGCAAAGGTCGCCCAGTACAAGTTATAAGCGTTCAAAACGAGCGGGCAGAGGCAGAATTTGTAATTCAGCAGATAAAACGTAGCGTGGACGTTCGGGCTCGGCGTTTTAACGACTATGCTATTTTATACAGAACCAATGCTCAGAGCCGAGTTATCGAAGAGGCATGCTTGCATTATGCACTTCCATATAAAGTGGTTGGTGGAGTTCGTTTCTATGATCGTAAAGAAATTAAGGATGTTATTGCCTATTTGCGGCTGATCTTTCAGCCAGAAGACAGAGTCAGTTTTTCTAGGATTGTTAATGTACCAACTAGGGGTATTGGTACCATATCGATAAATAAGTTTTATGCCTGGATGGATAGCAATGGTTTTACGCTAAGCCAAGCTCTTCAAAAGGTTAACCAGTGCGAAAATATTACGCCAAAGGCGCAATCATCGCTGAGCACTCTTAATGCTTTGTTGGACGAATTGCGAGAAGTAAGCAGTGATACGACTGCATCGGGACTAATCGACTCTTTACTGAGAAAAATTGATTATCTGGGATTTTTAGATGATGGAACTATCCAGGCCGAATCGCGAATAGAAAACGTAAAAGAGCTGTTAAGTGTAGCAGGCGAATATCGCGATGAGGGGCTCGAAGATTTTCTTGAAGAGGTTGCACTGGTGAGCGATGTAGATGGGCAAAATGATGCTCAAGATTCGATTACGCTAATGACCTTGCACTCTGCCAAGGGCTTAGAATATCCAGTCGTATTTATTGTTGGGTTAGAAGAGACAATCTTGCCGCATTCTAGGGCTTTGTACGACCAACACGAGATGGAGGAAGAGAGAAGGTTGTGCTATGTCGGCATGACCAGGGCAAAACAGGAGTTAATAATGACTCATGCTAACTCGCGTCTATTGTATGGTGGGGTGCAGCATAACCCTCCATCTAGATTTTTAGCAGAATTTAGTAGTGAGGCGGCAGACCTAGCGTTGCAAAAACCAACTCAAACGATTGATCAGCCAAGATATGTTTTAGAGCTCGCAGAGGGGGATAAGGTAAAGCACCAGCTATTTGGTATAGGTACGGTTATGGAAATTCAAAACGACACAGCTGTAATTTATTTCAAAGGCCGTGGCAGCAAAAAGTTGAGTATTGACTTCGCTCCAATTGAGAAGTTATAGGGGTCAGCTTTAGCAATATGTGGTAAAATGAGTTCTCTAGGGTCGGTTTTTTTAATGTTTTTTCTCCTTAGATCGTTCAATATATGAGTAAATTGAGTAGCCAAAATAAGCCCAAGCTTACAATTAGCAAAGGTTTTTTCTCTCGAAATTGGCATAAGCACCCGTTTGCAATACCTGTTATAACCCTCTTGGTCTTGATGTTAATTTCGATGTCGAGCTTTTTAGTATTCGGGGGTCAAACCATTGCTTCGGGCGATAGGCGGGTTGTTCAGCTGTTTATTGATGGCAAAAAGCAAACCATTCCTACAAGTGCCGATAGTGTTGGCGAACTGTTAAGTCGGCTTGATATTACGCTTAGAGAAGGTGATGTGGTTGAGCCCGCGAAAGATGTGCCAATATCGACAGATAATTTTAGCATAAATGTTTACAAATCTCGGCCAGTTCAAATAGTCGATAGTAATGGCAAAATAACCTCGGCGCATATTGCTGATCGTAAGCCAGCAGATATTGTAAAAAAAGCAGGTATCAATTTGTTTCCAGAAGATGAAGTCGCGATTGCTCCTCCGGATGAGTTGATGGAGAAGGGCATTATTGGTGATAAAGTCGTAATAAAACGTGCCCTGCCAGTAACACTAAGTTTATACGGATCCACCTACTCGGTTCGCACGCAGGCGGAAACTGTTGCAGATCTAGCAAAAGAACGAGGTATAAGTTACGACAACGCTTCAATTTTGCCTAGTCCCGAAACTAAATTAAAAGCAAACGATGTGGTGTTTGTGACAGAACCAGGCAAACAAATTACAACAGTCGAAGAAGAAATACCGCAAACCGTGCAGTATGTAATGAGTGTCGATGTTGAGGCAGGCAAAACTCAGGTTAGAGAGGAAGGTAGCCCTGGTAAGAAGGTTGTTGTTTATGAGGTAGCCAAGGACGGGTCGAAACGAGCCCTTCAAGAGATTATAGTATTACAACCAGTACGTAAGCTAGTTGCCAAAGGCGCGGCAAAAAATAATTTTAACGGTGATTTTAATTCAGCTCTCGCAAGATTGCGTAGCTGTGAAGGGAGCTATTCTAGTAGTACTGGTAACGGCTACTACGGAGCGTATCAGTTCGATATTAGGACATGGAATAATTATGGTGGCTATCCAAATGCTGCTGCTGCTCCACCGATGGTGCAAGATCAAAAAGCATGGGAAACTTACCAAAGACGTGGTTGGCAACCGTGGCCTACCTGCAGTATTAAAATGGGCTTGCAAGATGTATATAGGTAAACTCGCATGAATTTACCAAAAAAATCACTAGGCCAACACTGGTTGAACGACAAAAGTAGCTTAATAGCAATGTGTAATGCCGGAATGTTGAAAGTTAACGATGTCGTTTTAGAGATTGGTCCTGGTCCGGGGGCACTCACAAAACTGCTAGTTGAGCGTGCAAAGCAGGTTTATGCTGTTGAGTTCGATAGAGTGCTAGCCGAAAGTTTGCCCAGCAAAGTCGATGCGAATAATTTAGTGGTTATAAACCAGGATTTTTTAAAATTTGATCTTAATACTCTACCAAGTATATATAAGGTCGTTGCGAATATTCCCTATTACTTGAGCGGAGAGATTGTTAGGGTTCTTTGCGAGTCTGCCAATCCTCCAAAACTAGCCGCCTTACTGGTTCAAAAAGAAGTTGCCCAGAGGATGTCTGCATTACCTGGGGATTTGTCAATCTTGGGGGTAACCACTCAAATGTATTACCAAGTAGATGCGTTAGAGATAGTCAAAAAAGAACTATTTTGGCCTATACCAAAGGTGGACTCTCAGATAATTCGTTTAACTAAAAGACCTTATCCGCTCTTTGAGGGTATAGATAAGCAGTCTTTGTTTAGAGTTGTTAAGGCGGGTTTTAGTAACAAAAGAAAAACCTTGATTAACTCGCTTGCGGGGTTATACCATGATAAGTCAGAAATACAACAGATAGTTTTAGAAATGGAATTGCTTCCAACTGTTAGAGCTCAAGAGCTGACACTTCAGCAATGGATTTTGCTATGTAAGTCGCTGTACTCCCCCACCACAATTACTTAACGTGTTAAGTAATTTTATATTATCTGTTTTTTTGTTACTATTTTTGGTATGGATGACGGCAACATTGGCTACCTTCTCCATCGGATATCTTTTGGGTTAAATTATCGTTCTAATTCTATACTAAAAAAGCAGTTAAACATTGGTTTTTCGCAGTTTAAAATACTACTTGTATTGTTAGGGCGCAATAAGTGTTCGCAGAAAGATATTGCTAGCGCACTTACTCAAAGTGAGGCAAGCATAAGTCGTCAAGTCAAAAAAATGACCAAACTCGGACTATTAGAGCCCGAGCTTAACTTGTCCGATAGACGTACTAAACATACTGGTCTGACCAAGAAAGGAAAGCGTCTTTGTGAGAGAGGGCTTATCTATCTGAATGATTACTATCAGCCAATGTTTAATCATTTAAGTTACAAAGAACGCAGTGATCTGTACAAATCGCTTATAGAGCTTAAAAATTTACTCTAAAAAAGAGTGCTCCAATAATACCAAAATCTTTTTAATATTAGAGCTATGATAATTAGGTACCAACTAATTAAGATGTCGATATGGTGTGTCTGTACAAATCGCACAATACCTTGCAAATGTTTTGGTGTTTTTAGATGTCGCTCACGTAACACATAAAGAAGTAGGTACCAAAAAAGTGGAATTGTAACTGACCAAATTACCATACAGTAAAGACAAAGCGCTCCGATTGAGTACAGCGCTTCGTATATCAACCAGTGAACAAAGACAATTGCAAATGTAGCTCCAGCTAAGGTTGCCAGCCAAAACCAACGTTTTAATTTAGCTCCAGCAAGTAAGGTCGCTCCAATAGTGGCGATTACTGCGAAGCCAATCATGCCAGCAAATGGAGTTGGAAAACCGAGCGCATTGGATTGGGGTGAGGTAGCTACAGAGGTGCAGCTAAAAATCGGATTAAGGTTACAATCGGGTTTGTAGTTTGGGTTAGCAAGCTGATTCATAGTATGTGAGGTTAAAATGGCGGAAGCTATAATGCCCACTACCCCAATGAAAACCAGGATGTACCCAATATTTTGCCTAAGCGTTCTTTTTTTTATATCCCTGAGCATAACTTGTATCGATTTGTAGTATAGCAACAAAAAAACCTCACATAAAGTGAGGTACTATTGGTGGAGCTGGCGGGTACTACCCCCGCGTCCATCGGATTTACTGTGACTAGCCGTCTTCGTACATAGTTTATTTAAAAAAGTTTCTTTACTATTTCGTTAATAAAAATAAACAAAAACTAACAAGATAGTGCACTCAATATTTTTTAAGAGCAATCATTTGAGAGACGATACTCCGTAGCCAGTAGATATGACACACAAACTAATTCTTTCTGGCGAGAATTAGGTGTGGCTGTAGTGATTAAGCTACAGCTGGTGCGAAAGCTGGCATGGTAAACATGCTAGCTAATCGCTGAGTAAATGATTTTGCATTTATTCGGTTTATCTATAACGCTGATAAGCGGTACGCAAGCTAATCTGTAAATGTCCAATGTCGAGCTTAAAATTCAGCCCCAATAACCACATTTTAGCATAAAAAGTATCTTTTGTACAGATTATTGATGTTATATAATTATGTAAGTTTATTCATGAAAAATTCCAAAATATCGGTTTTGCAGATATATTTGCTTACTACGTTAATATCGATTGGGCTGTTGGTTTTTGTTGGACTAAAGGCCGGCTTGGTCGCCTTGTTTATAACTTTGGTTTTGGTGGGTCTCGAAATTACCTTTAGCGTTGACAATGCGGTTGTTAACACCAAAATCCTTGAAAAAATGAATCCTGCATGGCAAAAAGCATTTCTAACGATAGGCGTTGTTATTGCGGTTTTTGGGGTTAGAGTGCTCTTCCCTTTGCTTTTGGTTGCAATTGCTTCTGGTATTAGTGTGGGGCAAGTTGTAGAACTAGCGCTACATAGACCAGAAAGTTATGCGTCGGAACTGGAGCACGCACATCCGATTATTAGCGCATTTGGAGGTATTTTCTTGTTTATGATTTTTCTAGATTTTTTCTTTGAGAGCCGACGAACAAAATGGTTGGTTCGGCTAGAAACAATTCTTGAAAAAGCCGGAAAGCTAGAAAGTATTAGTGTAGTTTTGGCTTTGGTTGTACTGCTGACAATTAGTATTACTCTGCCCTACGAAATACAACACATGACTCTTCTGAGTGGTTTGATAGGTCTGGCAGTTTATCTGATGATTAATTCTCTCGATACTCTGCTTGAAAAATCAAATATAAACAAAGAGTTACAAGCTAGCTCAAAGTCAGCGTTTAAGGCCGGTCTAATTGGTTTTTTGTACCTAAACGTATTAGACGCAAGTTTTAGTTTGGACGGAGTAATTGGGGCCTTTGCTATAACCAATAAAATTTTACTTATTGCGGTTGGGCTTGGCATAGGAGCACTTTATGTCAGGGTAATTACAATCCACATGCTAAGTAAAGGGGTACTTAGTAGGTATCTTTATATTGAGCATGGTGCACATTATGCAATCGGTATCTTAGCAATACTAATGCTGACATCTTTAAAAGTGGACGTTCCAGAAGTAGTGGCAGGGCTTGCTGGCTTGATTTTTGTTGGTACAGCGTTTTGGCACTCATACCTTAAGCAGTCCAAGAGTCCCGCCTCGACCAACTGAGGTAGCTCTAATTGGCTAATTTTGTTAACCTAGATAGGATATGCCGAGAAAAAAAACTAAGAGTGCTACATTTTATGTAACAACTTCAATACCTTATATTAACGGTGAACCCCACCTGGGCCATGCTATGGAGTTTATAATGGCTGATGTTTTGGCCAGATACGCTCGTCAGCAATCGAAGGATACTTTGCTTAGCATTGGCACTGACGAACACGGTGGCAAGGTGGCCGAAAAAGCTAACGAGCTTGGGCTTGAGCCGAAGATTTTAGCAGACCAGATGAGTGCCAAATTTCGTGAATTATCAAGTTCGTTACTTATTTCGAATGATCGGTTTATTCGTACAACTGACGAGGGGCACGAGCAAAGAGCTGCTATTATCTGGCAGAATTTAAAAGAGGATATCTACAAAGACAAATATGTTGGCTGGTATTGTGTTGGTTGCGAAGAGTTTAAGACAGAGTCGTATGTTAAAGAAACTAATGGCATCTGTCCAGAGCACAACCGACCTTACGAAAAAATAGAAGAAGATAATTATTTCTTTCGGCTAAGTAAATACGTACCTGAAATAAAAAAGTCGATTGAATCGGGAACTTTTAAAGTTATTCCAAGCTCAAGGCGTAACGAAACACTGGCTATTTTGAATGGTGAAGTTTCGGATATAAGCATTAGCCGTCCAAAAGATAAGATTAAATGGGGTATAGATGTGCCGGGCGATAAAACTCAGGTGATGTATGTTTGGTTTGAAGCACTGATGAACTATATTACAGTTCTTGGGTATCCTGAACATGATGATTTTAAAAAATATTGGCCGGCAGATGTACAGGTTGTAGGTAAGGGGATAAATAGGTTTCATAGCGTAATCTGGCCTGGTATTTTGCTTGGTTTGGGGCTAGGTTTACCAAAAATGCTATATGTTCACGGCTACATTACCGTTAATAATCAAAAGATGAGTAAGAGTATTGGTAACGTGGTTTCTCCGGCGCAAATTCTAGAAAAATATAGCGCCGATGTATTTAGGTATTTCTTTTTGAGACATATTCCAAGCTACGAGGATGGTGACTTTACCTGGGAAAAACTAGAAGAAATATACAACAATGAGCTAGCCAATGAGCTTGGAAACACGGTAAACCGAGTATCTGCCATGATTTTAAAATATCAGTCGGGTGCAATTGGCGAAACTCCTGATCCAGGGCATGATGAAGCGCAGTATCATCAGGCAATTGGAGAATGTCATTTCGATCGTGCAATTGATGAAATTTGGGAGCAAATTAGAGGGTTGAATCAGTATATTGATGAAACCAAACCATGGGAAATTTCATCAGAAAAAGATAGTAGCCACCTGCAGGAAGTTTTAGCATATTGTGTAAGTAACCTTCTACAGATTGCCGAACTATTAACACCCTTTTTGCCAGACACATCAAAAAAGATCAAGAATGTATTTGAAAGTGGGATTGTTAGACCTCTTGAGGGCACTTTATTCCCCAAAAGCGAAGCTTAAGGACATGCAACTAATCGATACTCATACTCATATTCATTTCGATAATTATGGGCTTGATAGCGAGGAGGTATTAATTAGTGCCAACAAAGCGAACGTGGCTGGCTTAATTGCGGTTGCTTGCGACCTGGAGACCAGTAGAGCTGGTCTTGATTTTGCGTTGACTCACCAAAATGTATGGTCGACCGTGGGAGTTCATCCACACGAGGCCGACCAATTCCTAGCCGATAGCGCTAACGAAAGACACCTCAAAGATTTACTAGACAACAAGATATCTAAATTAGTGGCAATTGGAGAATGCGGTCTTGATTACTTTTATGACCATTCATCGAAGGAATCTCAGATTAAATTGTTAGAGATGCATCTGCAGCTAGCAAGCGAGTATGCAGTGCCGGTTTCTTTTCATGTTAGAGATGCACACAGTGACTTTTGGCCAGTGCTAGATAATTTCAGAGGCGTTAGGGGAGTTTTGCATAGTTTTTCGGCAACAAAAAAAGAACTTGCTGAAGCGCTAAAAAGAGAACTCTATATTGGGTTAAATGGCATAATGACTTTTACTAAGGATGAATCGCAGCTAGAGGCAGCCAAGATGGTTCCCAAAGATAAACTCTTGCTAGAGACAGATGCGCCCTATCTATCTCCAAAGCCGTTTAGAGGCAAAATATGTAAGCCGGAGTATATGGTTAAAACTGCAGAGTTTTTAAGTGATATTAGGGGTGAGGATATAGAGGCCTTGGCCACCTACACAGGGAAAAATGCGAAAACGTTGTTTGGTATTGAAATAGAGAATAGGTAATTTATTATGAGGACGAGATATTTTGACTACGCTGCTGCAACTCCGTTGGATCCTCGAGTGAAGAAGGCGCTGTTACCTCTGTTAGACGAAGGGTATTACAATCCTGCTGCTGGATACGGACCAGCAAAGCATATAAAAGAACAAATTGATGAGCAAAAAGGTTCGATAGCTCAAATACTGGGAGTTAAGTCATCTGAAATTATTTTTACATCTGGTGGAACGGAGAGCAATAACTTGGCGATTAGGGGGGTCATGGAGGGGTATCCTGAAAATACAGTATTGATCTCATCAATTGAACATGAGTCGGTTAACCAGCCGGCTGGACTGTTCAATGTGAGTGAGGTAGCCGTAAATAGTGAAGGCATTATCGACCTTGCTGATTTGGAGGCAAAGATTGATGATCGGGTAGTGCTTATTAGTATTATGCAGGCCAACAACGAAGTTGGATCAATTCAGCCCCTAAGAAAAGTAGGCCAAATTATTAAACAGGTTCAGCTTGATAGGCGTAATAGAGATATAAAAACTCCGTTGTATTTTCATACCGATGCCTGCCAGGGAGCGAATTATTTGAGTTTGTCTGCCCATACTTTGGGAGTTGATATGATGAGCTTAAACGGTGGTAAAATCTACGGACTGAAACAGTCGGGCATTTTATACATATCATCAAAAGTTAAGTTGAGGGCACAGATCTTAGGTGGTGCACAGCAAAGAAACATCAGGAGTGGCACAGAGAGCATATTAAATGTTGTTGGATTCAGCGAAGCGCTCAAGATTGCTCAGCAAGTTAGGGATACAGAACACAGCCGACTAGCAGAGCTATTAGTTTATTGCAATAAAGAGATTCACGACAAACTACCCAACGCAGTGATTAATGGACCTATCAAGCATCGATTACCAAATAATCTAAGTATTGGATTCTCTGGTATGGCTAGCGATAGAATGCTGATTGAGCTTGAAAAATACGGTATTTTGGCATCTAGCGGTTCGGCTTGTAAGGCATCTAGCGGTGAGCCGTCGAAGGTTCTAAAGGCGATGGGTCTAGCAAATGAGGTCGCAGATAGTACGATTCGCTTGAGTTTTGGCAGACAAACAACAAAGAAAGATATAGATTATCTTCTTAGTACCCTAACCAAAATAACTGCTAATACTTAAGTTTGCTAAGATATGAGTGTATACTTAACTTAGTAAAAAACATATAAATTTAACAATGTCCAACAAACTAAAGACAAAGAAATTATCAAAAGAGCGTGTGCTAGCTGTTTTTATTTTGTCGTTTCTAATATTTCTTAGTGTTTCTCATTCTCTCTTTGCGCAAACTATTGGAAAATCTTTTTCTTCAGATGAAAAGTTACAACGGGGTATGCTGGTAGCGTTAAAGATTGATGATCAGTCTAAAATAGAGGCCGTTACCAATGATTCCCTCGATCGATTAAAGGGTGTAGTTGTCCAGCCAAATGATCTATCGATTACTATCGATAAAGAGGGGTCAAGCAGTAATATATACGTCGCCTCTAGTGGTACGTACGATACTTTGGTTAGCGACCAAGATGGTCCGATTAACGCAGGAGATTACATCAGTATCTCATCGCTTGCAGGGATTGGCATGAAAGCCACTGATGCGCAAAAGGTAGTTTTAGGCAAGGCAATTGGCTCTTTTAACGGACATGATAATGTTGTTGGATCAAGCTCTGCCGAACATGGTAAAAAAGTTAACCTTGGTCGAATACCGGTTGAGATTGCTGTGAACAAAAATCCATGGCTTAAGGTCCCCGAGGCACCAAAAGTACCAAGCTTTTTAGGGAAGTTATCTCAAACCATAGTTAATAAGCCGGTCTCGGCACCAAGGATTTACTTAGCGACGGCGATTTTTTTAGCAACTGTCTTCATCACTGGCGTGATGCTTTATAGTGGCTCTCGTGGTGGCATGATATCAATTGGGCGTAATCCATTATCGAGAAAAGTAGTTACTAGAGTGTTTATTCAGGTTGTGCTATTTAGCTTAATTATTTTCATAACAGGGCTTTTTGGGGTATATTTACTACTGAAACTATAAGCATTTTGTCATGGACTATAGGGTGGAAAAATAATGCAAAACTGGTTAGGTACAATATTAGTAGTCGGCTCGGTCCTATCAGCTACTATAGCGTTCATTTGGGTTGCCCTTAGGGTAGGTGGCGGTAAATCAATGGATCCTGAAAAGGGGTACGGTGAGGCCGCCGAGCGTGATGTAGAGCACATCTTTAACGATGAGTTTCGTGAGGAATTGAGAAATAGGGGTCGGCTCCATTTTGAAAAAATTATTGGTGAGAATGCCATGTTCCTGCAGCAAGATTTGCGCCTGACAACTTCTCAGATTAATGACTACATGAAGCAGGAAATAACAAAAACTCTCCAAGAAGCATTTAAAAAATATGAAGATTCGATTACCGACGCAAAACAAATGGCGCTAGAGTCGATACAAAAGACCCAAGCCGCAGTAGAGGATCAGCGTAAAATGATGGGTGAGCAGATTAATCGTGAAATAACTGAAGAGAAAAGACGAATTACCGAGCAGTTTGAAAAAAATATGGCTGAGATAGTTAATCACTATGTGTTGGCGGCCATTGGTAATCAAATAAACTTAGAGGACCAACTAGAGTATATTCTTAGCGAATTAGAGAGAAATAAACGGGCAATAATTGAGGATATCGAGGCCGGTGCATGAGCGAACATGGTTCTAAATTGTTGATATCTGAAAGAATGATAAGTTTTGTTGATTTGTCCAGGACCCTTCGGGAGCTTGAGAATCTTGATGATGTTTTGAATCAGGCATCTCTGAGGAGTGGTGGAGATAAGGTGCAATTGCCACGTACGACACAAATGCTCGAGGACACGGCTACTATAAACAAACTATCATTACTTAACAAAGATCACCGTCAATCGCTCATTTCGGCACTCAGATCATTTAAAATTGATCCGCCCTTAATACATATGAGCTTTACTGTAGAGCCCTCCGCTGCTTTTGTGGAAAGAATGATTTTGTGGCTTAGAGCAAATATTAGAGAGGATATATTACTAGACATAGGCATGCAACCTACGATTGTTGCAGGATGTGTGGTACGAACAAAAAACAAAGTTTTTGATATGAGCTTGCGCAATAATCTGTATGAAAAACGGGAAATCCTGGTGAATTATCTCGGGGGATCAATTGAGTAGTAGCAATTTGCATTTTGAGAAACTGGTTAGCAGCGGTCAGCCAGTTGGTGAGGTGATAGCCGTTGATAAATTTTTAATATTAGCAAGGGGACTAAATCCGATTAATATTCATGCTTTGATTATGTTTGAAGATGGTTCTAAGGGTTTTGTTAGAGAAGTTCTTGAAGACCATGTAGCTATTTTACATCTTGGCGCAGAACCGATTGCTGTTGGTACCCTGGCCGTCGTTCAGCATAGTAGCTTAGTTTGTAAAGTGGGGAAAGATTATATTGGTAGAGTCGTCTCTGTGACTGGACAGCCACTGGATGGCAAAGGGCCAATTGCAGCTGATGATACCTGGACAGTTTTCAATGTTGCACCACCTTTGTTTGAAAGAGAGCTCCTCGATACGCAACTAGAAAGTGGGGTTTCGGTCGTTGACGCGATCTTGCCTGTGGTTAGAGGACAAAGAATTGCCCTACTTGGGGATAGTAAGTCTGGTAAATCTTCACTTGCCACACAGCTGACCATTAATCAAAAAAACACTGATCAGATTGTTGTTTACTGTTTGATAGCAAAAAGGCGTAGTGATATTGACGCGTTGCTTGCAAAACTCGAAGAATCGGGATCATTAAAAACCGCAATCGTAGTTGTCTCGACAATGTTTGAATCATTAGTAATGAGCTATCTTGCACCATATGTAGCGTGCGCAATGGCTGAGTACTTATGGCAAAAGTGTAACCAGGACACGATTATTATTTACGACGATTTAACGAGTCATGCCCACGCTCATCGAGAAATTGCTTTATTAAGTGGCGTAAGCCCAGGACGAGATTCGTACCCTGGTGATACATTCTATGCTCACTCCAGCTTGCTTGAAAGAGCTGGCCGACTTAAGAAAACAGGCAAATGCTTAACTAGCATCCCTCTTGTTCTAGTGCCTAATGGTGACGTAACCGCGTTCTTGCCGACGAATATAATGTCTATTACAGATGGACAATGGATACTAGACATGGATCTGTTTAGAAGCGGTACGCGTCCTGCTGTGAACATTGGCCTTAGTGTTACGCGTGTAGGTGGAGTCGGTCACAATAAACGTCAAAAACAATTCGCTGTTCAGACAATGAAAGTATTAGCGGAGTATCGCCAAGCAGAAGAATTTTCTCACTTTGGTTCGGAGCTTGCGCTTCAGTCTAAGGCAGTGCTTGAGAAGGGCAACAACATTTTAAAAGTTCTAAATCAGGGTCCAACTGACACGTATAGTGTTATGGCTCAGCAGTTGATGCTTGATATTGTTCTAAACGCCACAGAGAACGAAAAAATCGATATCGATAGCTTAAAAACAGAGGTATTGGAGCACTTAACCAAGATAAAGAATGATGGTGATTATGACAAGATACGTGATGAGTTAAAAAGCAAATCTATTGTGGAGCTTAAAAAATGAAGGGTTTATATGATATTGAGCGTGAAATAGGCGCAACCGAAACCATTGTTGACTTGAGTAGTGCATTTGAGGGAATTGCTAGCTTAAAAATTGCCAAGATAAAAGACCAGGTTCTGCAATCGACTAGTTTTTTTGATGATTTGTGGAGTATTTATGAACAGTTAAGGGTTGATAAGTTGTTTAGATTTGGTAGGCAGCAAGGAGATGTTATAACTGACAAAGACTTATATATTGTTATTACGGCCGAAGGTGGTTTTAGTGGTGATATCGATCAAAAGCTAATTAAGTGGATGCTTGAAGGTTTTGATAAAGATAAACACGATATTGTAGTTATTGGTCACCATGGTGCTATTCAGCTTGCACAAAAAGGTATTTCTTACAAAAAGTACTTTAAATTACCAGAGAAAGACCAGAATATCAATGTGGCTCCAATTATTAAGATAGTTCAGGAGTACAATTCGACGTCTGTTTTTTACCAACAGTATATTTCTTTGATGGTGCAAGACGTTAAGCGTATCGAACTAAGTTCGGCGGTAGCGGAACTAGGAAAACATGCCGAGGAGTCCGAAGAAGTAATTAGCGAAAAAAATTATATCTTCGAACCAAGTACCTATGCTGTTGTAAGTTATCTAGAACGATCAATGCTCACTATAACGCTAAGTCAGCTTATCTTGGATTCAAAATTAGCCCAGTATGCCAGTAGGTTTAGAGCTATGTCGGCGTCGCATACCGCTGCAGATGAATCTTTGGATAAGTTGACTCTCAAATATAACCGCACAAAACGGTCAATTAAAGACGAGCGATTAAAAGAGATAATAAATGGTCTGAGGAAAGCAGGAGGCGCCAAGGTATGAACGGGGTTATCTCAGGCATTAAAGACCTAGTAATTTTTGCAACATTTGATGAGAAATTGCCAAAAATCGGCGAATTGATTGAGGTGGATAATCAGGCAAAAACCCAACTTGTAGTTGAACGTTTGATGTCTGGAGGAAGAGCACTTTGCTTGAATGTTATGTCGGATCGGAGTATTCAAAAAGGGATGGGGGTCAGACGACTTAACCGAGGCATTCAAATACCGGTTGGTGATCAGACAATTGGGCGAATTTTTAATGCCCTAGGTAGCCCACTAGACGATATGCCGCCGCTATCGGGCGAAGATATTGCGTTTAAAGACATCTTGAAAATTGCCTCTCGTAGTACTGATTTTAAAGTGGCCAAACCCGAAATGCTTGAAACGGGAATCAAAGTAATTGACTTTCTAACCCCTTTTGTTAAAGGTCGCAAAATAGGCATTATAGGTGGTGCAGGTGTTGGTAAGACGGTGCTGACGATGGAACTTATAAATAACGTGGCACAGAGTGGTGCTGGACTGTCTTTCTTTACTGGTATTGGTGAGCGTATACGTGAAGGCCATGAACTTTATGACACTCTTAAAAAAGCCGATCTTCTTAAAAATACTTGTATGTTCTTTGGGCAGATGAATGAAAATCCAATTCAAAGAGCATTGATTGGTATATCGGCGGTTGCACTTGCAGAATATTTTAGAGATGAACAAGGTAAGAACATTTTGTTTTTTGCAGACAATATGTATCGTTACATTCAAGCAAGAAACGAAATCTCGACTATCTTAGACCAGATACCAAACGAAGGAGGTTATCAACCGACTATTTTTTCTGATATAAAAGTATTACAAGATCGTCTTAGCTCAAACGAAAAGGGTTCTATTACGTCAGTTCAGACAATTTATGTCCCTGCCGACGATATCAGCGACCCAGCTGTGCAGATGATTCAACACGAGCTAGATGCAATTATTGTTTTATCTAGAGATGTAGCAGAGCAAGGTATTAGGCCCGCTGTTGATCTAAGTCGAACAGCATCATCTCTGTTGACTCCAGAAGTTGTGGGCGATAGACATTATGTGCTAAGCGTACAGGTGCAAGGTTTGTTGCAAAAATATCAATCCCTAAAAAGTATTATTGCTATCATTGGTGAGAATGAACTTTCGCCTGCAGATAGAGCGGACTATGCCAAGGCCAAGAAACTAATCACTAACTTTAATCAAGCAATGCATGTAACCGAACACTTAAACGGTGTTCCAGGCGAGACCTACACTAGAGAACAGACATTAAAAAGTATTGAAGAAATAGTGGTTTAAGTAGTATGCACGAAGAGGTCAAACAAGAACCTGTTACAGTTACCGATAAGGAACCAGTTGGAGAAAAAAAATCTTCTGACAAAGAGAAACAAGAGGAAAAATTTGTTCCTAGATTAGGGCCGGACGGTAAGGAGTTAATGCACGTAAAGTTGTACTCGCCCTTTAGGACCTATTATGATGATGATGCCTATAGTGTATCGGCAGTAAATCGAACTGGACCCTTTGATATTTTGCCTAGACATCATAATTTTATGACATTGCTAAACGATGGGTATATTACAGTTAGAAGCCCTGGGGGCGATAAGAAAATTAAGATATCTCACGCAATTATGCACGTAAAAAAAGATAAAGTTACAATTTTCCTAGACGTGTAGTATTAGTCGATTACAATGTAGTCAAACGAAAAACTTTGCCCTGCTGGAGGATTGTTAGCAGTACAGATGCTAAATCCGGAATTTGATCGGTTTATATAATATGCTAGGCCACCGGCTGCAAAACCAACAGGCGTAACTACAACGTGAGGAGTATCATTGAATTTCTGGACAAACGATATATTGACAAAACAACCCGCGACCGGTCCTCCACCGGTGTTGATATTGATGGTTCCTGCTGTGTCTGTTCCACTATTAGAGCTGGTACCACCACTGCCTAGTGCTCCTCCGTTACTTCTGCCTGGAGTTCCACCACCAGCATCGATATGTCTGTTAAAACGCAAATCGCCATTTAACTGGAGTCCCTCAATTGACAGCTGTGCTGCAGATAACGCTCCACCCACACTTAAGTTTCCGGCGACACTTAGGCCTTTCTGAACGGTAGTTTGGCCCTGTAATATGGTATCACCCGAAACCTGAAAGTTGCTAGCTTGTAGTTTATCGAAAGTACTAGTTCCAGAAGCGGTTATCCCAGGAACATTTAATGGACCACCGAGTTTTAATTGTCCCGCTACTTCGAGGCCATCTTTTATAAGGACCTTGCCAGCAAATACAGCGTTTGCTTCTACTTTTAGGATTTGTTTTGGGTCTCCGACTGTGACGTCGGTTTGTCTAAGTTGATCTAAAATATCTTGACTTAGGGGTTGTGTGTTGATGTCTGTTGTTTTTGCTTCATTGGATTTGTCTCTGTTATAGCTCACAAAAACAACGATTAGTGCCAGAAGGACCACTAAAAGGAATAACAGCAAATACACATTAAAGCGTCGAAAAATATGTGTTACGACTTGTTTGAAAGTTCGCTTTTGCTTCTCGGGTTTAGGCGCTTGTAGACCCGTTGGGTCTGAAACATTTTGAATTTCATTTCCGGTGTTCGCTGAGACAACGGTTGTTTCAGCTCCCTCGAGAGAGTCGAGCGTATTATCTTGTTCGCTTTGTGGCTGTTCAATCGGTTTTTCTTCCACTACAAATTCTTTTCTTATTGCTTAAGCTATATTAACAGATAACCAAGACCAAATACAGTGAATTGGCCAAAAATTTTTTAAAAGTGGTTATGGTGTATAGTTATGGTGGGTGCCCATTTGTTTTTGAAATGAACAAATCTATATATTTCAAAGAAGCTAATCAATGAAATACAATTATCTTGACGATCGTCGTCTCCATAGAAAACTTATAACTTCTTTGTGGATTATAACTCTTCTTATAGTTGTTCTGGTGACTGTAGGGATCATTATATTTGTAGATTCCATCAAAGATGATAAGCACACTTCAGACGTCACGACGAACCCCACAGAGTCGGTAATTGCAACTAGAGACAATATAATTCGGAGCTCTTATTTTCAGTTTCAAGCCCCGAAAAACTGGATAGAGGTTGCTGGCGAGTCAGTTTCGCCAAACTTTGTATACCGGAAAATAGACGGAACACTTATTAAAGGAGAACTCAAGATATCTGTAAACAGTGACAGCTCACTTACTAAAGCCACCAGAGTTCTACCAGTTACTCCCGACGGCAACCGGTTGATGGTTTCTAAAGTATCGGATCATTGTAGCAACGACAAGAGGTTTACGCCAGGACCAGAAAATCCTGTTACTATGTCGTGGCAGGGTGTTCAATTAATATGTAACCCCGACAGCGTTAGTGAATATAGGGTTGTTGTAGGACAAACAGGCCCTAGCCCCAATATTGTATTGACTCGCCCTGACGGATCGAATGTTAGTTACAAGATTGTTTACACCGATTTGTCGGCGAATCCTTCGACCAATGATATAACAGCGATTTTAGAATCGTTTCAAACGAGGTGAGTAATATTTGCCAATTTGCTGATTCTTTTGCACAATACTTATGGTAATGAGAGATAAAATAAATAGTGCGCTAGTGATTGTTTTTATAGTTGTATTTTTTGGCGTGCCCCAGGTAGCGGCTCAATACCGATCCTCTAATTATAAATCGGAAGAAACGTATTTTGGTACCGGTAGCCAAACCGAATCTAACTCGACAAACTATAAATCGATGCAGTCATCTGGAGCTATAGGTGTTGGGGATGTTTCAAGTAATAGTTATCGTGCTGGAACTGGGTTTTTGACTCCCCAAGAACCATTTGTAGAATTGACAGTAAGCGGATCAGATGTAGATCTTGGGATTCTTTCGACAACTTCCACCTCGTCAGCTGCTTCGCAAGGAGGTACTTGTAACTGTACTTTTTCGGTAAAGACCTATCTTTCGGGGGCTTATATAGTAAAAACTATGAGTAACCCTCCAACTAATGAAAATGGGCATTCCTTGCTAGGTAAGCCCACCCAAGGTGCGCCCAGCGTTGGGTCTGAGGAATTCGGCATAAATGTAGTTGCAAACACCGCCCCTAGTTTGGGTGCAAACCCAGTGAATATTCCAGATAACACTTTTGCTGATGGTGAAGCGGGGTCAGGGTTGAGTGCAGATTATGCAACGGCGAATCAATTTAAATACGTAGTCGGCGATACAATTGCGCATTCGGCAAAGACTAGTGGTAAACAGGCGATTGGTCAGACAGATTATACTATTACATACATCGCGAATATTGGGGTTTTAACGCATTCCGGGCTGTATAGTATGAAGCACGATCTAGTAGTTGTTGCTGTCTACTAGGTTAACTGTGGATAACTGCTTGTGTTAAAAACAAAACTTGTGTATTCTAGACCACGAAATATCTTTTCAAAATAAAAACATAGTAAATAATAAGGAAAACAAATGAAAATACAAAGAACATCATTCTTTGCCCCACAGACCAAGCAGACAAGAGCCCTAGTCTGGTCGCAGGTCTTGGTGTTGGCTCTATTCGCGCTTGTTCCGGTAATTGGGACAAATAGGGCATCTGCTGATCAGTTGCAAGCTAGGTCAGTGACGATAACGACTTCAAAGCCAAGTGCTACGGGAGTCAAATATAAGTATGGCTTTACTACAGCGACGGCATCTGCAATCCAGAGTATTAAATTTCAGGCGTGCACAACGCCTCTGGGGTCATGTACTACACCTGGTGGTACCACAAGCATGAATGCTGGATCTCAAGATGGTGCATTGGGTGGAACGTGGACTAACTCGACTTCCTTTACAAGGGATGGCACGGGAGCTGGTGGTTGTACTGCCGCTGCCAACGTTCTTTGTATTAAAAGAACTCAACCCGCATCAGAGGCGACAGCTGCAAAAACTGTTACCTGGGACTCGCAGGTAAACCCTACCGCTGTGGCGTCATACTATGTAAGGATAACAATTTACAGTGACACTGGTTGGGCAACGGCCGTAGATGATGGAGTTGTTGCTTACGCAATTGTTAACCAACTTACTGTAAACGCTAGAGTTCAAGAAAACCTCCAATTTTGCGTGGGAGCAACAACGGTCAATGATGCAACTACTTCTGCGGGAGCTGATTGTTCGGCCATCTCTGGTACTGTTGTTGACCTAGGTGCAATCGATACAAACATTTCTGTTTCGCCTGTTCCAGCTAGCCCAAACAACGGTAACAACTTAAATGGAGTCGCCATGGTGAGAACTAATGCTAATAATGGAACAACTGTTACTTACTTTGCCGAGCAAGATACAAGTAGCGGTGCCCTTAAAGTTGTTGGTAAAACTTGTGCGGGAGTTTCTACAACTGACCAGTGTTTTAATAGCCAGGGTGGAACACAAGGAACATTTACAGCTGGTGTAGAGAAATTCGGAATGACTATTGGTGGAGTTAATTGTGGGAGTACCACGGCATATTCTTGCACATTTGCATCGGATACTAACCATCTAAAACAAGCTACTAACTACGTTGGAGCCACGTCTACAACGTATGGCACTAGCTCAGGTTATGCCTGGGTAGAAAACGGTACGGTAACTACAATTGCCACTACTTCTGGATCCGATAAAGTGCTTGATGATGAAACACTGATATTAAGGTTTGCAGCAACTGCCGCCGCAACGACACCTACTGGTCAGTACACTGTTGTTAGTACTTACGTAGCAACCCCTACATTCTAAAAATTAATAGTTCGACTGGTACAATAAACATATGCGGGATTTATTGGCCATAACCCTTAAAAGAACTATCTATAGTACGGTTGCAATTGTAACCGTACTATCTTTAATGCCTCCATCTCAACTGGTGAAGGCATTAAGATTGGATAATATTTCGGTTGTAATTGGTAGCTCAGCAGTTAATGCCATTACCACTCAGGGCTTTGCGTTCGACTATAATACTCCTGCTGTTACGGGTTCCGTTAAGTTTGAATACTGTACTAACAGCCCTTTGTTTGAAGTGCCCTGTGTTGCCCCGATCGGGTTTGATGCAACAAATGCGAATTTAGATAGTCAAACTGGTGAAACCGGATTTAGTATTGTGACACCTGGGTCGGCTAATGAAATAATAATTACCAGGTCGGCGACACCTGTTCTAGCTGTGCCTGCAACATATAATTTTAGTAACATTACTAATCCATCTACCCCTGGTGAGACAGTTTATGTGCGGATAAGTACTTATGCCTCGGAAGACGCTACTGGGGCATCAACTGACAGGGCGGTTGCTGCCTTTAGCACCGCAAACCAAATCGCTGTGGAAGTATTTGTCCCCCCATATATAGCGTTTTGTATCGGGATAACGGTCAGTCACGATTGCAGTGTAACAAGTGGAAACTATATCAATCTAGGAGAGCTATCGTCTAGCGTTACTAGGTTTGCCACATCACAGTTCGCGGTTTCTACTAACGACCCCGCTGGTTATGTAGTGAGTATTCATGGGACAACAATGACATCTGGTAATAATGTAATTCCAGCCAATAATCCGCAGTCGCCGAGCATTAAGGGCAAGAGTCAGTTTGGGATAAATTTGAGGGCTAATTCTAATCCTTCCGTTGGCCATGAACCGTCTGGTGTTGGTTCAGGCGTGGTAAAGCCAGCTTACGCAACCCCAAATCAGTTTTATTTTTCTCCCGACTCTTTAGTAGCGTCATCACCCCTACCGACCGACTACACGGTGTTTACTGCTAGTTACGTTGTCAATGTAAGCAGCGTGCAGCCAACGGGAGTATATAGTACCACCAGTAGTTATATTGCAACCGCTGCATTTTAGCTTTTTTGATATCAATATAATTGTTATACTTACTTCAAAGAATAACATAGGAGTTAACTTCGGATGATGATTGTCAAAAGAGTAGCAATTTATTTGCTAGTTAGTTTATTTTCATTAACAATTGCATCGGTGGCTGTGGCACAAGAGAAAGTGCCCGGTAGTGGTCTAAGGATTTCACCAACTCGTACAGAGTTGACACTAGATAGAGGGAAGTCAGCGTCAATTAAGATCACACTAAAAAACGTATCAGGTGGTGACGTTATTGCCAAGGCAGACGTAAATGATTTTGAAGCAGAGGGAGAAACAGGGGATCCGAAATTACTAGTTAACCAGGGCGATAAAAGAACTCCAACCAGCGTAGCACCATTTTTGTCCGATGTTAAAGACGTCTCCTTGAAGACAGATGAATCTAAAGAAATAAGCATCCCCGTTAACATTCCATCAAACACTGCTTCTGGGGCCTATTACGGCGTAGTTCGTTATTCTGCAATTCCTGCCACGGGCCAGAATGAGCCAGGCAAGGTTTCGTTAACGGCCAGTGTTGCTACACTAGTACTTATCGAAGTACCAGGCAATATCACTCAGCAAATTCAGCTCAGTGATATTATTGTTTACCAAAGGAACAAAGAGGCAACATTTTTTTCAAAACCACCGACAGATATAGGAATTAGGATAAAAAACACCGGCAATAGTTTCTCTAAGCCATTTGGTCGCGTAGTTATCACTAACAGTTTTACAAATAAAGAAGTTTATTCATACGAGATGAATAATACTACACCCAGGAACAATGTACTCCCAGGAACAACGCGTGTATTTAAAGATGCATTAAAAAACGTTAGTAAGCCAGGTCGATACACAATTACTGCTGGAATATCCCATGGTAGCGGTGGAGAGGTAATTACTAAAAGAGTATCGTTTTGGTATATTCCTGGATGGTTGATGTTCGTGTTGGTAGTTATCGTTATTGGACTACTGGTTTCTGTATTTTATCTGGTTAGGAAACTCAAGAAGAACAACAAAAGAATTAAACGATAGATAGGCCTCTTACGAAAAGGTGAGGTGGATATACTTTAAACAAAATAGCGAGGTTTTAGGTTGTACAGCCCAACACGCGTTACTTTAAAGAGAGTTAACTTGCTAATAGTTGTAGTGACTGTTTTTTATATTCTTATTTTTTCTTTTTTGCCAACTAATGCAGAAACAAGTAAATCGGGGTCGATTGGTTTAGAGGGCACCATTCCGGGTGGTGTGCCAACGCAAGCTGCTAGTATTACCTTTCCAACCAATGGGGCAACAATCAATAACCTGCCAATAACGGTTATGGGTATTTGTCCAAAAGGTACAGTAGTTAAGTTATACAAAAATAATGTTTTTACTGGGTCTGCGCAATGTAGTAATGGTAGTTTTAGCATTCAGACCGATTTGTTTACTGGATCCAACGAGCTTGTTGCGAGAGTTTATAATGAGCTGGATCAAGCTGGTCCGGACTCCAATATAGTTACGGTAAATTATCCGCTATCACAATTTGGAGTAGTAAACCGAGTATCGCTAACATCAACTTTTGCTAAGAGGGGCGCAAATCCTGGAGAACTACTCTCTTGGCCAATAACCTTAAGTGGCGGAATTGGCCCATATGCCATATCTGTTGACTGGGGCGATGGTACAAAGCAGGATTTGATTAGCCAACAGTTCCCTGGTGCATTAAATATTAGCCACAAGTACGAGAAGTCAGGGACTTACGTTGTTATTGTTCGGGCTTCGGATAAAAATGGTGAGATTGCTTTTTTGCAGCTAATTGGTGTGGCCAATGGTCCAGTTACCCAAGATGATGGCAAGAAAGATGGTGCCGGTACAACTACAATTGTAAAAACTAGGATTTTGTGGCTTCCTGCATTAATCGCTCTTCCGTTAATACTTGTTGCTTTTTGGTTGGGTAGAAAACACGAACTTGACACAATTCATAAACGACTTGATAGAGGTGATAGCGACTTTTGAATCTGGCTTTAGTTTAATCTGTGCTATAGTGTCTTTTCTATGAGTTTGAAAACTGTTTTTGTTGGTATGAGCGGGGGCGTAGATAGCTCTGTAACTGCTGCTATTTTAAAAGAGCGGGGGTATAGGGTTATAGGTGTGTATATGAAAAACTGGACCCAGGATATTGCAGGCACTATTTGTCCATGGAAGGAGGATTATCAAGACGCTCTTAAGGTCTCGGTGCAGCTCGATATCGAATTGCTAGTTTTTGACTTTCAAAAAGAGTACAAGAAAAAAGTGGTTGACTATATGATTAGCGAATATGGTGCAGGGAGAACTCCAAACCCAGATATTATGTGTAACCAAGAGATAAAGTTTAAGTTGTTTTTGGACACCGCACTCGAGAGAGGTGCAGATTTTGTTGCGACAGGACATTACGCGCGGATTGTGGACGGCAAGCTTTTTATAGCCAGAAATATCGATAAAGATCAAACTTATTTCTTGTATCGGGTTAACGAAGATGCTTTGCAGAGGGTTCTTATGCCTATTGGCGAATTCGAGACGAAAGCCGAAGTTCGAAAAATTGCGAAGAACTTCAAATTGGTAACAGCCAATAAGAGAGATAGCCAAGGAATTTGTTTTGTTGGTAAGGTGGGAATCAAAGATTTTTTGAGCCAATATATAACAACTAAACCGGGTTCAATTATCGACCAGGACGGTGATGATATAGGTCAACATGATGGAGCAATTTTTTACACCATTGGTCAACGTTCTGGACTGGGCGTAGGGGGTGGACTACCATATTACGTGATTGGTAAAAATATGGAGAAGAACGAGGTTTATGTTACCAATCGTTTAGACGACAAAAAACTTTGGAGCAAGGAAATTTCAATTACTGACTTAAGCTGGATTACCAAAAGCCCCGCTCCCAAGAAAAAATATATGCTTAGAACGCGACACCGTGCTCCGCTAGTCGGTGTTAGGATTGAGCAAAGTGGAAATTTTGCGAAACTACTCTTAGATGATGAGATTAGAGCAGTCACATCTGGGCAATCAGCAGTAATTTATGACGTAGATCAGGTGGTTGGTGGTGGTATTGTTGTTTAGCTAATACGCATTAGCATTGTTTACGCACTGATTTGTTAAGATTGACATGCTATTGATAGAATATCCTCAATGACTGCCCAAGAAATAAGAAATTCTTACATAGATTTTTTTGTAAGTAAAAAACATGTTGACATTGGTCGTTCGTCTTTGCTTCCTAGCGAAGATTTAACAACGCTTTTTACTGGAAGCGGTATGCAGCCACTAATTCCGTATTTACTTGGCGAGGTGCACGCTAGTGGTAGGCGACTAGTCAATTCACAGACCTGTTTGAGGGCTCAGGATATTGAGGAAGTTGGAGACAATCGACATACAACATTTTTTGAAATGCTTGGGAATTGGTCTTTAGGTGACTACTCTAAACGTGAGCAGATATCTTGGTTTTTTGAATTCTTAGTGGATGTTGTTCATTTAGATCCGAAGCGTCTTTATGTAAGTTGTTTTATTGGTAGTGAAGAATATGGCATTGAGCGAGATAATGAAACGGCGAGTATTTGGCAAGAACTTTTCAGATCAAAAGGTATTGACGCCAAGATTGTTGAGATTGGTAGTCAGTCCGATGGTGACAAGAAGGGTATGCAAGATGGTCGGATATTTTTTTATGATGATGGCGAAAATTGGTGGAGCCGCAACGGGGGGTTAAAAAATACCCCTATTGGAGATCCCTGTGGACCAGATAGTGAAGTGTTCTACGACTTTGGAGATCAATTTCACGATGTCAGCTACGGGTTACCACATCCAGCTAGCGAGAGTGGCCGATTCATGGAGATTGGCAATCAAGTATTTATGCAGTACCAGCGGACTAACGCTGGTTTTATCACTTTGACTAGGCAGAATGTTGATTTTGGTGGGGGGTTGGAGCGAATTGCTGCGGCTAGAAATAACAGTCCAGACGTTTATAAAACAAGCATTATCTGGCCTATTATTCAGAAACTAGAATTGCTTTCGTCAAAAAAATACAATTCTCACACGCGTAGTATGAGAATAATTGCCGACCACCTTAGAGGGGCTACTTTTTTGGCAGTAGATGGGGTGATCCCCAGTAACAAAGAGCAAGGTTACGTTATGAGGCGGTTAATCAGGCGAGCTATGGTTCAAGCATTTGATCTTGGGGTAGAACATAATTTTTTGCAAGAAATTGTTCCTGTCATCGCAGACCTGTATCATGACGATTTTCCAGAGGTAGCAAAGAATCGAGAAAAAATTATTAGTTGCTTAACTAAAGAAGAGAGTATTTTTAGGCAGACACTGCGCAAAGGGCTACATGAATTCGAAAAGATAGCTGCTCACGCTAGTGGAACAATTTCGGGTAGGGATATCTTCAAGCTTTATGATACTTTTGGTTTTCCTGTAGAGCTTACAAAGGAGGAGGCATATAAACGAGAGATTAATTTAGAAGAAAATGCCGATATAGTCTTCAACGAATTAATGCAAGAACAGCGTGCTCGTTCACATTCATCCCAAAAAGGAGTGTTTCGCGGTGGTTTAGTAGACCATAATCCAGACACCATCAAACATCATACCGCAACCCACCTAATGTACCAGGCATTAAGGCAGGTTCTTGGAGACGAGGTAGTTCAGCGTGGCTCTAAAGTAACTTCCAATAAAACCCGTTTTGATTTTAGCTATCCTAACAAACTAAGCGAGGATCAGAAACGTGCTATAGAAGATTTGGTAAACCAAAAAATTGAACAAGATCTTCAAGTGACCTTCAATGAGTATCCTGTAAACGAAGCATTTAAAATGGGTGCAAAAGGTGCATTTGGTGATAAATATGCCGATGTCGTTACGGTTTATTCTATAGGCGCACAGAACCAAAAGCCCTTCAGTATCGAAATTTGTGGAGGGCCACATGTTAATCATACTGCTGAGCTTGGGTATGGGGGTAAAAAGTTTAAAATTCTTAAAGAAAAATCATCTTCAGCTGGAGTTAGAAGAATTGAAGCATCGCTTGTCGAGTGATTTATAGATTGTGAATGAATTAATCCCGACAATCGTTGTATAATACTCTTATGTTAAATAAACTGAAGGCAACTGTTGCCAACAGAACTACTCAGCACAAAAATTCAAATAATCGCTACATTGTTGCTCTCGATATTGGAACGGTCTTTGTAAAGGCCCTCATCGGTCAGGTTAAGGGTAGCGAAATTGAAATTGTTGGTGTTGGTAGAGCCCACCAGGCCTATACCGACATGCAGGCCGGCGCAATTGCCGATATTGAGTCGGTTGTGCAAAATTGCAATCAGGCCTTAGCAATCGCAGAAGAGCAGTCAGGTGTTAGTGTCAGAAGTGGCGTAGTTGGCATTGCTGGGGAGCTTGTAAAGGGTACAACCAGTACAATTCACTGTAATCGCAAAGACCCAAATAAAGAGATAGATTTGGATGAGATGGAACAAATCGTCCAGCTTGTGCAGGAAAGAGCGGAGGCCAGAGCCCGCAAAACGTTAGCTTGGGAGCTTGGTGGAAAACAGGTTGACGTTCGTTTGGTCAACAGTGCTCTTGTTGGTATATCAATTGATGGTTATGTAGTTACAAACCCTATCGGTTTTAAAGGCCGTGACGTTGTAGTTCAGCTCTATACCGCGTTTGCGCCATTAATTCATATTGCGGCTCTTGAAAGGACCGCATCCGAGCTTGACCTTGATTTATTGGCTGTAGCCGCTGAACCGTTCGCTGTGGCTCGCTCGGTAATTGGGGATAATCCAAATACTTCGATGAGTGCTGTTTTGATGGATATTGGTGGCGGTACTACAGATATTGCAGTTGTAAATGAAGGAGGAGTACAGGGTACTAAGATGTTTGGCATTGGCGGACGTGCTTTTACTAAGTCAATTGAGAAAGACCTTAACATAACATTTGAAATGGCTGAGAAATTAAAACTAAATTTGGCAGAATCAAAAAACCCAGAACAGCACGAGGCGGTGATAGAGGCACTAGATAAGGTGAGCGACGTTTGGATTGGGGGTGTAGAACTAGCCCTAAGTGAGTTCGACAATCTTGACCATTTACCTCATCAGGTTTTACTGTGTGGTGGAGGATCGAGTCTAGAATCGGTTATGAAAACTCTGAAGGAAACAAACTGGTATAGCCAGCTGCCATTTGCTAAAAAACCAAAAGTCAATTACATCACTCCTGATCAAGTCATTGGTATTACTGATAAAAGCGGTATGGTAAATGATCATACATTTGTTACAGCAATGGGGCTATTAAGAGTCGGACTAGACACCATCGAACAAGACGGAATTAACAGTTCGGGCTCGGTTAAAGATCGGTTAGATAGAATATTACAGGTATAATAGAAGTAAATTATGGCAACAGACACAAAAGACATTATTTATCTGGATATAGACGAAGATATCACGGGTATTATTCATAAACTACAAAAAAGTCCAAAAAGTATCGTCGCGTTAGTTTTGCCTAAACGGGCAACGGCACTTCAGTCAATAGTTAACATGAAGTTATTAAGGAGGACTGCCGAGCAAAATGGTAAAAAAGTTGTCCTGATAACTTCTGAAGCTGCACTAATGCCATTAGCAGGTGCGGCATCGGTGCACGTTGCATCTAACTTGAGCTCTAAGCCGTTTTTGCCACCTTCGCCCGAAGTGAAGCTGGCCGAAGATGATATTGCTGAGTTGCCGATACGCCAAGCGCAACAAGAATCGGCTACTCAACACATAAAACCAGAAGAGGTTATTCAGGTCGATAATACAGCAAGGCAACCATCGACATCGGCAACTTCCCAAAATGGAAAAGATAAAGAGTCGAAAAATAAGAAAAAACTTAAAGTTCCGAATTTCGAGAGTTTTCGAAAGAAACTGATAATTGGGGTTATAGTTGCTCTACTGTTGATTGGCGGTCTAATTTGGGCATTATTTTTTTCTGCGAAGGCGACAGTTACGCTCAAAACCGAAGCTAGCGACATATCGGTAGACTTAGATTTTACAGCCGATACGAGTGCTAGTAGTGTAGATGCTATGCGCATGGTTATTCCGGCCAGTAAAAGAGAAAGCAATCAAAACGCGTCCGAAAAAGTTCCAGCAACGGGTAGTAAGGATAAGGGAACTAAGGCCGGTGGAACAATATCTTTAAAAAACTGCGGTAGTAATTCGGCTACTATTCCGGCGGGCACTGGTGTAAGCAGTGGAACATTTACCTTTATTACTCAGCAATCGATAAGTCTGAGCGACGGTAACTTTGATGGTAGCGGAAATTGTAAAAACAGTGGTTCTCACACTGGAACAGTCAATGTTGTAGCACAAAATAATGGCGATCAGTATAATCTGAGCGCTCGGACCTATACTGTATCCGGATTTTCTCAAATAACAGCCAATGGTTCACAAATGAGCGGTGGCTCTAGTAACGTTGTAAAGGTTGTCTCAGACCAGGACGTAGAGTCAGCCAAACAAAAGATTACCTCTAAAAAGGATGAAAAAAAGCAGGAGTTATCGGATCAGCTAAAAAAAGATGGCTATATTCCGATAGCAGAAACGTTTAGCGACAACACGCCAACATTTAACGTATCACCTAGCGTAGATAGTGAGGCGACCGATGTTACTGTGAGTGCAACGATTACCTACAGTATGATTGGCATAAAAGAGTCCGATCTTAACCAGTTGGTCGATGCTAAAGTAAAAGATCAAATTGATCCAAGCAAACAAGGTATTTTAGGCAGAGGACTTTCAAATGCTCTATTTAAAATTGGTGACGACAAAAATGGTAAAACAAAAGTATCACTTAGTACTGTTGTCTCGGTAGGTCCCGATATTAACCAGGATGAGTTAAAAAACGAGATATCTGGCAAAAAAACTGGGGAGGCCGAAAAGATTTTGTCAGCTCGACCAGGTATTATTGATGCAAAAGTTGTAGTAACACCTAGCTGGAATACTAAATTGCCAAAACCGTCAAAAATTAAATTGGTTATTGAAAATGCCGATGGGAAAAAGCTTGATACCCAAAAACCCTGAACCATTCAGTAGTATTTTGGGATTAGATGTTGGCCAGAAGAGAATCGGCGTAGCTATTTCTAATGTCATCGCTAAGATGCCGCGTCCTCTTTGTACTTTAACCAACAATGAACAGATTTTTTCAGAAGTTGGTAAAATAGCTAAAACTGAGCGAGCAGGGTTTGTGGTAGTTGGCCTGCCAAGGAATTTGGATGGACTTGAGACGTCTCAATCTGAGGAGATTCGTGAGTTCGCTACCAACCTGACTTTGGCAACAGGCCTGCGTGTTGAGTTTGCCGACGAAACATTGAGCAGTAAAAGGGCAGAGCAATTAATGAGAACCCATCAAACAAAGCATGGGCTTGATGAGTTTGCTGCATGCTTTATACTAGAAGAGTTTTTTGCTAATTGAGTAATTACGACTATGAAAATTGAAATACCCAAGATTGATAGAAGACAACAAAAATTACTAGCTATTATATTTGGAGTAATTATATTGTTAATTTTTACATCTGTTATTGTAAGGAAAACATATATTGAGAACATCAAGCCAGTTAGTGGCGATACAACCACCCAGGTAGTTACAATTAAATCGGGTAGTACCACTTCGGATATCGCTAGCGCCTTAAAGTCAAAAGGAGTGATCAGGAGCGATTGGGCGTTTGAGTGGTATGTGCGGAACCACAATTTACGGGATGAATTAAAGGCCGGAACTTATCTTTTCTCTCCGTCTCAAGGAGTTAGTGAGATTGTGAATCAGCTTGTAGATGGCAAGGTGGCTACTAATCTTGTAGTAATTTTGCCGGCAAAACGGCTTGATCAAATTAGGACTTCATTAATTAAAGATGGATTTTCAGAGTCAGAGGTGGATAACGCCCTAAGAGCAGACAATTACAAAGACCATCCTGCCTTGCGTGATAAGCCCGCAGGGGCTAGTTTGGAGGGTTTTTTATACCCCGAGAGTTTTCAAAGGACAGCTGAAACAACCGCTAGTGAGATTGTAAAAATGTCTCTTGATGAAATGAACTCTCATCTAACAAGCGAGATCAGGGAGGGTTTCTCTAGGCAAGGGTTGAGCACCTATCAAGGAATTATTATTGCCTCTATTGTCGAGCAAGAAGTGAGCGACAAAAATCCTCTAGATCGGGCACAGGTTGCCCAAGTGTTCTTAAAAAGGTATAAACAGGGTATGGCTCTTGGGTCCGACCCAACTGCATTCTATGGAGCCGCTATTGCAAATCAGCCAAAAAATTTAAACTTTGACTCACCATATAATACAAGAATGTACCCTGGTCTGCCTCCGGGCCCAATTGGGAATGTATCAGAGAGCGCTATGAAGGCAGTTGCCTTTCCTGCTGGCACGGAATGGTTATATTTTGTGTCTGGGGATGACGGTAAAACATATTTTTCAAAAACACTTAAAGAACACGAAGCGCTTACCAGAGATCATTGCAAGGAAAACTGTAACTATTAACAGGGGTAGGAAAGGCACCAAACTTGCCTTAAGTGTTATAAATTGCTAAAATCAACCTACAGTTCGAAGTTTATTGTTAAAGGATAGGTGCAATAAACGTAGTCGAGCTGTTCTTACTTGTAGGTAGCTAGATATTTTAGATAGCCAAGTCAGGTCGACTTACTTGGAAATAAAAATTAATAATGCAAGTAAGGTTGGTGCGAACTATTATTCGCCCCAGGAGAGAGAATATTCGTAACAATTTAGTGTCAGCCAGTCGATCGCGTTTGTCACATCAAACGACTGGTAGTACTCATAAAAAAATCGTTGGAATTTTTTCAAAGAGAAAATCAAGGCGATACAATAAGCACCTAATGCGTCTCGGCGTGTTGTCCATAAATTTGATATTTTTAGGTCTTGTTGGGCTATTTATTTTACACGGATCTAGTGTTACTTCTGAAAGCCCCCAGTGGAGCCAATCTTCGGCTTCACTTGCAATGGGTAAAGAGCAGTCAGATCCGATTGACAAATTATCTTCGGCAGATGTAGCGGTTAATGTGGCACGACTAGTGCGTTTGGACGAGTCAACGGCAGTTACGAACAACGCAGATACTATAAGTACGCAACAAATTGTAGCTGCTTCTACCGATAGATCGGTAGTAAAGCCACAAATTGTAACTACGGCTCTTAAATCTAATAAGGACATAAAGAAGTACGTTACAGTGAACGGCGATACTGTATCCTCGGTCGCTGCAAAATTTGGTATTACCAGTGACACAATTCGTCTTTCAAATAATATTTCTGGAGAGGCACTGCCAGTTGGCAAAGAGCTATTAATTAGCCCAGTTAACGGGGTTGTTTATTCTGTAAAGGCCGGCGATACGGCCGATTCGGTGGCCGCTAGGTATAGAGCCAGTAAAGAGCAGGTTATAGCTTTTAATGATGCCGAAATGACGGGGCTAGTTCCTGGGGCGCAAATCGTTATACCTGATGGCTTATCTCCAGCTTCTGCTGTTGTACGAACAAGTTCTGCATATGTTGGTGGTTTTGCTTTTGGTTCTTCGGCAATGTATGGGGGTAATGGTTACGATTATGGCTGGTGTACTTGGCATGCTGCAAACCGAAGAATTCAAATTGGTCGTCCAATTCCAACCAACTTTGGCAATGCTATCTCGTGGTTAGGTGGGGCTAGGGCTGCTGGACTGGCTGTTGGTAGCGCTCCTCAGGATGGAGCGGTGCTCTATCAAACAAATATCGGTGGGTTAGGGCACGTTGCATTTGTTGAGCATGTCAACGCTGATGGAACTGTTTTGGTCTCTGATATGAATTACCCAATTTGGGGTAAAGTAACATATCGAACGATTAGTCCTGGTGAAGCATCTTCGTATCGTTATATTTACTAAGGGTGGCGTCGATGAGGCAACTTATAATATGCTACTAGTAAATGTTTGTTGATAAAGTACAGGTCGAAGTCGTTGCTGGGCGGGGCGGTAACGGGATTGTTAGTTTTCGTCGCGAAAAATTTGTCGACAAGGGTGGCCCCGACGGTGGTGACGGAGGTAAAGGGGGAGATATTGTTGCAATTTCTAGCACTAGCCAAGATACCTTAGCCGAATTTCGTTATAAAAAGAGAATAGCTGCTGGAAATGGCCAAAATGGTGGCAAGCAAAAAAAACATGGGCGATCAGCAGGCAATACGACAATCCTATTACCAGTTGGTACACTCATCACAAACGAGGATGGAGCAGTTATTGCTGATTTGGCGCAAGATAACCAGCAGCAAATAATTGCCTCTGGTGGTAAGGGAGGTTTTGGTAATGCCCATTTTGTTAGTAGCACTAGACGTGTCCCCAAGATTGCCGAGAAAGGTGAGCCAGGAGAAGCATTACTTTTAACTTTTGAATTAAAAACTATTGCCGATGTTGGTTTGGTTGGACTGCCTAATGCTGGTAAATCGACATTACTTTCAAAAATTAGCAACGCAAAACCAGAAATTGCTGATTATCCATTTACAACCTTAAGCCCTAATCTTGGAGTTGTTGATATAGACAAAAAAAGTAGTTTGGTTGTTGCAGACATACCTGGCCTCATAGAGGGTGCCAGCAAGGGTAGGGGGTTAGGAGACGAATTTCTAAGACATGTTGAGCGTACGAAGGTATTAGTACATATGATAGATGTGTATAACGATGATGTTGCCTTAGCATACAGAACGATTCAAAACGAACTAGCTTCGTATCAATTAAATCTATCCAAAAAACCACAGATTGTAGTACTAAACAAAATTGAAGGATTTGACAAAGAGCGGTTATCAAAAAAATGTATAGAACTTAAAACAGTAATGCCAAAAAACGCCAAGCTCTACACAATATCTGCCAAAAGTGGTGTTGGTATCACAGATTTACTAAAAGCAGTACTGTCTCTTAGTGCAAAAACTAGTCGGCTAGAAAAGAGAAGGGATTCTAAAAATACACTACCAGTTATCAGATTAGAGCGTTCTAACGATTTTTGGGAAGTCAATAAAATTAAAAATGCTTATGTTGTAGAAGGTAAAAAAATAGCATCCTTTGCTCTGAGAACCGACTACGAAAATGAGGCGGGGGTCGAGAGATTGCGCGACATAATGAGAAAAATGGGTATTATGCACGAATTGGAACGACAAGGCATCCAATCAGGAGATCTTATCAAAATTGGCACTAACGGACAAATTAGGTACTAAGTTATGGCAGAGACGTTGTATTTTTATGATTTGGAAACAACCGGAGTCAATCCGCGCAAAGATAGAATCATGCAATTTGCTGGACAGCGAACAGATCTCGACCTAAACCCCCTAGGAGATCCGGATAATTATTTAATCAAAATGAGTAATGATGTACTACCAAATCCTGATGCTATTTTGGTAACAAGAATCACCCCGCAGAGAACAATTGAAGAAGGTATATCAGAGGCCGAGTTTGGACAAGAATTTAGCAAGAATATTATGGCTCCAAACACCACATATTTAGGATTTAACAGTGTTAGATTTGACGACGAGTTTATGCGATTTTTTCTATATAGAAACTTCTATGACCCATATCAGTGGCAATACCTGGATGAGTCAAGTCGATGGGACTTGTTGGATACATCAAGAATGGCTCGTGCCCTGAGGCCCGAAGGCATTAATTGGCCTACAGATAGTAAGGGCAATCCGACAAATCGTCTCGAGCTTTTAGCAAAAGAAAACAACTTATTACACGAAAGTGCACACGATGCCTTATCGGATGTCAATGCAACAATCGCTCTTGCAAAATTATTAAAACAGAAACAAAATCGTCTGTACGATTATTTGTTTCAAATTAGAAAAAAGTCAGAAATAGAAAGATTTTTAAGAAAAGAAGAGTTGTTTGTCTATTCAAGCGGTAAGTATGATAGTCAAAACCAAAAGACGTCGGTTGTTTACAATCTGGGTAAACACCCAGATGAGCAGAGCGTATTAGTATATGATCTTAGGTATAATCCAAAAGAGTTTTTGGATCTTACTCCAAAAGAGCTAGCCGATAGGTGGCGCTATGATAAAGATTCTCCACAGAGCCGTCTGCCTGTAAAAAGCTTGAAATTTAACCGTTGTCCTGCGGTTGCGCCAATATCTGTTCTCGACCGAAATGCACAGCAAAGAATTAATGTTGATCTAAAACAAATAAATAGTAACTACATGATGATACAAAAAAACAATGGGTTTTTGGCGAAACTTACAGAAGCTCTCGCAATTCTAAACGATCAAAGGAGTACTCAAGGGTCGATTGATGCAGAACAGGCGCTCTACCAGAACTTTATACCAAACAAGGATAGATATCTCTCAGAGAAAGTTCATCTGGCCAAGCCAGAGGTATTAGGAGCGTTAGCAGTAAAATTCAATGATGAACGTTTAAGGCAGATACTTCCTCATTACAAAGCCCGAAATTATCCAGATTCATTAAGCGCAAAGGAAAGGACAGATTGGAACTCGTATCGACGTAAAATTTTAATGGAAGGAAACGATAATAGCATTGCCTCTAGATTTGGTAAGCGTTTAATTGAACTCCAAAATCAACCCAATATTACACCCGAGGACAAATACCTTCTTACAGAAATCCAATTATATGCAGAAGATTTGATGTCCAATTTACAGAGCTAAGCGATCAATTTCTTTGGCTTTTTTTTGTAACTTTTGTTTATGGATTTGTCTTGGGATGTATTTGTTTAGTAGTAGCAGCCCGCTGATGGATACCAAAAACAGATAAACATAAAAACCAACAGCTATGTTTGTTCCTGGTATTAGTCCTAAAACTATAAAATCTAGCATTTTGTCTCACCTTGCTCCGAAGAACACATTATTAAGGAAAGTAATTATACTAAAAACTAGCATTATAGTCAATAACATCATGAAACTTATGCTAATATAGTTTTAAATAACTCTAAGGCACTAGAATTAGTCTTAAAAATTCTGTATAATAATTGACCGACTAAATCAATAAAACCAGAGAGGAGAAGGGGTGGACTATATCTCAATTAAAGGTGCCAGAGAACACAATTTAAAAAATATTACTGTCGATATTCCGCGTAATAAATTTGTGGTAATTACGGGCCTTAGTGGTTCAGGCAAAAGTAGTTTGGCCTTTGACACTATTTATGCCGAAGGTCAGCGAAGATATGTTGAATCCCTGTCTGCTTATGCTCGTCAATTTCTTGGTCTGATGGAAAAACCGGACGTAGATCAAATAGACGGGTTGAGTCCTGCAATTTCAATTGATCAAAAGTCAACTAGTCGAAATCCAAGAAGTACAGTCGCTACCGTTACAGAAATTTACGACTACCTAAGATTATTGTTTGCTCGAGTTGGGGTGCCCCACTGTCCAGTATGTGGCAAGGTTGTTAACAAACAGACTCCAAGAAAAATTATAGATCAAGTTGTTGCAGACAATACTGGAGCAAGGTTACTGGTCTTGTCGCCAATTGTAGTTAGTAAAAAAGGAGTATTCGAGCACATTCCAGAGCAGTACAGACGTCTTGGGTTTGTTCGTGCCAGAGCAGACGGTGTGGTTTTTTCGCTGGACGAATGGCCACAGCTTGAAAAAAACCAAAGACATGACATCGAGATAGTAGTTGATCGTTTGGTGGTCGATAAGGATACTCAGGGCAGGTTGGTCCAAAGTGTTGAGCAGGCGCTCAATATGGCTGATGGTCGTTTAATGATTGTTAATGCCGAAACTAACAAGAGCCACACATACTCGCTCAAGTATGCTTGTGTAGATCATCCTGAAATATCTATTCCTGAGCTCGAGCCACGGACCTTTAGCTTCAATAATCCACAAGGCGCGTGCCCAGTTTGCACGGGTATTGGTAGTCGTTTAGAGGTTGATCCCGAACTGGTTATTCCAAATGGTAGATTAACTATAGCTGAGGGTGCAATTAGGCCATTTAATCGAATTAATACGGATGCTTGGTATATGAAAAAAATGCAAGCGGTGGCTGATAAATACGGGTTTTCACTACATATTCCGACTGCTCAACTTAAGAAAGATGATCTAGATAAAATTCTTTATGGTACCGACAAGCAAACGTATAGCGTAAAATTGGGCACTGGCAGGGCGTTTGATACAACTTATGAAGGAGTGATTCCAAACTTGGAGCGTCGTCATAAAGAGACTGACAGCGATTTCATGCGCCGAGATATCGAACGATTTATGCAAGAAAAGCCGTGTCACGCTTGCAATGGAGACAGGTTGAAGCCCGAAGTGTTGGCGGTTACGGTAGCAGATCAGTCGATCATGGACATCTGTAGATTATCAATCGATAATGCTACAGCTTTTTTTGGAGAACTGAAACTTAATGATAAAGATACAAATATTGCAAAACAAATACTAAAGGAAATTAATGCAAGGTTATCCTTTTTGCAAAACGTTGGCCTTAATTATTTAAACCTACTTCGAAGTGCGGCGTCTCTAAGCGGTGGCGAAGCGCAGAGAATACGTCTGGCAACCCAGATAGGGAGTGGTCTCCAGGGCGTGCTTTATGTACTAGATGAGCCGAGTATTGGCCTTCATCAAAGAGATAATGAACGGCTTATATCGACTCTTAAGCACTTAAAAGAGTTAGGTAACAGCGTTTTAGTTGTAGAACACGATGAAGAAACCATTCGCTCTAGTGACTATGTGCTCGATATTGGTCCAGGTGCTGGGGTAAAGGGTGGAGAAGTTATAGCCATTGGTACGCCAAGCGAGGTTGCCAAAGATCCAAATAGTGTCACTGGTCAATTTTTGAGTGGCGTTAGGTCCATTGTTGTTCCAAAGAAACGGCGGAATGGAAATGGTAAACATCTAATAATTAAAGGTGCCAGAGAAAATAATCTAAAAAATATATCAGTAAGCATTCCTTTAGGCGAGCTAGTTGTTGTTAGTGGCGTTTCTGGGTCTGGGAAAAGTAGTTTAATAAACGATATCTTAGCCCGCGAGCTACAAGCTAGATTAATGAGGGCACAAGTAACTCCTGGTCGACATGATGATATTGAAGGTATCAAGCATCTCGATAAAGTAATTGTGATTGATCAATCTCCGATCGGTCGAACCCCAAGAAGTAATCCGGCAACTTATACCGGGCTATTTACACCGATCCGTGAACTTTTTTCCAGCTTGCCAGAGGCAAAATTAAGAGGTTATAGTGCTGGTAGATTCAGCTTTAATGTTAGAGGTGGTCGATGCGAAAACTGTGCCGGCGATGGAATAATTAAGATCGAAATGCATTTTTTACCCGACGTATATGTGCCTTGTGAGGTTTGCAAGGGCAAACGTTATAACCGAGAAGCACTCGAGATACATTATAAAGGCAAAGACATCAGTGAAGTTTTAGATATGACCTGCGAAATGGCCTTGGAGTTTTTTGAAAATATTCCTGCTATTGCGAGAAAGCTAAAAACCTTGGTTGATGTTGGTCTTGGGTATGTAAAGTTGGGTCAATCGGCAACAACACTAAGCGGTGGTGAAGCGCAACGTGTCAAACTAGCAACAGAGCTATCACGTCGTCCAACTGGTAGAACTTTATACATATTAGACGAACCGACCACCGGGCTACACATTGCAGATGTCGAGCGACTACTAAAGGTTTTGCAAAAGCTAGTGGATGCCGGTAATAGCATTGTCGTTATCGAACATAACCTAGATGTTATTAAGTCGGCAGATCATATTATTGACTTAGGCCCAGAGGGTGGTGCTGGTGGCGGCCAAGTTGTTGCTGAAGGCACGCCAGAAAAAATTGCAAAGAGTCAGTCACACACCGGTAAATTTTTAAAACAAGTACTGTAATAAATTGCAATATCACAAATAAGTGGTATAATAGGTATTATATGGAATCTATCATAAAACCACATTTGGCTTACGATGGTGAGGGATATATTTTTCCTGCATCAGAAGATATATCGTCAATTTTAGCAACTCACGGTTCGACCATTGAAGCCGCTGGTGATTTGATAACAACAGGGTCTTTTAATGCTGGGCACAGAGTATCATCCGGAATAACTGGCTTATCGCCTCTGGGCAGTGAATTCTATGCTACACCAAATCCAAACTTCAACTTTGACGCATACCAGTTAAAGGGCGACAAGTTTAATCAAGCTGATTTAGACCAGACCGACGCAATAATGACAGGTATTTATTATGCAGAATCGGGCGATACTGACTACGAAGGAGGTGTGGTTATTGCTCTCTCTGGTAAGGCAGCACTATTAGGTATGGAAATTCATGTAGATACATTAGCTCACATAGATCCAGAAAAAAACGTTGTTTTAGAATTAGTACTACCTGTAACTCCAAGTATAAATCAAGTACAGGGCATTTATCCGATTGACGAAATGTCGCATAAAAACTTGGTAGATTACATAACCAAGCAATAACTATTTTTTAATTTTTTTCTTGATCTCTTCAACTAATTTTCGTCTGCTGTCTTGGTCTCTAATAATGTGTAGCAGCGGAGACCCAAAAGTTAAAATCGTCATTAACAGTATTATTGGCAATATGTAGTTATCGATATTATGTATTCTGTTTCCAAGATAGTATCCAAGAGTCGTAACGCTTATAGCCCAGAAGGCACTACCAATAATGTTGTAAAGACCAAATTTAACTTCGTCCATTTTTCCGATGCCGGCTACGACTGGCACGAAGGTCCGTACCACCGGTACAAACCTGGCAAAAATAATAGTTTTTCCACCGTGCTTTTCATAAAATTCTTCTGCCCGTTCAACATATTCGTGCTTGAAAAGAATTCCATCTTTTTTTTTGAATAACCTAGGGCCAGTTTTTCTGCCAATGTGGTAGCCGGTATGTCCACCCAGGATGGCGGCAATTACAATTACAATAATGGTATGCAGTAGCGAAAAGTGTCCTTGTGCTGCAAAAATTCCAGCAGTCATCAGAAGAGTATCTCCAGGGAAGAAAAATCCAATAAGTAAGCCCGACTCCGCAAATACTATTAGAGCTATAACCAGTAGTCCGCCAGCAGCTAATGTATTCGGGTCCAATATGCTCATAAGATGAAGTTAGTATATCAGCTGTGGTACAATATAAGCTCAGAAGTTATTCAAATAGAGGGGTAAATAGGTTAAATGAGTGATATTGCACTAGCCGCAAAAAAACGTGGGGTTATTGGAAAAAAAGTTAAAAATCTAAGGCGTGCTGGATTGGTCCCTGCTGTAATTCATAATCACGGAAGCAATTCGTTGCCTGTAGAAGTTGATGTTTTGGAGTTTGTTAAAGTTTATTCTATAGCAGGTAAGCATCATCCTGTAAAACTCGATGTTGATGGTAAAAAGTACACCACCTTGATAAAGGAGGTTACCCACTATCCAGCCAGTAATAAGTTAACTCATGCGGTTTTTCAGTCGATAAAGGCTAATGAAAAGGTTCTAGCAGAAGTACCCTTACAGATTAGTGAGGACAACCCTGCAACTAGAGCTGGATTGTTGGTATTAACGCATATAAACTCAATTGAGATAGAAGCGCTACCAGGCGATTTGATTGATGTCGTTGAAGTCGACACTTCGTCTTTGAACAATGTCGGAGACAAAATTATTGTTGCAGATCTGACCTTACCAAAAAATATAGAAGTTAAGATAGACTCAGATATGGTGATTGCTTCAGTTGAGATGCCTAAGGATCAGATTGCAGAGGCCGACGCAGCCATAGCCGAAGGTGCGGAACAGGCCGAACAATCGTCTGCAGAGGACCAGGATTCAACGGTGGATCCAAAAGAATCTGATGAATGAAATGATTACAAAAAGAATTCATGAAGAAGGTTATTTTATACTATAAGTTTGTTCCAGTTATGGATCCAAAGATGACCATGCTTTGGCAGAAAGAGCTATGTTCTCGAGTCAATCTTAAAGGGAGGGTAATAATTAGTCCGCATGGCATTAATGGTACTTTGGGTGGTGAGCTTGAAGATCTTTTAAAATATAAAAGAGAGATGAACAAGTCAGTGCTTTTTAAAGACATCGTCTATAAATGGAGTGATGGTGGTGAAGACGATTTTCCTAGGTTGAGCGTAAAAGTAAAGCCAGAGCTGGTTAATTTCGGCAGGCCGGATGAGATTCAGGTTAATGATCATGGGGTAATTGGTGGTGGAAAATATTTAAAACCGAAACAAGTTAACGAGCTAGTCAAAAAACGTGGAAAAGAAGTAGTATTTTTTGATGGACGAAATGCTTATGAAGCAAAAATTGGAAAGTTTAAAAACGCAATTGTGCCTGATACGGAAACTACCAGAGATTTTATTAGGGAGCTAGAGAGTGACAAATACGACAATATTAAAGATAAGCCAGTTATTACTTATTGTACCGGGGGTATCAGATGCGAAGTATTGAGTGCGCTGATGATAAATCGTGGGTTTCAAGAGGTCTATCAAATTGATGGAGGTATAGTAAAGTACGGTGAAAAATACGGTGATGACGGACTTTGGGAAGGCGGGCTTTACATTTTTGATAATCGGATGGTACAGAAATTTAGTGATAAATCAAAAGATATCGGGAAGTGTTTGCACTGCAATAGTAAAACGAGTAATTTCGAGAATTGCGCCAATGTGTCTTGCAATAAACTAGTTCTTGTTTGCGAAAAATGTAAACGCAAACCAACCAATCTATTTCATACCAAAAAATGCAAATTGAGTGTATTACCTACAGCTATATAGAAAATTTTTTATATCGGTTGATAAAATTACTTAGGATTTTCATTGGCTCTGCAATTGTGGCAGAGTGCCCAATATCTATTAGTTCTTCCGCTGTTTCTGGTGGAAAGTAACCGTGATGTTTGTAGATGTTAATTCGCGTTTCTAGTCCAGCGCTATCGAGCTCTGGGTGAAATTGAGTTGCATATACATTTTGTTTTATTTTAAACATTTGGACTGGGCATTTTTCTGATTTTGCAAGTAATTTTGCGCTTGGTGGCAGTTTTTCGCATCCTTCTTTGTGGCCGACAAAAGCACTAAACTTTTTCGGTAACCCCTTCAGGATTGGATCATCTGCAACCAATTCGATAGTGGTTGGGCCCACATCTTCCTTGTACTTTTTAGATACTTTTCCACCTTGGTGCGGGACAATAGCGCCAACACCATAACATGCCCCCAGCAGCGGAAAATCATGTTCGATTACATCATCTAGTAAGCGATACATATCTGACTCTACTCGCTTCTGTTGCATAGATTTATTTTCGTCACTGGCATTAAAGGGGCCACCACCAATAATTATTCCAGAATAGTCCGTCAAATTAAATTTAGGCAAAGGACTTTCTTCAATCCTAATACGATCGAGTTGGGATTGATTAAGATTACCATACTCTAAAAAAGCCATATATTCGTTATCAGATGCTTCTGTTTCTGGTCTGGACTGAATTAGTAAAAATGGTTTCATAATATAATTAAGTGTAATGAATGAGTTATTGAAGGACAAATTAAAAAAACTACCGTTGTCTCCCGGTGTTTATTTTCATAAAAATACTAACGGTGAAATTATTTATGTTGGTAAAGCTGCGAATTTACGTAACAGAGTAAGGCAATACTTTCATAAGAGTCGATTTAAAGATCCAAAGACAGAAGTGTTGATAAGCGAAATCACAGATGTTGACTGGATAGAACTAGAAACCGAAATAGACGCGTTGTTTTTAGAAGCCGAAATGATTCGTCGCTATATGCCTAGGTTTAATATTCTGCTTCGAGACGACAAGAGTTTTGTTTACGTACGGATTGATCTGAATAGTAATTATCCAAGTGTTACCTTTACTCGTCGCCCGCTTGATGATGGTGCGACCTATCTCGGTCCTTACACTAGCAAGCTAGTGATTAGTAGAGCGCTTAAATATTTGCGAAAGGTTTTTCCATACTCAACACATACGTCTATGCCAATGCGAGCATGTTTACAAGCACAGCTTGGCATATGTCCAGGCCTTGAGGCAGGCATGACTACGAGAAAGCAATATATCAAGAATTTACGCCAGTTAATACAATATTTAAAAGGCAATCGAAAAACACTGGTCAAAGAGTTTGAAGCCAAGATGAAAAATGCTTCTCATGCTAAAAATTATGAGCTTGCTGCAATATTTCGTAACAAGCTATTTGCTTTAAAAGAACTTGAAAAGAAAATAATTTTTAGTGACCGCGAAAACATAGACATTAGTAAGGATTATGGATTAATCGAGCTCGGACAAATTCTTGGTATTTCGCCTCCGCGTAGAATTGAAGGGTTCGATATTAGTCACATGCAGGGAGTAGACAATGCTGCCAGCATGGTTGTGTTTATTGGTGGTGTTCCAGCGAAAAAGGAATATCGTAGATTTAAAATGCGAATTACTGGCAATGACGACTTTGCACATATGAATGAGGTAATATCTAGGCGCTTTTCGATGCAGAACCAAAAAAGATGGGGTATGCCAGACCTTGTGCTAATTGACGGAGGCAAAGGGCAGGTGCACGCAGCGCTCAAGGCAATCGATGATATTGGCGTTGAAGTCGCCTTGATTGGTCTAGCTAAACGGTACGAGGAAATCATTGTACCTATTAATCACAAGGGGGCATTAAAATTCGACATAGTTCGTTTACCCAAAAATAGCCATGCATTAAAGTTACTTCAACGTATTAGGGATGAGAGCCATCGTTTTGCTGTAAGCTATCACTCTCACCTAAAAGAAAAAAGACAACATAAAAGCTTTTTAGACGATATAGATGGAGTAGGCCCAGCCACAAAGAAAAAATTGATAAAACATTTTGGCAGTTCCATTGCAGTTTCTGAGGCCAGTGAGCTAGAACTATCCCAAATCGTTGCCCCAGCAATTGCCAAGAAAATAATAAACCACTAGTTTGGCATAAAACCTAGCGTGTTATTATGTGGTAGAAAATGAAAAATAAAGTCGTTCCGCCAGTTTTTACTGTTGATTTTTTTACAAGAAATCGTCGAATATTTACAAGCAAATTACCGAAAAATACACCCGCTGTTTTGGTTGCCAACGGCTTAATGCAAAAAAACGCCGACCTAGCATTCCCTTTTCGCCAAGATAGTAATTTTTGGTACCTAACAGGTATAGACGAGCCCGACATTATCCTTGTACTGGACAAAGATGATGAATATATCATATTGCCTGAAGTAGATAAAAATTTTTCTATATTTAATGGCACCATTGATAAAGAACAGTTAATACACGATTCTGGCATTAGAACTGTACTCGATTCGCGCACTGGAATAAATAAGTTAATGAGTTTAATAAAGAGAACTAAACGTGCTGCCATTGTTGACCCACCACCAAGTTATATCGACCAAATAAAACTATATACAAATCCCACCAAACACCAATTGAAGCAATCAATCCAAAAGAGTAGTCAAAATAATATAGAATTTTTTGACATTCGTCCATTGCTATTCCAGCAAAGAAGCATTAAGCAATCAGAGGAAGTTGCTGCTATTACTTATGCTAACTGGCATACTAAATCGTTGCTAGAACAGATAGAACAAAAAGTGCCACGCTATAAAAACGAAAGAGACATTTTATTGGATATGAATAATTATGCGCATAAGTTTCAACTTGGATTTGGATATGATCCAACAATTGCTCACGGCAAAAATGCTATAACACTACACTACTCAAGTAACGCCGACGACATTACCGATCGCCCGATATTGATTGACATTGGGCTAAGCTACAAATACTATTCGGCTGACGTTAGTCGTACATTTTCGCCAGTAAAAAACCCCCGATTTGAAGAGGTCTTGGCCTGTGTAGTATCGGTCCACAACTATGCAGTAAAATTATTGAAACCCAAAGTATTGTTAGCCGATTACGAAAAACAAGTGGAGCAGTTTATGGGAGATCGATTAAAAGATCTTGGTCTTTTAAATGTTAATAATACTAAGCAAGTTAGAAAATATTTTCCGCACCTAACTTCTCATTTTCTTGGACTTGATGTACACGATGTTGGAAACTATCAAGAACCACTAAAGCCAGGCATGGTTTTAACCGTAGAGCCAGGAATATACATTGCCGACGAACAGCTTGGGATAAGATACGAAGATAATATATTAATAACAGATAGTGCGAGCAAAATTATTTCTTAGAAACCCTTAAAAGTGCGATAATATATGTTAGTGAAATCAAAAAGACAAACAATGCTGGGCAGTTTATTATTTCGTTGGTTTGTTAGTAGTTTGGGTCTTTGGATAGCGGCTGGTTTGCTTGGCGGAAGCATTAACTACGACAGCACTAGGGCTATAATTTTATCTGGTCTTATTTTGGCTTTGGTCAACATGATTGTAAAACCGATAGTTATCATATTCTCTTTACCGGCACTAATATTTACGCTTGGATTGTTCATGATTGTAATAAACGGGTTGATGGTTATGATAGCCAGCAAGCTGTATACACAATTGCATATTACAAATTTTTGGGCTGCTATGCTTGCGGGTATGGTAATTGGCTTGGTAAACTATCTTGTAGTTACGATACTTGAGGATAGGAGAATAGCGTGACGATATATGGTTACATAACAATAGTTTCGGCAATAATAATGACCATTCTTATCTTGTTGCAAACTCGTGGTGCTGGTTTGGGCGCCGGACTTGGTGGTGGTGGCGAAGTTAATACCGAGAGGCGTGGCTCTGATAAGACAATTCACCAGATTACCATAATTAGTGCTCTTGTCTTTGCGCTTTCGCTCATTCTTGGTGTTTTAGCGTAAAACTATAATCTACCAATGCGATTAATAAAAAGAACTACGACGTTACGTATGCGAAGAGTTTTTCGCAGGCGCAAGAAACAAGTGGAAGAGATTGGCTCAATTGCCGATCAAAACATAGACAAACATATTTTCAGGCGATTACTTCGTTTGGCTAATGTGAGGCGTTTCGTCATTGGTTGGGTGTTAATAGTTGGATTAATGATGATGGTCGTAATTCTTCAAACTCGTACTATGGAGTCGCACTATAAGCAACTCAAGCCAACCGCTGGTGGGATTTATACAGAGGGAATGGTGGGATCGTTTACCGATGTTAATCCGATATATGCTACAAACACGGTTGATGCTTCGGTAGCCAAATTAGTTTTTGCTGGATTACTAAAATACGATAGCAAGGGTGGTTTGGTTAACGATCTGGCAGAAAAACTAGAGGTTAACGAAGGTACACAAACGTATACCGTTCATCTCAAGCCAAACTTAACATGGCATGACGGCAAGCCATTAACGGCTAAAGACGTTGTATTTACTTATCGGCTAATCCAAAATCCAGATGCTCGTTCTTTCCTCGAAGGAAGTTGGAGAGGAATAAAAGTAAATGCGATAGATAACTCTACAGTTTCTTTTACGTTACCTAACAAGTTAAGTGCCTTTCCTTATTCTCTAACGACAGGAATATTGCCAGAGCATATTCTAAAGGATGTTCCAGCAGAACAGCTAAGATCAAATAAATTCAATACTCAAAATCCAATCGGTTCGGGTCCGTTTAAGTTCGATAAAGTGCAGGTAAGTGGAAGTACCGATAAGCGCGAAGAAAGAGTAGGCCTAAGTAGTTTCGATGAATACAACGCTGGCAAGCCGAAAATTAATAAGTTCATAATTAAGACTTACAAAAGCGAAGACAAACTAGTCAATGCTTACACCGAGAAACAAGTAGACGCTATGGCAAATGTAGCTTCGCTACCAGACCAGCTCGAAAACGACTCGACAACTCAAGAATTTTCTTCTACTACTCTCAGCCAAGTAGCTGTTTTTTTTCGAACAACTCAGCCACCGCTAAATGATGTGGCTGTTCGTAATGCTCTGGTAGCTGGAGCTAGCAGGGCAGAGCTTATCTCGGGCATACACTATCCTGTTGTGCCATCGGACGAACCGTTATTAAAAACACAAATCGGTTATAACAAAGCGTATGCTCAAGTAGCGGCTGGCGATGTTGCCAAAGCGTCTCAGCTACTCGACTCTGCTGGATGGGTCAAAAACCCCAACACCGGTATTCGGGAAAAGAATGGTACAAAACTAACTTTTCGGCTAGTGTCTCAATCTAGCAGTGAATATTCGGCGGTGGCAAGGATTCTGCAAAAGCAGTGGCAAGACATCGGAGTTGATGTACAGATTTCGCTACAACCAGAACAAGAACTACAACCAACAATCGCTCAACACTCCTATGATGCTCTTTTATACGCCATTGCAATTGGTCGAGATCCAGATGTTTTTGCATATTGGCACAGCTCGCAGGCCGATGTACGGTCGCAAACTCGACTTAATTTTAGCGAATATCAGTCGACTTCTGCCAACGAGGGGCTGGAAGGGGGTAGAACTAGGTATGACCCAAATGTTAGAAGTATAAAATACAAAAGCTTTCTAGAAGCTTGGCAAAAAGATTCGCCGGCCCTTGTTCTATATCAGCCAAGGTATTTATACGTAGCTAGGAAGCCGTTTAGTGGCTACAATGTTGCACAACTAAACTCGGTAGCAGATAGATTTGTTAACGTAGAAAACTGGACGATTAAAGAAAGTTATCAGCTTTAGCAAATTAGCAGATATAATAAGCAAGGTTAGGCCGAAGTGGCGGAATTGGTAGACGCGCTAGCTTCAGGAGCTAGTGAGCACTTGCTCGTGGAGGTTCAAGTCCTCTCTTCGGCACCATGAAATCAAGAACTATAATACTTGCAAAAACAACAAAAATATGATAATAT
>CAYOLI010000004.1:0-95671 GCA_964404795.1 uncultured Candidatus Saccharibacteria bacterium
GCACCATACTATATGCTTGATCTCGTATCTTTCTTTGACTTTTTAAGTTTATATGTTGTTGGGATGTTATGGGGGTGGGTTGAAAATTTTTTTAAGAAATCGGGCGGAAAAGGTATCATAAACTAATGGCAAATGCGAACTTTAGGATTACTGTTTTTACAGACCCGACCTGTCCATATGCATACTCGGCAGAGCCAGCTCGATTGCGTCTTAGATGGCTATATGGTGATCAAATAACTTGGGATACTAAAATGATAGTCCTTAGTGGCTTTGAGGGAGAAGTTCCGACCCACACTCACGAAGGACTAAGTGATAGTCGACGTTGGATGCGAGAGAAATATCAAATGCCAATGAGCGACAAACCAATCGCTAGGGTTCCAGAATCTATTTTGGCGTGTAGGGCTTATTTGGCCACGAAAATTTTTGATACCGATAAATCCGAACTTTTACTACGCAATTTACGTATATCGGCTATGAACAACGAATTGGTCGACGAACTAGATACTATCGACAGAGCGGCTACCAAAACTGGGGTCGACATAGATAATTTGCGCAAGTGGATAGATCTGTCAGAGACGAATAGCTGCCTCGAAGAGAATGCAAAAGAAGCAAGACGTCCTAGCAAAACTGCTTTGAATATGGGACATAAGTTATCAAAAACATCTTTGGGAATCGTACGGTATCCTGCATCATCCTGTATATTCACAGTAGGTAATGAAGTAGTTGCAGAGTTACCAGGGTTTTGGCCTGTTGAGGCCTACGAGGCAATAATCGGCAACTTTTTCTTAGGTATAAAGCGCAAGAAAAATCCAAAGACTATTGAAAGCATTTTATCTTGGGCAAATATGCCTCTAGCAACCAAAGAAATTTCCACAATATACGATAGGGGCTACCAAGAGGTCAGAGATGAACTGGGTAAGTCCAAAATGAAGTTTACCCCTTTTGGCCAAGACGGTTTTTGGGCGCTTGATTAGAGTTTTTGTATACAAGTTAATATCTTTCGATGGATTGGTTTATAATTGTTAACGAGCATGAAGTTATCAACACAGCCATACAAAGGTGCCAGAGATTTTTATCCTGCCGATAAACGAATTCAAGATTATATGTTTGCTCAAATGAGGCAAGTAGTACAACTCTTTGGGTACGAAGAGTACGATGCACCGATGATTGAATCAATAGATTTGTACAGATCAAAAACGAGTGAAGAGATTGTAAATGATCAAATCTATAGTTTTGTAGATCGAGGCGGCAGAGAGGTGGCGATACGACCTGAAATGACTCCGACTGTAAGTCGCATGGTAGCCGCGAAAAGACAAGAACTGGCGTATCCACTCAGATTATTTTCCATTCCAAACGTCTGGCGGTACGAAAGGCCTCAAAAGGGTCGACTTAGAGAACACTGGCAATTAAATGTCGATTTATTTGGTGAGGACGGCATTCCTGCAGAACATGAGATTATATTAATAATTGATAATTTGTTGAAGGCCTTTGGCGCTGATGAGAGCATGTATGAGATACAGATTAATAGTCGACTTCATTTTGCTAAGACGCTAGATAATTTGGGAGTGGACCAAGATAAACAATTAGAGGTTAGTAGGTGGATTGATAAAAAGGACAAGATATCAAAGACAGAGTATATAGAAGGTCTCAACAAAATATTATTGTCGGAACAAGCTGTCCAGTTGGCTCAATATCTTGATGGGTCGAATAATGCTCCAGAGAAGATTGTTTTGCTCAAGAGTATGCTAGCTAAATCTGGGGTTATGAATGTTAGCTATAATCCTAGATTAGTGCGGGGGTTCGATTATTACACCGATTTAGTTTTTGAAGTTTTCGACAAAGATAGTGAAAATAATCGAAGTTTGTTTGGCGGTGGTCGTTATGACCAGTTGGTTGGTGCTTTTGGTGTAGAGCCAATCTCGACGGTTGGTTTCGGTATGGGAGATGTAACCCTGCATAACTTTTTGGATTCACATGGCTTGATGCCGAATATTACTAGTAATGTTGACGCGGTAGTTGTTGTTATTGGCGCAGTATATGCGGATGCACAATCTATCCTTGCTAAATTACGTGGTGAAGGAATTTGCGTTGCTGTTGATGCAACAGATCGGAAAATATCACAAAAATTAAAGCATGCGCTAAAACAAGGAGTTGAAAAAGTAATTTTTGTAGGCGAACAAGAGTTAACACAGAGTAAAATTCGTTTGAAGAACTTCCAAACCGGTGAAGAAAAAATATTAGAAATCGAAAAACTAGTCGAGGAATTAAAAAAGCATAAACAGTAGTAACTTGTCACTATTTTTGCTAAGATAATCACTTATGCACGTTCGGCGAATTAATAGTTCTGCAACTGAAGTTACATTAACGATAACGGCGGGGCAGCCCGATATTGATACTATTAAGATTAGTGTACTGAAAAAACTTTCCAAAAATTTGAGTATTCCCGGTTTTCGAAAAGGTAGCGTACCGCCTAGTTTGGTTGAAAAAAATATTGATCAACAACACTTACAAACCGAATTTTTGGATGAAGCATTAAGTCGGCTTTACGAGAAAGCAGCAGGTGCAGAGAAGATTAGGCCTGTTACTAAGCCGAGCGTTCAAATAACAAAATTTGTTCCTTTTACAGATTTAGAATTTGAGGTAACGACGGGCATTATTGGAGATATTAAACTGCCCGATTACAAAAAAATTACAGCTAAAAAGTCGAAAGTTACGGTTGCCACACAAGATGTTGATCAGGTAATTGAGTCGCTACAAACAAGGATGGGTGATTATAAAGAGGTAAAAAGGCCTGCAAAAAAAGGCGATCAAGTTACGATTGATTTTTTTGGTACCGATACCCTGGGGAAACCTGTAAAAGGTGCCGAGGGAAAAGCGTATCCATTGATTCTAGGTAGTAATAGTTTTATCCCTGGGTTTGAAGATAATTTAGTTGGGTTAAAATCTGGAGATAAAAAAGATTTTACGCTGAAATTTCCCAAGAATTACGGTGTTAGTGCGCTAGCAAATAAAAATGTTAATTTTTCAGTAGAAGTTATTTCTGTTAGCTCTATAACCAAACCAAAACTAGATGGTAATTTTGCTAAAAAAGTTGGTCCATTTAAAACAGTTGAAGATCTAAGAGCAGATATTAAACATCAATTGCAAACCGAAAAAGAGGCAGAGGCACTGCGTGCTCAGCAAAACGAGATTGTCGATACTATTGCTGAACGTTCTGTAGTTGCGCTGCCAAAAGAATTGGTTGATCATCAAATAGAGCATAATCAGGAAGAAATCAAACGTAATTTGTCGTACAAAGGACAGACATACGAAGATTTTCTTTCAGGCGAAAATATGTCAGATGATGATTACAAAAAAGGAATTCTAGCTCCACAGGCCGAAAAGCAGCTCAAGACCAGCTTGGTATTGAGTGAGATAGCGGAGAAGGAAGGTCTTAGTGTTTCGGCGGAAGAAATTGAGATGCACATACAACTTCTTAAAGGACAGTACGCACAAGATAAAGTGATGCAGGCCGAGCTTGATAAGCCCGAAAATCGCCAAAATATTGCTCAACGTTTACTTACAGAAAAAGTTCTAAATCTGCTTGTAGAATGATTCTATTCCCTTCGTTACACATACTTAATTCAGCACCTTCAAAAGAATCAATAAATATACTTTGATATTCTGCTCAAGCTTGGTTGAGTTGTTATTTAAGGTCAACTTAAAAATAAAAATATTTAGCACTCGCGATTGACGAGTGCTAAATATTTATATATACTTTTTGGTATGAGCAAGGTGCAAAGTAACGTTTTAGTGCCGACTGTTATCGAGCAAGAGGGTCGAATAGAGCGTGCCTATGACATATATAGCCGGTTATTGAAAGACAGAATCGTATTCTTGGGAACGGATGTTAATGAACACAGTGCCAACTTAATTGTTGCTCAATTGCTGTTTTTGGCTAACGAGGACTCTAAAAGAGACATAAAGCTTTATATAAACAGTCCTGGTGGAAGTGTATACGACGCTTTAGCCATCTACGATACCATGCAATTTATCAAACCAGATGTGAGTACAGTTGGGATTGGGGTGCAAGCTAGTGCTGCAGCTTTCCTGCTGAGCAGTGGCGCAAAAGGCAAAAGAGCACTTCTTGAACACGCAACAGTTATGATACATCAGCCATCGAGTGGAACACGTGGCAAAGTTACCGATCAAGAAATAGATTTGAAAGAATCTTTGCGGGTTAAAAAATTACTAGAACAGATTATGGCAAAAAATACTGGGCAGAAGATAGAAAAAATTCATGAAGATATGGAAAGAGACAAATGGTTTACGGCGGAAGAGTCCAAAAAATACGGAATTGTTGACGAAATAATAAAAACCACAAAATAACCCTTGACTAGGTATAGAAAAAAAACTACAATTAGAGTTTAAGAAGTTGTGGCCGTCGTTTTTGTATTGTCAAAAAAAGGGGTTTTGATAAAGCAAAAACGAACGCAGAAACCTTCAAAAAAATAACCAATATTTATAAGGTTTTTAGAAACGCTCTAGAATTAGGGTGGAAAGAATAAAAAGCCCCAAATTACACACAACCATATTTATAACTAAGGAGTAAAATTGCTTAATGGCCAAAGCTCATTTCCCTCGTAGCGGTACAGTCGCTCGTACATTTTATACAAAAAACGAATCTGTAATAGACCTTCCGAATCTGGTAGACCATCAAAACAAATCATTTCAGTGGTTTGTAGAGGAAGGACTGGGCGAATTATTATCAGAAATCAGTCCAATCGATGACTATACGGGTAGCAAATTAACTTTGAGCTTCAAAGATTATCACTTTGAGGACCCAAAAACCACTGAGTCCGAGGCACGAGAGAATAACATTAGCTATGAAGCGCCACTAAAGGCAACGGTAATCTTAACTAACAAGGTTACAGGAGAAGTAAAAGAACAAGAGATTTATCTGGGAGATTTCCCTTGGATGACTTCTAGAGGTACTTTTGTGATTAATGGTGCCGAAAGGGTAGTCGTAAGTCAATTAATACGCTCCGCAGGCGTATTTTTTACTGCCGAGCAACTGGCTAGCAAACGGCTTTACGGGGCAAAAGTAATACCTGGTCGTGGTGCTTGGCTAGAGTTCGAAACCGCCTCTAACGGTGCATTGTATGTAAAAATCGATCGCAAACGAAAAATTGCTGTAACAACTTTGTTGCGCGCTTTGGGAATGAGCGAGTCCCAAATGAAGGATGCATTTAAACACGTAGATCAAGGTAAGCTTAATTATATCGAGGCAACACTCGAAAAGGATCCCGCTAAAACAAACAGCGAAGCATTGATTGAAGTATATCGTAGGTTGCGTCCTGGTGATCTTGCTACTGTCGATAACGCTCGTTCTTTGTTAGAAAACATGTTTTATAACTATAAACGATTTGATTTTTCTCGTGTTGGTCGCTACAAGATCAATAAGCGTTTGGATTTGAAAATCCCTAATACGGCAGAGAATAGAGTAATGCGCCTCGAAGACCTAAAGGCCATAATTGCGGAGTTAATACGGCTGAATAATACCCAAGAACCAGCCGACGATATTGATAGCTTAGCTAATCGTAGAGTAAAGCTGGTCGGTGAGCTAGTTCAAAGGCAGTTCAGAATTGGTTTGCTGAGGATGGAAAGAAATACAAAAGACAGAATGAGTATGAGCGACATCGAGACGGTTACTCCTGGCCAACTAATTAATGCTCGGCCCATTGTAGCTGCAGTAAGAGAATTTTTTGCAAGTTCACAGCTATCTCAGTTTATGGATCAGATTAATCCACTTAGTGAACTAGCGTGCAAAAGACGACTTAGTTCAATGGGTCCTGGAGGGCTAAGCCGTGAACGAGCAGGGTTCGAGGTTAGAGACGCACATGCAACGCACTATGGCAGGATTTGTGCAGTAGAAACGCCAGAAGGCGCAAACATTGGTTTAGTACTGAACTTGGCAAATTATGCTCGCATCAACGAATACGGTTTTGTAGAGACACCTTACAGAAAGGTTATTAATGCTGTGCCTGCAAAAAATATTGCTGGTCATATCGCCCCAATTAATCTAGAAGACAACGACGGTAAAGTAATAGTTAAAGCTGGAGCAACCATAACCGAGGCCGACGCAAAGAAGTTGGCAAGTGTTAAGGAGCGCGTTACGTGGCCAGTCAAGGCGCGGGTGACCAACGAAATCATTTATATGGATGCCGATGATGAAAATCGTACCATTATCGCTGGCGCTGGTAATCTGGTAGACAAAGACGGTTATTTTGTGGAAGATCGTGTATCGGTTAGGTCACGTTTGGCCGTTGGTGAAACAGACTCGTACGAAGTAACCCATATGGATGCCAGCAATAACCAAGTTATTGGCTCGATTGCAGGACTGGTTCCATTTATCGAAAGAGACAGGGTGGATAGAGCGCTAGTTGGATCGAACCAACAAAAACAAGCAGTCCCTCTTATCAGGCCTCAATCCCCAATTGTAGGAACGGGGCTAGAAGCAGAAGTCGCTGCAAATAGTGGGCAGGTAATCTACGCAGAAGAAGATGGTACTGTACTCAGTGCTGCTGCCGATGAGGTTGTTGTATCTTATCCCAAGAGAAAAACAACTTACCGGCCAATGCACTATGTTCGTAGTAACGAAGGAACTTCTATCAATCAACGAGTAGTCGTTAACAGTGGTGATAAGGTTAAAAAAGGTGATGTACTAGTTGAGGGTATGTCGATACAAAATGGCGAACTTGCACTTGGTCGAGATTTGACAGTAGCATTTATGCCCTGGGATGGGTACAACTTTGAAGATGCCATGGTAGTATCTAGAAAGCTTGTCGAGGACGATACTCTAACTAGCGTTCACATTGTCGATTATATGACTGAAGTCCGCGAGACCAAGCTGGGTCCAGAACTGATAACCGGCGATATCCCTAACGTTAGCGAAGAATCCTTGAGACACCTCGACGAAGAAGGTATCGTCAGAATAGGTGCAGAGGTCCACCCTGGAGATATCTTGGTAGGAAAGATAACACCCAAAGGTGAGCAAGAACTTTCTAGTGAAGAGAGGTTGCTCCGAGCAATATTTGGCGAGAAAGCCAAAGAGGTTCGTGATACATCTCAAAGGATGAGCAATGGCAAGCACGGCAAAGTAGTCGGCGTGAAAGTTTTTTCAAGAGCCAATGGGCACGAGCTCAAAGCGGGCGTTATTATGCAAATTCAGGTGTTTGTAGCACAAATGAGAAAGGTTCAGGTTGGAGATAAACTAGCGGGTAGACATGGTAACAAGGGAGTAATTGCCAGAATATTGCCACAGGAAGATATGCCTTTTATGGAGGACGGTACGCCAGTAGATATTGTTCTTAATCCTTTGGGGGTACCATCGCGTATGAACCTTGGGCAACTTTTTGAGACCCATCTAGGAATGGCAGCAAAAGCTCTTGGTATCAAGGTTGCAACACCTTCATTCGGTGGAGTACCACCAGAGAAAATCCGAGAATTGTTAAAGGAGGCCGGATATCCAGAAGACGGTAAACAACAACTTTATGATGGCAGAACTGGAGAGCCCTTTAAAGAGCGAACCGTGGTTGGTAGCATGTATATGCTTAAGCTGACACATATGGTAACCGACAAAATACATGCTAGGTCCACAGGACCATACACTATGGTTACACAGCAACCATTGGGTGGAAAGGCACAAAACGGTGGTCAGCGATTTGGAGAGATGGAAGTCTGGGCGCTAGAGGCCTACGGTGCAGCAAGTACCCTACAAGAGATGCTTACAATTAAGTCGGATGATGTTTATGGTAGAAGCAAGGCATACGAGTCAATCATTAAAAAAACCGAGATTGTAGGACCAAAAGTACCAGAAAGCTTTAATGTTTTAGTAAAAGAATTACAAGGATTGGGTCTAAAAGTAGATTTGATTGCTCAGAGCGATGTTATTGATGCCGAAGAGGTCCTGGCTAAGAACATAAAGGGAGAAGCAGAAAATCCATCGGAAGTTGAGGTTCCCGAGCCACAAGCGAGTAACGTTGATGTAACAGAAGATTCTAGTACAGATGAGTTTGCAGTAATGGAATTAGAAGATAATTTACCTGCAGAACCAGCTGTAATCGCTGGTGATGTTAGTGAGGAGGACAAATAATGCGGCGTTATAACTCAGGAACAAATATTGCAGATTTTGATGCTGTAAGGTTGGCTGTTGCTAGCCCGGAAGATATTTTAGAATGGAGCTACGGAGAGGTAACAAAACCAGAAACAATCAACTACCGAACACAAAAGCCAGAGCGCGACGGTCTGTTTTGTGAAAGAATCTTCGGTCCCGTAAAAGATATTAACCCGCACGATGCGAAATATAAAGGTGTTCGATCACGAGAAGCAGCTGTTGATAAGAATGGTGAGCTAGTTACCCGGTCCATTGTTAGGCGTGAGCGCATGGGCCATATCCAACTAGCATGTCCGGTAGCTCATATTTGGTTTTTACGAGGTACTCCTAGTGCAGTTGGTCTACTATTGGGCCTAACAGTCAAGAATCTCGAGAGAGTTGCATATTTTGCAAGTTACATAATAAAAAGTGTTGATATCGAAAAACGGGATCAACTTTTAGCAGATAGAGAAGCCCAACATGCGGCAGCCGAAGAGGCGATAAAAGCGCGCTATGAAGCAGAATCTAAAAAGGATGATGCTAACGTAAAAGCCCTTGCAGAAGCCCAAACCAAGGAGATTGAAGAAGTAAAAGCTGGTTTCGAGTTATTTACCGAGCAGCTAAAAGGACTCGAAAAATACAATTTAATAAGCGAAAATGACTACCGAGATTTACCAGATGAATTAAGCGATCTTATTGTTGTAGGCATGGGAGGGTCGACACTAAAAGAGCTGCTTGACGAGGTAGACCTAGATAACCTGATTAATGATTTAACCAAAGAGGCAGAAGATACTAAAGGCCAACGAAAAAAGAAAATACTAAAACGACTAAGATTGCTTGAGAGTATGCAAAAAGCAGGTATCAAGCCAAGCAGTATGTGCCTTAGTGTTTTACCAGTAATACCTCCGGATTTGAGGCCAATGGTTCAGCTAACTGGTGGTAGGTTTGCTACTAGCGATTTGAATGATTTGTATAGAAGAGTCATTAATCGAAATAATCGATTGAAAAAATTGATTGACCTAAATGCACCAGAAGTTATCAGACGAAATGAACAAAGGATGCTACAAGAAGCCGTAGATGCACTAATTGATAACAGTAGCGCTCGAAGTGGTAGAGCGGTTGCTTCAACCGGGCAAAGGCGACGCCTGAAGTCGTTGTCTGACATGCTAAAGGGAAAGCAAGGCCGTTTTCGCCAAAACCTGCTAGGTAAAAGGGTTGATTATTCCGGTCGTTCAGTGATTGTTTCGGGACCAGAGCTTAGTATGAATGAGTGTGGTTTGCCAAAAATGATGGCCCTAGAACTTTTTAAGCCGTTCGTTATTGGTCAACTTATCGAGAATGAGCACGCTCACAACATTAGAAGCGCCACTCGAATGATAGAGCTTGGAGAGAATGCAGTATGGGACGCCCTAGATGAAGTTATTGAGGGCAAATACGTACTTCTAAATCGAGCGCCAACTCTGCACCGACTTGGTATACAGGCCTTTCAACCAGTTTTGATAGAAGGTAAGGCAATCCGATTACATCCACTAGTGTGTAAGGGATTTAATGCTGACTTTGATGGCGACCAAATGGCCGTTCATTTACCACTTTCCGATAGAGCGCAAGAAGAGGCCAAAAATATTATGGCAGCTAATCGTAATTTGCTTAAACCAGCCGATGGTTCGCCGATTCTTCATATAGAACAAGACATTGTGTTAGGGTGTTATTACCTAACATACATTAGACCAGGGCAGGAAGATAGAAAGTCAGTACCATTTAGGGATATTAATGAAGCTATTATGGCATTTGATAATGACGAATTATCCCTTCAGCAGCCCATTACTATCGATTTTAGGGGCGAAAGGCGCACTAGTACACTAGGACGGTTTTTCTTTAATGAGATATTTCCAGACGATTTTCCTTTTCAAGACGAGCCAATGACAAAAAAACTTTTATCTAAGGTAATGTCAATGGTCTATCAACGCTATGGACAAAAAGTTAGCGCCGAGATTGCCGACGAATTGAAGGCAATTGGATTTAGGTATGCGACTCTTTCTGGCTTATCAATGGGAATGACCGATTTTGTCGATGTTAAAAAGTTAGATGAAATAATCGAAAGTGCAGATAAGAAGGCAGCGGCCGTTAGCGAACAATTCGACCAAGGATTTATTACCGATGCGGAAAGATATCGATTGACAATTGAGACCTGGACCGATGCTGATGCTCAGGTGCAAGATGCGCTTAGCGAACAGTTTTCAAAAGAGGACAGCGCAATGTCTTTGGCAGTGACATCTGGTGCGCGTGGTTCCATAGTCCAAGTGAAGCAGGTTATTGGTACAGTTGGTATACTTTCCGACGCTACGGGACACGCAATGGAGTTGCCAATTAGAAGTAATTACCGTGACGGGCTTAATCCTCTGGAATACTTTACTTCTACCAGGGGCGCTCGTAAAGGATTGATTGATACTGCACTCAAAACAGCAGATTCGGGCTATTTAACTAGGCGGCTAGTTGATGTTGCCCAAGATGTGTTTACAACACAAGGCGAGGCCGAAGATCCGGGCTTTGCAATGTATAGAGCAGATGCAGAGGAAATTGGAGTCAGTTATTCTTCACGACTAGCAGGCAGATTCGCTGCAGAGAATGTAGAAAAATACGTCAAAAAAGATGAGTTAATCACTGAAGAAACAGCTCAACGAATAGAAGCTGACCAAAAAATTGATGGTGTTAAAATTATGAGTGTACTTAGTGCGACAGGACTTAGAGGAGTTGATCGGAAAAGCTATGGTATCGATCCTGCAACGGGAGAACTCGTGGCTGAGTTTTGCCCAATCGGTGTTATTGCAGCGCAGAGTATCGGAGAGCCGGGTACACAATTGACTCTAAAAACCTTCCACACTGGTGGAGTAGCAGGCGAGGATATTACAACAGGACTTCCTAGAGTAGAGGAATTGTTTGAAGTCCGAGTTCCTAAAGGACGTGCTTATTTATCAGATATACCAGGCAAGGTTTCTCTTTGGGAAGATAAAGATAAGTACGTTATTCAAGTAACAAACGATGAAGCACAGGTTACCGAGCTTAAACTAGGTGATAGAATTCCAGCGATTGCTAGTGGTACAGAAGTTGCCGTTGGGGATGTTGTAGCATCAGCTGAAAAAGGAGATAAACCGCTCATTTCGCCAGTTGCCGGCAAAGCAACAGTTGGCAAGAGGGCTATTAAGATTACGCCAACTGGGCATAGCGTTATCAAATACGAAATACCTAGCTTTAAACAGTTATTTGTTAAAGACGGAGATCATGTTGTTGCCGGTCAAAGATTAACCAATGGATCAATAAATTTGCACGATCTAATGTCTTTACAGGGAGTTGAAGCTACCCAACGCTACATCCAAAACGAGATTTTGAAAATTTTTGTCAGTCAAGGTCAAAATATTGCTGATAAGCATTTAGAGATAATTATCCGGCAAATGTTTAGCCGAGTTCAAATCGAGGATGCGGGAGACAGTGAATTTGTTACAGGTGATGTAGTTAGTAAGGTTGCGGTTATTGAGGCGAATAATAAGCTGGTTAACGAAGGGAAGGAGCCCGCTGCTTACAATCAGCTATTGCTAGGCATTACCAAGGCATCGCTTAGCACCGATTCTTTCTTATCGGCAGCGTCATTCCAAGATACCACCAGAGTTCTTATTTCTGCAGCAACTAGCGGAAGGGTTGACAATCTTTACGGACTGAAGGAAAACGTGATTTTAGGCCGTAGAATTCCAGTTGGAACAGGACATGCTCCATTAGAAACTGAAGAACTTGCTGAAGAGGGGTAAAAGATGTTAAAATACACTCAATCTTACAATAGTTTTAATACCAGTCATGGTGCTGGACAGCTAGGAATTAGTGAATAAATAAATGCCAACGATTAATCAGTTAGTACGAAAGCCCCGTGTAAAAGCGTCTAAAAAAAGTAGTTCACCTGCACTGCAAAGAGTAGTTAATAATCTCAAAACTAAGAACTACGAGAAAAACTCACCCTTAAAGAGAGGAGTTTGCATCAAGGTAACCACTAAGACGCCTAAGAAACCAAATTCGGCTCTTCGAAAGGTTGCACGTGTCCGTTTAAGTAATGGCCATGAGGTTTGGGCGTATATTGGGGGCGAAGGACATAATTTACAAGAGCATGCAGCTGTTTTGGTACGCGGCGGACGTGTTAAGGATTTACCGGGTGTTAGATATCATATAGTACGTGGAACTTTGGATCTTCAGGGTGTATCTAATCGAAAACAAGGCCGTTCTAAATACGGCGCCAAGAAGGAAAGTAAGTAAAAATGCCTCGAAAAAAAACCAAGGATTTAGTTCGGAAAATACCTGGCGACAGAGTATATGATAGTGTTGCCGTTCAACGGCTAATCAACAGAGTCATGCTTGACGGCAAGAAACAAGTGGCAGAGAGGTTGGTTTATGGCGGTATGCAAAAAGCCGCAGATAAACTAAAAGTACAAAACCCTCTAGAAGTATTTGATCAGGCGATGAGTAATATCCGTCCCTCTTTAGAGACGAGATCACGTCGTGTTGGTGGTGCTAACTATCAAATTCCATTTGAAGTCAAAGGACAACGCCAGAATCATCTGACTACCATGTGGTTTGTCGCGTCTGCACGCGCTCGAAGTGGTATGAGTATGGAAGATAGGATTGCGTTAGAGCTAGTTGATGCCTACAACGGTACTGGTGCCGCAGTTAAAAAGCGTGAGGATATGCACAAGATGGCAGAGGCAAACCGTGCCTTTGCTCATTTTGCGCGGTATTAACAAAGATTGGATATTATTTGGGTGGTTCTAAAACAAATAATCTTTTTTATAAACTAATAATCAAGGAAAAAAATGGCTGATCATAAATATCCACTAGAAAAACTGAGAAATATTGGCATTATTGCACACATTGATGCTGGTAAAACCACTACCACTGAAGGTATTTTGTTTAGAACTGGACTTAAACATAAGATTGGTGCTGTTCATGAGGGAGAGACCACTACTGATTGGATGGAGCAAGAACGGGAAAGAGGTATAACCATTACTTCAGCAGCAGTTACTTGCTACTGGAAAGAGCATCAGATCAATATCATCGATACTCCTGGACACATTGACTTTACTGTAGAGGTTGAGAGGTCTCTTCGAGTACTAGATGGTGCCGTAACGGTATTTGATGGGAAAATGGGTGTCGAGAGTCAATCGGAAACAGTTTGGCGACAGGCAAACAAGTACAATGTGCCAAGAATTTGTTTTATAAACAAAATTAATCAGACTGGCGGTGATTTCTATAAATCACTCGAATCTATTCATAACCGGCTGAGCAAATCTGCTTTCCCAATTCATCTACCAATTGGTTTTGAGCAAGGAGTTAACGGAGTTGTAGACCTGATAGAAATGAAGGCATTTACTTATAAAGAGTTTACAGATAAAGAACTCCAAGTAAGTGATGTGCCCGCTGACATGATCGAAAAAGCCAAGAAATACCGAAGTTTATTAATAGAAAATGCAGTTGCCGAAGACGAGCAAATGCTTGAGAAATATCTTGAAGTTGGTGAAGACGGATTGACAACTCAGGATATAAAGCAAGCAATCAGATCTGCAGTTTTATCAGGGAATTTCTTTGCCGTTACGGGGGGCGATGGCAGGGGTGTTATTGTAGAAAAAGTACTAGATTCTGTGATTGAACTTTTGCCATCACCAGTCGATCGTGGCTCTGTTTGGGGAAAACATACCAAAACAGATGAAGAAATAGAGAGAAAAGCATCAGCGCAAGAACCGTTTACCGGTTTAGCATTCAAAATTGCTACCGATCCGTTTGTTGGAAAGCTGTGTTTTGTTAGAGTTTATTCGGGCAAATTGCAAGCAGGAAGCTATGTGCTAAATAGTTCAACTGGCGAGAAAGAACGCATTGGTAGGATAGTACGAATGCAGGCCGATCAAAGACAAGATGTAAGCGAGATTAATGTGGGTGATATTGCAGCTGTGGTTGGACTAAAAGCTACTACGACAGGTAATACACTAAGCGACCAAAACAATCCAATTGTGCTAGAGAGCATAACCTTTCCAGAGCCGCCAGTTAGCATTGCTATTGAGCCCAAGACGAAAGTTGACCAAGAAAAAATGAGTTTAGCATTACAGCGATTGGCCGAGGAAGACCCTACATTCAGAATTAAAGTCGATGAAGAAACCGGACAAACTATCATCAGTGGAATGGGTGAGTTGCACCTTGAAATTATTGTTGATCGAATGAAGCGTGAGTTTAAAGTAGAGGCAAATATTGGCCAACCACAAGTAGCGTATCGGGAGACAATAAGAAAAGACAATGTTGAAGTTCAAGGCAAGTTTATTCGTCAATCGGGCGGACGTGGTCAATATGGAGATGTATGGCTTCGACTTAGTCAGAACGACTCAGGAAAAGGCCTAGAGTTTATAAACTCAATCAAGGGTGGAGTTGTGCCTCAAGAATATATAAAGCCAGTCGAGGAAGGTATTAAAGAAGCGATGAACAACGGAGTTCTGGCCGGTTATCCAGTAGTTGATGTAAGGGCAGAACTGTACGATGGTAGCTATCATGATGTGGATTCCAGTGAGATGGCGTTTAAAATTGCCGGCTCGATGGCTCTTCAGGAGGGTGTGAAAAGATCTAACCCAGTACTTCTCGAACCAGTTATGAAAGTTGTAGCTGTAACTCCAGAGGAATTCATGGGTGATGTTATTGGGGACCTTAACTCGAAGCGTGGAAGGATTGAATCTATGGAGGACCTTGCTAACAGTATTAAGCAAATCACGGCTTTTGTTCCGCTTGGAGAGATGTTTGGATATACCACAAACTTACGTAGCATGACACAGGGTCGGGCTAGCTCGAGCATGGAACTCGATCATTATGCAGACGTTCCTCCAAATGTTGCTGAAGCAATAATTGCAAAAAGTAGTAAATAGATCAGTTGATCTATTTACTAAACAAGTAATTTCGCTGAAATTTAACACTTTACACTCTTACAGATTTCAGATAATATACTTTAGTAACATGTGTGAGCATTATATGTTCATGCTGAATTAATATTATAACCAAGGAGAATTCAAAACTTATGGCAGATTTTGACAGAAGTAAACCACATGTCAACGTAGGAACTATGGGCCATGTTGACCATGGAAAGACCACTTTGACAGCTGCAATTACTCACGTATTAGCAAAAAAACTACCAAGTGCTGTTAACGTAGCAAAAAATTATGACGAAATAGATAATGCACCCGAAGAGAAACAGCGTGGTATTACTATTGCAACATCTCATCAAGAGTACGAAAGCGAAAAAAGACATTACGCTCACGTAGATATGCCTGGTCACGCTGACTATGTTAAAAATATGATTACCGGTGCAGCACAGATTGACGGTGCGATACTGGTGGTGGGCGCAAATGACGGTCCCCTACCCCAGACAAGAGAGCACGTTCTGTTGGCACGTCAAGTCGGTGTTCCTAAAATAGTGGTCTTTATGAATAAAATGGATCTTGCAGACCCAGAGTTGGTCGAGCTAGTTGAAATGGATATTCGAGAACTTCTTGCTAAGAATGGCTATGACGAAGATGCCCCAATAATTAAGGGGTCAGCTACTAAAGCCCTCGAAGGAGATGCGGCAAATGAAGATGCAATAATGGAGCTAGTAAAAGCGCTTGACGATTATATCCCAGAACCAAAGCGAGATCTAGACAAACCATTTTTGATGCCAATCGAAGACGTATTTTCTATCAAAGGTCGTGGAACGGTTGCTACCGGTAGAATTGAGCAGGGTGTAGTAAAGGTTAACGAAGAAGTTGAGATTGTCGGTATTAAAAAACCACAAAAGTCTGTTGTAACCGGTGTTGAAATGTTCAAGAAAAACTTGGATCAAGGTCAAGCTGGCGACAATGTAGGAATCTTGTTGCGAGGCATAGAACGTGATGATATTGAACGTGGACAAGTACTAGCAAAGCCAGGATCAATTACACCACATACCGAGTTCGAAAGCGAAGTATATGTTTTAACTAAAGAAGAAGGTGGTAGACACACGCCGTTCTTTAAAGGTTATAAGCCACAATTTTATTTTCGAACAACTGACGTTACTGGGGAGGTTGAACTTCCTGCGGACAAAGAGATGGTTATGCCTGGGGATACAATTACCTTCAAGGTTAAATTACTTGCTCCAATCGCCATGGAACAGGGACTGCGGTTTGCCATCCGGGAAGGCGGACGCACTGTTGGTGCTGGTGTTGTTACCAAAATAATCAAATAGAAAATGAAAAATAGCCGAAAAGAGTAACAACTTATCGTTACTCTTTTCTTATTTGACTAAGTCTGTTAAAATTACAAAAATATTTAATAAATAACTGAGAACTCGTTGTTGCAATATACATTCGAGGTTACAGTTAGCGAGTTAACTCGAGAAGGAAAATCACCTTATGCCAGAATCAAAAAAAACTACGACAAAAAAATCATCCGAGCCCAAAACGGTACCCGAGAAACAACGCATAAGAATCAGGTTGAAGGCGTATGACCATAAAGTGATCGATCAGTCTGCTAAGCAAATTGTAGAAACAGCGCTTAGAACGGGTGCAAAGATCGCTGGCCCTGTTCCTCTACCTACAAGGAAAAGTACCTTTACTGTAGTGAAAAGCCCACACGTTTACAAAAAAGGGCGAGAACAGTTTGAGATGAGAGTGCACAAAAGGTTAATAGATGTTTTAGAGCCAACTCCAAAAACAATTGACTCACTTATGAGCTTGAGCTTACCTGCTGGTTGCGACGCCGAAATTAAAATGTAACCGCATATTACAATTAGTCCGGCCATCAATATACATTAGTTTAATTTGTATATTAGGGGTATAGTAATGATATGGCAAAAGTAAAACAAAAAACAGCTAAAATAAAGGCGAATCAGGAAGGTATTTATTTTTTAAAGTTAACTATGTATCTACTTCTTGGGTCGCTATGGATAAAGATTACATCTGGAACCGAGTTGCAGATTCCGGTGCCGATTGGGTTGCTAGTGGGTCTTGCATTCGTTAAACATGAACATTTTCAGATCGATCGTAAGATAGATTATGCAATATTGTTAATTGCCGCTCTCATTGGATTTTGGTTACCCTTCGGCGTTTATATTGATATGTAGAATTTACATCATATTGACAGAGGTAAGCAAAGTGTGCTAATCTGTTTCGGTAGCTAGAAGTAAAATGGCGAATCAGGAAGGTCAACTTTGAGCTGTTCTCGAGGTTGAAACCATCTTTCGTCATCGTTTAATTTTTGGTGTTCGATAAAACTATTAAATCGAAAATCTCTTCTATCAGCTAGGATAACTAAATGGAAGCAGGTCTATGAAGTCCTTAATCGCAAAAAAAATAGGCATGACAAGCACCATCAATCAGGATGGGGTTGTGGTTGCTATTACTCTGCTCCAGATAGACAAAAATATCATTACGCAAATTAAATCGATTGAGACTGACGGCTACTGTGCTCTTCAGGTAGGAACAAAAGACAATAAAAGAGCAATGAATAAGCCACAGTTAGGGCAGCAAAAAAAATCGAAATCATTTATGAATATTATTAAAGAGTTTCGCGTGGACACTTTGCCCGAAGACATCAAGGTCGGTGATACTTTATCAGCCGACCTTTTTAGTACAGGCGATATAGTTGATGCGGTTGCTACGAGTAAAGGAAAAGGATGGGCGGGGACCATTAAACGTCATAATTTTCATAGGCAGCGCAAAACCCATGGTGGAAAAGGTAATACACGTCAACCCGGTTCGATTGGTTCTATGTACCCGCAACGAATTTTTAAAGGCAAGAAAATGGCGGGCAGAATGGGGTCAGACAGAGTTACTGTAAAGAATCTCAAAGTGGAGTTTGTAGATATCGAAAAATCGTTAATCGGTCTTTCTGGTTCGGTGCCAGGCCCACGAAAAGGGACGGTAGTGCTTAGAGGAGTTAATAAATAATGGCTACTCCTACATTTACAAAACTTGGTAGTAAAGCAACCACGAGTGTGTCGCTAGACAAAAAAGTCTTTGGCGAAACAATCGAAAATCATGACTTACTAAAGCAGGCATACGTTACATACCTTGCCAATGGCAGAGTAAACTTAGCAAGTACAAAAACACGTGGTGAAGTTCGGGGGGGTGGAAAAAAGCCGTGGAAGCAAAAAGGAACAGGTCGAGCTAGGTTTGGTAGTTCTAGAGTTCCAATATGGAGAGGTGGTGGCATTACTTTCGGGCCAACAGGTAACGAAAATTATTCTAAAAAAATAACTCTTAAGGCCAAGCGAAAGGCAATTAGACAAGCTTTATCATTGGCCTCTGAAGCAAAGAAAATCATAGTTATCGAGGACATTACGTTACAAGGAAAAACTCAAGTAGTTGATAAGTTGATTACAAAAATAGGGGCAAAAGGCAAGATTCTGGTTGTTGTTAGCGAGATAGACCAAAACAGAGATCGTGCAGCCCGAAACCTACCTCGTGTATCTGTGGTTGGCGCAACTTATCTTAACGTTTTTGATGTTCTTAACGCTGATTCGATTGTTGTTACAAAAAAATCGTTAGAAATCATCTCCGATTGGTTAGGGGGGGAACAATAAATGAGTGCTACGTTAGTTTTAATGCCACGAATGAGTGAAAAAACTTATGCTTTATCTCAAAGCGAAAATGTTTTTGTTTTCGATGTTCCAAAAGATGCCAATAAAATTCAAATCAAAGATGCAGTTGAAAAACAGTTTAAAGTGTCGGTTGACGATGTCAGGGTTATGATCTTGAAGGGCAAAAGGAAAAGCTCAGTTCGCCGGCGCACCCGGGGTATTATTGGTAAAAGAGCAGATTTCAAAAAGGCCTATGTGACCATTAAAAAAGGCGAGTCGTTGCCTATTTTTGCCGCAATTGAAGAGGCGGAAGAGAAAGAAAAAAAGGCACAAGATAAAGCAGACAAGGCAGTAAAAAAAGCACAGAAAGGGGCTAAGTAATGGCGATCAAAATGTATAAGCCCACAACCCCTGGACGTAGAGGGATGACAACCCAGGATCTTGGAGAAATCACAACGAAAAAACCTCTAAAGAGCTTGCTCGTTGTTAAAAAAAGAGGTAGTGGGCGCAATAATCAAGGAAGAATTACCATTCGCCACAGAGGGGGTGGAGCGCGTAAATTTTACAGATTAGTTAATTTCAAATTAAATGTTGGTAGTGCTACGGTTGAGCATATTGAATATGATCCTAACCGCTCGGCTCGGATTGCCCGTATTAAAGACAGTGATGGACAGTATCATTATATTCTTGCTGCGATAGGCATGAAGGTTGGTCAAGTAATAAAAACAGGAGATGATGTGGCTATTGAATCTGCCAATAGGTTGCCTCTCAAGGCAATTCCGGTAGGAAGTACTATCCACGCGGTAGAACTGCAGCCAGGCAGGGGGGCGCAACTTGGACGTAGCGCTGGCACTAGCATACAACTTGTCGCAAAAGATGATAAAAATGCTCAAATACGTTTGCCGAGCGGAGAAGTGAGAATAGTTAGTATAAATTGTAGTGCAAGTATTGGTGTAGTTGGTAATGAACAGCATCAAAATATCAAAATTGGTAAGGCAGGCAGAACACGTAACAAAGGCAGGCGTCCGTCGGTTCGTGGAGTGGTTATGAATGCCACAGATCATCCTCATGGTGGTGGTGACGGTGGAAGGCATGGTACGGCTAAAGACCCAAGAACACCATGGGGACAAAAAACTTTAGGATATAAAACACGACGTCGTAAAGATACCTCTAAATATATTGTAAAAAGTAGGCATGCGAGTAAAAGGAAATAATTATGAGTAGAAGTTTGAAAAAAGGACCATTTGTAGATCCGAAGCTTGCTAAAAAGATAGCTGCTTTGGGTACTGATGATCGTACAATTATTAAGACATGGGCCCGGGCCAGTTCTATATCGCCTGAGTTTGTAGGTAGAACGATTGCCGTACACAACGGTCGGGTGCATGTTCCGGTATTTATTACTGAAAACATGGTCGGTCATAAACTAGGCGAATTTGCTCCGACTCGTAAGTTTCGAAGCCATGGTGGCAAGCTTGCGAAAGGAAGTAAGTAATGAGCCAAAACGTAAAAGCAACTGCTAGGAATGTAAGGATTAGTCCACGTAAAGTTAGCGTTGTAGCTTCACTGGTTAGAGGCAGAAATGCTTCGGAGGCGGTAACAATTTTGTCTCATACACCTCGGCGAGCAGCTACCCCCGTTAAAAAAGTAATTGAGAGTGCCATGGCTAATGCCGAAAACAATCATGGGTTCAAGATAGACTCGTTGGTTATCGAACATATCAGCGTTACTCCTGGTGTAAGGTTGAAAAGGTATCGACCAGCTGCTCATGGACGCGCTTTACCATTCGAAAGAAAAAGTTCGCATATTTTTGTCGTACTAAACGGCGAAAGACGAGTAGCTAAGCCAGTAAAGAAGAGTAGCGAACTTAAGAAAAAGCAGGGGAGTAAATAGCTATGGGTCAAAAAGTAAATCCAATCAGTATGAGACTTCTCGTAAACAAAGATTGGCGCAGTAAGTGGTTCGTAAATAAACGAGATTATGCGGGTTATCTAACGCAGGACTTAGAAGTTCGTCGTATGATAAATAGTCAACTAGGTAGCCGCGCAGCTATAAATAAGGTTGATATAGAAAGATCCCCAAACCTTGTAATCATCACGATAACTACTGCGAAAGCTGGTGTTGTTATTGGCAGGGGTGGTGCAGGAGCACAAGAATTAAAATCCAAAATCGAAAAAATATACGGTGTTGCTGCCAGAGTAAATATAGAGGAAATCAAAAAGCCAGAATTGTACGCGAAACTTGTGGCTGAAAACATTGCTCATCAGCTTGAAAGACGTATGTCTTTTAGGCGAGCGATAAAGCAGGCATCTGTCTCTACTATGCGGGCAGGGGCTAAGGGAGTTAGGATCGAAGTCGCCGGGCGATTAAATGGTGCCGAAATGAGTCGTCGTGAAAAAGAAGTTGCTGGCTCGGTACCTCTTCATACTTTACGCGCAAATATTGACTATGCTTTCGTTCCTGCTCAAACCGTTGCTGGAATAATCGGCGTCAAAGTTTGGATATATAAGGGAGAATCAATCTAATGTTAGTCCCAAAAAAGACCAAATTTCGACGAGTTAGGAAGGGTAGAGTGACTGGTCCGGCTACTAGCGGAAATACAATAGCTTTCGGGCAGTACGCCCTGCAATCTATGGGTAACGAACGTGTTACGAGTAGACAAATCGAGGCATCCAGACAGGCCATGACTCGCTATATTAAGCGTGGTGGTAAAATATGGATTCGTATTTTCCCTCACACTCCAGTTACGAGAAAGCCGGTTGGTTTAAAAATGGGTGGCGGCAAGGGATCTCCGGAGTTTTTTGTAGCCAAAGTACGAAAAGGAACAGTAATGTTTGAGATGCAAGGTGTTAGCGAAGACGTGGCTCGCGAAGCAATGCGGCTGGCTGCTCATAAGCTACCTGTAAAGACACGGTTCATCAAGAGTGGAGACCTATCATGAAAGTAGTAGAAATACGAAAGATGAGCACTTCAGAACTCGCAAAAAACGCCACTTCCCTGAGAGAAGAACTAGCCGAACTCAAGCGTAGCTTGCGGATGGGAGAGACGACCAATGTTAGGACTATACGTGCAAAACGCAAAGATTTAGCAAGAGTATTAACCGTGATGAGTGAACAACTTACGAAGGAGAATATATAATGTCAAGGACTTTAATAGGTCGAGTTAGCTCCACTGCAGCAGACAAAACTATAGTTATCACAACGCAAACTCGCAAAACTCACCCGCTCTATAAAAAACAATACAGTGTGAATAGCAAGTTTATAGCTCACGATGAAAATAACGATTGTAAAATCGGGGATTTGGTATCCATAGTCGAGACCAGGCCACTTTCAGCCCGAAAAAGATTTAAGCTCGAGAAGATAATAGAGCGTGCTACGTTGTCAAAGGAAGAGAAAGAAGCAATTAATAATGACGAGAGTAAAACATGATACAGCAAGAATCTAGATTGGTAGTCTGCGATAACTCCGGCGCAAAGGAGATCCTTTGTATTCGTGTGCTTGGGGGAACTAGACGTAGATACGCAAGAGTTGGAGACATAATTGTTGCCTCTGTAAAGCAGGCCAGTCCCAGTGGCAATATTAAGAAAAAATCAGTCGTTAGAGCAGTAGTGGTGCGTTCTAAGAATGCAATTCGTCGAAAAGATGGTTCGCAGATACGTTTTGACGATAACGCAGCAGTCATTATTGATAACGACAAACAACCTCGTGCAACGCGTATCTTTGGCCCAGTTCCTAGAGAGTTGAGAGACCAAGGATATAGTAAAATAATCAGCTTGGCGCCGGAGGTCTTGTAGATGAGAAATATTCCGAAAGTGTACAAAATACGACTTAAAAAAGGAGATAATGTTATTGTTATTTCTGGTAAATTTAAAGGTCAAACTGGTGTAGTGAAAACGACCCATCCTCGCGAAAACAAGGTGACGATTGAGGGTATAAATGTAGTCAAAAAAACGGTAAAGCCCAACAGGCAATATCCACAAGGAGCAATCATAGAGCTTACTAAACCAATGTGGGTTAGTAAGGTAGCAGTTGTCGAACCAACATCGAAAAAACCGTCAAAAATTGGTTATAAGATCGAAAAAGACGGCTCTAAGACCAGGGTTTTTAAAAGAAGTGGAAAGGAGATCAAATAATGCCTACAAAAACAACTAGTAGTGTAGATAATTCTCCGAGTTTAAAAAAACTCTATCAGGGCAACATAGAAAACATAAAAAAAGAACTAGGATTGAGTAATATACACCAAGTTCCGTCAATAGAAAAAATAGTTATCAATGTTGGGCTAGGCAAATCGAAAGACGACAAAAAACAATTTGAAGCAGCATCAAATACGCTTTCAAAGATTACTGGCCAAAAACCAATAGATACCTATTCGCGAATGAGTATCGCTAGTTTTAAGCTAAGAGAAGGCAATAAAATCGGCATGAAGGTTACGCTCAGAGGAGATCGAATGTACGAGTTCCTAGACAGATTTATTAACATTGTAATGCCTAGATTGCGAGATTTTCACGGAGTTAGTCGCAAATCATTCGATAATCAGGGTAATTTCAGTATAGGAGTCGCAGAGCAATCGATTTTTCCTGAGCTTAGTTTTGAAGAGACGACAACTTCTCATGGCATGCAGATTGTAATAGTTACTACTGCAAAAAATCCACAGCAAGCACAAGTACTACTAACTAAATTAGGAATGCCATTCCAGAAGGAGAAAAAATAATATGGCTAAAAAATCTATCGTTGCAAGAGATGCCAAACGCAAGAAAATGATTGAACGGTACTCAAAAAAACGAGCCGAACTTAGAGCAGCAGGCGACAGAGAAGGTCTGTATTTTTTACCTAGAAATTCTTCACCTACTAGATATAAGAATCGGTGCAGTGAGACCGGTAGGCCACACGGTTATATGAGAATGTTTGGACTGTCGAGAATAAGCTTTAGAGAACATGCCTCAAAAGGAGAAATCCCTGGCGTAACGAAGTCGAGCTGGTAAGGAGATAATATGGTTTCTACAGATCCAATTTCAGATATGTTGACTAGGATACGTAATGCAATTGCTGTATCAAAGAGAGAAGTTACGATGCCTCATTCTAAGATGAAGCAACAGGTTGCACAAATTTTAAAAGAAGCGGGATTTATTGAGAACGTTAAAGTGACTGGTAATGGAATAGATAAAAAACTTGAAATCACAATCAATAAAGACAAAGATAATGCAAAAATTACCGAAATTTCGCGTCTTAGTCGTCCAGGTAGACGGTGGTATGTAGGTGCAGATAAAATTCCACAAATCAAAAGAGGCAGAGGCATGGTAATTGTGTCTACGTCTCAAGGATTGATGACTGGTGATCAGGCAAAGAAACAAAGAATCGGTGGTGAATTAATCTGTAAGGTTTATTAGGATTTTTAGAAAGGAAGAATATGAGTCGAATAGGAAAACTACCCATCAAAATACCTGCGGGTGTGACAATCACTATCGACCAGGATAATATCAACGTCACTGGTCCTAAGGGTTCGCTATCTCAATTTATGATGCCTGGTATAACTGTAAGCCAAAAAGAAGGTGAGATATTGATTACTCGCATCAATGATGAACCGCAAAATCGGTCAAAGCACGGGCTTATGAGGTCATTAATAAATAATATGGTAATCGGGGTTACATCTGGCTTTAATAAAAAACTGGAGGTCAATGGTGTTGGCTTTAGGGTGGCTTTGGCTGGTACGGATTTAAAAATGAACCTCGGTTATTCTCACGAGGTGGTATATAAACTGCCCAAAGGTATCAATGCCGTAGTTAATCAGAATAATATTACAGTAGAGGGTATTAGTAAGCAGCAAGTAGGTCAAGTCGCTGCCGAGATCCGTTCTCTGCGTAAACCAGAACCGTATAAAGGCAAGGGTATAAAATATGAAGACGAACGAATTATCAGGAAAAGTGGTAAGTCTGGGAAGGATAAATAAAATGAATAGATTGGAATCAAAAAGAAATAATCGAGACCGACGCTCGCATCGAGTCCGGACATTAGTAAGAGGTACCAGTGACAGGCCACGACTTAGCATTAATATTAGCAATAGGCATATTACGGCACAGATTATAGATGATCAAGTGGGGGTAACGCTTGTCTACTCAACGACAGTAAATACTAAGAGTGATGGACCAATGATCAGAAGAGCCGAATTGGTAGGATCTGATATTGCGAAAAAAGCTAAGGCAAAAAAGATTATAAAGGTTTCGTTTGATCGTGGCAGCAAGCTTTATCATGGGCGAACAAAGACGCTCGCCGATGCGGCAAGAAGGGGAGGATTGGAGTTTTAATATGGCAGATCGTAGAACAGACACGAAAGACGAGAAACAATTTGAGGAGCGAGTTGTCAATATTGACCGCGTTGCCCGTGTTGTAAAGGGTGGTAGGCGATTTAGGTTTCGCGCGTTGGTTGTTATTGGGGACCAAAAGGGACTTGTTGGTGTTGGTAGCGCGAAAGGTGCCGACGTAACATCGGCTGTTTCAAAAGCAGTCGAGGTTGCTAAAAAGAACAGTATTAAAATTAAACTATACAAAGGTACTCTTCCTCACGATACTCAAGCCAAAGTTGGTGGTGCCGATATACTAATTATGCCTGCATCTGCAGGTACCGGACTTATTGCCGGAGGGGTTGTCAGAACTATATTAGAAGTTGGTGGTGTTAGTAATGGACTGTCTAAATCACTCGGCTCCACTAACAAGACAAATATTGCGTACGCAACAATTGAAGCACTAAAAAAGCTAGAATTTGCAGATAAATGGATAACAAAACAAGCTCCATTATCGAAAAAAGCGAAAGCAGGAGTAAGGTAAGATGAAATATAATCAACTTGATATTAGACCCAATGTTAAGCCAACACGCGTTGGTAGAGGCATTTCCGCTGGACGAGGAAAGACAGCTGGACGAGGAACAAAGGGTCAGGGTTCTAGAAAAAGTGGTGGCGTTCGGCCTGGGTTTGAAGGCGGCCAGATGCCAATTTATATGAGAATTCCTAAACTTCGTGGCTTTACGTCTCATCGCCAACAGCCGGTTAATGTATATACTGGTCAGATTGAGGCATTGGGACAGCCAATTATAGATCCGCATGTTTTAGCAGAGGCAGGTATAATAAAGCATCCATTTGAAAAGATTAAACTGATAAAAAGAGGCGAGGTAAGTAAGAAGATTCAGGTAAAGCTTACTTCGGCTAGTGCTTCTGCGATCAAGTCAATAGAGGATGCTGGTGGATCATTTGAAAAAATCGACCAAGTCAGAAGACCTTCTTCGAAAACAAAATAAGTATATGCCGACTCTTTGGCTGCTAATAATTAGCGTTTAATATAAAAAAAGTGCATAATGAGCACAAAATCTGGGGAAAATAGATGAATTGGAAAATTATACTTAAATCTCTAAAAGATAGAGATATGCAAAAAAGAATTTTTGCTGTCGTAGGCATCATTGTTGTTTATCGTTTTATGGCACATATTCCTATCCCGCTTGGAGATCCCCAAACCCTTCGTCAGGTACTAGAGAGTTTATTTACATCCGATTCTTCCCAGTTTATGAGTTTTGTGAATGTATTGTCTGGGGGGGCGTTAGCGAATTTTTCAATTATGTTGGTTGCCCTAGGTCCTTATATTAACGCTAGTATTATTATGCAACTGCTGACAAAAGCGATTCCAAAACTAGAAGTTCTTAACAAAGAAGGGGAGTACGGGCGTAAAAAGATTAATCAGATGACCCGCATGCTAACTTTGCCTTTAGCAATTATTCAATCCGTAGGAGCATTATATCTAGTAAAACAGTCTGCTTCTCGAGTATCTGGCCTAGGGGATATTACTGCTAACAGTGACCTATCTGGCTGGATTTTGATGGTTGCGGCCATGACTGCAGCATCGATGATGCTGATGTGGCTCGGGGAGTTAATAACTGAACAGAACATTGGTAATGGTATTTCGATATTGATTACAGTCGGGATTATAGCTAGTCTTCCTAGAACCATAGCTGGTTTAGTTAGTACAGTGTTTCAGGGTGGTCAAAGCTGGCACGTCTTAGGGCTAACCCTGCCTATTAGCAGTACTTCTGCGCTTCATCTACTAATACTGACCATTGTTGTGCTGGCGGTTATTGTTTTTGTAGTTAAACTCAATGAAGCGGCCAGTAACCTTACCGTAAACTATGCCAAGAGAGTCCAAGGTAATAGAACCTATGGTGGCATAACTACAATACTTCCAGTTAAGTTGATAACTGCGGGTGTTATCCCGATTATTTTTGCCGTTGCTTTCTTAAGTGTTCCTAGTTTTGCGGGGCAGATTATGTCGGGTAGTGCCAATCCGAAAATGCAGGAAATAGGCATCAACCTATCGACATGGTTTCAAACACCATCTGCACAAAGCTTTCAAGATGGCAGTTGGCATGCCTACATTTATCCAATAACATACTTTGTTTTAGTATTTCTATTTACATTCTTTTATACAAGTATTGCCTTTAACGCTCAGGATATAGCCGAAAACTTACAAAAACAAGGCGGTTTTATTGCCGATATTAGATCTGGCAAACAGACCGAAAAGTATTTAACAAAAGTAGTTAACAGGTTGACTTTATTTGGAGCACTGGCTTTAGGTTTGCTGGCCGTTGTTCCAATAGGTGCAGAAATATTTTTAGGTAACAATTTGGCTGTTGGGGGAACTAGTATATTAATTTTAGTGGCTGTTGCACTAGACACGCTGAGAAAGATAGAGTCGAGGGCACTCATGATAACCTACAACCAATATGATGGGACTGATTTTTTTCAAATGCCCGAACATCCTAAGCCAAAGCGGCTGTCACGTATCCGATTAAAACTAAAAAAATCTAAAAATAACACTTTACAATAACTGGTTGCTTTGGTATAATCAGTCAAGTTATATTTATGGCCAAAAATAAGGAAGTAATAGAACTTTCAGGAGTTATTGTAGAAACCCTACCAGGAACACAGTTTCGAGTAGAGCTGCAAAATGGACATAAAATCATAGCTCATGTCGCTGGAAAAATGCGAAAACATTACATTCGCATAGTGCCTGGCGATAGCGTTACGGTCGAGTTGACCCCTTATGATCTTACTAAGGGAAGAATCACCTACCGCAAATCATAATTATGCAGTGTGTCCGCATGAAACGCGGATCCGTATTAAAACCACTAATACCTAGTGGACCTAAGCAGAAAGGAAATTCTACAAGGGATGAAGGTACGTGCCAGTGTCAAAAAAATTAGCCCAGACGACAAACTAGTTCGTAGAAAAGGACGTTTGTATGTTGTTAATAAGCTAAAACCGAAACATAAGCAGAGGCAGGGCTAAAATATGGCAAGAATCTCGGGTGTTACAATCCCTTCTCATAAGCAAATCCAGATTGCTTTGACATACATATACGGAATTGGTCCTCATTTTTCGAAAGTTATCTTAGAGAAAGCCAAGATTGATCCTACGGTTAGGGTTAAAGATTTAACCGATGTTGAAATTGGAAAAATCACAGAGATTATTGCCGATCAATATACTGTAGAAGGGGAACTCCAAAGAATGGTAACTGGCAATATAAAACGCCTCAAAGACATTGGTACCTACCGTGGCTTGCGACATAAAAGCAACTTACCTAGTCGCGGTCAAAGAACAAAAACCAATGCCAGAACAAGGCGTGGTAAAAAGACTACCGTTGGGGGAACTGCAAAGAAGGTTGCGAGTAAATTATAACTATGTCTGAACAAGTTAAACCAACACTACCTAAGAAAAAGAAAGCCAAGCGAAGCGTAGCTGTCGGACATGTTCATGTACTTGCTACATTTAATAACACCATTATTTCGGTCACCGATACTAAAGGAAAGGTCTTAACTCAGGCAAGCGCTGGAGGTTGTGGCTTTCGTGGAAGTAAAAAAGGAACTGCTTATGCAGCCCAGGTAGCTGCTGAAAAAGCAATTAATGCAGCTAAACAACAATATAACCTCGCAAAAGCAGATGTGTTTGTAAAAGGGGTTGGGCTGGGACGAGACGCTGGAGTACGTGCATTAATTGGAGCTAACGTAGGTGTAGAATCTATAACCGATACAACTACCGTACCTCATGGCGGTTGTCGCCCAAGAAAAGCGAGGAGATTGTAAGATATGGCCAGAGATACTCAAAGCATCGTTAAGATGAGTCGTCGTGAGGGTTACGCTCTTCACCCCAAGGCACACAAGGCCTTAGTAAAGCGTTCAACTCCCCCTGGTCAACAGACCAGAGGGTTCAGGAGCAAGCCCAGTCAATACTCGATTCAACTTCGAGAAAAGCAAAAAGTTAAACGGCTTTACGGGCTTCTCGAGAAACAATTTAGAAATTTGATGAAAGAAGCAATGAAAGCCGAGGGTCAGTCTGGTGAGACGTTACTAAAATTCTTAGAACTAAGGGCTGACAATGCAGTTTATAGAGCTGGATACGCTGTCAGTAGACGCGCCGCCAGGCAACTAGTTACCCATGGTCATTTTGACTTGAATGGTCATAGAATTGATATACCATCTATTAGGATGAAGCCAGGAGACGTTTTATCGGTACGCTCAAAAAGCAAGAAAACAGATTACTTTAAAAGGATTGATGATGTTAGTCCTGCTAGTAGTGAATTACCTACCTGGATGAATGTAGATAGGAAAAAGCTCGAATTATCCATTACTGGTGTGCCGACTCGCGACGAGGCAGAGCCAGACATAAAAGAACAATTAATTGTTGAGTATTACTCACGCTAAATAAGGAGAAAAGATGTCAAAACATATTCACACCCCCGGAATTGTACGAGTAGAGGATCACAGCAAAGTTTCTGCGAGCTTTAGTGTTGAGCCATTACACAGTGGTTACGGTGTAACGCTAGGAAATAGCATTAGACGGGTCTTGCTGTCGTCCATTGCTGGCGCTGCAGTCACGGGCTTTCGAGTCGAGGGAGCAAGTCACGAATTTACTACGTTACCTGGCGTGAAGGAGGACGTTGTAGATATAATCATTGCACTAAAAGGAGTTAGATTTAAAGTATTTTCTGATGAACCGCAAACCTTGCGACTTACAAAAAAAGGAAAGGGTGTTGTTACTGCGAAAGATATCCAGCTAAACGGCGAAGTCGAAGTAGTTAATCCCGATCACATCATCGCTACTTTAGACGATAATAAGAATAATTTGGTTATGGATATTATAGTTGAAAAAGGTAGAGGATACAGAGCTGTGACGGAGTCAACCACAGAAAATGTAATATCCGACTTTATCAGTGTAGACGCTATATTTAGTCCTGTTCAAAGGGTTAGATATAAAGTTGAGAATACTCGTGTTGGCCAGATGACTGACCTAGATCGACTGATACTAACTGTAGATACCGATGGTTCGATTACACCAATCGATGCGTTTGAAGAAGCTACTGCCATTTTAGTGAATCAATATACCGCACTAGCGGGTAACACAAGAGTCGAGGTAAGCTCTCCATTACAGGCGGGAACAAACGAAGATACCGTAGCAACCGACGAAGATGATGCTCCTGCATTAATGATCTCTATTGAAGATTTAAATCTTTCAGCCAGAACAACCAATGCATTAGTTAATAACGACATTCATACGTTAAAAGACCTATTTTCACTCAGTGATAGCGAATTGCGCGACCTCAAGGGCTTTGGTAGCAAAGCGTTAGACGAAGTAAAAGAAAAAATGTCGGAGATGGAGTTTTAAACATGCATCGTCATGGTTATAGGGGCCGAAAGTTCGGCAGAGAACGCGATCAGAGGAGGGCTTTAATCAAAGGCCTCGCAGATTCTTTGATAAAGTATGAATCGATCGAGACAACTCTTCCTAAAGCTAAAGAGGTTGTTTCTTATACGGAACGCTTAATAACCAAAGCTAAAAAAGGAGATCTACATAACCGCAGACAAATTATCGCAAAGCTACAGACTCTTGAATCAGCCCACAAACTAATCGATGAAATAACGCCAAAGATTGCAAAAAGAAACAGCGGTCATCTAAGAATTGAGAAAACACAACTCAGGCGGGGTGATAATGCTCAACTAGCTAGAGTTAGCTTTGTTGATGATATAAGCGTTAAACTGACTAGTAAAAGCAAGATTTCTACCGAACCAAAAAAAGTTTCAGTAGCTACAAATCCGAAAAAAGTTGTTACAAAAGCTAAAAAGGAAGTTAAGTGATGTCTAAAACATACTCTCAAAAGCCAAAAGAAATAACGCGTAAATGGTATTTGCTAGACGCCCAAGAAATATCACTTGGCCGTTTAAGTACCAAGGCCTCAGCACTTCTTGTTGGTAAAACTAAGCCGTCTTACTCCCCGCACATCGATGGTGGAGATTTCGTTGTTATTATCAATAGCGATTTATTACGAGTTACAGGCGACAAACTACAAAAGAAAACATACTACAGACATACGGGATACCCTGGAGGGCTCAAAGAGATGACTTTGGAAAAAGCCATAGCCAAAGATTCAACAAAAGTAATTGAGGCATCGATTAAGGGTATGTTGCCTGTCAATAAACTTCGAGATGGACGTCTAAAAAGGTTGAAAATCTATCCGGGCTCTGAGCATAATCATACCGCTCAGTCACCTACAAAAATTGTAACAGAAGACGAGGCAAAATGATGGCGTATTATTACGGATTGGGCAGAAGAAAGAGCTCTACAGCGCGAGTACGATTAACTCCTAAAGGCAAGGGAAATATTGTAATTAATGGATTGCCGATTAATGAATATTTTTCAGATAGTCAATATATCATACACGAGATCGAGAAACCATTTATCGCTTTGGAACAAGAAAATACATACGACATATCTATAAAAGTTTCAGGAGGAGGTCATACTGGTCAAGTCCAAGCTATTAGATTAGGGATTTCGAAAGCGTTAGTCGAAATGAATCCGGATTATAAGAACACGCTTAAAAGATCGTCTTTGCTCGGCAGAGATCCACGAGAAAAAGAACGCAAAAAGTTTGGTCTAAAGGGCGCACGAAAACAACGACAATTCACCAAACGTTAAATTTTTTCATCCAAAATTATATACAACTGATACGTTATATCCGTTATAATGTCATTGTATGAGCAGTAGCAAAGTCATTCTGACTGGGTTAAGGGCAAATAATGACCTCCACCTAGGAAATTATTTTGGGGCGTTATTGCCGATAGTTGATTTAGCAAAAAACCATTCAGATAAATTCAAAATACACTTGTTTGTTCCAGACTTGCATAGCTTTACAACCCCGATCGATCATACAAAATTGCAACAGCAAATCCTGCTTAATTTAAGATTGTTTGTAGCAGCCGGCTTACCTCTAGGCAATCCAAATATATTTCTCTATCGGCAAAGTTTCATACCAGCTCATAGTGAGCTGACTATGATATTGAATTGCTTTGCTAGCATGGGAGAGCTGGAGAGGATGACTCAGTACAAAGACAAATCATCCAAAATTTCGCAAGATACTATTAGTGCCGGACTGTTTGACTATCCTGTATTAATGGCTTCAGATATATTACTTTACCACGCGAATTATGTTCCTGTTGGCGATGATCAATCACAACACCTTGAATTTATTCGAAATTTGGCTAAACGTATGAATTCAAAGTTTGGGAAAATTTTCACGGTACCTGAACCAGTTGAAAAACAACACGCATTGTTTGGTAAAGATCATGGTTTGCGGATCATGGACTTGCAAAAACCGGATAATAAAATGAGTAAAAGCGGGCAGACGGACAAAGGTGGAATATTTTTAACAGATAAACCGGAAGATGCATATAAAAAGATTATGGGAGCAACTACTGATAATTTTGGTGAGGTTAAATACGACCGTGCAAACCAACCTGGAATAAGTAACTTATTGCAGATTTATGCGCTTTTATCTGGCCAAACGTTGCAAAAAACAATAGACCAATTCAGTGGGGCTAAAAACTATTCTGAGTTCAAAAAACAAATTGCAGATTTGACGAAGATATTTTTAGTCGAATTTCAAAACAGATTCGATAATGTAGATACAAATAATATTCTGAGAAAAACTACAGAGGACGAAAAACACATGGCGTTAATAGCAAATCGGACATTAAGCGAAGTGCAAAAAGCAATTGGACTTCGAAATTAAAGTGCAAACTCCAGTTCGGCTAGATGTGTATTTAGCGCAACTATACCCCGAACTTCCAAGGGCCTATATCCAAAAGGGCATCAAGCAGGGGAAAGTAATGGTAAATGCAAAAGCAACAACAAAACCAAGTTATCAGGTAAAATCGGGAGATTTAGTTGAGGCAGTGGCAATAGATAAAACAATAGAAATTCCAAAGATAGAAATGAAAATTATTTTTGAAGATAATGATGTAGTGGTTATCGATAAGCCGGTCGGTCTACTGTCCCACAGCAAAGGAGTTATCAACCCAGAGGCAACTGTAGCTACTTGGCTAGCAGATAAGTACAGAAGTAGCGTAATAAGTAATAGAGATGGCATCGTGCATCGTCTTGATAGGGCAACGAGTGGTGTTATGATTTGTGCTAAAAATGCAGAGTCACTAAAATGGTTACAAAAACAATTTTCTAGCAGAAAGGTTAAAAAGACATATCAAGCTATCGTACAAGGTAATATGGACCCCCCAGAGGCGGTGATTGATATGCCCATAGAAAGAAACCCCAAGGTTCCGCAAAGATTTAGGGCGGGTCACGCCGGAAAACCGGCAACTACATATTACCGCCAAATCAAAGAAATCAAGAAGGGACCTGATAAGTATGCTTTAGTTATCCTTCATCCGAAAACAGGCAGGACGCATCAATTAAGAGTTCATCTGAGTTACATAGGGCATCCAATCGTTGGGGATACATTTTATCGTGGTCAGTATGCCAAACGATTATTCTTACACGCCAAAGAGCTAGAGATAATGCTGCCAGATGGCAACAAAAAAATATTTCAAGCTCCAACACCTAAGGAATTTCTAGAGTTTGAACGATGAAGAAGGTATTAATTTCAGAAGATAATCAATATGTAGCCAATAGAATTATTAATAATCCTCTTGGGGTCGTAGGAATAATTTCCCCGAAAGGCGCTGGAAAACAATCTTTTATTGAATATTTAGGAGAACAGATTTTATCCGAGGGATCCGCGCAATATCTTAAAAAAATAACAGCTAGCAGCAAAGAAGCGATGGAAACCGCAAAAAGTATTAGAAAATTCTTGAGCTTAACAGTACCGGGTAAAAAAACTATTAAGAGAGTTGTAACTATTGCAGATTTTGAACATTTTGGTCATGAGGCGCAAAATTCACTGCTTAAAGCTTTTGAAGAATTAAATACGGATACCGTCATCATTATTTCTGTGTCTAACAGCAAAAATGTTCTAGATACTATCAAATCTCGAGCCAAGTGGTACAAACTTAGACCGGTACGATTAAACGAATCCTTTGAACTATTACCTCAGTATGACAGGGGGACAATAGAAAAGAATTGGCATATTAGTCAGGGTTCTTTAGGGCTGCTTATCGATTTATTACAGGCCGACAAAGAGCATAATCTAGCAAAATCGATAGAAAAAGCCAAAGAATTATTACAATCCAAAAGATATGAGCGCTTGATACAGATAGAGCCATTAACGAAAGATACAGAATCCGTTCATGATTTGCTCGATGCTATGGCCAGATTGCTCAGGTCTGCTTTATTGCAAAAAGCAAAGAAAGCAGATAATTATAAGGTTAATAGTGATAATTTAGCCAATCAACTCAATTTGGTATTAAGATCACAAGAAAAATTGGCATCAAAAACAAATTCAAAAATTGTACTGACTTCACTATTTTTCTCGTTATAAATCAGATGTTATAATTAATATACTAATGTATGAACTATTAATAGTTGCAGGATTTGGTTGGTTTTCGCTTAAAGCATTCGATTTACACCAAAAAAATGCAGACGCCGAACTTCCTCAAAAAATGTCGGAGAGGATAAGTAATTTATGGAAAGTTGTCCATCAGGGGATTAAAGATAATCGTTTGCTTAGGGCTGAAAAGGCATTGCTAACAATATTAAAAATAGATGAAAAAAACGCCGCGGCATATAACCGACTTGGCATATTGTATGCTAAGCAAAAAGAATATAAAGATGCTATTGATTGTTTTGAAATAGCTACTGGTATCGAGGCAAGCGCTTCCAGCTTGCACAACCTGGGCCTTATTTACTATGAAACAGAAAATTTTGAAAGAGCAGTTATTGCTTTTGAACATGCCTTGGAACTTGACGATACAATGGCTGCTCGTCATATAGCTTTGGCCAAAGCATTAGAACACGTTGGAAATGAAAAACTTATGTTGGAACATTTAGAAAAAGCTGCTGATCTGGAACCGACTAAAGAAAGTTACATATTACTTGCAAAGGGCTATCGACAGATGGGGAAGGAAGATCAAGCAGATATCACAGAGGATAAAATAAAACGTTTGGGGTCAAAAAAAATACCTAAAAAAAAGATTATGAAAATTAGGCGGCCAAAAAGAGTTGTTCTTTAGGTACTGGTTGGAATTCATTCATTATATTTAGATTGTTGAAGCTCGTCTAAGTGTTTAAGTTGTGTGTTAAATTGCTCTATCAAGCTAACGTTATAATAGTCTTCAACCAATTCAATCATCGCATCAGCACCGTCTACTGTCTCTGAAAAAGCGATTATCGGCGCCATTTCATTTCTTTCTGTCTCAGTTAAAGAGATGCTTTCAAAATATTTGAAATTCTCAGCATATACTTCAGATGCATCAACCACGAATCCATCTGGAGTTTTCACTATTAGTAGGGGCTGACTGCTAGGACCATTATCGTCCAAATATTCTTCAATACTGTGACAATTGTGCTTTGTATCATCCCCATATACTTGCGAATCTAGATGTATATAGGCAGAACCGTCTCTGTCAATTATTAGCGAATCTTCTGATACCAAATAAACTACGAAGTCGTCTATATTTTCTACGTAACGGATACGTTGCTCTTCGCTGAATCTATGCTGTTCGGTATCGAATTTATTTTCAAAACTGTCAAACATAAGGATGTATTATAACTGACACCTATCCAATAAGTAAGTACACAGTGGTGCAGGGAGAGGGATTCGAACCCCCGAAGGCTGAGCCAGATGATTTACAGTCACCCGTGTTTGACCGCTTCACTATCCCTGCATTCTTGGAGCCACCTGTCGGATTCGAACCGACGACCCCCTGTTTACAAAACGGATGCTCTAACCAACTGAGCTAAGGTGGCAATACAGATTAAAGTTTATCAAAAAATATGATTTGTTGCTAATCTGTTGACCTCTTTTTTATGCCGAGTGTTTTTGTTATAGTAATCAGATGTTGCGCCATCTTAGCTCAGGGGTAGAGCACTTCCATGGTAAGGAAGGGGTCTCGGGTTCAAATCCCGAAGATGGCTCCAGGTTTACAAACTTAGTTGTATCTGTTAAAATCTAAAAATATGGCTAAAAAAGGTGACAAAAGAAAATTGATAGGACTTGTATCTGAAGAGACGGGTCATCGTACTTACTATACGGTAAAAAACACGATGAATACCCCCGATAAATTGGAACTTCGTAAATATGATCCAATTGCTAGAAGACATGTTTTATACGTTGAAACAAAAAAGAATTTAGGTCGGAACGAAGTCAAGCCACGTAAGAAATAGCTTGCGTTAGTTAGACATCGTACACGTCTAAAATTGTATTGATAAGCTCAGAATGACTCCATACCAGCGGAGTAACAGAAACCGGAAAACCAGAATCGGAGTTAATTTGTTCTGGCAAAGTACCACTTTTTAAAGATTTACTTGTTGCCCATTTTATATAGTGCTTTGCTTTTTCTTTGTTTCCTTGTAAATTATAAACCTGCGCTAACCACATGGTTGTTACTATCCATGGGTTCCCCTTATTTTCTAGGTTGGTTGCAAAGTACATGTCGTTTTCGTATCTCGGGGAACCACCTGCCGGCGACTGATCGAGCAGCTTTTTTTCTATTTGTAATAGAGTAGAGCGAATTAGCTCATTGGTATCATCGTGCAATCCATATTGTACAACTCCAAAAAGCCCTGAAATATCCAAAGTATTATCTAATTCAATAGAATTATTATTTTTTATGCGGAAACTCTTGCGGTAATTTCCATTAACTGAGTCGTAAAAAACACCTTTATTTGTCATTATGTCGTCCGCTGTTTCTCTCCATTTGGTAGCGTCATCAATAAAATCAAACATTTCAGCAAAAGTTGCAGCAACCAGTAATCCTCTGTAGCAAACAGCAGTTGTGTAAGTATGGGTCGCAAATTTTTCCTCCCAAAGGTCATAACTTGCGTGAGGTAATTTTGTGACAGGGTCAATATAACTGCAAATAAAGTCAGCAGCCGGCTTAATTAAAGAGTCGTACAGACCTTCTATAAAGTCACTATCCTCAGTTTGATGAAAAAACTCACCAAGTGAAGTTAAGATGATAGCAGTTTCGTCCTCTTGGATGGCTAGCTCTTTCTTACCATCCTGCAGTAGTGGGTGCCAAGTACTACCAATAGACCTGTCTGGTTGATATTTGTGCATCAAATACCCATCGTCCGTTAGGACATCCCTGCAAAACTCATAAAATTTTTTTGCTTCCTCGGTGTGTCCTAACCTTATTAAGGGGCGGATAATATATGCACCATCTCTAGGCCAGACGTAGCTATAGTAATCTCTACCGTAGTTATATATGGAGGAGTCACAAGATGCGATTATCCCGCCTCGTTTGTCTATATGGGTTTTTATTATCATGAGCGACTTTTTCACGAATGGTAGCAGTTTATTGTCGATGTGCGTTAACTTCGCGCTACTAACCGATAACCAATCCTTCCAAAACAACCTTGTAGCGGACATTCTTGCGTCAACGCCGTCATTGATAAGTTTTTTATGTAACTTTTCGGCCTCGAACTGGGAGCTCGCAGCTACTATCCAGTAGTCATGGCTGACAATCTGTTGCGCTTTGATGCGCGACTTTAAGCGTATAACACTATCCACACCTCCATGTTCGACGTTGTTGTTTGAAAGCTCTCCATCCTCAGCATCAATATAAGTACCGGTTTTTCCTTCTATTCCATAGTTACCTACGGCGTATTGATCGAAGGGGTCTCTTGACTTACTTTGGGCATAGACTAGGAGGCATTTTTTGCCCCTATAGTTCAAGATGTAATTGTCGTCGGGCACAAATAGCGCAGTATCTGCTCTGCCATACCTAGAAATTTGAAAAATTTGATGCATGAAAATACGTATCTCTCTGTCGTTGTCTGCTAAATTTTTTACATTTATACGTCTTATAAAAATATTCTGCTGATAATCTACAAAATCGTGTAAACGAAGCTCCACATTTATTCGTTTGTTGGTCAATGTAACATTGCTGATCAGCGCGTCCGTTTCGAAATCGGAATCTACTTCCCAATCGGAGGCATCAGTCCAAGAGAAAATATCGTCGACCCATACGCCTATTTTATGATGTACACTTTTTGCGGTAGTTAAGTTAGATTGTCCTACATATGGATAGTAAAAGTCGTGGACCAAACCCTTCTCGTCCAGCGCTACGGTAAGGGATCCGTTACCAAGTACTACTGACCTAGCCACGATGGTTCTTTCTTGGTTAATCTATATTGTAAGTCGTGGTATACGTTCATAAAAGCAATAAACGCTTCGTATGGTGTTTTGTATGGACTAAAATAAGCATGAATGTCGCCATCGTTAAACCATTTTGTGCACATGTAGTAAAAATGGTCTGATGTTTGCAATTTTCTCCAATCCTGGATCAAATCATGGTCGTTTGAAGACAGTATCATATCGGCCAAGTCATATACGGCCTGGATTGCTTGCTGTTGCATTGCATTACCCAGCCATGCACTAAGATCTCTTTCAGTATCCGCCCATGTAATGACGTTTGGAGAATCTATATAATCTCTAGCTGAATGGGCATCGATGGCTTCGCTGACAGTCATGAAGTTGTGTGAGCTATCCTTTAACCAGTGTTCGGGCAAATGATGCAAGAAGTTAAAAATACCACTTTCACCCCATTGGTGTTCACCAAAAGTTTCATAATCCATAAACAGATTAAAAACTTCGGCATCGTGTGTTTCACTTAACCAATGGCTGAATTTGTCTGCAGTCAACGGCCACCCAGACCATTCTCTGTCTCCAAATCGGAAAGCAATGTCATCGCTAAGACGGTAGTTCTTTAATAACAGTTTTATATTATTTGTATAAGATGGTCGGTAGACAAAATTTGGGCTTCGCCACCCAAGAACAGGATCCCACCCCTCTGCCAAGATTCCCTTGTATCCTGCTTGATCCGCCCAATAAGCAAGATCATTGTTGTAGGCAAGCTCAGTATTTCTGAAAACCTGTGGTGTTAGCCCAAATGTTTGTTCGATTTTGTGACGATGTTGATCAACTTGCTTATTAAACTCATCTCGATTATAGAAAAAAGATAAGCTGTGGTAATAGGTTTCTCCCACAATTTCCACTCTGCCCGAATTGACAAGATTTTTGAAGGATTCCAGGGCTTGTGGTGCATATTTTTCGAGTTGCTCGATAACGGTACCTGATATTGAAAGGGAAAGCTTTACTTGAGGAAATTCAGAAATAAGTTCGAGTAATTTCTTGTTGGTGGGCAGATATGATTTTTCTGCTACTTTGTGGACTATTCTTTCGTTACTGGTATCGCTGTTGTAGTCGCTCTCGAAGTAGTCGTGGTTAACTCCAGCATCAAAAATGGTATAATTTCTGACCCTGTAGGGTTGGTGAACATGCAGGTACAATACAATACTTTTGCTCATGAACAAGTCCCAACGTTAGCTGTATATATATTTATTATCTTATTTGCAGATGCACCCCAACCAGCGCCATTAATGTCTTTACTTGCGTTTTTCCTGAGTTCTTGTTGCAAAGAATTATTTCTTAAAACAGCCAAAATTTGGTTGGCCATCTGATTTACATCCCAAAAGTCAACTTTGAGGCAGTGATGTAATATCTCGGAAACTCCGGATTGTTTGGTAACGAGTACCGGAACTCCAAAATGTATTGCTTCTAGTGGGGTGAGGCCAAAAGGTTCGGATACAGATGGCAGCACGAATAAATCAGAAATTTTAAATGCATCTCGCCATCTTTTACCTCGTTGAAAATCCACAAATATTACGTTCTTTGCTATCCCAAGACCAGCCGAGTGTTCAATTAATTCATAAAGCTGTTCTCCAGAGCCAACAACCAAAAAAATTGTTTTTGGTTCTCTTTTTACAACTTCCTTAGCTGCAATAAGGTAGTTATACAACCCTTTTTGGGCAGTTAGTCGACCAATATTAGATACAATCTTGTAGCCATTCTCTTTCATTGCAGACAGATATTTGTAATCATTTTCGCTGTCTACTGATTGATAGTAGCTGGGATCTATGTTGTTGTGCACAACGTCGATTTTTTCTGGGTCGATGTGATAGCGATCTGTTATCAGATTTTTTGTCGCCTGACTAACGGCAATTATCCTGTCTGCCAACATCATTCCGGTGTATTCTATCTCTTCGACTAAAGGATTACCTGGCTTTCCACCAGCTCGGTCAAACTCTGTAGCATGAATGTGTACTATTAACGGTTTTTTTGTGTTTAGCTTGGCTTTAATTGCTCCTCGAAACGTTAACCAATCATGAGCGTGAATGATGTCATATTCTCTGTATTTTGTAAGAGTATCGACTCCTTGAGCATATTTTTCATGTTGGTCAAATATGGATATAGTTTCTGTTTTACCGTCTATATAGCTATATAAATAACTATCGTAAGCACCGACTTTTTTTATAAGGTTTACTTCGTCTGAAGGAAACGCAGTTTTGATTGTCATAAAAGAAGCGTTATGCTGAGCTTCATAGGGCAATATAAATTCTATATCTACATTTTTCGTAGATAATTCTTTACATAGTTGATAACAGGCGACGCCAAGACCTCCGCTATTGTGCGGTGGCAGCTCCCAACCCAACATTAATATTTTCATATTGCCTTTTTAGAAATTCCTACATAAGCATTATAGGAGTTTATATACCCTAGAGCAAGAACGTTGGATTAACCACGACAGCTATTTGAACAAAGTATCTACACCTTTGCAGGCGACATCTAAAGCATCTAAAGCATGGTGCTCGTTAGTTGGCTTCAGCAATTTGATATCTTGACCATTTCTAAAAATTTCTACTTCATCTATTGATTCATGACCTGTTTCAGAAATTTTGATCAATCGGTGCATTCCTCCATCCAGGTTCTGCACTGTTTTGATCTGACAAAGAGTATTATTTCTAAGAACAGAGTAATTATAGATTGTTCTTTGAGGTAAGCTGTCTATAAATGGCCACTGAGCATTGGCTCTCATGAGCCACATAAAATCATAATTATTTATATAATCTGTTTCTGTCTGTTTCATCAATTGTTGCTCGAAGATTATTTCTGCCATTATGCCATACTTGTAAAAATCGGAAACAAACAATTTTTCTAATTCAATACGCTCTAGTATGCCAGCATTAATATAAAGCGATACGTCATCATTTTCGTAAGAAAAATCTACCAAGGTTATATCATTCTCCGAAGAAGGATGCCTAAGCAAGAATGTTTGACTGCCAAGTAATTTTTCTTCACCAAGCTCGTATCTACTGGTCTGGGTCTCGGTAGTTCTAATAAAAAACTTACCGTCAATGTCGCCAAGGTATTGTATTGGAAATTCTATTTCGTCAGTACGCTGCTGTGGGCTAAAATCAGAAGCAATTGTTGTAGCTATCATGCCATCTAGAACGAAGGCCTTCTTGGAAATTTCGCTATCGAACTCTGGGTTTGAAAACATCAGATTATTATAAAACAAAAAAGTAATATAATCAACTGGCAGGGGCACGTGGAATCGAACCACGATCTAGGGTTTTGGAGACCCTCATACTAGCCGTTGTACTATGCCCCTTCGATCAAACATAATCTTTAAAAATCATGATATTAAATCTAAATTACATAGCCAGTGTGCAATATTGTAACAGATAATATTTGCTACAACGATGGGTATATTTTTTTACACAATATGGTGTAGAATAAGATAGTATGTCGAGTAAAATATCACCCACCAAGCCCTTGCTGGTAATTTTATATGGATTTCCGGGATCTGGTAAAACAACCTTTGCTAGACAACTTTGCGATGAATATGGTTTTGTTCACCTTCAATCTGACAAAATTACTCAAGAAATTTTCGATGGGGCACCAGGTAACTCTGGTAAAGTGATGAAATACTTGGCCTCGGAGCTACTAAAAAGTGGAATATGTGTGGTTTATGATTCTGCGGATTGCGCAACCACAAAAGAACGCAAGAAAATTATAGATCTAGCCAGAGAGAATAAAGCACAATCATTGATTGTTTGGCTTCAAATAGATCCGGAGTCGTCTTTTACTAGGACTCAAGCTAGAGATCGTCGTAAAACGAGCGACAAATATGCAATACAGTACTCAGAGGACGCATTTAGGCATACAATAAACTCACAGCAAAACCCAACATCTAGTGAGGACTACGTTGTTATCAGTGGTAAACACGTCTATAAATCGCAAAGAAATGCAATTCTAAAGAAACTTTATGATTTGAACTTAGTAAAACCAGAGCAAGTTAGTGACAAAATGGCAAAACCGCAATTAATTAATCTGGTACCGCATAGAACCGATTTCAATCGAAGAAATATCTCAATACGTTAATTGCCCCGTGAGTACATCACGTAATTTAGATGGCATCGGTGAAATAAAAATCCACCGTCGTAAGGGCGCAAAAAACTTAAGAATACGTATCGATGTATTTGACACAGTACATCTGACACTACCGAAATATGTACCACTTGCTGCAGGACTAATATTTATCAATCAACATAAATCGTGGATTTTAAGTCATCGCGCAAAAAATAAAGCAATAGAAATAAACGATAGTGTAGTATTTAACGACAAATACAGTATACAAATTGAGTACAAAGATGTCAGCTATATTTCTGCATCCTATCAGGATAAAGTCGCGCGTTTCGTTGTACCGAATTGGTTGAAGTATGACAAGGAAAAGCTACAAAAAAAACTAAGAAGTAAACTTGTAAAACAAGTGAAAGAAACAACAAGTACAATTGTAATACCGTTGCTTTATGTGTACGCAGAACGATATTCTTATGCACTGTCCGGTCATAAGGTAAAGACGCTTCGATCCAGATGGGGAAGTTGTTCGAACGATAAAGTTGTGACACTAAACTCATTTCTATCACAGCTTCCAGATGAATTAATAGAGTACGTCCTTCTGCATGAACTGGTTCACACTAAACACATGCATCATCAAAACAGTTTTTGGGCAGAGCTAGGCCATGTTTGCCCCGATTACAAAATCAGAAGAAAGCAGTTAAAGAATCATCAACCAAAATTAAATATTAGGTTGAGCTACTAAGCGCTTATGGCATAATTAGATATATTAATTAGGTTATAAAAATTGTATGGGAAATCCGACAGCACATAATTCATCGAGTTCGACCGTTTCACTGCGCGAAAAGTTAGAGAGAGAACGGTTGGTAAGTTTGATTAATAGTATGGGCGATGGTGTTCTTGCTCTGGATGAGAAATGCGATATCGTTATTTATAATGGAGCGGCGCTAGGAGTGCTAGATCTCAATATTAATCTAATGGGTAAAAACATTAGTGGCGTGATGCATTTGATAGACAAAAATAATCAAAAAAAGGATATAAAACAGATTATTCTAAATGCTTCGACTCAGTCATCAAACCGCGATTTGCGTTTGGTGTATGCAAATGGGGACAAAATTAATCTGTTTATTAGCATAGCGCCAGTACGGTTAAGTTACGGTAAAAGTGGTAGCAAGGGATATGTTGTTCTGCTCAGGGATATAACTAGAGAAAAATCATTAGAGGAGGAGAGAGATGAGTTTATTAGTGTTGTTAGCCATGAGCTTAGAACTCCAATAGCGATTGCTGAAGGTAATGTCAGTAATGCTGAGTTTATAGTTGAGAAACAAGGTAGTATGGAGCAAGTAAAACATGCATTGAAAACGGCGCATGAACAGATAATTTTTTTGAGCGGGCTTATAAACGACCTTTCGACACTCTCAAGGGCCGAGAGAGGAGTGTTAAAGATTGAAGTTGAATCAATTAACGCTCATCAACTTATTAGCGAGATTAGGGATGAGTACACTGAACAAGCAAACAAAAAAGGTTTGAAAATTATTACAGATATAGATCCTAAACTACACATTTTAAAATCTAGTAAATTATATTTGCGCGAGATTTTGCAGAATTTAGTAACAAATGCAATTAAGTACACACAGGGTGGTCAAGTTACCCTCAGGGTCGAACAAGCGGATAACGGAATACTCTTCGAAGTAGAAGATACGGGGATTGGTATAAACCCTGGGGATCAAGAGAAGATATTTGATAAGTTTTTTCGCAGTGAAGATTTTCGTACACGCGCCAATTCTGGCACTGGTCTTGGCTTATACGTGACGATGAAGTTGGTGCGTCTTATACACGCCGAATTGCGTTTGAAAAGCGAAATTAACAAAGGAAGCATTTTCATGCTTGCAGTACCCAACTTAGAAGAGTAGTTGACTGGCCACGTTAGATGCGCTAGTATTGACATTGACGACCTACTGTGGATGTAGGTTTTTTTAATTGGAGATGATTTGTTGTGCCCAAACTTAATAGGCAAAAAATAAAACCGTCCGTTAGAGACAAGCGGACAAAAAAATCCCCCAAAAAACGATCTGGGCTTGGTAGTGTACCTAGCAAGGTAACTAAACCATTTAATAAGTTTTTTAAATTTGGTTCGAAAGAATACAGTATTCCTACACCAAACAATTGGTTAGGTCGTTTATTGTCAAAAAGGGGCAGGTTAGTTCCAAAATTCTTTAAAGAGTCATGGGTGGAACTTAAAAAAGTAACGTGGCCAAATCGCAAGGAGACATATCGATTGACTGTCGCTGTCTTTATATTTTCTATTATTTTTGGAGTACTTGTTGCTTTCTTAGACGTTGGATTAGATAAATTATTTAGAGAGGTAATAATTAATAAATGAGTAAGCGCTACGATTCACACAAACATTGGTATGTAATCCACACCTATAGTGGATACGAAGAAAAGGTTGCCGAGAGCATAAAGCAACGTGCGAACGCATTGGATATGAAAGACAAAATCTTTGATGTGATGGTACCAAAAGAAAAAATGATTGAAATTAAGAATGGTAAAAGAAAAGTAGTAGAAAAGAAAATCTTTCAAGGATATGTTTTGGTACAAATGAAGCTAAGCGAAGATGCTTGGTATATTGTTAGAAACACACCTAATGTTACCGGTTTTGTAGGAACTGGCATAGACCCGAGTCCTATTAGTGATAATGAGATGGAAAAAATTACAAAAAGAATGGGTCTTGATCAGCCAAAGCATAAAATAAACTTTAACGAAGGTGAAGTAGTGAGTATTATTGATGGCCCATTCAAAGGATTTGATGGCAGTATAAGCGAAATCGATCACACAAAAGGAAAGATTAAGGTTTTAGTCAATATGTTCGGCCGTGAAACCCCTGTGGAACTAGACGGACTGCAAGTTAAAAAAATTTAGTTTCGCCATTTAGGCAATACTCGAAAAATTTTGGGTGGAATATATTGGACAATGTATGATATTATGTTGTAAAATAAAAGTGTTACGCGCTTGTTTAATATAGATACTGCAAAAACGGCAAAAGTCGAGCAGAATTTTAAATATGGAGATAGTATGGCAGAAAAAAAACAGGTTACAGCAAATCTGAAAATGAAAATTCCCGCTGGAAAAGCAAGTGCTGCACCACCAGTAGGTAGCACATTAGGGCAATATGGGGTAAATATGATGGATTTTATTACTCCTTTTAACGAACAGACTAAAGAACTTGGAAATGTTACCGTGACCGCACATATTGCAATATTCAGCGATCGTAGTATGGAGTTTAGAGTTGTAACTCAAGCTACTGATGACCAAATACGAGCAAAACTAGGAATTCAAAAAGGATCTGGTAAGCCAAATTCCGAGAAAATTTCAAAGAAACTTACACGCTCTGACCTGAAGGAAATAGCCGAGGAGAAATCAAAAGATATGAATACTGATGATGTTGAAGCAGTTATGAAAATGGTTGCCGGTACTGCACGTAGTATGGGAGTCGAAATTCAGGATTGAGTAAGCAAAAGATATAAGTAAATTAATTTGTGGGAGATTTTAGCAATCGAATGTACCACGAGGAGAAGAAATGAAGAATGCTGATATTAATACAAAACAAGAAGAGAATGATCTAACAAAAGAAGTTCAAGATACTAACCTAAAAGACAACATGGTTGCCACTGCCGCAAAATCGGGCAAACGAAGCTCAAAGGCAATTTCTGAAAGAGAAGAAGCTATTGCTAAAGAAGAACGAAAAAAAAGTATAACAAAGGACCAGACAAAACCAGCTAAGACCAAAAAACCAACTAGGCCTATTTTAGAGCGTAGGGGTAAAAAGTATAAAGAATTTGCTAAGTTAATTGAAAAGAATAAATTATATTCTATCGACGATGCGCTAGGATTAGTTTGTAAAACTAGCTATGTTAATTTTGACGCAACAGTTGAGATGCACATACGACTAAATGTCGATCCAAAGCAGGCCGATCAAAATATCCGAGACAGTGTAATTTTGCCGTCTGGAACTGGGAAAGATTTGCGTGTTGCAGTTTTTGCTGAAGAAGATGTTGCCAAAGACGCTTTAAAGGCAGGCGCTTCTATCGCTGGTACTGAGCAAATTCTATCAGACTTAGACAAAGGCATTATTAATTTTGAAGTATTAATTGCTCCACCTAACCTGATGGCTAAGTTAGCAAAATATGCTCGGATCTTAGGTCCTAAGGGCTTAATGCCAAACCCTAAAAGCGGTACTGTTACCAATGAAATTGTTAAGGCAGTAAAAGCATCTAAATCAGGTCGGATTGAATATCGTGTAGATAGTGGGGGGATTATACACGTCAGTATAGGAAAAGTTAGTTTCGGTAACAAAAAATTGCATCTAAATTTGACTGAGGTTGTTGAGTCAATTAAGCAAAACCGGCCATCTTCGATCAAAGGTGCTTTCTTTAAATCGGTAGCAATTACTACAACAATGGGCCCCAGCGTTATGCTTAACATCAGTGAGCTGTAGTTACCCTTTCATTTAAACTATTGGTTGAATGATAAGTTAATTATCCGATACAATGTATGAAATGGGAGTGTTCAGCAATAAACAAATCAAAGATGCACTAAAAGAAGGTCACATTGTTTGTACTCCTTTTGACCCGAAGCATATTTCGCATGCTAGCTTAGATGTCACTCTAGGGCATTACTATTATCGAACTGAAAGAATGAGTGGGAAAACTATATATAACCCTTTTGATGCAAGTGATGTAGAGCGTTATTTTGATGGATTTTTAAAAGCCGTTCCTCATCAACAATGGGCAGTCAAAAATGGTACTCTTTTGCAAAAAGGTATTCCCAAAAACCATCCTGTAATTCCCCTCCGACCAGGCGAAAGAATACTTGCGCATACTCACGAATTTTTCGGTATCAAGCCGCCCGGGGCCTATCAGGTAAAGGCACGATCCAGTTGGGGCAGAAATGGTGTGGCGGTTTGTTTTGATGCCGGTTGGGTAGACCCAGGATACATTAATAGATTGACCTTAGAAATCTATAACCTTAATGAGCACGAAACAGTGCTTCTGCCTGTTGGAGAGAGAATTGCTCAAGCAGTATTTTTGCAAACTGGGGAAGTTGAAGGCAGTTACGGATTAGGGCGCAACGGTGGCTTTAGTGGTAAATACCAGCAGGGTGAGGACCTGGAAGAAATTATAAAGAGTTGGACTCCAGAAATGATGTTACCAAGGGCCTATAAAGATAATCGAAAATTGCCAAAAAAAATCAAAGAGTTAACTAAATATGACTGATCTTCCACTTCCAATACGAGGGGTGGGGCATAGGAAAGCAAACAAAAGAGGCCTATTTATCGTAATAGAGGGAATTGACGGGTCGGGTAAGGCAACTCAGGCAAAACTACTTCATAAAAAGTTGGTGGACGAAGGATACGACGTGGCTGAGTTTAGTTTCCCACAGTATGACTTAGAATCTAGTTATTTTGTTAAACAATATTTGAACGGAAAATATGGAGGCGCTTCGGAGGTGGGTCCATACACTGGATCGCTTTTTTATGCACTTGATAGATTTGAAGCGTCGATGGAAATTCGTAATGCTATCGAAGACGGCAAAATTGTTATAGCGGATCGCTACACAGGTTCAAACATGGCCCATCAAGGTACTAAATTTGACAATGTCGAAGAGAGAAAAGGATATTTTTTATGGCTGGATCAATTAGAATTTGACATGTTGAAAATTCCTCGCCCTGACTTTTCTTTTGTTTTAAGTATCCCAGCAGAAATTGCGCAAAAACAGGTCAGCGGAAAAAGTAAGCGAAATTATACAAACAAAAAGTATGATCTTCATGAACAAGATTTGACCCATCTAAAAAGGTCTGCCGAGGTCTATGGCAATATGTGTCAGTTGTTTCCCAAGGATTTCAAACTCGTAGATTGTGCGCGTAATGGGGATATTATGTCTATTGAGGCAATACATGACCTGCTCTTAGAAGATATTAGACCGCTCTTGCCTGTAAAGGCCAAACATGGGTCTACCGCCTCAATTCATCAAGTGGCACAAAACCCCTACTTGAAACGTAAAGAAGACGGCGGGCTAGAAATTACAGATAGTGGTAAAAACTTTTTGGAAAAAATAGTTACCAATGTGGACGGTGATGTCTATAGCTTTTCCGATAAATTATCGCCACTCACAATTGCTGCTGCTATGGCCAGACTAAGTCGTAGAGGCGATGATATGAGAGTTACAATTCTTGACGAATTCACTCTTGCCATGGGTAAGGACGAGGATTTATTGAAGCGTGTTATTACCGCGTTCGGCGATGACTCGGTCCAACAGTTGGTTTCTCAGCATATAGTTGTTGAAAACGCAAGTAATCTATTAACAAAGAAACTTGAGTGGGGCAGGTTGGCAGCGTACCTAGAACAATCTACTAGATATATATACTATGATGAGAAAAATTCAAGTGATAAATATAAATATTACACGCCGGCTATCCTCGATGTTAAGACTCGAGATACGTACAACCGAGTAATGGACCAAATTTTCGAGCTTTATTCTCATATGGTCAAAACTATGACTGCGTTTATAGGTACAACCTCTAGCACTCCTAAAAAGGAAAGAGATTCAGCTTGGCGAATTGCTGTAAAAGCCCAAGCATGTGACTCTGTTAGAGGTGTATTGCCAGTGGCCACCCAAGCTACGGTTGGTATTTTTGGGTCCGGACAAGCAATCGAAAGTTTAATAATGCATTTATTAAGTGATGAATTGCCAGAGGCAAAAGAAACGGGTCAAAAAATTTTGGGCGAAGCTAGAAAAAATATATCTGTTTTTCTAGAAAGAGCAGATCGACCAGACCGTGGTGGCGCAACGATCGCTTATATGGCACAGACGAAACACGATGTTGCACGACTGGCGGACAAATACTTAAATGAAAGTTATAGTTCTGATCAAGAACCAGTAGCGCTCGTGAGTTATTGGCCAAAAAACGAATTAGATATCATTGCTGATATTTTGTATGAACATAGTAACTCTTCTCTGAAAGAAATTAGAAAGGAGGTAGAAAAATGGAGCTACAAAAGGAAAACTGCGATATTTCATAACTTCTTTGGTGAACGACTAAATCGTAGGCACAAGCCAGGGAGAGCTTTAGAGAAGATTCACTACAGCTGGGATTTGTTGTGTGATTACGGGATATTTAGAGACTTACAGAGGCACCGAATAGTAGATGACCTGAACTGGCAGCAATTATCGCCAAGGTATGGTTATGAAATGCCTCCGATTATCGAGAAAGCTGGACTAGCAGAGGCCTACGAGACTTGTTTTGATCTAAGTTTGAATTTATACAGCAAGCTACAATCCAGTGGATACGCTCTTGAATCACAGTATGTTACATTGCTTGGTCATCGTATGCGTTGGAAAACAACATTTAATGCTCGAGAGGCACTTCATTTGATAGAGTTAAGAACAAGCCCTCAAGGTCATCCAGGATATCGTAAACTGGCCAAATTAATGTATGAAAAAATTGCCGAGGTTCATCCGTTGGTTGCCGAAGCAATGCAATTTGTAGATAAAGATGAGGACCCAGAGTTAACCCGCTTGGCAGCAGAAAGATATACAAAGTTCAAGCTGTCACAGATAAATAGTTGACAGTCGGTTATTTAAGGCGTAGAATCTGTTTTGTGCGTAATACATTAGAATTTACTGTGCGCAATCTCAACGAATTCCGATTTTACTCGGTTCGTTGATAAGCTAGTAATTCAGGGAGAAAACGAACCGAGGAATCTCGGTTTTTTTAATTAGATGATAGACGAATCCAAATACGAGAAATACACTAGTTCAACACCTGAAACGTATGGTTACCCAGATATAAATTTGGGCATCCCGGTAATTAAGCAATTTGAAGAAATTCAAAACGAAGTACGCTCTAAGCTTAGATACAAAGGTCATGCGCCGCAGGGTGAGTACGATCAACGCACCCCCACTGATTGTATCGGGTTTACTAATTTGACTTCCGAACTTTTGGATCAAAACGATTTAAAGCACAAAGTAAGTTTTATTAATGGCCATGCGATGATAACTACCTTACTAGATAATGGCGAACAGTATGAGCTATGGATGTTTGATTCTTTAGCCCCAAGACTTAATCAGAATGTTACGAATTCATTTGTGCCGTTATTTATAACAGATAACGCTAGAGAATTTGCATTTGTGTTTCCTAATTACATGTCTACAAATCATGATGCTGATCGGGTTAGTCCAGCTGAGAAGTATCCATGGCTGACTTTAGAAAAAACCGGTATAGTGTGCCCGGACGCCGCTTATTCTAATGGGTTTAGCAAACGCTTGATAGCAACGATGTACGACCCAAAGCATGGTAGAAATGTGTTGTCGCATTACAGTCAATATTTAGAGGCGATAGACCGCCAAGATATAGATCAAATAGCTCAATCCGTTATATCAATGAATGGAGTTTTTCCGGATATAGATATCAGGACCGATAATCCTGCGGTGATCCTTAAAACTGTCAAGGAGTTGACTAGAAACGATAATATAGAAAGTGCAGTTGCAGTAATCGATTCATTTTATGATAGTTTTGGCCCCAGTAAAGACAGTAGAGTTACGGAATATAGAGCAGATTGCTATAGGGCGATAGCTAAAATTACCGGACAAAGCAAGTTTGCAAAAGTTGCGGTACGATTTTATGAGGAAACTATGTCGCGCTCAAAAGTTTCATTACCTTCTGTTTCTTCAAAACTAGCCATATCTAAGAACTTGGTATAGTGGTTGAATCTATGCAAAATTACTGCTATAATTGACATCGAAGTGCTGAAGACAGTAGCGGTTCGATACGAGCTATAAGAAGCTACCTAGGTAGACAACTATGTTGAGGTCGAAATCTTTGGTGAGTCCAAAGATTTTTTATGTACTTCTGGTCGATATATTTTAAATAAAGAAAGAACTTCATGGCACTAACAAGGTTAGAAAAAGAACAAGCAGTTGCTGACCTGCAAACATTGCTGGGCGCATCTAAGTTGACGGTTGTAGTCAACTATCACGGCGCTACAGTGAAACAATTACAAGAATTGCGAATAGAAGCGAAGACAAGCAATACAACTATTAAGATTGCAAAAAATCGATTGGTTAAACAGGCGATTAACGGCACTGATCAGTTGAAGGGGACCGATACTGGAGCCCTAACTAGCCAATTGCTTTACGCTTTCAATGATATGGATGAGGTCTCTCCAGCCAAAGTAATAGCTAGTTTTAAAAAGAAAACTGGAAAAATGGAATTTGTGGGTGCGATAACAGCCGACGGAGAATTTATAGATGCAGAAAGTGTAAGAATATTGTCCGAATTGCCTGGTGTTGAACAACTGAGGTCGCAGCTGGTAAGTACTATAGCTGCTCCTCTAAGTGGTTTTGTAAATGTGATGGCTGGTAACGTAAGAGGATTATTAAATGTCCTAAACGCTAGGGCAAAAGTAACAGAATAAATAAGGAGATAATTATGACAGATAAAGAAAAAATTGATATTCCTAAAGAATTTGAATCAATTGTTAAAGAATTAGACAAACTAAGTGCTTTGGACTTGAGTAAGTTTGTAAAATTTTTAGAAGAATATTGGGGCGTAAGTGCAGCTGCGCCTGCAGTAGCGCTTGCTCCTGTAGGTGGAGCAGGTGCTGAAGAGGGACCGAAAGAAGATGCAAAAAGTGAATTTGACATAACTCTAAAAGAGACAGGCGCACAAAAGGTAGCCGTAATTAAGGCAGTCAAAGACATCACAGGTCTTGGATTGGGAGAAGCAAAGGCCTTGGTAGATGGGGCACCGAAGGTAATCAAGGAAAAAGTTCCAAAGGAAGAAGCAGAAACTGCTAAAAAGACATTAGAAGACGCAGGTGCGACTGTAGAACTATCATAAATAATTTTTTCCACAGGAAAAATTTTGACCATTTAAGCTTTACATGGTAGTGTACGCGTGTAGGGTCTGTTTGATAATAAAAACGGAGTTACTAAGAGGAAACAAATGACAGATATCCCCGATAAACAAATAAAACGACTGAGAACATTGATATCCGAAGCGGAAACATCACTGGCAGCTGCAAAAGAGCTGATATTGAGTTTGCTGGGTGATGATCCAACAGCAACTAGGATTGTCAAAGATGAAAACATCGGCAAGATTATCGAAGGTGTATTTGATGGTCAAAACATGGTCGGTAGTGATAGCAAGACTTATCCAGTGCCTGCAAACTATGCTAGTAAATCAAAGTTAGTTCAGGGCGACATTTTGAAGCTAACTATCGCCGACGATGGAACTTTTTTGTACAAACAAATTGGTCCAATCCCACGAAAACAACTTGTAGGGTCATTAGAACTCGAAGATGGACACTATTTTGTTTTAGTTGGTGACAAAAAGTATAGGGTGCTACTAGCTAGCGTGACTTATTTCAAAGCAAAACCCGGCGACCAAGTGAGTGTAAATATTCCCGAAGAAGATTCTGCCGCCGAGTGGGCCGCACTAGAAGCTGCACTGTAGTTTTAATCATGTAATTAATACAATCGAATTTTTAACTAAGCCACTATATACTATATATTGCTATGGGTAAGGCATTATATCGTTTGTATCGATCTAAAAGCTTCGATGAGTTGGTCGGGCAAGAACACATAACCTCAACTTTGATCAGTTCTGTTAAAACGGGTAAAATCGTGCATGCATATTTATTTACTGGTCCAAGGGGCGTAGGCAAAACTTCTGTGGCTCGAATCTTTGCACATCAGGTAAACAATATAGAATATGGTGATTCTGCGGGGTTGATTGATATTATCGAAATTGATGCTGCGAGTAATCGCCGGATCGACGAGATCAGAGAACTACGAGACAAAGTGCAGATAGCCCCTGTTAATTTGAAATACAAAGTTTATATTATAGACGAAGTGCACATGCTTACCAAAGAAGCATTCAATGCCTTATTAAAAACCTTAGAGGAACCACCTTCTCACGTTATATTTATTTTGGCAACCACCGAATTTCATAAACTGCCAGAAACAATTGTCAGCAGATGCGTTCATTTTAGTTTTAGACCGCTATCAATTCCCGAAACAATCAAACAGCTTAATATGATTGCAAAAAATGAAAAAATTAATATCGAATCAGAAGCGATAGAGTTAATTGCAGTACACGGTGGGGGTAGTTTTAGGGATAGTATTTCTTTTTTGGATCAGATCAGACATATTGAAGGAGTTATAAAAATAAAAGACGTTGAGGAAGCATTAGGGTTAGCGCCGGTCGAGTCATTAAAAAGAATAATTTCTTCAATTTCCGAAAAAGATACAGCTAGCGTCATAAAAAACGTAAATGCCTTACTTTTGCAAGGACTAAGCCCAGAAGGAATAGCCCAACAGATCTCTGCCGAATACCGAGAACTACTGGTAAAGTCGCTAGTTAATCAGTCAATTATAAAATTGCTGAGGCAGTTGCTGAAAGTGTCAGCGAGCTCTGATGCAAGAATGGAATTAGAGCTAGCGTTGGTCGAGGCATCATTGGACAGCCGTAATTTGCCTTTCGAGAACGCTGAAAATAACAATTCTGGTTTGCCCTCTAAGACGGAGTTGGGAAAAAAGTTGGCGCAAACGAGGAATCCCGATGAGACAAAAAAAGGCAATTTATCAGATGAAAATCAATCCGATCCAACTATTCTTTGGCCAAGAGTCCTTGATGCTTTAAAAGAAAAGAACCGTACTTTATATGGAATATCAAGAATGGCTGAAGTACGTGTTGAAGGTAATGTTTTGCTATTGGACTTTAATTTTGCATTTCACTATCGCCAAATGGATAGCCAAAAAAATAAACAATTATTAAGAAAAATTATCGATCAACATAGTGCATCTATAGATACCATAACAGTTAGACATATCCCAAAAAGTAGAATTTCAAAAGAATCAACATCGGACGACCTAAGTACAATAAATAGCGTTACCAATATTTTTGGAACAAGTGAAGTGTTAGAATCATAGTACCATTAAACCTGGAGAATAAATTGGATAATTCGTCTGCGAAATTACCCCCTCAAAACATAGAAGCCGAAGCGAGTTTATTAGGATCTATTTTGATTGACCCTGATGCAATAGTTAAAATTGCTGATATTGTAAAAGCAGACGATTTTTATGATAAAAGACATGGATTGATTTACGCTGCTGCCAAAAGATTATATGACAAGCGTAGACCAATTGACGTTTTGACATTGGCCGATGAGCTAAAAAGTACTGTAAACCTAGAAGAAATAGGTGGAGCATCCTATTTAAGCGAATTGACAAACTTTGTGCCTTCTGCGGCTCATGCACTTTCGTACGCAACAATTGTTTCGGATAAAGCAATGCGTCGTCGATTAATTAAAGCCAGCCAGAGCATAGTTGAATTAGGATACGGCGAAGAAGCACCTATTTCTAATATCATAGAGCAAGCAGAGTCGAAATTGTTCGATGTAAGTCAAGCACGTACAAAGCAAAACATAGTTAGTTTAGAAGAGGTATTAACAGAGAGTTTTGAAAGACTCGATGAACTGCATAAAGATAGTGGTGCTATCCGAGGAGTCCCCACAGGATATAAGGACCTAGACAATATATTAGCTGGATTACAAAGAAGCGATTTGATTGTTCTAGCCGCCAGACCAAGCATGGGAAAAACAGCGCTGGCCCTAAATCTTGCTCATAATGTGGCAGTAAAATCTGCCCAACCAGTTTTGTTTTTTAGTCTCGAGATGAGCAAAGAGCAACTTGTTGATAGGTTGCTGGCAGCCGAAGCGGGAGTTGACGCATGGAACCTCAGAACAGGGAATTTGAGTGATTCTGATTTTGAAAAAATTGGTCAAGCAATGGGTGTCTTAAGTGAAGCTCAAATATATATAGATGACACTCCAGGCATTACTGTTAGTGATCTTCGCACCAAAGCTAGAAGGGAGGCACACTTGAGGCCTATAGGACTACTGATTGTTGATTACCTACAACTTATGAGCGGTGGCGATGGTGTTTCAAGAAACGATTTTGGTAATCGAGTCCAAGAGATATCTGAGATATCACGAGGGTTAAAGGGTATTGCGAGAGAACTAAATATTCCTGTACTTGCTTTGAGCCAACTTAGCCGTTCTGTGGAAAGCCGAAATCCCCAGATTCCACAACTCGCGGACTTAAGGGAGTCCGGCTCTATTGAGCAAGACGCTGATGTAGTAGCTTTTTTATATAGAGAAGATTACTATAATCCTGAGACAGACAGACGGAATATAACGGACGTATTTATAAAAAAACATAGAAACGGACCGACAGGAGCAATAGAGCTTTATTTCGACAAAGAAAAACAGCGGCTCCGCAGCTTGGATAGTAAGCACACTACCCCATTTGATAATTAGAATGATACAATAACCACTAGTAAATTATGTATAGTCGCGTTATTGATTTTCTGGTTGAACTACTAAAGCCATTGTTAGTAATTTTGACGATTTTGTTTTTAACATCAGTAATTATTATATTGGACTATACTTCATTCAAAACCCCAGGAAGTGGTCCAGAAGAAATTGGAATGTTACAAGTTTCATCTATAAATGATTTGCTTCAAAATGCATTGTTTTTGCCGCAACGATTATTGCAATTTGTATTTTCAAATTTTGAGGTAAATGAGACCGTGGCACTTAAAATGCCTTCTGTGCTCATGGCTTCAATTGCTGCAATACTGATGTTTTACGTATTACGTCATTGGTATTCAAAACGAGTTGCACTGCTGGGAACTTTGCTGTTTGCTAGTTCTAGCTGGTTTTTACTACAGGCACGATCTGCCAGTTTTGGGATTAGTTTAATTTTGAGTGCAATGACAATTATTTCGCTCGGTATATGGGCTAGCGAAAGAAAACGAGTAACGCTACTACCTCTGGTGGGCTTTATCTGCGGGCTGCTTTTGTACGTACCTGGAGGTTGGTTATTTTTGATTATTGCATTAGTTGCAGGCAATAGAGAACTCAAATTTATTTGGAAAAAAAACTCGAAACTAAACAAAGTTTTATCTATCTCTCTGTTTATCCTCAGCATAGTGCCTCTTTTATATAGTTTGTATATTAATCACAATCAGCTTGATCTTTTGGGAGTATCTTCTTCTGCAAGTTTACAAACATTAATTTCAAACATCATAAACTTGCCTGGACAATTATTTATATCAGGTTTAGATAACAATTACACCTGGCTTGCAGGAACACCCATTCTGGACATGGCAACTACTATTTTGTTGATACTTGCTTTATATGGTTATAGATCCGGCTATAACCCCGTAAGATTTAGAGGAATTTCAGTGGCTACTGGAGTTTCGCTATTATTAATTGGTACTTACGGAGTATCTTCTATTAGTTGGTTGGTGCCGTTTTTATATCTGTTTATTGCTGCCGGTATCGCACTTCTGCTCCAAATGTGGTTTTCGGTTTTCCCCAAGAATCCCATTGCTAAGTATGTTGGTTTGTTATGGATTGGGCTTCTTGTTGTCCTAATAGCTTACTATCAAGGAACAAGATATTTCGTAGGTTATTCGCACAACCGAAACCAGAGCAATATACAAGTCGTTAACTAAGAAAAATTTTGATACAATATACTTCAGCGAGGAGTAAGTTATGAACAGATTTGATCAAGCGAAGATGCTGATGAAGGTTAAGAAGCTTCAAAAAGAATTGGCAAAGGAAATTATTAGTGTCTCGTCTGGGGATGGCGCAGTAACAGTGGAAATTACTGGAGAGCAAAAAATCAAGAGAATACATATAGATCCAGAGCGTATTGACTTAGAGGACATTCGCGAGCTAGAGAAATGGACTGAAGAGGCGGTAAGAAACGCCATTTCCACAAGCCAAAAAGTGGCTGCAGATAAAATGCAACCCATGATGGGAGCATTAGGTAACCTGGGACTATAGGCCTAACTGCCAATGAATCATTTACCTAAGTCATTAAATGATGTTATAGACGCCATGTTGACTTTGCCAGGAGTTGGTCCAAGGGGCGCTGAGCGATACGCATACTTCATACTTAAAAAAGGTCCTGTATTCAGCAAAAATATTGCTAGTAGTTTAGTCAAATTGCACCAGGGCATAGGATATTGTCCTATTACGTTTGCCCTGATAGAAAGTGATCAAAAAGTATCGCCACTGTATAGTAATCCCGATAGAGACAAAACCGTTGTTGCGGTAGTTGCTGATCCTATGGATATATTAGCAATCGAAAAGACAGGTCAGTACAAAGGTACTTATCATGTACTTGGAGGTTTAGTGTCCCCTATAGACGGCATTACGCCAGATGATTTAAATTTGAAGCAACTAAAAAAAAGAATTAAAGAGGACAAAGTTAAAGAGGTTATACTTGCTATAAATGCTAGCGTGGAAGGCGATGCAACAATCCATGTTCTGCAATCCTTTATGAGTGATACTAATGTATCAATATCTAAACTGGCTAGGGGATTGCCAATTGGACTAGATTTGGAACACGCAGACCAGGTTACATTAGGGAGGGCTTTAGAGGGCAGGCAGCAGCTTATATGAATCAAGTCGAAATTATTAATGGAATAGGCAAACTGATTGACGGCGCTTCAAAGATTGTAATTATTCAAGCCGATAACCCAGATGGAGATAGTTTAGCCAGCGCACTCGCTTTAGAGCAAATTTTGGGCGATTTAGACAAAGAAGTGGTTCTATATTGTGGGGTAGACGTTCCAAGATATCTTAGATATATGAGTGGCTGGGATAGGGTAACATCGGAGCTACCGACAAATTTTGACGCCTCAATAATTGTTGATACTAGCAGTTTAATGCTATTGGAAACTTTACAAAAGTCCGATAAGATATCATGGGTCTCATCGAAGCCGTGTATTGTTATAGACCACCATGTATCACCTAGCACTGTTTATTTTGCATCCTCCTATCTAATTAGACAAGCTGTATCTACAACCGAGCTGATATATGTTCTGGCCGAAGCCCTCGGATACGACGTCAATGAGGATGCCGCTAACCTCTTATCAATTGGCATACTATCTGATTCTTTGGGATTGACATCAGAGAGCGTAACTGTTGACGCTGTCAAAATTTTAGCCGATTTGATAGAGAAAGGTGCTAATTTAGCACAAATTGATAATCAACGAAAACAGTTGCAGAAGAAAAGTATTGAAATTTTAAAATACAAAGGGCAGTTGCTAGACAGGGTGGAATTGTCTGAAAGCGGAAAAACTGCATTTCTTATTATACCGTGGGACGAAATCGAAAAGTACAGCCATCAGTATAATCCTGCAATGTTAGCAATAGATGAGATGCGTCAAGTCCTGGGTGTTGACGTTGCAGTTGTTTTCAAAACTTATCCTGACGGCAGAATTACCGGAAAAATTCGGGCAAATTACGGCATTCGAGTAGCTGCCATGGTAGCAGAACAATTTGGCGGTGGCGGGCATGAATATGCAAGCGGTTTCCGTGTAACTGACGGTAGAAAGATAAACGATATCAAAATAGCCGTGGTAAATGCTATAGAGGCGCAACTCAATGATGAAGCTGTATAATACTCTAACTAAAAAGATTGACGAGATTACCTCAATAGATCCAGAATGCTATAAATTTTATAGTTGTGGTCCTACGGTGTATGACAGGGCTCACATAGGTAATATAAGTGCATTTATTTATGCTGACTTACTCAACAGAGCTCTGCGGACGATAAAACCAGTAATTCATGTGATGAATTATACCGATGTAGACGACAAAACAATCAGAAGTAGTCGACAGTTATATCCAGGACTACCCCCAATGGAGGCCTTACATAAACTCACCCAAAGTAATATCGAATTGTTCGCTAAAGATTTAACTCTAGTAGCAATAGACCTGGGTGCGATCAAATTTGTAAAAGCTACGGATTATATTGATGAAATAAAAACATTTGTCGAAAACCTGGTACAAAAAGGATTTGCTTATATTGCCGAAGACGGTGTCTATTTTTCTATCCGAAAGTATAAAGAGGCAGGTAAAAAATACGGACAATTATTAGAGATTACAGATGAATCGTATCAGAAACAAAGAATTTCTAATGATGAATATAGTAAATCGGAAGTACAGGACTTCGTACTTTGGAAAAAAGCTAAACCATTAGAGCCGTCATGGGCTTTTGAAATTGATGGCAATCCTATGGCAGGCAGACCTGGCTGGCATATTGAATGTAGCGTGATGAGTGAAGCCAATCTTGGCGTGCCCTTCGACATCCACAGCGGAGGAATAGATTTAATTTTTCCTCATCACGAAAATGAAATTGCTCAAAGTACTGCAATTGGCGAAAATAATATATTGTCTACAATATTTTTTCATAGCAACCATGTTCTAGTGAATGATAAGAAAATGGCAAAATCAGAAAACAATTTCATAACTATTGCTGACATAGTGAAACGTGGCTATATCCCTTTAAGCTATCGAATGATGGTTTTACAATCTCATTATAAAAACGAGCTGCATTTTAGCTGGAACGACCTAGATAGTGCCCAAAACAGGTTACTTAAATGGCAACAAGCAGCAGACAGAGTTTGGCAGCTAGAAGAGCAAGATGATACGTCGACTCTAGCCAAACTAGATTCTCTTATTTACACCGATCTGCGAATACCGCAGTGTTTATCTATTATTGATTCTGCCTTTACTGATGCAGAGGTGTGGTTTAAATCTCCAAGCAAAAAATTGCTTAAATTCATTGATGAGCAACTGGGTCTTCCCTTGGTTGTCGACGATATTAATAATGATCAAAAAAAATTATTAGAAAGCCGACGAATTGCACGCGATGAATCTAATTGGATCACTTCCGACCATATACGACAACAATTAATTACGCAGGGGATTGATGTGCTCGATACTCCAAAAGGGCAGATTTGGAAAAGAAATTACTTTCTGCTGGCGTCTTGAGTTTTGATTTTATACTTGCTTTCCATCAGTATACGAAGACATCCCGCAGCCGGTATAGCCAGTAATGCTCCAAGCAGGCCCCCAATACTAGCTCCAACTATGGCAGAAATAAAGACTACAAGGGGTGTTAGTCGATTGTTGCGCGACTGTATATATGGTTGGAGAGTAATATTCTCAACTTGTTGATAGACAATGAAGTATATGGCCATAGTAATGGCTAACGGAAAAGAAACAAATAAACAGGCAATTATGACAATCACTGCTCCCAAGGTAGCGCCAATTAGAGGAAGTAGTGCAAATACACCAACAATGCCACCCAGGGCAATGGCATTGATGTTAGCATTAAAAATTTGACTAGCAATCAATAGCGCAATACACGCAAATACACCTGCAATAAATGCAATTAGCAACTGACCATTAACATAACTAGTAACTACCCTATACATCTGGTTAGCAGTATCTTTTCTTTGTTTACGTTTTGAAGCCGGCTGCATAGCCCAGAACCTATCTAACCATTGCGGACCCTCTACTAGCATCATGAATGTTAAAACTAAAATGGTTATTATGGAAGCCAAAGTAGTTCCAATAGTTGTTGCAGTAGCGATAGCCGGCTGAGAAATATCCTTCGTCTTGTTGCCAACATCTTTTGCCAGATTATTTACTTCATCTTGAAGTTTATACTTACTCACAAAACGTCCAGCAGGGGATCTCTCTGTTTTTAAATCCTCTAGGGTCTGCGGAATATCACGCACAAAATCTACAGTTTGTTTAACTAGAGGAGGGGTAATCAAAGAAAAAAACGTAATCAAAAACGCGATTAAAATTATATATGACAGCGCTGTCGCCTTAATACGGCTTTTACTTTTGAGATGTCTTGCTATCCAGCTAACACCCGGGTTAAGGGCTATAGCTAAAAAAAATGCAACTAGTATCCACACTATCGGACGTGCTAAGTTATGAAAAACACCAATAATAAGTACAGTTGAAATTACAAGAACAATGCCTTTAATGATTGTTGAAGTTTCGATGGAAATTTGGGAGTTAGTATTATTCAATTATTCTGTTCCTTTCGCTATTGATTTAAAGTATGGATAGGTTTTTCTGATTTTGCAATAGTATATATCTATTTAAAATCTTGGTTGCCACGCTCTTTACGTCATATTGCAATACCTGTTTTTGTTGTGACTTGTTAACGAGTTTTCTACTCTCAGCGTTGTTTATGAATTTAGCAAGTTTATGAGCAAACCTTTTAGTATCAAAAGGGTTAAATAGCACCGAGTTATCCCTCAAAACGCTACGGTAACCTGGGTTATCTCCAGCCATCACTACTTGAACATTAGCGGCCATTGCCTCGATTAGAACTATGCCGAAACTTTCACCGCCAATAGATGGGAACACTGCAATTTGACTGTTTTGTAGCATTTCGCACTTTTTTTTATCAGATATATATCCCGTAAATCTCACTATTTTTTCTAGACCATTGTTTGAAACATATTTTTCTAGCATATTTCGCTGATAGCCATCACTGCAAACATCAAGCGTAAAATCCGGATTAAACATATTATGTGTGATTCCATAATTTATGGCTTTCAAAAGCTGGTGACACCCTTTTCTTTTTATAAGACGGTTGATATAAATTAACTTTATTGTCTTGGTAGCGTTATGACGTGGCGAATTTGGTTTATATTTAGATATATCGACTGGGTTAGGCATGATTTCTGAATCGATTTTATAGTATCGTTTTGCAAATTTATTAGCAGGACTCGAGACACTATAAAAATAATCAATCTGTTTTAATACTTTTTGTTGCACTAAACCTAACAGAAAACTGCCGATTTTGGGTATGTTGCCATAAGGTAATATATGAAATGTCCCAACAATAGGTATCTTGCCGCTCGCCAACGAAACTATTTTGCTACCCAAAAAAGGGTTAAAGGGTGTTTGGATATGCAAAATATCCAGATCCAATTCATCAAGCTTAGCTTTTAATTTACTTTTTCGGGTTGGGAGAGGGATAGTCAACTGATTTCCGCCATTGAACCGTACGGAAAAATTTTTGCTTAACGAGTGTATATAGCTGTATTCACTTCTAGTGGTTTGGCCGCATAAATAATGAACTTCGTGTCCTAAACTTTTCATATACTCGCCAAGAGTTATGACGTATCTCTGCACACCATCTAATCTGTCAAGCCCATCATCTATGACAAAACCAATCTTAAGTTTTTTTTCGAGCATAGGTTCTTTTATAAATTTCTTCATATTGAGAAACTATTATGTCGTAGTCGTTTTTCTTGACCCGCTCTTGTGCCCATCCTCTCCAACATTTTCGTATGGCTTTATTGGTGGCCATAACTTTTAATCGACGGGCAAATTCCTTTGTGTCCTTAGGGTTAATAATCGAAATCTGACCCAACCCATCCATAACTGATTCATATCCAGGGTTGTTTCCAGCTACCAGTACACAACCACTCGCCATGGCCTCTAATAACACTATGCCAAAGCTCTCACCATAAACTGCCGGTGAACAAAAGAGGTCCGCTTCACTTAATAATCGTATTTTTTCACTGTCTGAGATATAACCTACAAAATTTATGTTTTTTATGTTCTCAAACTCGGCTTGCTCAATTAATTTATCTCTGTCAGGTCCGTCCCCGGCAATTGTTAATCTGTAATTCGGATTTTCACTCTCAATTAAAGAAAATGCTTTAAGCAAATACTTAAGGCCTTTTCGACTTTCCAGTCGACCGATATATAAAATATCTATAGGTTTATTTAAGTTAGATTTTTCTTTTCTACGGCTAAATTTTTTTAAGTCTATACCGTTTTGCACAATTTCAATTGGCATATCAGTTAGAGTGCTAGCATATTTAGACGCAGCTGGTGATACTGCTGTTAAAGCGTCAAGATATTTTAATATCGATTTTGTATATGGCGTTATTACTTTCTCGATAGTTTTACCAACAATTCTATCTGGTATAGCAGCATGAAAAGTGCCGATATTAACAGCGTTTGATTTTCCTAATATCTGTCTTGCGAGCATCGGAGCCCACGGCTCATGAAAATGTAAGATATCAAATTTTTCTGTTTCTAGCATTGATGTCAATTTGTCAATATCGACACTAGCCGAAAACTGAGTTGTTGTGCCATACGTACGCCACCTTGCTGCACCACCCACCATTATTATATTACTCTGACGCGGCCCCTTGTAGTCCCTTGGTTGAGGTGTAATAATCTTTGCGTCATAGCCACGCTTAGTAAGATTATTCTGCAGCTCTAAAACAACTTCCTGGACGCCACCGCCCAAAAACATATTATATGGACAAACCAATCCTATTTTCATAACTATATTAGTACTTATTATACCAAATTTTATTGTCTTAATTTTTTTCGTAACTTTTCGGGTATCAACCCAGATGCTTCTCTTGCCGAAACAATTACCGTCGGCATGTGTCCAGCCAGTTTAATTGGTATTCTGACCACATCTTGAAAGATTACCCGTAGATGCTGTTCTACAATGTCATTATCAAAATATCTATCGTTTTTAGTTTCGACATGCCAAATTGGTAGATTGACTTTCTTACTGCACAAATCCAGAGTTAACATTTCTGTAATAGTAATCATTCTTGTCCTTAGGTCATTCATCTGCCAAAGCTTTATCTCATAATCAATTCTCTGTTTTAGCTCTTCAGGGCTAGCGTCTTTCATCTTGCTGTGGCTATTTGAAACGGATCTATATGTATTCTTAATAACAAATTTATTAAGAGCAAGGTAGCGTAATAGAGTTGATGTTGATCGCCATTTGAATACCCACGCCAGCGTCCTTAAGCCGTAGTAGCTTTTCTTGCTAAATTTAAAGTCATCTTTATGCACGAACCCAGCGAAACTAACAAGTAAATCAACTTTTTTGGCAAGATCAGGGTACTTTTGAAAAGTTCTTGTAATAATGGGGAGAGAAAATGACATTGCAATAATGGTAATGTTACGACGTTTAAATTTAAGTTTGATGTAAGCCGCCAAATAATCCGCGAAATTGTCAATTGTTGGGGTTTTGCCAATTTTGTAAAAACTATCCATCCCACCGAACCCTGGTAAGTCTACTGTTGTCACGCTGCCGTACCGATTTAAAACTTCTGCAATGCCGCCAACGCGCTCCAAACTAGCATGATGGCCATATAGCAAAAGTATTTGCTTAGATTTTTTCTTAGGTGCGGGTAACTCCAATACTCTACCTTGAAGGCCGTTAATATGAATTTGGGTTATATACTGAGCGATCTTTGAGTTTTCCATAAAGTTAATCTATATAATATTACAGTTTGCTTCACATATAAAAAGCGACTCCTTAGCTACAGCTCCGAAGCCGCTTTAATATTTAATTCTTTTTGTTATTTGCGATCTTCAAGCTCTAATTCTAAGCCACCGCTCTCTTTAAAAACAAAGTTCAAAATTATGGCTGCTATTACCCCCTGAATCCATCCAATGATGAATGCAATAATAGGATATAACACTACACCTACTGCAAAAACTCCGACGCTAAGACCCAGACCCTTAATAAACGAGCTATTCCCCGTGATGATTCCAGAAGCCGCCGCAACTGTTGCGATTAATCCAATCACAAAAGCAATGGTTGCTTGCACAACTCCTACAAATTTTCCTAAAGACCCTACACCAATCTTTGTTATATTTACTTTACGCATATTATAGAATCCTTATCAGTTAATTATTTTAGCTTTTTCAGATCATACGACAGAGCGACTATAATTGGACCCGTAATCAATGCGTATAAGCCAAGTATCCATACAAAAGCAACACCTGCATTTGCTGGTTGCAAAAGAATTACAATTCCGGCAATCACGGATATGAGACCCAAAATGACCGCAACTGTTTTGTGAGTTGCTGCTTCTTCCTCAAACAACCCAGAGTAGGCCTCTACTAATCCTCTAACTATTAGCACCGCACCAATTAGCAAAATCAACGTTGCGAATGCTACAGTAGGGTGCCTTAAAAGATATACACCAATACCTAGCTCTAAAACACCAAGCAAAAATGACAATCCTCTGCCGGTAATACTGCCATCACCACCAAACAGGCCAATCAACCCTGTTACTAGTGAAACTAGTCCTGAAGCGACTATAAACGCGCTAAACAGATATACCAGTGTTACTAGTGTCAAGCTGGGCCAAAAAACGGCTGCCAAGCCAAATAAAATCGCCAGCATTCCACGAAAAGCCAACGCCCCCCACAAGTCTTTATCATTAGTATTAACCATGAACCTCTCTCCTTGTGTTATGATTCAATACTATGTATACCCGATACTAGCGGTTGAGTCAATTTTTATAAGGTTTAAAAATGATCTCTAACATGATTAAAGCTGTATTCCCAAGTAGCGTTCGCCTTTTTGTGAGGGTTGAATATTCCTTGAGGGTCAAATATATCTTTAGTTTGTCTAAATAATTCAACAACCTCCTGTCCGTACATTTGTTCTAGCCAAGGTCCTCGTACCAAACCATCGTTATGCTCCCCACTTAAAGATCCTTTGTACTTAAGCACTAAATTGTTTACCTCTCGCATGGCCGGTTCAAGTTTGGCTCTCTCCGATGGTTCATCTAATCTCATCAAAGGAATAATATGAAAATTGCCATCTCCCATGTGTCCTGAAATTGTTGCAAATAACCGGTATTTTTTTATAATCTTTCTGATCTCTGGCAAAAATTTAGATAAATGTTGTGGATTCACGACCAGGTCATCTATAAAAGGTGCTGTGTGTTTATCTTTGACATTATCACGTAAAATTTTGAAACTATATCGTCGCATAATCCAGAACTTTTGTGCGTCTTCATCGGTTGCTAATACTTCGAATCCAGAAATCCCGTATTGTTTTTTTTCGGTATCTAGTTCGGCATGAAGCTGTTGTATTTTCTTAAATATTTCTTTGTCGGTATTACCTTTAAAAGAAATTAACAAAATCTGGCGTGGAATACCTCTAGTCAACTGTAGCGCATCAGGAATCAAACTAAAAATTAGTCGTATAAATTTTCTCAATCCTAACATTTTGTAAAATTTTGGCATAAATCTGAGCGATAACATTAGTGTTTGGTCGTCGAATGACTCAAATCTCGAGGGGTTGTGCTCGACGACTTTTTCTATTAGCCCCCCAAGATTGTCAATATTATTCATAAATATAACTAAAACACCTGATTCTGGTCTTGCTTTTGTTAGTTTGAAATCAATATCGGTCACTAATCCCAGTGTGCCCTGGGCCCCAACGATTGCTTTGGTTATATCAAAAATCTGAGTTTTTTTGTCCCATACATCCCATAAGTGATAGCCAGTTGAGTCCTTACTAACATTCGGTTTGGCTGATTTTATTAGATCATAATTATTGTTTATCAAATTGAATAATTTTGTATATACTTCACCCTCAAAATCATTTTGAGCCATTTTTTTATCAAGATCGACTTTCTTAAGTGGTTTAACTTCTCTAGATACCCCATCCGAAAAGACAAACCGTAGTGAATTTATGAATAAGTCGGTCTTGCCAAACTCAATTGACTTTTCTCCACCAGAGTTATTGTTAACCATACCGCCAACAGTACACAGGTCACGGCTAGCGGGAAAAGTCGGCAACAAATAACCGCGTTTACGAGTTTCAACATCAAAATCGCGATAATAAACACCTGGCTGGGTCTTGGCAGAACTATTTCTAATTTCGCCAATATTGGTAAAATGTTTTGTAAAGTCCACAATAATAGAGTCGTTTATGGCTGCTCCGGACATATCTGTGCCAGCGCTTCTTGCTGTTAAGCTTAGACCTTTTATATTCTTTTTTTCTCTTGCTACCAGCGAAGTTAAGATTTCAACATCTTTGTTGTCTGTTGGAAAAACTATTAATTTTGGACGTATTTCAAACAATGAAGCATCATGGCTATAAAAATCCAATACTTCGTTAGAGTTATCAACCTCTCCAGTAAAACCAGCTTCTTTAAGCTTTTTTATAAATTCATTCATTATTTACTACAGATTAATACGGATTAAAGGCAGTTGCAAGATACTTATGCTTTAGTTACAAACCTAGTATAATAAAGTTTAATACAAATGAAAAAAATTAATATATTAGTAATTGGTGGCGGATTCGGGGGCGTAAAAGCTGCATCCGAATTATGCAATCATTCAAAATTCGATGTCAGATTGATATCAGACAATCGAAACTTCGAGCACCATCCGACACTGTACAGAACTGCGACGGGAGGAAGACGAGCTATCTCTTCTATTCCTCTTGTGGAGATTTTTAAAGGCAAGCCGATCGATTTGGTTTTCGACACCGTAACAACGATTGACCCTGACAAAAAAATTGTTAAATCATCTAAAAATAATGAATATCGTTACGATATTGCAATTTTTGCATTGGGCGTCGAAACAAACTACTTTGGAATTGCAGGATTAAAAGAATTTTCTTACGGTGTAAAATCGCTCAGAGATGCCGAAACGTTAAAAATGCATTTGCACGAGCAACTGATTGACAAAAAACGACTAGATCTGAATTATGTGGTTGTAGGAGGAGGGCCTACAGGAATTGAGTTAGCTGGTGCATTGCCATATTATTTGAACCAAACTATGAAAAAACACGGTATTAAAAAACGCTCAGTACATGTCGATTTGGTCGAGGGGGCTCCCAGATTGCTCCCCAGAATGCCACACTCTGTATCACGAGCCGTAACAAAAAGGTTAAAGAAACTCGATATCAGATTATTTTTGGGCAAGCCAGTGCAAGCCGAAACAAAAGATGCACTAGTGGTCGGAGGCAAGCCGATACGGTCGCACACTGTTATATGGACAGCTGGAACGGCAAACAATGAATTTTTTAAAAATAACAAATTCCCTCTTTCTCCTAACGGTAGAGTGGTTGTAGATAAGCATATGCAAGCACTACCAAGTATTTTTGTAATTGGTGACAATGCAGATACAAAATACTCCGGCATGGCACAGACAGCTCTATATGATGCGATTTTTGTAAGTAACAATATAAAAAGAGTAAATTTATATAAAGTTGAGCCAAAAAACTATAAACCAAAAGCTCCTATTTCTGTAATTCCTGCCGGACCTTATTGGGCAGTATTCGTATGGGGAAAATTGCAGTTTTATGGCTGGCTTGGCTGGTTATTACGTAGAGCAGGGGATTGGATTAGCTACAAAGATATATCCAACTGGTGGAAGGCGACCGAGCTCTCTTTATTAAGTGACGAAAATGAGGATCAATGTTCGGTTTGCGCTCAGTACGATCAAGCGACCGCAGACGTTTAATAACCGTTAATGGCTAAGGAGCAATTCTATTAATATCCCTTGGGAAAAGTGTTGCTTCTTTGACGTTGTCTAATCCAATTATCTTTTGTGTCAGACGTTCGAGTCCCATCCCGAAACCACCGTGCGGGGGCAAACCATATTTGAAAGCTTGCAAGTAATATTTAAATCCTTGATTGTTGGGATCTCCCTTGGCGATGGTTTTCAGTTGATCCACTAGCACTTCGTAACGATGCTCACGCATGCTCAATGTAGCTATTTCGACTCCCCTAAATAGTAAATCAGCACGTTCGGCAAGATCAGCATCTTTTTCTTGTTTTTTATGGTAAAACTTCATCTCGCTTGCTGGCCAATCAATAACATAGACTGCTTCACTACCATGATTTTCTAGGGCATATTTGCATATCCAACGTTCTTCGTCTGGTCGCAAGTCTTTTTCGCCTTTTGTATTGTTACCTGTTTCCTTAGAGTATAAATTATGAATTTCTTCTATAGAAAATCGTGGGATTTTTTCAGCAATAACCGCCGGTTTCGCGCGCAAAGCATTTAAATCCGACTCATTATTCTGCCAAACAAACGCAACAACTTCTTTCAATAGACCCTCAACCATTACAAGCAGGTCCTCAAACTCAATGAACCCCATTTCGGCATCAATGTGCATAAACTCGGTCATATGTCGAGTAGTAGCACTCAGTTCGGCTCTGTAGGTTGGATTTATCTCGTATGCCCTTTCAAAAACACCCACCATAATTTGTTTATAAAACTGACCACTTTGCGCCAGAGTTGCTTCTTTGCCAAAATAATCGAGTTTAAAAACTTCGGCTCCTCCCTCGGTTGCGCCTGGCAAAAGCTTCGGCGAGTTAAACTCAATAAATTCATTAGAGTGAAAATATTGCCTTATGGCTTCTTTTACTTGTGCTTGAACCTTGAATATACTTGTTTCGAGCATATTCCTAAGCCCAATGACACGATACTCAAACAGTGTATCCAGATTTTCAGACTTATGACTTAGTGGTTTATCTATTTCGATAGGTGGTTCTGTGAGTACCGGAGTAATTATTTGAATTTTAGGGCTATGTATTTCAACTCCGTTAAGTGATCTGTCGTCTTTACTGACATTGCCGTTTATTGCTAGCACTGTTCCGATATGCAATCCTCTAAGCTTTTCTAGTTCTGCACTCTCTTTAATCAATACTTGGGCAAGCCCGCTTCGATCTCGGATTATCAAAAACGTCAATCCACCAAGTAATCTCTTTTTATGCAACCAACCCTTTATCATTACCTGCTTACCAATGTGCTTAGGTAAGTCATTTGTCAAAACTCTATTCATAGCTTGTTATTATACAACTAAAAAGTCGAAATATCATTAGTTATTGACAATTACAGATATTAGTTGTAATATATCGGTTGGTGTTTTTGAAAAAGATGTCTGTTCGCAATATTTAAAGAATAGTTTCCTTTTGAGAAAATATCCAGCACATTGACAAGAGAATATGCACAAGGTGGGGTATTTGCTGTGTTTGCAAACACAATAAATACCCCATCTTGTTTTTGGGAAGCATAAGAAGCGGATAATCTGCTAAGGGGAGCTGTGAAGAAGCTTATTCTTCGGCAAGGAGCCAAAATTATGGCACACGTTTTGAACCTCACAAACAGTGTCGTAAATATTTACGACTTAAAAGGCAACGTAGTTATTGCCACGTTCGCGCCAAGCGGCAAGGTTGCAACCGCCCGAATTACAAAACAGACGATCTCCTACATCGATGCCCGAGGTCACAAAATTCCTTTGTTGACCCGCATCGTTCATGGCCCGTACGACTTGACTAGGCCGGCGCCGGACACATACTACATCGTGACGGCAGACGTGATTGTTGCCGCACGCCAGATGGGCAGAAGTGTTGCCGATCTGGTAGTGCCGTGCAGCCCAGTTGTTGTCGGGGGAAAGACCGTAGGATATCGAAATTTTTCGATGTCTTCAATCTAGGCACGGGAGCATGGGGCGATTGGACAAAGTTTACACTTTGGTAGAGAAATTATTTTCTCTTTTACCAATCGCCCCACAGCTGGTCTATCTTTAAACAATTATTCTCTTGTCAAATTAATTTTTTACTTAGCTAACACCAGAAATTATCGGCATTTTCTTTATAAAGCTATTTTCTTCAATAACTTGAATAATAGCTTTAGACACTCTGCTTCTAGGCGTAACAATCTCAGGTGGTCCATGCTCAGATAACTTAACATTCCCTAAGCTATTCCTATTATTTAATTTCGATACCCGGATCACTGTGTAATCTACCGATGAAGATTTTAAAATTTTGACGTGTTTTATTCCATCGTTTAATCGATTAGGGTCACTTAACTTCATAAACAGAGTAACTATTTTGTCTGTAAACCGTATTTTATCATTCGGTAAACGAACACCAGTGCCAGTTAAACTTATCAATCTATTTATTTTGTATTTTTCCATTGAAAATAATACGTTCTTTATAGATAGTGACTGAACATTAGTTGGACTATTTTTTATGCGCCCAATCAAAGACACAACCACGTCCGAACCCTTAACTAGCTTATCAACTTCGGCTGAATTTGTACCATCAACCTTTAGGACAGTTAAATTAGGGCTATAGTCAAAATTAAATGAACCATCATGTACTCCTGCTCTGATGGAGTAACCACACTTTAAAGCATTATCAACAAATATCTGACCCGTCCTGCCATTAGAGCCCAAAACAGCTATTGTCAAGTTTTTTGACTTCATAAGGATTGGCTAGGGCGGTAGGACTCGAACCTACGCATCCCGGGACCAAAACCCGGTGCCTTACCAACTTGGCTACGCCCTAATAACAGGAATATTCTAGCAATTTTCACCCTAGAAAGAAACAATTTCAGTCAAATTGTAATTTATTTTATAGAGATACAAATTGATATATGCAATTATTTAGATGTAGGAGGAAAGGTTATGAATAGAGCAGATGCTATAGTACCCAACCCGAACAGTATTTCTATTGAAAACACTAGCAGATTAACTATCAATAACCAAACCAAACTGAATCAAATCATCAGCCAACTTGGCAAGTTTTCAATTCACTCGACCTTTTCTATAAAAGAAGTATTATTAAACCAAATGTCTAGCGTGCGAAATGCTCCGGCAAATACCATTGCCCACCAAGAATATCCAGCAGAAGACGATCAAATGTCGGACAAATTTGTCGAAGATTCATGCAGAGTGTTAGTGAAAGCGAATACTGTATTTCCGTTTACATTTTTTCCAAGTTCAATTGTAGTTGATCGATCAAAAGTCACGATTATTCAGAGAACATTTTTCCTAAGTGCTAATATCATCAGCTTGAGAATTGAGGATATTCTGAATGTATCTTCCAGTGTCGGTCCGCTATTTGGTTCAATTTCTATAACTACCAGGGTAATGAACACTATAGATCATTTCGATATAAACTACTTCAAACGTAAAGATGCGATATTTCTAAAACACATAATTCAAGGGTTCTCTATTGCTATACATAAGCATAAAAATATAGACCAAATACCAGATGACAAACTGGTAACTATGCTAGAGGAACTAGGGCAAGATTACAATCAATAATTTACTCCTAAACCAAATAGACATAAAATATATGTATGCGGGTTGTCGAGCCAAAAAAGCAAGTAATAAAACGTAGAATATACCGAAAAAGAATTATATTTTTGTTCGTAGTAACATTCGTGATAATTTTATCGATCTTAGGGATCCTCTTAACACAAATAGGTGACAAAAATCCTACCCCTAATGCAAACCCAAAACCGGAAGTCAATAAACCAATCACCAATGAAGAAACATCGAAAAGGGGAACCATGAAAATACTAACGGGTGAGGAGTTTAAGAATTTATACAATAGAATTGCATATCCAAACACTAAATCAATAAGTGATACGGCAACAATTACAGGTAATATTCTAGCCGATGAACACATAAAAAACCTTGCTCTTTCTCGAGGTTATTTACCAAGAAGTGCACCAGTTGCTAATGTTTTTGTCGATGTAGATAACGGGTTTGTACTACAAGAAAGGGCGGCATCTGCCTGGAACAACCTGAAGAGTAGTGCGCAAAAATCTAATATTTCTTTAGGTCTGGTTGCGGCATACCGTTCTGCAGATGACCAAAGAGAGTTATTTTTAAACAAGATTGGACACGTATCTGCAGAAAGTATTACAGCAGGTACACATGATAGCCAAATATTATCGGTGCTAAAAACTACTGCTATTCCAGGGTTTTCCAGGCACCACACAGGATACACAATTGATATCTCATGTATTAATGACCCATTACCAATTTTTAAAAATTCTGTGTGCTACAAATGGCTGTCGAACAATAATTACGAAAATGCTAAGATTAGCGGCTGGATACCAAGTTATCCTGACGGAGCAGGGCAGCAAGGCCCTGAACCAGAGCCATGGGAGTATGTATGGGTAGGGAAAGAAACACTACAAAATTAATTAAGATATCCGATAGAGAGTTTAACGACTTAGTTATTAGCTCTTTCAGTGCTGTTTCAAGATTGCACTTAAGCCATCTAGACAATGTTGCAATAGTCGTCGAAGATCATCCAACCAAGATGCAAGAGGAGTCTATTGGGCTTAGCTGCAATCAACTGTTGTTTGGGCTATTCGAAGGGGTGCCAAAGCCGAAAAAAAGTTCGTATAACGTTATATCTATTCCAGATAAAATTACAATTTTCAAATACCCCATCCTAATGGCTAGTAAAAACAAAAATGAGCTCAAAAATAATATTCGAAACACCTTATGGCACGAAATCGGGCATTACTTTGGGTTGAACCACGCACAAATACATGCACTAGAACACAAATAACATTTAATGTTATAGTACTAAATGAAACCGCTTATGGTGGAGTGGACAATTGAAAAATAGAATAAAATTAGCATTGATATCGGTTAGTGTTGTTGCATCCATATTGATTTTAATTGCTTTAAGCTACGGTAAAAACTTTGCAGTATTAAATCCAGCAGGACACATTGCTGATCGTCAAATAAAGATACTCATTTTCGCATCGTTGCTATCTTTAGTTGTACTAATTCCTGTCTTTACGCTAACAATTTACATCGTTTGGAAGTATAGGGCTACAAAAAAATCAGAACATAAGCCGGACTGGGACAGTAATAAGTGGCTTGAATTCATTTGGTGGGGGATTCCCATTACTTTAATCGCAATTTTAGGTACGGTGACTTGGCGCACTAGTCACGAACTGGACCCAAGTAAGCCAATCGATTCGCAGAGCCAATCCATAACAATCCAAGTGGTAGCGCTAGAGTGGAAATGGCTTTTTATTTATCCTAATGACAATATTGCAACAGTAAATTATTTGAAAATACCAAAAGATACACCAATCAACTTCGAAATTACCTCTGACTCGGCCATGAATTCATTCTGGATTCCAAATCTGGGTGGTCAGATTTATGCTATGACCGGAATGTCATCCAAACTACATCTTGTTGCGAGCAAGCAAGGTTCTTATCCTGGTGTTTCAGCCAATATTAGTGGCGAAGGGTTTGCAGACATGAAGTTTCAAACAGACGTAACAAGTAACAATGACTACCAACAGTGGATCCAGCAAACAAAAAAATCACCAGAGGGCTTAAGTCAAATGGAGTACATCAAGTTAGCTAAACCAAGCAAAAATACATCACCAATATTTTACTCTAGTGTAGAGAATGATCTTTACCAAAACATAATCTCTAAATATATGTCTAGTAACTTGGGGCGTGATTATTTACTAAGCTACGCTAGTAAGGGTCTAAGAGCGTGAATATATTAGCAATGGCCCTAGACTTTAACCAACTAGTCCTAAAAACGGGTCAGTTTGTTATCGTTGGTTCTATAATTTTGCTAATAATCGCCCTCAGTATTACAAATAAGTGGAAATGGCTATGGAAAGAATGGATTTGTACACTAGATCACAAACGCATCGGTATTATGTACTTGCTTGTTTCGACGATAATGTTAATTCGAGGAGTTGGCGATGCAGTTTTGATGAGATTACAGCAGGCATTTGGCAGTGGGGAGTCCAGCGGACTCTTAAGTAGCGAACACTTTCAACAAATATTTACTGCACATGGCACTATCATGATTTTCTTTGTCGCAATGGGCTTAATGTTTGGGATTATAAATTTAGTTATGCCGCTTCAGATTGGCTCCAGAGAGGTGGCATTTCCATTCCTCAACGCTACCAGTTTTTGGCTATTCGCCTCTGGCGCAGTGTTGATTAATTTATCTTTAGTCTTTGGGGCCGAATTTGCAGCTACTGGCTGGCTTGCATACCCACCGTTATCAGAAATTCAGTTCAGTCCTGGTCCTGGCGTCGATTATTGGATTTGGAGCGTACAGATTGCCGGTATCGGTAGCTTGCTCTCTGGCATCAATTTCCTGGTAACAATAATCAAAATGCGTGCTCCTGGTATGAGCATGATGAAATTACCAATGTTCAGTTGGAGCGTAGTTGGTAGCATGATGTTATTGCTTTTTTCTTTTCCCGTTCTAACGGTAACTCTGGCTTTGCTCTCCCTGGACAGAACACTTGGTATGCACTTCTTTACCACAGATGCCGGAGGAAATGCCATGATGTATGTCAATCTTATTTGGGCCTGGGGGCATCCAGAAGTATATATCTTGGTTCTACCGGCCTTTGGTATATATTCCGAAATAGTAGCCACCTTCTCAAGAAAACGGTTATTTGGCTACCCATCGATGGTTGCTGCCATTATGGCTATTGCTGTTTTCTCCTATCTAGTATGGCTACATCACTTTTTTACTATGGGAGCGGGTGCAAATGTAAACGCATTTTTTGGAATCATGACAATGGTTATTGCCATCCCAACTGGTGTTAAGGTTTTCAACTGGCTGTTTACCATGTATAAAGGCAGTATTCGACTGACAAGTCATATGGTGTGGTTCCTGGGTTTTATTGGCACCTTTACCATCGGAGGCGTAACTGGAGTTCTACTTGCGGTACCGGCTATTGATTTTCAGGTACATAATAGTCTATTTTTGGTAGCTCACTTCCATAATATGATAATTGGGGGAGTAGTTTTTGGGTTCTTTGCAGGCCTTTCTTATTGGTGGCCAAAAATATTCGGATTCAAACTTAATGAGAAACTGGGAAAGCTAGCTGCTTATCTATGGATTATTGGTTTTATAGTAGCTTTCTTACCCCTATATATACTAGGTTTTATGGGGGCAACTCGTCGTTTAGAGCACTATGATGCCTCCCTAGGTTGGCAGGGACTGTTTATAGTGGCAGGTATTGGTGCAGGCATTATTGTACTTGGTGTTGTTGTCCAGATTGTGCAAGTTATCACCAGTATATTGCTCAGAAAGTACAACCAAGACACTACTGGAGATCCTTGGGACGGCAGAACCCTAGAGTGGTCTATTCCATCACCTACGCCAGTTTACAATTTTGCGCGTATACCAATAGTAACGACTAAAGACGCGTTTTATGAACAAAAGAAGCAAAAGTATATTGACGACAGACCTTACGAGAGCATACGGCTGCCAAAACCGAGTCCGTTTGCATTCTACATTGGGGTCTTCTCGTGCTTGGTTGGGTTCTCGGTTATCTGGGATGCTCCAGAAGCTTTACTAGTGTCTGTGGTTGGTATTATATTATCGATTCTACTCCGCTCTTCGGACCTAAAACCAGAGTACGTACTGTCCGCAGATAGAGTCAAGAAAATGGACGAGGAAACACTGGTAATTTAAATGGCTACAGGAGAACTAATCAAACAATCTTCCCACGACAACTCCAAAACCTCTTTGGGTTTTTGGATTTACTTGATGACGGACTGCATTCTATTTGCATGCCTCTTTGCAACATATGCTGTCCTAAGAAACTCAACAGCAAACGGTCCAGATGGAAAAGAGATTTTTGACTTAAGATTCTCCTTCATCGAAACTATGATTCTACTTACTAGTAGTTTTGCCACTGGCTTAGCAATTTTGTCTACAAGTTCTCGTTTAAAAAAACACCTATTTGTATGGCTAGGAGTTACATTCTTACTTGGTATTTCCTTTTTGACAATGGAGATAAACGAATTCGCGCATTTAGCCAATCAGGGCTTTGGCTGGCAAAAAAGCGCATTTTTGTCATCTTATTACGCATTGGTGGGGACACATGGGCTACATATTACTGCAGGATTGATCTGGCTAGTGTTCTTGATGTTTCAAATTTACTCACAAGGCCTTAACCGGCTTACTATACGACGACTAGCATTATTTGGGCTATTTTGGCATTTTCTCGACATTATCTGGATTTTTATTTTTACTTTAGTATATCTAAGAGGGGTCATTTAGATGAACCGAGCAGTACCTACAAAGAAATCATACCTAATCGGTTATATATCATCTATTGTACTAACCATTGCAGCATTTGTAGCTACTGCGAATAATGCAGGCAAAGAGGCAGCTATTATCAATAAAAATAACCTTATTATTTGTATTAGTTTATTAGCTATTACACAACTATTTGTACATCTAATATTTTTTCTGCATTTAGGAAAAGAATCTAGACCAAAATGGAATTTAATGGCATTTTTATTAGCGGGATTTATTATAGTTGTTCTGGTTGGAGGCACGCTTTGGATTATGCAAAATCTTGAGTATAGTCATGTTCCTTCAAAGTCTCCCGAACAAATGGAAAACTACATGCTAAACGACGAAGCGGTAAAGCCGATCCAACATTAATGCATCGTTATATCCATGTCTTAAAACCAGGAATTGTTCTTAGTAATACAATAGCTGCTATTGGTGGATACTTATTCGCAGGCAGAATATACTACGAAGCAACGACATTAATCGGAATAACTATTGGTACTTTGCTTGTCGTTTCTTCAGGGTGTGTTGCAAATAACTACCTCGATCGTAAGATTGATGCCAAGATGAGTCGCACTAAAGGTAGAGAATTGGTAGTCGGGTCAATTAAACCACTCGATGCCCTCGTGTACGCTAGTTTTCTTTGGGTAATCGGAATCACTGCACTTGGAGTAATTACCAACAACTTGACTACTTTGCTCGGGATAACAGGGTTTTTTGGTTATGTGTTCGTGTATGGCTATACTAAAAGAAAAACCTATCTAGGTACAGCAGTGGGCACCGTGCCTGGCTCTGTATCGATAGTAGCCGGCTATTGTGCCGCAACAAACTCATTAGACGTAACTGCAATGATGTTATTTTTTGTAATGGCATTTTGGCAGATGGTTCATTTTTATGCTATTGCCATATTCAGAAAGAACGACTACTCGCGAGCCAATATCCCAGTTATATCGGTGGTAAAGGGGAGTAAAACTACAATAGATCACATCAAAATTTATACCTGGTTTTACGTTCTTAGTATTATTCTACTTAAAACACTCACTCATTTAAGCACGATTGCTTTTGTATTGTTGCTACTTCTTTCCGCTTGGTGGCTAAAAACAACGATTACCGATTCGAAAAAGGATTATTTTGCAAGAAAGATATTTAACCAATCAATTTTAGTGCTCTTAGTATTTTCTGCAATTATAGCTTTCGACGGTATCTTGCGGTGATTGTGTAGATTATTGCTAATTGACACTTTTAATCAGCTTGTGCTTGAATAAAGCATAATGGCTAAAATAAATACTCTATCCAAACGGCTACAAAAAGTTACATTAATTCATTTTATGTTTGTTGGTTTGCTGATTGCACAGATCATTATTTACGACGCATCAAAATTAATACCTCCCGAGATTGTACTTAAAAGATGGATTATGATGGCAATCCTTTTAGTATGTACGGCAATTATTTGGTATCTTGCAAAAAATAAAAGCACCTCTTTAAACCAAGATAGAGCATTAGTGTTTTTATTGGTAACAATCGACATTGTTCTGGTATCATATTTGGTTTATATATCCCGTGGAATGGCCAGTCGAGGAGTTGCTCTGTATGCCATACCGATTTTGGTATCGGCTATATTATTAAAAAAATCGGCTGTTTATTTTACAACTGTACTTTGCATCGCATCATACACAACAGCAGCTATCAGCTATTTTGTACTAAATTTTAATGAAGGTTACAAAATTGAACTTTATGGGGAAGTCGGTTTTTACTCTATCGCGATGTTATTGGTTGCTGGGCTCATTACCGTCTTTTTGCCCACAAAAGAAACATAAAAAATCATAAGTATAGACGTTTGACGAAGCCCAGTAACCTACCTATAGTATTTGTAGATGACGCAAACAAAAAAATATGCAGATATTGACATAAATGATTCATTGATTGAGCAAGCTCTTAATTATATAGACAATCGTTGGGAAAGTTTTGAACGCTACGAACCGGACGATCAAGGCACATTGATTGGCCTGCCATATCCATACATAGTACCCAGTGTAAAAAGCGGGTCGGGCTTTATGTTCAACGAGATGTATTATTGGGATAGCTATTTTATTGCCCAAGCATTGATGCTTTCTGGCAAGGTTGAGCTTGCAGACGCAATGCTTGGAAACCTGCTATATTTAGCAAAGCGTTTTGGCATTATTCCAAACGCAAATCGCCTCTATTTTACCGGTAGGTCGCAACCGCCATTGCTCAGTAGCTATATCCTCGATGTTTTCGAACATACAAAAGATTCAATTTGGCTTAAGGAAAGCATGCAAATAGCCGAAAAAGAATATGAGACCGTTTGGACATCATATGAGCAGCCTAACTGGCGGAATGTATTTAACGGACTGAGTCGCTATTACGACATCAATCTAATAGATGGCTTGGCCGAAGCCGAGAGTGGGTGGGATATGACGACGCGCTTTAAAGATCAATGTTTATCTTATGTCCCGATAGACCTAAATTGCTTGTTATATAAATACGAGATGGATTTTGCAAAAGTAGCAGAACTACAAGAGGACAACAGAGCTGCAAATATTTGGCAAAAAAGAGCATCCGAAAGAGCGCAAAATATTAATCGTTATTTATGGGATCCAGAAAAATTATTCTTTTTCGACTACAACTATAAACAAGAAAAGTTATCTACTGTTTGGTCATTAGCCGCTTATTATTCGTTATGGTCAGGACTTGCCAGCGCCGAACAAGCATCTCATTTGGCCAGCCATCTCAGCAAATTTATGGAGACCGGTGGTCTAGCCACAACCACTAAAAAGGGGATTATCACCAAATCAGAGCATAATCATCAGTGGGCTTATCCTAATGGCTGGGCTCCTTTGCATTGGTTTACAGTAAAAGGTTTAGAAAAATACGGTTATCACGAATTAGCTGAAACAATCGCAAAAAAATGGTTAGAGACAAATTACAAATACTTCGAACGCCACGGGGTATTTAGAGAGGCATACAAGGTTACAGATCCTAACGAGCCACCAGACGAAGGTCTCTATCCGCCACAAATCGGTTTTGGCTGGACTAATGCTGTTTTTGTAGATTTTGCAATCAACTACACTTCGATAGGTAAAAAATGGCAAGAACAGTTAATCGGCGAACCCCTATTTCTGAAACGATTTGCCACCAACCTCAAAAAAATCCTAACTGATCGCAAGCTTAAAATTCCGTATAACTTAGACAAATAGTATGTTATGTTGATTTTGGTTCTGACTTTTGGGTTTTCTTAGATCCGTTATAGTAAGTTTTTACTTGTGCTAAGATGTATAACCCAATTACCAAACCAATTACACTAAATACAAAGTTACCTAGTGATCCGTAATCTGTAAGAGCTGAAAAAACTCCATAAACGAAACTAAGCAGTACACTCAGTAAAACAATATTCCAACCCTTAGCTTTGCTTTTTGCCTTGAGGCCTGCAATTGCGTAAAGCGCTAACAATGATTGGATTAATAGTACTATTAGTGCAATGTAGAATAATATTCCTAAATGTCTTGTTTTAACTGGCTCTGCACCATACGCTCGCAACCACTCGTTAGTCGCATCCATATAGGTATTAACAGTATGTGCTGCTCGCCATAAACTAAGTGATCCAAGTAAACCGATAATACCACCGATAAGCGATAACCACGGAGCCCAAGCTACAAGCCATTTTCTAGCTCCTTCTGGTAATTGAAATGGTGCTTTCTTGACAAGATATTCATCCATTACATTTTCTAGTTGTTTTTGGTTCATTTTAAAGACCCCTCCATTAGTTCTAACGATAATATACGACTACTCCCGAATTATTGCAACAATATTTGGCTTAATACTATATAGTCGTTATAAAATAGACGTCAGCGATGGATAAATACGAGAGAGAATACGAAAAGCTCAACGTCGAACAAAAACGAGCTGTTGACGCTATAGATGGGCCTGTACTGGTCATTGCGGGCCCAGGCACAGGAAAAACACAACTGCTAAGTATGCGAGTTGCCAATATTTTAAGGACAACTGACACAGACGCTCAAAATATTTTATGTCTCACTTTCACCAATAAAGCAGCTAAAAATATGAAAGATCGTCTAATAACTTTAATTGGTAGTGAGGCCCGGTTTGTGCATGTTAAAACATTTCACAGTTTTGCAGCCGAAATAATGAATTCATATCCAGAATATTTTTGGAATGGAGCAACATTAACAAATGTACCAGAAACGGCACAAATAGAAATTATTGAAAGCATCTTAAAAAAATTACCACACGATAATCCGTTGGCTTTAAAGTTTGCAGGATCATTCACAACTAGTAACAGCGTTTTAAAATCCATTGGTCTTGCCAAAGAGGCAGGACTTACTCCTCAGAAACTCGAAGCATTAATAGCAGCCAATTTATCGTACATAAAATTAATCGAGCAAGAACTGGTTAACATTTTAAGCGAGACAATAAGCAACAAACGTTTGTTGCAACTAAAATCAAAAATCAACGGTTTGCCCAACCAAAAAATCGACAGTCAAATAAGCCCACTAGTTTCGTTAAAAACCAAAATCGTGGCAAGTTTAGTGCAAGCAATTTCGTTGGATGAAAATACAAATAAAGCTACCAATACTAGCAAATGGAAAAATCAGTGGGTGCAAAACGTGGCAGGGGAACGGGGTATGCATAAAGAGATTAAGCGCAATAACTGGTGGCTAGAGCTTGCCAAAGTTTATAGCGCTTACCGTGACAATCTACATCTAAGAGGATTCTATGATTACTCTGATATGTTGATCGAGGTTATCTCACAACTTGAGCAAAATCCAGAACTTCTCGCAGATGTTCAAGAAAATTTTTTATATTTGCTAATCGATGAATTTCAGGACAGCAACGCCGCCCAGCTCAGGTTGGCTCACTTAGTAGCTAATAGTCAAAGTGCGAACGGCATGCCTAACATTATGGCGGTAGGTGATGATGACCAATCAATTTTTGCATTTAACGGTGCGGAGCTCAAAAACATGTACTTCTTTGAAAGGACCTATAAAGGTGTCAAAGAAATAGTGTTAACTAGTAATTACAGATCGAACCAGGCAGTGATTGACGCTTCTGAAGCAATTATCAAAAATGCTAAAGACCGTTTATCTAACCAAAAAAAATCCTTAAATAAAAAATTAATCTCGGAAAAAGAAAAAAGAAAGGGAGAAATTATTCACTATATTTACCCCACCAAAGAGCATCAAACAACCGAAGTTGTCGAACTTATCGCTAATAAATGGCAAAGTAATAATCTGCGCTCCAAAAAGGATACGATTGCCGTTTTAGCTCGCAATCATGACACTTTAATAAGATTATCAGCTGAACTCCTCCAAAAAGGTGTACCGATAAATTACGAGAAACAATCAAATATTTTTGATAGCGAAGTAGTCCAGCAAATAATCTTATTTTCAAAAATTATCGTTGGTATAACCCAAGGTAACAGAGAAAATGTAAACTCATCCCTAGTATCGACTTTGCAACATCCTATGTGGGGCATAGATCCAATCCCGCTTTGGCAGCTAGCGATAAAAAAACCACACGACTGGCTGAGTGAAATGGCTTCGAGCAATCAAATTCTTTTCAAACAAATTGCCAAGTACTTTTTCGATGTTGCATCAATTGCCGAGCGTAGTCCACTGTCTTTAATAATGGAATACATCATCGGTCTTCGTCCTATTGCCGACTTTCCAAGCCCTATAAAGAAACACTTTGCACAAAAAGAAGCGGTTAGTCACAATTATCTGACTGGACTCAGCGCAATTCAACTCGTTCGACAACTAGTAAAAGAGTTCACTATATCTGTTCGTCCTCGATTAAAAGATTTCGTTTCATTTATCGAAATCAATGAACTAAATAAAAAAATGATAACAGACGAATCTCCTTTTGTGACTGATAATGACGCCGTCAATTTGTATACAGTGCATAAAGCTAAGGGGCTAGAATTTGATACAGTATTCATTGTCGATGCTATAGATGATAATTGGAAACCAAAACCAAGTCGGTTCAAACCACCAGCCAATCTACCTTTGCAACCACCACTTGAAACAGATGACGATTACGCACGGTTACTGTATGTAGCCACAAGCCGTGCTAAGCACTCAATAATTGTTACAAGCTATGAATTGAATAGTTCCAACTCCGAGGTATCACCAACACCGTTGTTGCATGGTGCAATGGAGCAATGCAAAATTTTAAATTTTTCAAAAGATGAAAATATTCAAGCATTAGAAAATGCAATAAAATGGCCGAGGTTATCTATTGATAAAGAAAAAGCGTTGCTAGCACCACGTCTGACTACCTTTTCTATTAACGTTTCTAATTTAATCAATTTTCTAGACGTCAGTAGGGGTGGGCCTTCTCTTTTTTTAAGAAGAAATTTGCTTCAACTGCCAGAAGCTAAATCTACAATATTTGCCAATGGCACTGCAATGCATAGATCCCTTGAGCTTGCGCAAAAATTAATAAACAGTGAAAAATTTGAAATATCACCAGTTATAGAAGAGTTCAAAAATCGACTCAAAGAAGAAGGGCTTCCAGATTACGAGGAGAAACAATTAATTGATAGGGGGGTAACAGCACTAACTAATTTTTTCAGTATTTATCAATTGCCTAAAGGGTCTAAGCCAGAGCAACGATTGAAAGAAGTCGTGCTAACTAACGCAACTATAGATGGTAAATTAGACCGTATTGACATCTTAAATAAAGATTCGTTAAATATTGTCGACTATAAAACAGGCACTCCACTAAGTAGTTTTCAGACTACCAACAAATCTTTAACAGTAAAAGCTTGGCGACAAAAAACCCAATTAATATTTTATTCTCTGCTAGCACAAAACCATCCTAGATTTAGCAAATACAAAAAAATTACAGGAGAAATGGTTTATGTTAATGCAGAAAGCACAAAAACTTTGACCAGAAAATACAGCCCGACCAGGCAAGAAACAGAACGACTAGCTTTATTGATAGAGCGAGTCTGGCAAAAAATTATGAACTTAGATTTGCCGGATGTAACCTCATACCCTGATGGAATAGAAGGTATTCACCAATTTGAAGAAGATTTATTAAGCGGAAAAATCTAGATCCACCTTATTATTTTTTTCATAAACAGAAAATACCGGCAAATCACCCTTGGTTAAAATAGACGCAGTACTGAATGAATATAGTAACATCGCAATCAAGCCAATTTTTTTTGCATCTGGCTCAGCGTACAGTTTGTCGCATATGAATTTCGCTCTTGGGATGTCCATTGCAAAGGCCTGAATTATACCGCTACTTACATCGCGAACTCTTTGCTGGTTAAGGGTCATATTATCGATATCAATATTTACTACAATAAATGCCTCTTGGTGGGCACCATCAAGCTCTGCAACTACCTTTTTTCGATCGATATAATCATTTAATACTTCTCTTCTGTTAAAACTGGTATTTGAGAAATCCTTGCTAAATTTCGCACAATTAGTTGCAATATCTTCAATCACGAAATCAAGATAATCTTCGTTAACACTAGGATCCATCAAACTTTCGATGCTTTTTTTCAGTAACGTCCGTTCTTGATAGATATTAGATATAATTTCGGGAGCAAAATCTATCGCCCCACAGCCAGATTTACTGCTCTCCGTTCCCAGCGCAGTATGCCCACCAAATTCAATACCATTCTCATCAAGCATATCCATACTTTTTTTATAAATACCATTTAGATTATCTGTTTCGTCGAGCATGCTTGCATTCCCTAGTAGTGACGCCATAACCATTGTTGCTCCTCCCCCAAACAATTTTTGTCTCGAGGGGATGGTCTGACTAGAAGAGTTACTGCTCTGCATTAGAAAGGAATCCGCATGCCTACCATCACTACAACCATCATCTACCGAATTAACTTCTTGTAATAACTTTTCATCCTGGACTATCTCTGTTATCAAATCGTGACTCATCCGAGTGTTACCCTCGAGAGTTTCTATCCTAACAAGGCCCGAGATATTCCCACTGCCGTATCCAAGCCCTTCTGGCGCAATTTCTTCAATATTCCAAGCGTTCTCTTTTACGGTTTCCAAATTTTTCATCAACTTTACCTTCTATGTGAGCGTTTTTTAATATTCGCTAGTTTTAACCTTACAGCCGAACGGTCAATCATTGCCTGTGCTTCTTGCAAGGCAACCACGTCCTTAGCTTTTGTTTTGTGTTCTAATGCTCTTTGATACGCCTTTTCGGCTTCAGCTTCATGTATTTCAGAGGGTATATCAACCTCATCGACTAAAACAATCACAGTATCATTCAACACTTCAATGGTGCCACCATATATGGCAACAAACTCACGATTGTCATCTTTAATATTCTTGTCTTTTCTTATGGCCACCAAACCAGGAGAGGCAACACTCAGTAGCGGTGCATGACCGCCGTAAACTGCAATTTCACCATCTTTCGTAGGTATTATTACTTCGTACACATCTTCATCAAAATGTGCCCCGTTTAATGAAATTAGTTTCAAACGTATCATTTTACGTCGCTGATAGCACCCTTCATATAAAAAGCACTCTCTGGCTTGTCGTCGTGTTTGCCATCAAGAATTTCACCGAAACCCTTGATTGTGTCCTTAAGTGATACATATTTGCCTTCGTTGCCAGTAAAATTAACAGCCACATTAAAGGGCTGAGTAAAGAATCGCTGGATTCTTCTAGCTCTTTCCACTGTTTTTTTATCCTCGTCACTAAGCTCTTCCATGCCAAGAATTGCAATAATATCTTGTAAATCTTTATATCTTTGAAGCACTCTTTGAATTTCACGGGCGACACGATAGTGTTCTTCTCCCACGATTTCTGGATCCAAAAGTGTAGAGGAACTATCTAGCGGATCGACGGCGGGGTACAAACCAAGTTCTGTCAATGCACGATTAAGCACAATCGTACTATCTAAGTGAGAAAAGGTCGTAGCTGGAGCTGGATCGGTCAAATCGTCGGCTGGCACATATACGGCTTGCACAGACGTAACAGAGCCCTTTTTTGTACTAGTTATGCGTTCTTGCAGAGCACCCATTTCTTGAGCTAAATTGGGTTGATAACCAACAGCACTTGGCAGTCGTCCTAGCAGGGCAGAAACTTCAGCTCCTGCTTGCGTAAACCTAAATATATTGTCGATAAAGAGCAATACATCTTTACCTTCATCTCGAAACCCTTCGGCAATCGTTAAACCTGAAAGTGCAACACGCAACCGAGCTCCAGGGGGTTCATTCATCTGGCCGAACACCAATGAAGTTTTATCTAAAACACCTGATTCTGCCATTTCATAATACAAATCGTTCCCTTCACGAGTACGTTCACCAACACCTGCAAATACAGAGTTTCCACTATGAAATTTTGCGATGTTATTTATCAACTCCTGAATCAAAACGGTTTTACCAACGCCAGCTCCTCCGAATAGTCCCACTTTTCCACCTTTTGCAATCGGTGCAATTAGATCGATAACCTTAATACCAGTTTCTAAAATCTCAATTTTACCACTTTGCTCTTCAAGTGTGGGGGGAGTACGATGAATAGGGGCATGACTTGTAAATGTGGTAGATTTTTTCTGGTCTATCGGATTGCCGGTAACATCGAACATTCTTCCTAAGGTTTCTTTACCAATCGGAACTTGTATAGGAGAGCCAGTGCTAACAACATGATCACCTCGCTTTACCCCCTCGGTAGAGCCAAGAGCAATTGCTCTGACACTGGTTTCACTTAGATGGCCCGCTACTTCTAGCATCAATTCTTTACTATTTACTTCTAACTTGAGGGCATCATAAACAGCAGGCAATTTCCCCTGATCAAACTCAACATCAACAACTACTCCAACTACTTGGTTTACAATTCCGCCTGTCTTATTCTTTGTCGTTTGTGCCATCAATAATCCTTTCTTATCATTAAATCAATTAGCAGTAACTGCTGCTGCCCCTCCAGCAATTTCCGCAATTTCCTGCGTAATTGCTGCTTGCCTAGCCGTATTGAACTCTAGGGTTAAGTCATCAATAATATCTGATGCATTGTCAGTAGCATTTTTCATCGCGATCATCCGCATAGACTGTTCACTTGCCAAACTCTCTAACAGCGCTTGCCAAATTAGTGCTTCGATGAGTCGCAAAGTAGAGTCTTTTACAATAGCATCGATAGATGGTTCCAAAAAGGCAACCTCGAGTGGAGATAGCTTGTGATCTTCAGACAATGGTGCAGGGAGTACTTGCACAATCTTGGCTTGTTGGCTCATATTTGAAACAAATTCTGTATAAGCAATATCTACTATATCCACTTTGCCTTGGTCAAATAGGTCGAGTGCAGTTTGGAGTATGGGCCTAATATCGGCAGGCGAGGGCTCTTTTGAAAACATCGGATAAGATCCAACTGTTTCAATACCTTGAAGCTTAGCTACGAATCGACCGGCCTGACGACCAATCGTTATAACCAAATTATGTACCTTACTCGCTTGGTCTTGTTTAAGTTGGTTTGTGACAAGTTTTAGGATGTTACTGTCATAAGCTCCAGCTAGTCCACGATCGCTGGTTATTACAATACTCAACCTAGTTTTTAATGACCTCCTAGAGAATAAGGGGTGTTGCCTGACATCGCTAATAGTGCTCATATTTTTAAAGATATCTTGAGAAAATTCTCGATAACTCCTAGAACTTTGTGCGCTGTTTTGCGCTTTTTTCATCTTACTAGCTGCAACCAATTGCATCGCTTTTGTTAATTGTCGTGTATTTTTAACACTACCAATTCGTCTTTTTAGGGCTGTAATATTTGACATATTTTATGCCTTTTTCTCCTGATAGCCCTTACTTACGTCTTCGGCAACCTTCAGGATAATACTAGTTTCGGCATCTGTTGGCTTATCGCCCTTGTCTAAATTAGTCATTTCTTTGTTGTGCTTTTTCGAAAGCTCAGCCAAAAATGCTTCCTGGCAAGCATGGATGTCATTCGGCGCTACTTTATCAAAAACACCCTTAGTTGCAGCTAACAACATTGCAGTTTGCTGCCAGACAGAGTAGGGAGAATATTGAGGTTGTTTAAGTAATTCTGTCAATCTTTGACCTCTGTCTATGCGCTGTTTCGTCTCGGCATCTAAATCACTACCGAATTGAGCAAATGCTGCCAATTCTCTAAATTGCGCCAAATTTAATCTTAAGCTTCCAGCTACACTTTTTACAGCTTTAGTTTGTGCTGAGCCACCGACACGCGAAACCGAAGTTCCAACCGAAATTGCAGGCCTAATACCCTGATAGAAAAGGTCGGTTTCCAAAAATATCTGGCCATCAGTAATCGATATAACGTTAGTTGGAATATATGCACTAATATCTCCGGCTTGCGTCTCGATAATCGGTAGAGCAGTCAAACTACCGCCGCCTCTTTGGTCAGACAATTTAGCAGATCTTTCAAGCAAGCGCGAATGAAGATAAAATACATCCCCAGGGAATGCCTCTCTTCCTGGAGGGCGCCTAAGCAACAAGCTCATTTGCCGATACGCAGCAGCGTGCTTAGATAGATCATCGTATATTATTAACGCGTGCTGCTTGTTATCACGGAAATACTCACCCATGGCAGTACCAGCATAAGGTGCAAGATACTGTAAACTCGCAGGATCCGCTGCTGACGTAGCGACAATAATTGTCTGCTTCATAACACCTTCTTGCTCTAGTCGTTCGACCAAGCGCGCCACCTTGCTGGCTTTCAAACCAATAGCGACATAAATGTTTATTACACCAGTTTTTTGTTTGTGTTGATTTATCATAGTATCAACTGTTATAGCGGTTTTTCCGGTCTGTCGATCACCAATGATTAGTTCTCGCTGTCCACGACCAATTGGAATCATTGCGTCAATTGCAGTTATCCCCGTCATCAAGGGCTCATGAACACTCTTCCTATCAAGTACGCCTGGTGCGTTTTGCTCGATCAATCCAAATTGATCCGCCTTAATTGGGCCTTTGCCGTCCATGGGTATACCAAGTGGATTTACCACTCGTCCGACCAATGCAGGACCAACTGGAACCTCAAGTGGTCGACCAGTCAAAGTTACTTTTGCCCCAGCTTTTACTAGTTGGTCACTCCCAAGTAAAACCGCACCAATCTCTTCCTCAGATAAGTTCAGAGCAAAAGCATTAACTTTCTCGCCATTTATACCCTCAATTTCCAAAACCTCGTTTGAGCCACAGTTACGTAGTCCATAAATCCACGCAATACCATCGGCAGCTCTTGTGACAACACCAACATTTTCTATTTCTGGGCGTGATTTTAGCTGTTCGATTGCTTTTTTTATGTCTGCAGACAGTTCTTTTACTGTGATATCACTCATTTCATCCCTTCCTTAATTAGAATATGATTTCATTAAATTCATTTTATACTTGATGGTCATATCCAGCAGTTCGTGAGGAAATTCAAGTCGTACACCACCAATAACGCTTGGATCGACTAGCTCGTTTACGACCACGTGTTTTGTCTTTGGTCGCAATTTTTTTACTAGTTTAACAACTTCATTTCTCTCTGTTAACCGTAGTGGTTTAGCAGATACAGCATTTAGTTCCACAACACCATCTTCATCGTCTAAAATCGTCAACACATCCCTAGAAATTGAATTTATATCGCTGGTTTTATTACTTTCAATCAGGTAAGCCGCAACTTCTGTAGCAATTTTTTTTGACGATTTAAAGCGGTTAGTAACAATATAGTTAGCTACAGCCATTGTAGAGTATTTAGCCATGTCTATGCCTGTTCCTTTATCGCACTATTGATGAGTTCTGCATCTTTTTTGGGATCAATCTTTTCTTTCAGTATCATTTCTGTGGCACGAACAACCAAGTTTATAGCTTCTTTTTCGACCGCTCTTTTTGCTTGCTCTGTCTCGCGTTCTAATTTTTGATGAGCTTGAGCTACCAACATCTCAATTTTGCTTTGTGCCGAGTTTTCGGCTTCCTTAATAATCGAACTAGCCCTGGCTTGAGCTTCGCTTAGAATCTCATCGGCATGCTTGCGTGCCTCAACCCGAATGTTTTGCACTTCAGTATCGAGTTTTTCTTTTTCAAGCTTCATTTCGGTCGTTAACTTCACGCCTTCCTCTATGGTTTTGCGTCGTTTTTCTAACAAATCGACAATAATTCCAAAAACAAACCTCTTTAATATGTAAAACACAAATAAAAAGGTAATCAGCTGAATCAAAAACGCACGAACATCAAAACCCAAGGCAGCAATGCCAGTTGCCTCTTCTCCAGACGATTTTGCTAAAAAGTGCAGTGTATAGTTCACAAAATTAAATCAATTTCCTATTTAATGATAAAGAATGCACCCACGGCAACAATTCCAAAAAACTCTGCCATACCAACAAAGATAAACAAGGTGCTAAGAAACTTAGACGACTCTGGGTTACGACTTACTGCGTTCATGTAGGCAGCACCCATAATTCCAATTGCAATTGCAGGGCCTAAGCCCCCCACGCCAACTGCAATACCTTTTGCAATAACCGCGGTGTTTACTGCTTCTGCTAAATAATCCATATTTTTCTCCTTTATTTAATTAACAACTATGTATCATAACAATTCTAACTATCGGCTGGCCTCCTGGTGTTCTTGAGTGTGCCCAGCAGTCGTAGCTGCCAAATATGCGATGCAAAGCACCACAAATATAAACGCCTGCAAAACCCCAACAAAAATTTCTAATAACGTAAAGGGTAGGGCCGCTATTGGGGCAGCAAACGTGCCTCCTAGATAGCTAGCAACTGATATTAGTATCTCACCAACTGCAACATTTAAAAAGAGTCGAAGCCCCAAACTAATCAGTCGAGTAAACTCTGTAAAAATTTCGAAAAGGCCAATTAGGTAATTAGCTGGATTTAAAAAGCTTAGTGGAAAATAATGTTTTATATGTCCGAGGCCACCATTTTCTTTTATTGCTAACACCTGCACAACAATCATGCCAAAAATGGCCATGGCAAATGTCGAGTTTGCGTCTGCCGTAAAGGCCCTAAAAAGCGAACTCTCGTTGTAAACAATGGCTGGTCCAACCCCAGGTAAAAGACCGAACCAATTATTGAGCATTATAAAAAAGAACATACTAGCAAATATTGGCGCGTATTTTATAGCCAACGTTCTATTACCCAATGTATTTTCGACAATCCCCACCATAAACTCGGTTCCAACATCCAATAGTTGAGACACGCCTTTGTTGCCCTTGAGTTTGATAGCTTTTGTGCCTAAATAAAAACAAATTATTATTACAATTGCACTTATCCAGCCAAATAAAATTGAGTTAGTTATTGGGAACCCACCAATTTCAAAAAGTTTATCTGGGGTAATTACGGTATGGATTTCGCTCGATCCAAACAAACTAATCAATTCTTATCAGCTCCTTTTGAAATTTTTATGATAACGTTTCTTAAAACAAACGCAGATAGCACTATGCCCAAACCAAAACCGATTAAAGCATAAGTCTGACCATGACCAACTTTCGAGTCAATCATCTTGCCTACAAAAATAGGAAGTAACATCGCCCCAAGCATTCGCCAACTGAGGTCAAATAAATTTACAAAGAATAATCTTCGAGAAGAGCTTGCGCGTTCTTCGGTTTTCTCAGTCGTCGAAATTGAATTGTCGACGGCTTTTGTCATCACCTGCGTAATTCTATCAAAATCCAGGCAATCAAACAAGGGTAGCCAGCTACACACACGTAATAGAACAAAAATAGTTTAAACTAATACTGTGAGTTTTGAAGATTACAAGACCAAAAAATCTTTAGTTATCTGCTACACCGGAGAAGGTAAGGGCAAAACCAGCGCTGGGCTAGGGCTTATAGTACGAGCGCTGGGCAACAGACAAAAAGTAGCATTTATCCAGTTTATAAAGTATTGGGGAGTTAACGAACACGTTTTTTTAAGAGATATCAGTGAACTCTATTCGGACCAACTATTTTTTTACAAAGGTGGAAGGGGGTTTTTCAATGCGGGCGAATTAAGTGAAAAAAATATCAGCGACGAAGATCATAAAAAAGCTGCAAATGATACTTATAAAAAGGCGCTCAATATTGTAAAAAGTGGCTCTTACGATGTTGTAGTTTGCGATGAGATAAATAATGCTGTCAACGATGGGCTATTGAAAACTTCTGATCTAAAAAAACTTATCACACAAAAAAACTCTAACACTACTCTTTGTATTACCGGGCGCAACTTCCCAAAAGAGTTAATTGCACTAACCGACATAACTACCGACATGACCAAAATAAAGCATCACTTCGATGATAAATTTCTAGCAAACCCAGGAATCGATTACTAGCTCGACCAGCAAGCATTTCAATGAAAACACACTACCGACGGCATTCACGAAAACTCAACAAGCGCCAAGCATCTCTCGTCACAACCTTAATTGTTGCGATATTAATGGCGTTTTTTGGCAAAGATGCCATGACACCCCAAAACCAGACCGTAATTCATCAAAATAATCCAGGAAACTACAAGGTGGTCGAGTTTTACGACGGCGATACTATTGCAGTAAATATGAACGGAGTAAAAGAAAAAGTTCGTTTAATCGGTGTAGACACACCGGAAACTCACGACCCAAGAAAAGCAGTACAGTGTTTTGGACAAGCAGCTAGCGATTTTACAAAAAGAACTATTGGCGATAGTGCACTTCGCCTCGAGGCAGACCCTATCAACCAAAATCGAGATCGTTACAATCGATTACTGAGGTATGTCTACTTACCAGATGGTCGGTTATTAAACGCAGAAATTATCAAACAAGGATACGGATTTGCGTATCTTAGCTTTCCGTTTACAAAAAGTGACGAATTCAGAAAGTACCAAACCGAGGCCAGAGAGTCCAATTTAGGCCTTTGGAGCTCATGCCAACCCCAACAAAACGAATTTGGTGGCTATACTAGCAACGATGTTACTCAATAGGTTTTATGCCAATCAATTTTTCGATGCTATAAAAACCTGCCAAAAGCAGTGCCACTAGGCCAAATGGAAGCAAAGTTAGCCCAATAACCCAAGCAACTGGCTTGCTCAAGGCATCTTGTCTAGCTTTTGCTAACGTGCCCATTTTTTTATGTCTTTTATAGGTTTTCCTCTTTCGCAGTTCATAATCTAACATTTTTGGTATATAGGCCATGCGTTCACCATCTGTTGTTATGCGCAAACTATTAATGTAATCAATCTTATAACCACGGCTCTTTATCAGAATAGAGATGTCTTGATCTTCGTGTACCTCATTGTCGTCTTTCGAGGTCTGTTTCTTTATCTCATGCCAAATACTTTTGCGAATTACCATGTTGGGTCCCCATAACACGTTAAAACCCAAATACGACCACATATGTAAAAAATATAAACGAGACCAAATTACAGAGTAAATAGGGATAAAGCTCGCGACCGCCAATGTTCTTCCCGGTCCGGTGATGGCCACGGTTTCTCTTTGCGCAAATTTAGCAAGAACCACCTTGACCCAATTTCTATCGATTATCGAATCTGCGTCTAATCTTGCAATTAACTCTCCGCTGGCCTTATCAAAACCATAGTTCCTAGATGCAATCAGACCTTGTTCTTTCTGCTTAACAACTTTAACGAAATCGTATTCTTCAGCAATTTCCAAAGTTCTGTCTGTAGAATTATTATTTACTACAATCACCTCATACGGAGCTACGGTTTGCTTGGCAATTGCATCAAGACAATCTGGCAAGTGGCGCTCTTCGTTGTATGCAGGTATAATTATCGAAAGCGTAAGCGGTTTCATAAATAACTTCAACATGCATCATAACAACAATGGCATCTAACAAAAAGAATCCATCAGCTCGTAAAAAGAGCAGGGCAGGAGTAAAGTCCAAGACCAAATCATTACTTTGGACAGATAGAAACTGGGTCTTTCGAAGTTTTATTCTGATTTTATGTATTTTTTTAACAATTGTTTTCGCTAGCTATATTATTGCTTTTTCATATCAAAAAAAGCATCAGAACGAGCCACAAGAAATCGGTACAACTTTTATCCCAAGGTATGCCCGATATTTTGGGCTAGACCCAAAAGAGACATTACACGAGGTATTGTATGACCTCGGCATTAAACGTTTGCGACTAGTTAGTTATTGGAAAGATATCGAGCCAACCGAAGGGAATTATGATTTTTCAGACCTCGACTGGCAATTTCAAATGGCCGATCAAGCTGGGGCTAAAGTCAATCTTGTTGTGGGGCTGAGGCAGCCAAGATGGCCAGAATGTCACGAACCCGCCTGGGTACAGAATCAGCCAGATGATGTCTGGTATCCGAAATTAACTAAATTCATGACAGCAGTGGTTAACAGATACAAGACCAGCCCAGCGCTTGCTGGTTACCAAGTCGAAAACGAATTTTTTATGGACGTATTCGGTAAATGCACAAATTACGACAGGGATAGGTTTATAAACGAGGTTAACTTGGTTCGCCAGCTCGACCCAAATAAGCCAATCATAGTCACACGCAGCAACAACTGGGGTGGAGTGCCCTTAGGCGAGCCAACTCCAGATATATACGGAGTTGCAGTATACAAGCGCGTGTTTGACTATACAATAACTCATAGATACTTCGAGTACCCTTACCCTCCATGGTTTTACGCAACCCTAGCTGGAGCAGGGGAATTCGTAAAAGGCAAACCCTTAATTATTCACGAACTTCAAACCGAACCGTGGATGCCAAACGGTTATGAAATAAACAAAATTTCGGATATCCCAGAACAAAATAAATCGATGAATGCCGAAAGGTTACAAAAACGACTCAAATATGCCGAAGACACTGGCCTAAGATCTATCGATACATGGGGAGTTGAGTGGTGGTACTGGCGAAAAGTAAAAGCAAACGACCCTAGCTTGTGGAACGTCGCAAAGGCAGAGGTGTCAAAGATTAACTCCAAAAATCAACAAATTATCCAAAAACAAAAATTAAATTAGTTTTGCAATATATTGTAAAGTTTGGCAATTTGCTTCATACTTTACACTTATGGCTAAGAAGTCAAAAAACACCACCAAAAAAATCACAAATCGTCGCGCTAGTTATGACTACCAACTGTCCGATAGTTTTACTGCTGGCATTGTGTTGACAGGCCGAGAAACAAAGTCCTTGCGCCTCGGACATGGGCATATTCGCGGTGCCTATATTACGTTTAAAAATAATGAGCTTTGGCTCATCAACTCAACAATTACCGGCTCAAAAGGCATTGCAATCGATGAAACCGAACAAACCAGAGACAGAAAACTTTTGGTCAAAAAAAATGAGCTAAAGGCAATCGTTCAAGCTAAAAACCAAGGGCTTTCTATTATACCTACAGAAATATTAACTGGCCAGAGGTACATCAAACTGCGATTGTCGTTAGGCAGGGGCAAAAAGCATTACGACAAAAGGCAAGTCATCAAAAAAAGAGACCAAAATAGAAGCAACGAAATAGAGCTGCAAAAAAGCAACTACTGACGTGTTTGCGTTTTACGCATAGTTTGTCCATTTACAGATGTGGCATAAATGGTTAAAATATCTCAGTCGAAGTTATTGACAAAGTATTCCCGGGTAGCTCAATTGGTGGAGCAAGAAGCTGTTAACTTCGAGGTTGCCGGTTCGAGTCCGGCCCCGGGAGCCAAGATTGATTTTTAGAACACTCTGCGATTACATCAAAGGGTGTTTTAAG
>CAYOLI010000005.1:0-57767 GCA_964404795.1 uncultured Candidatus Saccharibacteria bacterium
TGGTGCGGATGAAAGGACTTGAACCTTCACGCCTTGCGGCACATGCTCCTAAGGCATGCGTGTCTACCAATTCCACCACATCCGCGTAAATAACCAACCTATTTTAACCGATATTTTGCGCAATTACTATCCGACGGTTTTGTTTTGCATACTTACATATCCCAATTCGGCGGGTTTTAAATAAGCAAACATCCTGGGCATACTTTTTCCTCGTAGAGCACCCATGGCTAATTCTGCAATTTGTTGGTCGGAAGTAGTTGCAACCGACAAGTGAGGTCTTAACGGGAACAGATCCATGTGCGCACCGTACATATTGGTAATCGATTCTCTTTCGGCAATAATTGACTCCCTACTGCTATCTATATGAAAGCCAATAAAACGTCTACCCGCTCTTGTTTTGCTGGCCCCAAAACAAGCAACTCCCCCCAGGAATACGACAAGCTCAGACGATAACTCGGTTTTTACTTTTTCTTGGATCCTGGCTAAATGCAAGGTTTTATCTGCTCTTCGCGCAATTGATTGCAACCTACTACCATCTCGTGGACCAATTATAGAAACCGATAATGACTGTAGCGACTCAAGATCTGGGAGTTCGCTGTGCATGTGATTGATGGCATCAAACAACCTTGTGTCGGACCTTTCGTAGTCAATCTCACGTTTTACAAAAAAAGTACCAGCTTTTGCGCTACTAACATTACCATGTAAAATACCACCCTCAACGGCAGAGTGATTGACTATCCACCCTTTTGCCCGTTGCTGCTTGCTCTTTGCGTATCTTTTACCATTTTGCTTCATTAATATATTATACAATTTATTCTGTCATTTCACAACTTCGATAAACTACTACCCGTATATCTCCGTACGCTTTTTGCTTAACAACTTTGAACGCATCAAATTCTATAATATTTTCGTTACCGGGCAAGGATAAAACCAATAATCCGTCTTTTTTAACATGAATGACAATTTTCTTTAACAAATTAATTTGCAAATTGTTATATGGAGGATCGCATAGAACTAGATCAAACCTTGTGTTTTGATTATTATCGGACCAACTTGAAGTATTGGCACGAATAACCTTTATGTGCTTATTAAGTTTTAACTTATCTATATTAGATTTTATAACCTTAAACGCATCAATATCGCTATCTATTGCGACAGCACTGTCGGCGCCACGACTCAGTGCCTCTATAACCAAAGCGCCACTGCCAGAAAACGCATCCAGCACTCTAAGCCCACTTATATCTCCAAGTATTGAAAAAATTGCCCCTCGAGCTTTTTCACTCATGGGGTGAGTTTTGTGACCCTTCGGTGCGCTAAACATTTGACCGCCTAACCGGCCCGCGATAACTCTCATACTTTCATTGTATCAATTAAGGTTCGTTATAAACTGATTATCTTTAACCCGTTTACTTAATACAGGATAGTTATCCAGAATATATTTGTCTTCTATAAACTGCCTGGCAGCAGCTCTTGATAGAGAAATCAGACGAGTGTCAGTAAAATTAGCAATTCTTAGGTCTAGCTGGCCGTGTTGGCTTTTTCCATAAATTGCTCCTGGTCCCCTAATTTCTAGGTCTAGCTCGGCCAGCTTAAAGCCGTTGGCGGATTGCTCGATTGCTCTTAGCCGACGACTTGGTGGCAGGTTGTCACTCTTAATTAAATAGCAATACGCTTGCTCTCCTGCTCGCCCCACACGTCCACGTAATTGATGGATTTGGGCCAATCCAAACCGCTCTGCATTTTCAACAATCATAACATTTGCGTCTTTAACGTCTACACCAACCTCTATAACCGTAGTCGTTACCAAAACGTTAATCGATCCACTTATAAAATACTTCATAACCTGATCCTTGTCTTTTGTCTTCATCTGCCCGTGCAGTAGCCCTACTCGACGATGCCTAAATACCCCTTTGGACAATTTATCGTATACTTCTTCGGCCGACAGAACGTTTATTGCCGAAGATTCGCTTACAAGTGGGCAAACAATAAACGCTTGGTGACCCTCGCCTATCATTCTGTCTACACCTTTATATAATTTCTCACGATCATTTGGCGAAACTAATTTAGTAATAACTGTTTTTCTGCCAGGTGGCATATCTGTAAGAACAGATATGTCTAGTTCTCCATACACCGTCAGAGCAAGAGTTCGGGGAATTGGGGTAGCTGTCATGCTTAGAATATGTGGCATATGCCCCGCTTTTTTTTGCAATTTTTGTCGGTGTTCAACCCCAAAGCGATGTTGTTCGTCAACAATAATAAGTGCGAGTTTGTGAATGTCTACTTTTTCACTAATTATAGCGTGCGTACCAATAATAAACTTTGCACTACCATTTGCTATTTGTTTGTGGGCGTTCGCTTTTTCGGTGGGGCTTAGTCCTCCGATCAATAAAACCACTTCTTTTGCCATTCGGTGTGACTTTAGTAATTGTTTTATACTATTTGCATGTTGCCTTGCTAATATCTCGGTGGGTGCCATAAGCGCTACTTGAAACCCTTCTGCAACAGCCATCAGGCCCGCCATGGTTGCAATAACAGTTTTCCCAGAGCCAACATCTCCTTCAACTAGTCGGTTCATGGGCTGGTCTTTGGCTATGTCCTTATATATTTGCCATACTACTATCCTTTGTGAGTCGGTAAGCTTAAAAGGCAAAGATTTTACAAATTTTTGGGCTAATTCTTTTTTAAAAACAATCGGTAATGCCTTTTCTCGATCGTTTTCTTGCTTGACCAACATCCCAGCCAAGATTAGTGCAAAAAGCTCGTCGAAGCCAAGTCGTTTCTTGGCGCGTTCAATATCTATCATCTTAGCTGGAAAATGAATTCGCTTCAGCGCATCGCTTAAATTAAGAAGATTATTTTGATCAATAATCTCTGCTGGCATCGGGTCAGGGTATCCCTCAATCTCATTTAGTAGTTGAGCCATTATTTTACGAACCGTAAACGACTTTAACCCTTTTGTTTCTCTATATACTGGGATTATCCTGGCTGTATTAATTGGCAAATTACTCTCGAGCTCAATACTTGGATTGGTAATGCCAAATTTTCGACCGTTCATTTCAAATTTGCCAGATACGAAATAAACAGCATTTTTTTTTAAAGAACTTGCCCTATAGGGTTGATTGAACCATACAAGCCGCAAACTTCCGCTCGAATCTTTGACTATTGCCTCGGTAATATGAAGCCCCCTCCTTACGTACCTACCATTGGCAGAAATCAACTTGGCTTTTACCGTAACTTGGCCAGGACGAAGCATTGAAATTAACGTGATAGTTGAATAATCGTCGTATCTGCGAGGAAAGTTAAATATTAAGTCCTCTACCTTTTTAATACCCAAAACATTCAACTTCTGGGCAACGACTTTACCAACCCCCTTTAATTCATTAATCTCTTGATCCACTATCTGAATTATACAACTATTGAATTTTCAGTTACTGGCTTAATTACAGATTCCGTTAGTAAAAATTATTTTTTTCTTAACAAAAAGAACACACTAGGCCCGAAGTAGGTTCTGGCCAACACTGGTTGCAAGGCCTTCTCGAGATTGACCATCACGACTGACGGTAAAATTTTCTTGAGTCCAGGTGAGCGTAGATTGGACACAGACAAGACCTTTTCGACTTTAAACCCTACCTTTTCAAGCTGACAAATGACAGTTTTCGGGTTATGGTTTACAAATGCTATTTCTTCCTTTCGACGATTCCGCTTAGACCTGATATCTACCGGTTCGGAAGGCAATTTTTTGCCCTTTAGCAAATGCTTGAGCCGATTTCTGCCATGTGCATAATTTGCCATCTCCAGTATAAAGATCCCTTCATCCTTAAGCACGCGATAAATTTCTGCCAGTTCGGGTATTGGGTTTGGTAGATGGTGCATTACACGAATCATAGTTACTAAATCTAAAGATTCGTCTTTAAACTTGAGATCGTCTGCCTGCATTTGTTTTTGGTCTACTTGTGGATACGCCATTAAGTACTCTTTGGCAATTTTGAGCTGATTCTTAGACGGCTCAGCAAGTGTAACTTGATCGGCATAGTTACTGAGTAGCACACACAACCGACCGTATCCTCCACCAATATCGACTGCCTTATTAAAGTGTTTACCCTTTAATAATCTACGAATCGCAATTTCTTCGGAGGCATGCTCGTAATCTCTGCCGTCCCAGTAATGTAAGTAGTTGAAGTTATCGTTGTCGTACTGGTCTGCACGTTTGCCTGTAATTGTAGTTGGTGATTTTTTTGCTGAATTCATGATTGGCTAAAATTAGTACATCTATTTTACAATAACAATTGCAAATGTGTTCTTTCCTTTTTTGAATAAATTATATCCTTTATGTAATTGTGTTTCGTCGGTTGTGGTAATTCTTTTCCCATTTATCTGCAATCCACCCGAAGTCATGAGTCGCATTACTTCACTGTTCGTGGACGCAAAGCCGGCTTCCTTAATACTGTCTACTAAGCCGGTTGAGAACTCTAGAGTTGTAATTTCTTGGCTAAGAATTTCTACCTCCTCGTCGCTAAGTATGGCAGCACTCCGATTGCCAAATAAAACTTCTGTAGCGCGCACCACTGCCTTGGATTTATCGATACCATGCACAATGCGCGTTACCTCTTTAGCCAAGGTTTTTTGAGCAACCCTCGATGATCTATCCTCGTTAAACTCAGCCATAACATCTTCGATTTCTTGTTTTGTTAGATCCGTATAAACCTTTAAATATCCTTCAACCCCCTCGTCGTCAAGATTAAGCCAAAATTGGTAGAATTTGAAAACACTGGTCTTTTTTGAATCTAGCCAGATAGCCCCCTCTTCACTCTTGCCAAATTTTCTACCAGTAGATTTATTAATGACCAGCGGCATTGTAATGCCATGAACATCTACCCCTTCGACTCTTCTAATTAAATCGACTCCAGAGATAATATTGCCCCACTGATCGCTACCAGAAAGTTGAAGGACTACTCCGTAATTGCGATATAGCTGCAAAAAATCATACCCCTGTAATAGCGTATAGCTAAATTCTGTAAAACTAATTCCAGAGCCATCCTTGCCAATTCTTTTCGCAATGTAATCACGCTGCACAAGCGGAGTCATACTAAAATGTTTCCCAACATCTCGCAAAAAATCTAGTACGCGCATATCTTGATACCAATCTAAATTATTAACCAAAGTAAAATCACATCCTTCAAAAATCTGTTTCAATTGTTTTTTAGTAGATTCAACATTATGCGCCACAGTACTAACGTCCTGTAGCAACCTTTCCTTGTCTTTTCCTCCTGGATCACCGATTAAACTGGTGGCTCCACCGGCTAACAATACTGCTTTAAACCCATGTCTAATTAATAACCTATCCATCATCATTGATGCCAGATTGCCAATTGTCTGAGAATCCGCTGATGCATCAAACCCATGATAAAAAACTTTATTTTCGAGTGAATCAACCAATTTGATATCTGTAAATGTTGATTGTTGAACAAATCCTCTCCAAACGAGTTCTTCACTTAAGCTCATAGTTATAAATTATTATATCTAAATATGCACTTTTTTTGTAATTGCTCATGTATAATATAGTGGCAAGCATGGAGGAGTACTACTGGTATCTAACTAATGTGTGTTCGAGGTAAATTAATAGAAACATGACTAATTTTTTTAAAAGACCATTCGCAAGTAACAAAAAACGTTCAAAAAAGAACGAATACGTTACTAAAAGTGGCAACACCATAAAACTAAATCGCAATATGCGCACAAAAAGAGCAATAAACAAGGACGCTCGTGCCAGAGAAAAAGCTGCTTATCTGGCTACCCTTCCACAAGGAAAAATCAAAAGAACCCTCTACAGAATGCACCCCAAAAGGGTTATCAACTATTGGTTTAGCCGTGAGGGTGGTATCATGGCGCTCAAAATTACGGGAGTATCTATTGCGCTTGGGTTTGTCGTTTTAGTTGGTATTTTTGCTTATTTTAGAAAGGATTTACCGAACCTTAGAGATATCACTGGTAACAACATAGGTGGGTCAATCCGCTATTACGATCGGACTGGTCAAACTCTGCTATGGGAAGATTATGACGCCGTCAAACGTACGCCAGTCGAAGATAACTCACTGCCCCAAAATCTTAAAGATGCAACTGTTGCAGTAGAAGATAAAGATTTTTTCAAACACGGTGGATTCGATGTACGGGGTATTACCAGGGCCGGTGTTAATAACTTCCTTGGCAAGGGTAATACTCAAGGGGGGTCAACCATAACCCAACAACTCGTAAAACTAACGCAAAATTGGACAAAAGACAGATCGTACACACGAAAAGTTAAAGAAATTATTCTTTCGGTAGAGCTAGAGCGAACCTATACCAAAAAAGAGATTCTCGCAGGGTACTTAAACACCGCTCCTTATGGTGACATTACTTACGGCGCAGAGGCAGCAACCCAGGACTACTTTGGTAAGCCAGCCAAAGATATAACACTTGATGAGGCAGCATTTTTAGCTGCGATTCCAAAATCTCCTACATACTACTCTCCTTACGGGGCAAGATATGATAAAGAGATGTTAGTTGGGCGTCAACATTACGTATTAGATCTGATGGAGCAACAGGGCATGATCTCCTCAAAGCAAAAAGATGAGGCCAAAAAAATTGATACCACTACTAAGCTACAAAAGAGAAAGCCAAAGTACGACGGCATAGCCGCCCCATGGTTCGTACTCACCGCCAAAGAAGAGCTTCAATCAAGGTTTGGTGCTGAGACGGTTAAGCGAGGCGGCTGGAAAGTTACTACTACACTTGATAAAGATTTACAAAAACTAGCTGAGGACGAAGTAGACAAAGGAATGAAACAGGTAAGGCGACAAGGCGGGGATGTTGCTGCATTTGCTGCTGAAGATGTAAAAACCGGACAAATGGTAGCGTTGGTTGGTGGATCTGATTTCTATAATCCCGAATACGGCCAGAACAATTATGCCCGCAGTAAACTCCCCCCTGGATCAAGCTTTAAACCATATGACTACATTTCAGTCATCGAAAACACATCAGATTTTGGAGCCGGAACTGTTCTGTACGATACTCAAGATTCGATTCCTGGCTACCCGTGCACCAACAAAGCTCGACCGCAACAAGGAGGTAACTGTCTGTTCGATTATGATTTCCGCTATCCAGGACCTCTGACCCTCCGCTACTCTCTTGGTGGCTCTAGAAACGTACCAGCGGTAAAAGCAATGCTAACCACCAGCCCCGAAAAAACCATCGAAACAGCGGGCAAATTAGGGTTAAAAGATAAGGGTAACGACCTTGAAGGCCAAGGATACAAATGCTACCAAGACGATCAACTTACGAAGGAAGCTCCTTGTTATGGATCTTCGGCAATCGGAGACGGAGCGTATCTAAAGCTGGATGAACATGTTCATGGATTTGCTTCGATTTCAAGAAATGGACGTAATTTACCACAGACTTACATTCTAAAAATCGAGGACTCTAGTAACAAGATTGTCGACGAGTGGAAGCCATCACAGGGGAAGCAAGCAGTTCGAGATGAAGCAGCGTATATAGTCGCAGACATGATAGAAGACCCAAATGCTAGCTATTTAGGAAATAAGACGCATCGATACAAAGGTTGGCACTTTGGATTTAAGACCGGAACTACTAATGACTCTAAAGATGGTTGGATGATGGGTGAATCGACTCAATATGCAGCGGGGGTGTGGGTTGGATACCATAACAGACAAAAAGAACTTTCTGGATTTATGGAAACTATGACTCAACCAATTGTAGCTGGATGGATGCAAAAAGCCCACGATAACAAAAAACCAGAAGAACGCACTCGGCCCAAGGGTATCCAGACACTGCCAGCATTCATAGTTAGAAATCATGTTGGCGTTGGATCCAGAGAACCAAGTCCAGCAACCGATCTCTACCCGTCTTGGTACAAAAAACGCGCTGCCAATAGCAAACAGACAATTGATATTGTCTCTAACAAGTTAGCTACAGATTGTACTCCTGCCAGAGCAAAACAAAATACCGGCAATGCCGTCGCCAATGAATTCGCAAGCGACAAATTTCATGCTGGAGGTGGGGGCAGCAATGGCACTACCGAAAAAGACGATGTTCATAAATGCGACGATGCAAAACCAGCGATCGTTTTGAGTGGCCCTGATACTTGTTCTCCAGGCGGTGTATTTGTAGCTACCGCTTCGCAAGGAACACATCCGCTATCAAGTGCAACCTACCGAGGAACAATTAATTTTAAGGTCAACGGTAACACTGTTCAAACTTTCAACGTCGACAATAGCCCTTCTACCGTACAGTTACCTTGTACTTCAATTTCTGGAACTGGACTTGTGACTGTATCGGCCGAAATTATAGACAGCGTACTGTATGACTCCGAAGACAGTAAAACAGTCAGCTTAGGTAGCGGTGCCTCACTAAGCTTAAGCGCAAAAATTCAAGGAGCGAATACACTATTTAGCTGGTCGGGCAATAACGGAGATGTCTACGTATATAAAACAGTCGGCAATACCCAACTTTGTTTTGGTAGCTCATCTTGTAGCATCGACAAATCATTGGCTCCCATTGGTACACAAGTATATGCCAAAGATAGCGCTGGAACTCAAATTACCGCAACCGTTGGACCATAAAATTATGTTAAATATGTATTAAGAACGTCGCGGACGTTAAAGACCGTACTAAGCATTGGTATTTTTTTTGTAGTATTGGTTTTTGGGCCAATCGCTTGTTTAAAACCAAGCTTTTTCGCCTCGGCAATTCTTTTTTCAACAAACGGAACATGTCTAATCTCTCCGCTTAAGCCAATCTCACCAAACACAACTGTGTCATCTGTGAGTTTCATACCTTTTGCAGCTGACCCAATAGCTACTGCAATGGCCAAATCGGCGGCATGTTCTGTAATTTTTATACCACCTACTAAGTTAACATAGATATCTTTATCAGATAGTGTGAGCTTGGTTCTCCTTTCCAGCACAGCAACTAGCAGGTTTAATCTGTTGATATCTACCCCACTGGCAGTTCTCTTGGGGTATCCATAAGAAGTTTTATTAACCAATGCCTGTACTTCGACCAGAATGGCTCGGGTACCCTCCATGGTTGCTAGGACGACAGACCCATCGCTAACTTGCCTTTCGGCAAGCAAAGAGGCAGATGGGTTTTTAACTGGATAAAGACCATTCTCTTGCATTTCAAAAATGCCGATTTCATTGGTAGGGCCAAATCGATTTTTTACACTTCTTAGTAACTTAAACCCACCATAACGATCACCCTCCAATTGAAGAACTACGTCTACCACATGCTCTAACACCTTAGGGCCAGCAATACTACCCTCTTTAGTCACGTGGCCGACCATAATAATAGCGGTATTGGTTTGCTTTGCAACATTCATTAGTATATGAGTGCAATTAGTAATCTGACTAACGGTTCCAGCAAGAGTGTTAACACCGTCAGTGCTAACGGCCTGAATGGAATCGACTATTAGCGCATCAAATTTTGTGCTTACAACGGCGGAAGATATTTCTTCAATATTGGTAGAATTAGCTATTTTAAGATTATCAACATCTGCTCCAATTCGCATCGCTCTTTGACCAACTTGCCCAGTTGACTCTTCTGCACTTACGTAAAGAACTTTATGTTTTTTCGATAATAATGAAGACAGCTGCAAAAGCAAAGTACTCTTACCAATGCCTGGCTGACCAGCAATTAATACTACTCCGCCAGGCACAAAGCCACCCCCCAAGACCGAATCAACTTCGTCAACCCCGGTTATCAGACGCTGGGTATTTTTGTCCTTTAATGCAGTTTTGGGAGATATCATATTAAGCGAACTTGTACCACTCACCTTCGAAGAAGAAAGCAAAACCTCTTCTTGTAAGGTGTTCCACTCTCCGCAAACATTGCATTTGCCAGACCAAGCACTAAAGTTGGTTCCGCAGTTACTGCACACAAAAGTAACTCGAGATTTGTTATTTGCCATTACTTACTATTTTAACAAATTATTTGCTTGTAAGATTACTACTATCAATTGCCTTATACAGTTGTTGTTGTTGCGTAACAACACTGTTGCGTTTATCGACTAGGTCATTGTATTGATTGATAAGTTGTTTTGTCTCCCCCACCAGCACGTTATAGTCCTTAACTTTTTGATTGAAAGTCGGGACCGATTTATTATATTCGTCAATTTGTTTAGATGACAAAAGCTGATCCATCCTACCCCTCTCCTCATCTATTGACTGCCCCATACCCTTAAGACGATTTTGATTGTTCTCAATAGTCGACTTTAACTCCGCAAGTTGTTTATCATCTTGACTAACTTGGTTTTTTAAATCCTCAAATGCTTTTTCATAAGACCTCGAACTATCTACAATCTTACTGCGGTCTTTAAAATAACCAGCGTAGTAGGTCTCTAGATCTGGGGGTAAATTAGAAACCTCAGTTCCTAAAATCGAATGTAGCTCATTGGTCACATCTGCGCCCGATTTGCGATAAGACTCGATTGTTGTTTTTATACGACTATTATCGATCTGCTCATAAGCACTACTAACCATGTTATCGACTCGAGATCTTTCTTTTGAACTTAACCTTTCATATTCAGAATGAAGTAACTCATGAGCTGCTGTTACTTGCATCACCCCCGTCAACCGTGGATCATCAACATGGAGCAAATATATTCCTCTTGGGCTCGTAAAACACCCTAGAACGATTGTTTTTTCAGTGTTTTTTGGGCAGTGTTCATTAAATTCCTGTTTCTCGTCTATAGATGGTCTATTCACATAGAACAACCTTCGTGCTTGATCTTGCATGGTTGTTTCATCAGCCAAGGATATAACTTGAGAGGAGGGGCTATAACTTCTCAAAATCAGCCAATCAGATATCGAGCGAAAGTTATATAAGCCAATTGCCAATATAACCAAAGTTGTGAGAAGTGCTAATCCGACAGATTTAAAACGCATAATATACTAGTGGTCTAGTATATCAGCTTATTCTTTATTAGAGCTGAAAATCAACTTGCCACCTCGAGCACTTACCGAGATTACTGTTCCCTTTTGGTACTTGTTCTCTAGCAAGTGCTCGGATATCGGTCCCTCTAGTTCATCTTGCATTACCCGCCTTAGGGGACGAACACCGTTTTGTGGATCATAACCTTTTTCAACCAATAACTTCTTGGCTTTTGCATCCAGTTTTATTGCCAACCCCTGATGAAGCAATCTTGAAGATAGCTCATCAAGTTGAATGTCGACAATTTGTCGAATTTCACGCTTGGTTAAAGAGCGAAATACTATTGTTTTATCGATACGATTTATTAGCTCCGGTCTCATTAATTGTTTGAGCGCATCTAAAACCTTCTCTTTATTACGGCCATGTAGTCGGTCTAGGTTATCAATATCTTTGTCTGTCGATGCCGTAAAACCAAACTCAGCTTCTTTTTGAAGTTTCTCAGCCCCAATATTACTAGTCATAATAACGACTGTGTTACTAAAATCAATTGAACGACCCTTACCGTCAGTCAGCTTGCCATCCTCTAGAATTTGCAACAGGATATTAAAAACATCAGGGTGCGCCTTCTCTATTTCATCAAATAAGACCAAAGAATAGGGTTGCCGGCGTATTTTATCGGTTAGTTGGCCGCCGTCGTCATAGCCAACATATCCAGCAGGGGCACCCATAAGTCGAGAAACATTATGGTGTTCACCAAACTCACTCATGTCAATCTTGATCATATTGTCTTCACTGCCGAAAAACTCCCTTGCAAAAACTCTCGCTAGCTCTGTCTTACCGACCCCTGTTGGACCTAAGAAAACAAATGACCCAATAGGTCGTCTGGAGTCCGAAATACCGCTTCGGTTGCGCCTGATAGCCCTGCTAACTGCCTCGACTGCCTCCTTTTGACCAATTATATATTTTGACAATGTATTCTCTAGACCGAGTAGATACTTGGCCTCACTACGAATAACTTTTGTTACAGGTACACCAGTGATTCGCGCCACTACATTAGCAACATCATCACTAGATAAAACTAGATCTTTACCTTCGCTATACTTGGCCTGCAACTTCAATATATCTTTAGAAATCTGACTGGCCTTCGTTTTATAATGTGCAGCCAACTCGTAATCTTCTGCAGTAGCAGCGTCTTCAATTCTAATCTGTAATAAACGAAGTTCCTTCTGGGCTTTTCGCAGATCAGCAGGAGTTTTACCCTTATTAACCCTCAGATGTGCTGACGCTTCATCAAGCAGATCAATTGCCTTGTCGGGCATAAACCGATCGTTTATATATCGATTAGCAAACCTAACAGTGTCCTCGATGACTTCGTCACTAATCTTAACTCGATGAAATTTTTCATAATGCTTTCGAAGCCCTTTTAATATATTTACTGTCTCACTCGGTGTTGCCTGTGGGACTATAACGGGCTGAAAACGTCGCTCTAATGCTGCGTCTTTCTCTACATATTTTGAATACTCGTCAGTAGTTGTCGCCCCTATAAGCTGGATCTTACCCCTAGCGAGTGCTGGCTTAAGCATGTTTCCAGCGTCCATGGCACCCTCTGCTGCTCCAGCTCCGACAATCAGATGCAGTTCGTCAACAAAAATTATTGTTTTTGTATCGTGCTCGAGCTCAGACATAACTTTTTTTAAGCGTTCCTCAAATTCTCCTCGGTATTTTGTCCCCGCAATCATTGCAGCTAAATCAAGCATTACTATTCGTTTTCCGAGTAAACTATCTGGGACCTCTTCTGCAACTATTTTGGATGCTAATCCTTCTACAATTGCCGTTTTACCAACGCCGGGTTCTCCAATTAACACTGGGTTATTTTTGGTTCGACGACTTAATATTGTAATTATTCGAGCAATCTGTGAATCGCGACCTACAACAGGATCTAACTTTGCCTTAGACGCATTATCAGTTAAATCAGTGCCGAAAAAATCTAATGCACTTTTCTTGCGCCGCTTAGAAGAAGAAACTACTCCACCAGGCCCCTGGGTTTGTTGCCTATTTAGAAACTGCTCTATCTCCGCAGATAAACTACTTACTTTGACACCCATTGACTGAAGCATTTCGGTCGCTCTAGCATTCTTTTGACTAAGTATGCTATGAAGTATGTGCTCGGTACCGCAATATTCTTGACCATAATCTTGAGCAACTTCGTAGGCCATTTTCAAAGTCAACTTAGCTACCTCGCTAAGCCCCTTGGCCCCAAACTCGGCACTATTTACTCTAGGTGGAGTATTTAAGCTCAACCGAGCTTTTTGTAAAGTAACGCCAACGCCATCTAATAATTTAGCGCCAATAGATGACTCTTGCGCTAGCACACCAAGCAATAAATGTTCAGTACCGACATATGGACTACCGTGGCTGCGCGCAATAGCATCGGCGTTTCTCAAGCTAGCCAATGCATTTTCGGTGAGATGATTTAGGAACTCTTGAAAGTCAGACGATGGCATCATGTTAAATATCCTTTACTTAAAATAATAAAAGTGTAACTCACTAATAAATATCATAGCAATTAGCACTCTTAAGTCAAGAGTGCTAATTATAATTCCCAGCTATCTCTAAGCTATATCTTCACCATGTTCTTCGATGGCTTCGAGTAAGCTACTCTCTAGTTGTTCTTTCTTTTTCAGTCTTTGTCCACCAAGTGGTTTTGTTGTTTTAACTTCACTAGGTTCTGATTCTACCTGCTTTACCGTTTCTGCTACAACATCTAGCTCGTAGCCAGTTAGTTTGCTTGCAAGACGCACATTTTGCCCACTTTTTCCAATCGCAATACTCAGCTGATCTTCAGGGACGATTACTCTAGCTCTTTTCTGCGAACCATCCAATTGAACTTCACTTACTTGAGTAGGGCTCAGTGCATTTTTAATGAATATTAGAGGATCTTCGTCCCACACGACAATATCAATCTTCTCTTGCTCTCCAACTTCGCTCATAACAGCATTCACTCTTGTGCCATGCCCTCCTACAAATGTCCCGACAGGATCAACCCCTGGGACCGTACTTGCAACAGCAATCTTGCTACGCACTCCTGATTCTCTTGCAATTGCCTTAATTACTACGGCACCACTTTCCATTTCGGGAACTTCACTTCTAAATAACCACTCCATGAATTCACTGTTGCCACGAGAAACAATCAATTGTGGCCCACGATTACCCCGTTCAATCTCCTTCAAGTAAACCTTGATTCTTTGTCCTGGATGATATCGTTCGCCGTAAATTTGTTCGCTAGCAGGCATAATGGCCTGTGCTTTACCTAAATCGACTCTAACCAGACGACCTTCAACTCGCGCAACAACACCATTAGTTACGGTATGTATCTTGTCTTGATATTCAATCATGACAATTTCTCGCTCCGCTTCACGCAAGCGTTGCAAAATAACTTGTTTTGCGGTTTGTGCTGCCACACGCCCAAAAGTATTAGGCGACTCTTTAATTTCAATTTGATCACCAACTTTTGCATCATTCTTCATTTTTTTTGCATCCGAAAGCAACATTTCAAATCTATTGTCTTCAACTTTTTCAACAACATCTTTTAAAATAAAAACGTCTATTGTACCAGTGTTAAAATTCATGCTAACACGTAACTCTTGTTCTCGATCGCCAAAATCTTTACGATATGCAGCAGCAAGTGCCTGCTCAACGACTTCTTGCACCGCATCAACAGAAAGATTTTTTTCCTCTGCAATTGTTTTTATTACCAACCCAAGCTGTTTTACATCCAAATCCATTAATTTATTTTCCTTTGTAATTAAGTATGAAAAAATCCGACCACTGTGGCCGGATGCTGACTATTATTCTACGCGAAAAAACAATTATTGCAAATCAAAGCAGAAGTAAATTTGTACTTAAGTATCTTTGCAAGCAGTGTTAAGTGTGGGTTACAATATCTTTTTATGGCAAAAAATGTAAAAAGGTTATTCCAAAATTTTGTTCCATCAAGCTACACTCTTGAATTATTTTTAACGTCTTCCGATATGACATTTCGAGGTAAAGTTACCATTCGAGGCAGTAAGACAGGACGACCAAGCAAGCGTATCACCATGCATCAAAAAAATCTGAAAATTTCCAACGTTAAAATAAAGAAAACTAGTGATACCTCTAGCTCAATTGAAGTTAACAGAATAAATAACCATGACAACCTAAACGAAGTACGCTTGCATACAACTGAAACGATTCACCGAGGAGAATACGAAATCTCCCTAGAGTTCAAAGGTAAAATTAACGACCAGATGCACGGACTCTACCCCAGCTACTTTAAACATAATGGGAAGAAAAAGTATCTCTTAGCGACACAGTTTGAAAGTCATCACGCTCGTGAAGTTTTCCCTTGCATAGATGAGCCAGAAGCAAAAGCCACCTTTGACTTGACTCTACACACAAAAAACGAGCTAGTTGTTCTCGCCAATACTCCTGCAAAAAAAATTCAAAATGGGAAAGAAACAATAACCACATTTGAGACAACTCCAATCATGAGTACTTACCTGCTGGCCTTCGTTGTTGGTGAATTACATGGAACGAATGCAAAAACAAAAAATGGACATACTGTAAAAACCTGGACAACCATCGCCCAACCAATCGAGTCAACTCGTTACGCCAACTCCGAGGCAGTTGCAGTGCTGGATTTTTTCGAAGAATATTTTAAAACACCTTATCCTCTAAAAAAACTTGACCAGGTCGCTTTACCCGATTTCGAAAGTGGAGCAATGGAAAACTGGGGGCTAATTACTTATAGAGAAATAGCCCTGCTTGCCGACCAAAAGAACAGATCTATCTCTAGCGAACAGTATATATCGATGGTTATCGCTCATGAGATATCGCATCAATGGTTTGGTAATTTGGTCACTATGAAGTGGTGGGATGATTTGTGGCTAAATGAAAGTTTTGCCAGTTTAATGGAGCATATTGCCTTAGACGCACTACACTCGGAGTGGCATCAATGGGAGCAATATGTATCTATGGATGTATTGGCTGCTTCGAACCGAGACGTTTACAGTAACGTACAAGCGGTAGGAGTAAAAGTAAAGCATCCTGATGAAATTTATAGTCTTTTTGATTCGGCAATTGTCTATGCTAAGGGGGGCAGATTACTTAAAATGCTCCTGGACTACATCGGCGAAAAACCCTTTAGAGACGGTCTTAAGAACTACTTTACAAAGTACGGCTATAAAAATACGACTAGGGATGATTTATGGACTGAACTATCTACATCTAGCCACAAGGAAATTCAAAAAATCATGAACCCATGGTTAGAAAAATCTGGTATGCCTTTATTGTCGGTGGATATTAAAAATGGAAATAAAATAGAACTTCATCAAGAACGCTTCCTGTTAGACAGCAAAGCAGCCCCCGGGCTTTGGCCTATACCATTATTGCCTACTCCTAGTCAAAGTGTTGATCTGTTAAAAGAAAAATCGATCACTTTCAGCACAAAAGAGCCAAATAAAATTATCTTTAATTCCTCGGGCAGCAGCCACTTCGTCACGAACTACAAAAATACATCGAGTAAGGATTTCATCAAGTCGGCAATTTCAAATCAAACGATACAACCCCCGGCCCGCATCAATATTCTCAACGACCTGTTACTGCTTTCAAAAAGAGGAGACATTAGTTTGGTAGAGCCGCTTCAAATTATCAACGAGTGCGGCGCCGAACCAAGATCTGCTGTTTGGGAGCTAATCTGTCGGGTAATTAATTTAGCTCAAATGCTTACCGAAAATGATCTAGAATGCGAAACTGCAATACAGCAATTAAGAGTATGCTTGGCAAAAATGCAGTTTTCAAAACTAGGATGGGAAAATCATAAAAACGACGACCCAAACACAATCAATCTTAGAAATACCCTATTATCATTAATGGCCAGAGGCAAAGACAAAAATGTAGTTAAAGAAGCCATTAATCGTTTTAACAAGGTTGACGATGTATCAGATTTGCCGGCCGATATCAGGGGTATTGTTGTCAGTACCGCCGTCAAAAATTCTGATGTCGATATAGACAAATTAATCGCAAACTACCAACAAGTTATTGATGGCGATGTTTTAACAGCGATTACGCTCGGTCTATGTAGCGTCCAAGACCAAAAAACAGCAAAGTATATTATAAAAAACGCCCTAGGTAATAAGGGATTTGTAAGACCACAAGATATTTTTCGATGGTATGCATATCTTATGCAAAACAAATTCACTCGAGAGCTAGCGTGGGATTGGTTGACAAACGAGTGGGAGCGACTCGAAAAAGTTTTCGGTCCTAGTAAATCTTTCGATCATTTTATACTTTATTCAGCCAAACCACTTAGCACCAAACAGTGGTTTGATGAATTTAACAAGTTTTTTTCACCAAAAACGAATAATATTGCGTTGAAAAGAAATATAGAGATCGCACTAGTTGAAATCGATTCTCGAGTCCGTTGGAGAGATAGGGATGAGCCAAAAGTGCGGCAATACCTGCTTCAGACTTGATCGATAAATGTAATCTTAAAATGTCTATCTACTTGTGCTGCAGATAATACAAATTCCCCCTCATACTCATTTTTTGACACCCATAGTTGTGCAGCAAACGCCATCTGCTTGATCTTGTTTGAAGTAATATAGTCAAACCCTTCTCCGAACGAATCGGTTCCTCTGAACTTGACTTCTACAAAGTGTAGGCAGTTCCTTTTTTGAGCAATAATATCAATCTCACAATATTTTGTTTTCCAATTTCTTTCGATAACCAAGAAACCATTCGATTTTAAATAATCAACTACACGATCTTCGGCAAGATTTCCATCAATATTATGACGCGCCATAAAGGTACTTTTTAATCGGGTTAAAACTATACCTGTGATACGGGGTTGGACCATATTGGTTAAGTTGCTTTAAATGTTCCCTAGTTCCGTATCCTACATTATTCTCAAATCCAAAACCCGGATAATGCTTCGACAGCCCAGACATGTAGTCATCTCGCGCAACTTTAGCCACAATACTAGCTGCACATACCTCCGGTACCATCATATCTGCTTTGATAATTGCCCTAGAGTTAGAGAGGCGCTCTAAATAATTAATATTCCCATCGATAATTATCTGCTCCGTCTTATGATTGTAATCAAACAACGCCCTATTAATCGCTACTATCATCGCCCGAGTTAGGCCAACCCTGTCTATTTCACTAGCTGGCACCCACCCGAGACCAACATAAAGAGCATTTGAATAAATGGCAGTGTTTAACGATGTTCGTTTTTTCTTCGATATCGACTTAGAATCGGCCAGTCCTTCAACTTTTTTTCCAAGTACAACAGCAGAGACCACCAACGGCCCTGCCCACGCACCCCTTCCAACTTCATCGATACCAACAATCGACATAATTATTATATTTTAAACTAGAATTAGATTTAGTCAGCTGATTTTTTATTGTCTTCTGACGATTTAGCTGTTTGATTATTCCCTAGTTCAGCACTTTTAGAATCATCATCTGCGGGGGTTGATACCGGTTCCTCTGGAATGGTATTGACAGCATCCTTATCAAAATCAACGCTAGAAAGCCGTGCCGATTTTCCTGTGCGCTCCCTCATATAGGTTAAGTAGTTTCTGCGGACCTTGCTCCTTTTAACGATCTCAACCTTAGTGACCAGCGGGCTGTGCATGAGATATGTCTTTTCTACACCTATTCCGCTGGCAATCCGACGAACAGTTATGCTACTGGTATGACTATTTTTTCGGCTGGCACGGATTACAAGCCCTTCGAATACCTGTATTCGCTCTTTGTTACCTTCGCGAATTTTTTGGTGAACACGAACCGTATCACCACTTTTTACTTGCACAACGTGGTGTTTCTTGTGGCCATCGGCAATTTCCTTTAGCAAAGGGTGCATATCTTTTTTTGTAACCTCAGTTTATGAATTTATATTAAGCTTAATTTACTATATCACATCTGTTAACAAAAAACCATACCCAGTAATGAGCTATCTGATAGTTTATAATTATGAAATGGATTATAAAAAAGAAGCGCTTAAAAAACACAAACAATTAAAGGGTAAGATATCGATTAAACTAAAAGATAATTTAAGTAGTGTCCAAAAACTTAGCACTTACTACACTCCTGGCGTTGGCGTGGTTAGTGAACACCTGTCAAGAAACCCTAAAGAAACCCCACTTTATACCTGGACTAACAACTGCGTAGCGGTAATTAGTGATGGGTCGGCAGTACTTGGACTAGGTAATGTTGGACCAGAAGCCGCATTGCCAGTCATGGAAGGTAAAGCAATGCTATTTAAGCACTTTGCCCAAATAAACGCCGTTCCAATTGTTATTGATGTTCATACGGTCGATGAAATAGTAAGAACGGTTGAGGCAATTGCTCCTAGTTTTGGAGCCATCAATCTAGAAGATATTGCTGCCCCAATTTGTTTTGAGGTAGAAAGACGTTTAATCCACTCTATCGAAAAACCCATCATGCATGATGACCAACATGGTACAGCAGTGGTTGTTCTGGCTGGTCTCATAAACGCCATGAGAGTCACAAAACGTGACTTTAGTAAGACCAAAATTGTAGTGTCAGGCGCAGGAGCAGCGGGAACAGCAATCGTCGAACTAATTTATAAATTTGTTAGCCCCCACATTATCGTAGTCGATAGCAAAGGCATTGTTAACTCTGCCCGTCAAGATTTAAATGAAGAAAAAAAATACCTGCTTAAATTTTCTAACCCAGAAAATATCGAAGGTATTTTAGCAGATTCACTAAAGGGTGCTGATGTATTCTTGGGAGTATCAAAAGCTGGTCTCCTGTCCACAAAAATGATTAAGACAATGAGCAAGGATCCTATAATTTTTGCCATGGCTAACCCCGATCCAGAAATCATGCCCGGTGAAGCAATTCGTTCCGGTGCCGCAATTGTTGCTACTGGTAGAAGTGACTTCCCTAATCAAATCAATAATGCCCTAGCATTTCCCGGCATTTTTAGAGGTGCGCTAGATAATAAAGTAAATCGTATTACAACAAAACACAAAATTGCTGCTGCAAAAGCAATAGCGTCTTTAGTGAAAAATCCATCCGCCGAACGTATTGTACCTACGATCCAGGACAAAAGGATAGTGCCAGCTATTGCAGAAATTATGCTTTAGCCAACAACTCTATACACTTCTTCGATAGTCGTTTGACCAGCAATCACCTTTAATATTCCATCCTGCAGCATAGTAATCATGCCGTCATGAACGGCTTGTTTCTCAATTTCGTCTGTGGTTATTTCGCTAGGAGATTTTTTGAGTAAACTACGAATACCTTCCGACATTGGTAATTGTTCTCTCAGGGCAATTTGTCCCTTATACCCAAATGGGTTCGCGTCGGAACTCCCAGGATTATATAGTTGTAACCCATCCAAACTTGGCTTAGGAACGCTTTCTGGAAGTGTGTCTATTATTGTTTGTAAATGTTTTTTAATACTATCGTCTGGCTGGTATGACTGCTTGGTATCATCGTCTAGCCGTCTCACCAGGCGCTGGGCCATAACCAAATGGATGGCACTTGAAAATAATGGATTAATTCCTACCGAATCAAGCATTCTTGTTAAAGCTGCCGAAGCCGACGAAGCATGAAAAGTTGATAGTACAAGATGCCCTGTTAATGCCGCCTGAAGAGCCGTCCTAGCAGTATCCTTATCTCTAATTTCGCCAATCATAACTACGTCCGGATCGAGTCGAAGCACTGCACGCAATTTATCAGCAAATTCAGTATCGTTGTCATCACCGTGTGCGGGAATCTGAACTAGCCCTTCCATAAAATATTCTATCGGGTCTTCTAGTGTTATTATTTTTCTTTCAGGAGAATTAAGAGTGTTCAGCAACGAGTACAAAGTTGTCGTTTTACCCGAACCAGTTGGGCCAACCACTAGTACAAGTCCTGTTGGGTGGTTGATAACATCGTCTACAGCAATTCTCTCTCTATCGCTAAGCCCCAAATTATCGATTGTTAAGAGTTCCATTTTTAAATTAAAAAGACGCATAACTATATCGTAGCCATAAGCAGTCGGAATGGTCTCTACTCGTAAATTTAGTATTACTTCTTCACCTGTCGCTAGCTTGTATGTGCTATTAATATGACCAGTTTGCGCGTCTCGGCTGGCAGTACTGACGTTGGCCGCTATAGCAATCGATGATAATAATTGTTTGTATTTTTCGTAACTTAATTGGGCAATGGGGTGTAGTACACCATCTACTCTCATACGAATTCTGACTTCATTTTTTTGACATTCAATATGAATATCCGAACCTTTAAGCTGATGAGCTTGCATCACTAAGTACGCCAAAATATCGTCTGCCAGCACTTGGTTTAGTGAATCACTAACCCTTTGGAATAGATTATCATTTTCACCTGCCGAAAGCTTAATATCTTCATACACTATTTTTTTGGGGGGGTTAAATAACTGCATATAATCACGATATCCACTGTCCGATATTAGAGAAAACCCAACTCTCTGATCGGGGAAACGATTGCGCAAACTATCCATCGTTTGATGCGATGTCGTATTGGTGACGCCAAATTCAATATGATGTTCATCGACGTACATTGGTACAACCTTAAGTTGCACAAGCTCCGTAACCGATAGAACACCTTTAAAAACCCTTTTATCTGGATTTGAGGTGTCAGAATAGCTCATGCCTAATATTCTAGAACGTCTCTTCGTTGCTTGCTCTTCGGTCATCCTTGCGTCGTTTTGCACCATCATTCTATATTTAACCATAAGGAGATTGTCTCCAACAAGTGACATGACAAAGTATAATGGTTAATCATGAACAGACAGATTGTCGTTATAGCGCACAATATTAGGAGCGCCCATAATGTTGGGTCCATTATGCGTACTTGCGAAGGTATTGGTGTCGCCAAGTTATTCCTATCTGGGTACACCCCGTACCCCGCTGCTCCAAATGATAGTCGAATGCCTCATGTTGCAAAAAAGAACGATGAAAAAATTGCAAAGATCGCTTTAGGTGCCGAGAAGCTACTGGATTGGCAGTACGAAGGAGATATTGTTTACCTTATCGAGAAATTGCGAAACGACGGATATAAAATTGTAGGCCTAGAACAAACCATAAAAAGTGTGCCGCTGCCATCTATTAATACCAAAGAAGGTAAGTTATGTTTAATCGTGGGCAACGAAGTAAATGGACTAGATAACTCGGTGCTAAACCAACTGGATATGATTGTCGAAATACCGATGCTCGGGAAAAAAGAGTCGTTTAATGTCGTACAGGCCTTGGCTATGACGCTCTACAAATTGACTTTTGAGTAATAAATTTGAGAGCAATACTCCCGTTGATAAGTTCGCGCTAAGGTGTTACAATCATTGTACAAAACATCAATATGCCAGTAAAACAAAAACCAACCCAAAAAAAATACTCTAGACGCTTCCTGAAAGTTTACGCTCCATACCTACCGCTGTTATTGATAGTCGGGCTAGGTATTTTTATATCTTTGAGTGGTTCTTTCAAGAAAAAATCGCACGACGAAGTTCTCAGTTACGCAACAAACATTACCCCTACTACTCTCTTACAAGAAACAAACAAGGAACGTACTGATAACCAGGCACCGATTTTAAAAATAAACACAAACCTAAACTCTGCTGCACAAGCTAAAGCAAACGACATGGCAGAAAAAAACTACTGGTCACATGTCAGCCCTGACGGTAAAGAACCATCATATTTTGTCGAACAATCGGGTTATCAGTATACAAAAATAGCCGAAAATTTGGCATACGGATTTACCTCTACAAAATCGGCTGTCAGTGGCTGGATGAACAGCCCTACTCACCGTTCAAACCTACTAGACCACACTTTAAGTGAAGTAGGATTCGGAATTGTTAACGTTGAAAATTATCAAAATCAGGGCCCAGAGACCATCATTGTGGCAATTTACGGATCACCTGCGGAAAGCTTGAAAGTAGTTGCTTCGCATACTACAACTACCAGTAATCAAAATAAGATCAGCCATATACAAACTTTAACGGATGGTCACGCACCATGGAGTAGTTTTGTTTTAGGCATCTTAATCGGTGGGATTGTTGTCTATTTAGTAGTAACCCACACAACCCGAGTTAGGAGAGTGCTAAAAATCAGTGAAAGATTCATCATAAAACACCCTCTACTAGATATGACCCTACTCGCTCTCTTAGCCCTTGTATCCATATTGATTCAGACCGATGGTACTATTTACTGATACTTGACAAATTCTTGCCCAAATATCTCTTTAACTCCGTTGAGTAGCGTCTCTTTAGCATCAACCATATTAGGTAACCGAATAATTTGTTTTTTTTGTTCTGCACCTATTACTAGTACTACCGGTACTTTTCCAGGATGCAAATCAATAACTGTCTTGAGCTTAACCAATTTTTTTTCATCTGATTCGCCGATTCTCACATAGATCCTTTTTTCGGTGCTAAAAGCTACTTGTTCTACTCTATCTTTATTATTAGCAACGGAAGTTTTTGTTGTTTTAGAAATTTTAGGAACATTAGGTTTCTTACCAGTCGATTTATAACTTGTAGCTTGTTCGTGTGTAATCTCCCTCGCATCTTCAACTATAATCTTGACTTCGTCAGAACCATTCCTGTTGTCTCTATTTATTCGTCCAGTTACCAGTAGCACCATATCTTTTTGCCAAATACCAACTGTTTTTTGATAAACATCAGGAAAAATGATCAATTCAACTTCATTCGCGATATCAGCTATTTTTACGAAAGCCATGGATTGTCCTTTTTTTGTTTTGATTTCACGAAATTCTGTGATGGAACCACCAACCTTTGTTTTTTTACCCTCCATTTCGACCGATAAGTCACCAATAGAATGAGTATTCTCTTCCAAGAACAATTTGTACTCTTCTAGCGGGTGACTACTCAAATACAAGCCCAGTAACTCTCTTTCCCAAACCAGCTGGGTCCGAAGCGGAAACTCTAAAGAGGCAGGAACCAAAGTTAACTCTGCAAATGAAGTATTCTCGTGACTATCCTCAAAAAGCCCCATCTGATTACTTGATTTTTCCTTATGCACTCTGGCAGAGTAACTTGTCAACAAGTCCAAATTAGCGATTAGAGTTGATCTTTCCTCGAAACAATCCATTGCACCTGCTTTAATTAAGCTCTCTAGTGTTTTTCTGTTTACTACCCTAGGTTCTACTCTGTACAAAAAATCTTGAATATTTTTAAATTTACCGCTCTCTTCTCTAACGCGTATTATTTCATCAACTGCACCTTTACCAACATTTTTGATAGCGTTCATACCAAAACGAATGCTCTCCTTTTTATTGCCATATATGACCGCAAATTCTAAGAATGACTCATTTACGTCTGGAGGTAATACATCTATACCATTACTACGACATTCTGTTATATCAATAGCTAAATGATCCGTGTCATCAAAGTCGCTGGTCATTAAAGCAGCTAAAAATGCAACTGGAAAATGTGCTTTCAGGTAAGCGGTCCAATAAGCAATCAACCCGTAGCAAGCAGCGTGGGACTTATTAAAAGCGTAGTCCGCAAACCCCTCTAGGTCAGTCCAGAATTTTTCCGCCACTCTTTTTTCTACACCATTTTTTATGGCTCCGCTGATGATTTTGTCTTTCTGCTCAATCATCATCTCTCTGATCTTTTTACCAACTGCCTTTCTAAGAGTGTCTGCTTCTCCACCAGAAAATCCGCACATTTCTTTAGCAATCTGCATAACCTGCTCTTGGTAGACCAAAACACCGTATGTATTCTTTAATGAGTTCTTCATTAATTCGTGATCGTAAACAACTTGCTTTCGGCCGTTTTTACGAGCAATAAACTCATCTGTCAAGCCAGCGGTCAGTGGCCCAGGCCGATATAGCGCAACCATAGCGATGATATCTTCAAAAACGGTTGGTTTGAGCTCTTTTAGATAACGCTTCATGCCACTTGATTCCAGCTGAAAAACTCCAATTGTGTCACCCCGCTGAAAAAGCCCATAGGTCTTTTCGTCATCTAGGGGAATGTTTGATATATCGATATCCTTACCATATACCTTTTTGATAATCCTTAGGGCATTTTTGATAATAGTTAAATTAGAAAGTCCTAGAAAATCAATCTTTAGCAGGCCGATTTCTTCAACTGGGCCCATAGAGTATTGCGTAGCAATAACACCTTTTTGAGCCATTTCCAGAGGTGTAAAATTTGTAATAATATCTGGCGCAATTACTACTCCAGCAGCATGCACGCCATGACTCCTAATCGTCCCCTCAAGGCGTACGGCTAAGTCAAAAACTTCCTTTGATTTTGGGCTATTTTTATATTCTTCTGCTAAATTCTCATCATCCACGAGTGATTTTTTTAAAGGAATATGCCTACCCTGGACTGGTGGAGGTATCATTTTAGCAAGCCGATCGGCTTCAGCATACGGCACCTGCAAAACACGTGCAACATCTCTAACCGCATTTCTTGCTGCCATCCTACCAAAGGTTACAATATTAGCCACCCTATCCTCACCATATTTTTCTATACAATATTCAATGACTTCGTTACGCCTGGAGTCCTGAATATCGATATCAATATCAGGCATACTGATTCGATCTGGGTTTAGGAATCTTTCGAAAAGTAAGTCATACGCCAAAGGGTCAAGTTCAGTAATATTTAGGGCATATGCAATTATCGATCCAGCAGCACTCCCGCGACCTGGACCAAAGACTATTCCTCTATCTTTACCCCAGTTTACAAAGTCAGCGATAATCAAAAAATATCCATTAAAAGACATCTTATCTATAACAGATAGTTCGTATTCCGCTCTTGTAATAATTTCGTCAGAAATTTTCTTCCTAAGTTCCTCCGGCTTAATATTTTTAGTGTCTGTCTTTTTTACCGCACCGTACCTCCATGCTAGCCCCTGATATACCATTTCACGCAACATCATGCTTTCGGTGTAACCCTTGGGAACCGGATATTTCGGAATTAAAATTTTTCCAAGCGACAACTCTACATTACATTTTTTTGCTATTTCACTAGTATTAATTATAGATTCAGAATGCGCTTCACCCCATCTGCCGATTATATCTTCTGCTGAAGAAACATAAAGCTCTAAATCTTTAAGTGACATTCTATTTTCATCTGACAAAAATGAACCTGTCTGAACGCATAGCAGTATTTCATGAGCTTCCTGGTCCTCTTTTTTTAAATAGTGTGCGTCGCCGGTAATTACTGTTTTTACTTCAAGTTCATCAGCCAACCTAAATGCCAACTTGTTGACATTTGTTTGCCTAACCCAAGACGTTGGGTGTTTGGGATGTCCATGATCTTGGATTTCGATGTAGTATCTATCCTGAAATATTTGTTTATACCAGCTAGCTGTATCTCTTGCCTGTTTGTATTGCCCCTGGTCAAGAGCAGATCCAACCTCACTATTAATACAGCCAGAAAGAACAATTAGACCTTCACCATATTTTTCAAGTAACTGATGGTCAATCCTTGGCTTATAGTAAAATCCATCAAGACACGCAATTGTACTGAGTTTCATCAGATTGTCGTAACCCTGATTGTTCATAGCAAGAATAGTCAAATGATAATACTGTTTATCCCTGGAGGGATCTTTGTCGGTATGCTCTCGGGGGGCTACATAGGCCTCCATGCCGATTATTGGTTTAACGCTACCTTTTTTTGCAGTTTTATAAAATTCAATTGCACCAGACAATGTCCCATGATCGGTCATAGCTATCGCCTTCATTCCACCGTCCGCAATTCTATCTATTAATTCCGGGATTTTCGTCAAGCCATCAAGCAAGCTATATTGAGTATGGTTATGCAGATGCACAAAATCCGCATTGGTTAATTTATTTATAGTATTTTTTTTAGACACTTACTATTACCAGCTCCTACCCGTTGTTAACTATGAAAAGAGATATGTTATTTTTTTACAAACTTAGCTAAGTTTTCTTTTGCGAGCTTAACTTCTTCAATAACAGCTTTTAAATTGGGGTCATCGGCATCGCCGTCGTGCAGTGCGGACAAAAGCATACGTGCTTTATCTTTTGCAATATTGGCTTGCTTTAGTGCCTTTTGATATTCTCTGCTAGCTTGATTCCCGATCTCTTTTGTTTTTAAGGAAGATTTTTCCAAAAGAATATTCAACTCACTGTGCAAATTTTTTAGCTGTTTCTCCCCTTCGATTCTTGCTTTGGAAGCTGTTCTCGCAATGTCTTTTCGAGTTTCTTTGCCCGATTTTGGAGCAGATAGAACGCCAGCAAGATAACCAACGGCTGCCGCAACGGCTGTGCCTAACGCAAAATTACGACTTCTTTTTGACATTATTTTTTATCCTTTCTGCTTGATTTTTTATAAATACTATCTCCAATTGTGGCAATCAATTTTAAAATTGCCATTGGCGGAGCTGCTGTCCTAAAAAAATCACTAACATGTTCAGCGTTGTCAGCAACTTGTTCGGCATGATCTGTAATACGTTTTATCGACTTTGCGATTCTAATTATTAAAATAGAGGCAACAATAGAAATAACAAGTAAAATTCCTAGCATAACACTCAGAATGACCACGGTTACCTCGAACCAAGTACTACCCATAACATCTCTAAGTATACACTAATTATTTTTTTCTAGTTTTGTTTTTATATGTTTGTAAATCTCCTTGTTTATGTCGGGATGCTTGAGTGCAAAATCGATGACCGTCTTTATGTATTCAAGCTTATCCCCAGCATCATAAAAGATACCGTTTTTGATCTTTATTGCAATTACTTCTTGCCCATTATTAGCCATATCAAGCAACGCCTTATTGCTCACAAATTCTTCTCCGCCTTTTAAAGCTTTTAAATTATTACGCAAATATTTAAAAACTGTCGGTGTCAGCAAATAACCACTTACCGTAGCCAGATTTGAAGGAGTATTTTTTCTACCGGGTTTTTCTACGATATTTTCTACTTTTATAGCTCCGGGCTCAATTTGTTTGCCAGAAACATAACCATACTTATCAAAATCACCTTCTCCTCCCATATCAAGCGCACTCATTATTGGTACTTGATATTTCTGGTAAGCATCTATCATTTGTTGAAAACTTGGTGGATTAGCTTCGATAAAATCATCACAGAAAGTATATATAAATGGCTCATCTCCAATAATATGTTCTGAGTTTAGAATTGGTGTACCATTGCCGTAAGGTCCTTTTTGACGAATATAAATAAAATTTGCCAACTCGCTGATTGCCTTAACCTCTTGCAGCAGACCCTCCTTCTTTTTTCCACCAAGCAAAAGATTGTCAACCAAATCGGCATTTGGCACATCAAAATGATCTTCAATGCTTCGTTTCGAATAGCCAGTAACAATAATAATATCTTCTATCCCAACACGAACTAGCTCTTCGACCACATACTGAATGACGGGCTTATCTACTATTGGCAGCATCTCTTTGGGCATGGCCTTTGTTTGCGGCAAAAACCTAGTACCAAAACCAGCTGCCGCAATTACCGCCTTTCGAACACGCATTATTTTAAATATCCAATTTTTGTCTGATAGTTTTTTGCACAAGCGACGGGTTCGCCTGACCTTTCGATTGTTGCATGACCTGGCCAACTAAAAACCCAATTGCTTTTTGTTCTCCAGCTTTTATGTCAGATACGACTTTGGGGTTGGCTTTTAATATCTCCTCTACCAACGCATCAATTACTTGCGAATCAGATTGTTGAATCAACTGTTTGCTGTTTGCAAAGCCCTCAACACTATCTGGTAACTGATCTGTTTGTAACAGCATCAAGCATAGTTCTTTAGCGTTTGTGGAATTCAATTTACCCGCCTTAACCAAATCGTGGATAGCGTCTAATAACAAAAAATGTTGATCTTTTGGTAATTTTACTAACCCCTCTTTCAACGCAGGTATTAAATTATTAATTACGAAATTAATTGTGAATTTTGCAAATTCTTTGTCGCCCTCAGTACGACTTATAATGTCAAGTGGGCTGGAATGTCCAAAAAATTCAGCTTCAGAGAATAGCAGTAGTTCAATTTGTTCTGGAGCTACACCTAAGTTCGCTAGCTTACTTCTCCAATCGCTTGGCATAAGTGATGGCATTTCCCTGCGCAGTGCTTTAATAAAATCGTCCGACAAGTTGATTGGGGGTATGTCGGGATCCGGCATATATCGATAATCGTGCGATTCTTCTTTGGTTCGTTGCGCAAATGTTCGTTGTTTACTTTCGTCCCAACCGCGTGTTTCTTGTTTAATGGTGCCTCCCTTCTTTAAAATATCAATTTGCCTTTTTATCTCATACTCAACCGCTTTTTCTACCGAACGAAAGCTGTTGAGGTTTTTTATTTCACTACGATTACCTAAGATATTAACGTCTTTGCTGACGCTCACATTAACATCAAAACGCATATTTCCGTGATACAAATCCCCTTCGGTAACATCTGCAAACTTCATCAACAGATATAATTCACTAACATAAGCCCTGGCCTCAGCGGGACTCTTTATGTCGGGCTCGCTAACAATTTCTAATAGTGGAGACCCCGCCCTGTTAAGATCTACCAAACTATAATCTTTTCCTTCGGGGTGTATATTTTTGCCTGCATCTTCTTCTAAATGAGCACGTGTTATTCCAATTTTTTTATTTTGTCCTTCAACAAAAATTTCTACCTCCCCTCCAATAATTAACGGATAATGTAGTTGACTGATTTGATATCCTTTTGGTAAATCAGGATAAAAATAGTGTTTACGATCAAATTTGCTGTATTTTTGTGGATCAACCCCTAAGGCAAATGCTGCTTTTGTAACTAGCTCTACTGCTCTTTTATTTAATACGGGCAACGCTCCTGGCAATCCAAAACAGATATGACTTATTAATGAGTTTGGTGGAGCCAACCTGGCATCATTCGCAACAGCTGCAAACAATTTTGTCTTTGTTTTAAGCTGTACGTGACACTCGATACCAATCGTTGGGGAATATCCATCCACTACAAAACCTCGAGATCTTTGAGGGCCTGGCCCAACCCAAGTAATGCTCTTTTTACGTCATCTTTACGCAGTACTGTGCTTGGTTGCTCTTCAAGCTTTTTTCTTAGCTTATGGCCATACCATGCCCCATCATTATCGCTAAATACTTTTTGCGCCGAAACTAATCGCTCGCCCATTGTCTTGCCTTTTACCTTACGTTTTTTCAACGCTTTATCCAGTAGCTCATCCGCTTCGACTATTGCAGTTGGCCACTGCGACTTATCACTACAGCGCTGTTGGAGCTTCTTCCACTCGTTCATAAAAAAATCCTTTTTAGGACGCCGGATTGTTTTAACAATTATGAAAATAATAATTATAAGAACTAAAACCGTAGTGATGATGACTGCAGCTAGCTCTTCGAGTCCAAGATTATAGTTTATATTCATAATACATTCCTTTCTATTTCAGATGCTAGTGAAAGCAATTTTTTATCATTTCGGCCTGATGCTACCAGTTGCAACCCAACCGGTAGACCCCCTTTCGTTTCGCTCAACGGTATGCTGATAGCTGGTGTGCCGGCCAAATTTGCACCTACAGTCATTGCGTCGGATAGATACATATTCAATGGATTACTCGTGTTTTGGCCAATTTTAAAAGCAGGCGTAGGAGCAACAGGACCAATCAGCACATCACAATCCTTCAGTGCTTTATTGTATTCGTTAATAATTTTGCTTCGAACTAACTGAGCACGCTGATAATAAGCGTCATAGTATCCACTGCTCAGAACAAAAGTACCCATGATGATTCTTCTTTTTGCTTCATCGCCGAACCCTTCAGAACGACTCTTTACATATGAATCCTCGAGATCAGCTGCATCACTACTAGAAAAGCCATACCTTTGCCCATCATAACGGCTTAAATTACTACTAACTTCTGCAGGGCAAATAATGTAGTAAGCCGCCAGAGACACGGGTAGCGAAGGCAAGCTGACTTCTTTTATTCTTCCCCCTTGGAATTGTATATTCTCTACGGCCTTGACAATGATGCTTTTAACTTCTGGATCAACTCCCTCTCCCATAAATTCTTTGATAACTCCGAAAGTAGACCTACTAATCAGTCCTGTTTCTAAGTTTTGGTAAGTGCTTTCTTTGGCAATTGAAGTAGCGTCTAGTGGATCTATCCCCGACATACACTCCAATACTAACGCAGCATCTTCGACGCTACGTGTCAATGGCCCAACTACATCCAAGCTACTACCCATGGCAACAACACCACTTCTTGAGACCAAGCCATAAGTTGGCTTGTACCCAACTACGCCGCAAAAACTGGATGGCTGACGAATAGATCCGCCAGTATCGGTCCCTAAAGCAAACGGAGCAACTTGTAACGCAACCGCAGCTGCAGACCCACCAGAACTTCCACCAGGGACTCGAGTCTGATCCTTGGGGTTTTTTGTAATCATAAAGTCACTATTCTCTGTACTACTACCATGAGCAAAAGCATCTAGATTGGCTTTGGCTACACAAATTGCCCCCTCGCTCTCAAGCCGCTCAATTACGGTTGCCTGATAAGGTGCTTCAAAGGATCGAAGCATGTTACTTGCAGCCGTTGTTCTCCCGCCGAAAGATAAAATGTTATCTTTTGCGATAAAAGGAACACCAGCCAACCTACCAACATCTTTTTTGGCAGTAACAAGTGTATCAATCTCTTTAGCACGATTTATTGCGCGTTCTTCAAGAATCGAAATTATTGCGCTATACCCTTCTGTTTCTCTAATTAAAGACAACGACTTTTCTACCATACTAAGAGCACTAACTCGACCGGCTCTAACACTTTCGGCAATTTCGACTATAGAGTTCCACTGAGATGTCATTTATTCAATTACTCGCTTTACTCTTATCTGGTCATCAAGAACGTCAGTTGTTTTCGATAATAAATCTTTGGGAGACGCCTGATAATTTATCGGTTCATCGTCACGCCAAATATTAGTCAGGCCACCTGCTTGGTCTACAGTTTTAAGTTCCGCAACGTCAATATTTTGCAACTGCTCAACAAATTCAATAATTGAGCCGATTTCCTTTGTAAAGTTTTCGACTTGTTCATCGGTTAATTCAAGCATAGATAATTTTGCCAATTTTAATATATCTTCTCGAGTTATCTTTGCCATTTCTAACGGATATTGTACCAAATTTAAGAAGTTGCATAAACCTAACGTTGATAATTCTTTACCTCAACAATAATAAGATTTAATATAAGAATATAGGTTAATCCAATCTGTTATGTATAGAGAAACCTTTGAAACAGAAGTAAAACAGCAAGCACCTATACCCGACTCATTTATTTATGACCACGGTATTGCCGTAGTCGGCGCTATTACGAATGAGCAACAAATACATAACTACGGCCATATTCAGAGCAGAGATGTACTAATGCAGGACGGCTCGGCCTATAGAGTACATGAAGGGTTACCAAAACATTCGAAAATCAAACTCCCATTTGCATCACTAAAGACAACGGCCTTCTTAACAAAGGACGACCGTGGATTTAATAGACACCATCAAATCAAAGAAGTTGAAGCAGGCATCCCGACCATCTTGATAAGCCGAGAACTTTCTTGGGAAAAACCATTATCGCAAGCTAGAACAACTCACAATATGTTAAAAATAAGTAAGTTTATACTCGAACAAAATGACTCACTCGATTCGAATAATATTCAAGCGCGGGGTATCTCCAGAGGCGGCATGCTTGCCATCAACGCCACAGCCATGACCCAAAACAATCCAGAATACGGCATGAATTTCTTTTATTTTAGTGCTACAGCACCTTGCTTCCCAAGACCTCTAAAGTTAAGTACCGAATATCTAAAAATGCCCCTGTCTGAGGGTGGCTCCTTGCTTTACCACATCAGCAAAATGCCACTAAACACCCTCTTGCATTATCCAAAAACAATCGACGCTAACCCTTCTTTTGCCCTACAAGATGCATTAACTCTAATAAACGGAGATACAGGTAAATTCGCAAAACAATTAAAGCCCGAAAAAACTCACGGATATATACTTGTTTTTTCTGAAGACATCATGAGTATGGGAAAGGTCTGGCAAGAAGACTTTAAACACTTTAAGGACGTCAAGGTAGATATTGACTCAAACAATATATCCAATCTATACAATGGACACCTTCGGGTTATTTCGCGCCAAGATATGTCTAATGCTATTAAACGTCAGTTAAGGTTAGCCGAAGAATATAATAATTCTGGTGGTAACCTAGAGTCAATCGACTACCATTATGTAAATAATGGCACGTAACAACTACACCTTATTTTTAATTTCCTCAATTAAGTCGCGTAGTTCAGCCGCTTTTTCAAATTGAAGATTGCTAGCCGCTAAATCCATTTGGGCTGTTAGATCTCGAATTAAATGCTGGTATTCATCTTTTGGAATTTTATTTAAATCAAGTTTTTGCTTATTAGTTTCTGGCAGATTAGGGCGCAGCCCGGCTTCAATCTTTTTTTTGATACTGCTGGGTGTAATGCCATTTTCTTTGTTGTAATCCTCCTGCAATTTCCTACGCCTATTTGTCTCATCGATTGCTCTTTGCATACTTCCTGTTACCACGTCTGCATACATTATTACGTGACCATCCTGATGCCTAGCTGCCCTACCAATCGTCTGAATTAGAGCTGGTTCGCTTCGCAGAAAACCCTCTTTATCGGCATCCAAAATTGCAACCAAACTGACCTCGGGCAGATCTAACCCTTCCCTTAGTAAGTTAATTCCTACTAGTACATCGTACACCCCAAGACGTAGGTCTCTAAGTATGTCGGTACGCTCCAGCGTATCCACCTCGCTGTGCAGATATGCTACTTTGATATCAAGCTCTGTCAAATATTCGCTAAGGTCCTCTGCCATCCGTTTTGTCAGTGTCGTTACCAACACACGGTGTTGCTTGTCTACCGTCTCTTTTATCTCTTTAACTAAATCATCGACTTGGTATTTGACGGGTCTGACCAAAATGACTGGATCAAGCAACCCGGTTGGCCTTATAATCTGCTCGATTGGTTTTGCTGTATGGCTCAGCTCATACTCGGCTGGGGTAGCACTGACATATATAACGTCGTTTAAGTGTTTTTCGAATTCTACAAAATTAAGAGGACGATTATCTAGCGCACTGGGTAAACGAAAACCATGTTCAACCAGTACTTCCTTCCTCGCTCGGTCTCCATTATACATTCCTCTAACTTGAGGAACTGTCATGTGGCTCTCATCGATAAACATTAGATAATCATCTGGAAAATAATCTAGTAGTGTAGCTGGTTGTTCTCCTTCTTCTCTGTTTGTTAGATAACGACTATAGTTTTCTATTCCTTTTACAAAGCTAGTTTCTTCCAACATCTCCAAGTCAAAATTTGTTCTCTGCTCGATTCGCTGCGCTTCGAGCAACTGACCGTTATTACGAAAAAAAGTAACCCGCTGATCTAGTTCTTCTCTAATTTTAACCAAAGCAACCTTTAGCTTTTCCGCAGGCGTCACATAATGGCTACCTGGATATACCTTAAGTGAATTAAGGTTCTTTAATATTTCACCGGTCAGCGGATCAACTCTAGTAATTTTTTCAATTTCATCTCCGAAAAACTCAACTTTATATGCTACCTCCTCTGAGGATGGAAAAATATCAACAACATCCCCCCTAACACGAAACGTACCACGGTGAAAATCAATATCATTGCGTTGATATTGAATATCGGTTAAGTGACGTAAAAGTTTGTCTCTTTTACGAATATCACCGACCTTCATCGAAACTGCAAGATTTTCATAATCTTCGACCGAGCCAATTCCATATATACAACTAACACTAGCCACAATAATGACATCTTGCCTGCTAAGAAGAGACGATGTTGCAGCGTGTCTAAGGCGATCTATCTCTTCATTAATCTGCGAATCTTTTTCGATATATGTATCAGACCTTGCAATGTATGCTTCTGGCTGATAGTAATCAAAGTAGCTCACAAAATAATGAACAGCATTCTCAGGAAAAAACTGTTTAAATTCGCTAAACAATTGCGCCGCTAGTGTTTTGTTATGGCATAGTATTAGCGTTGGTTTTTGGATTTGGCTTATTACATTTGCCATTGTAAAGGTCTTTCCAGACCCAGTAACACCTAGCAGTGTCTGCTGTTTTACCGATGCCCGCAAGTTTTTAACCAATGCCGATATTGCCGTCGGTTGATCTCCGGCTGGCTTGTACTGACTCTTTAATAAGAACTTGCTCACTTACTAATTGTAGCAGTTCGACAAAAAGCAATTTATTATCTAGTTGGATTATCAATCAGTAAATTATCTGGACTGTAGCATTGACTGACTATAACATTTGGTATGTTTTTTTCAGTCAGGATCGAACAATATGGCACGTCTTGCATACCAAGAGCTTGGTCCCAATTATTCCCCGTCTTTTTCCATATTATATTTGCCCCCCCACAACTACCTTGCGCACCAAGAGCAAACTGATTTTTATATATCTTTTTTACCTGAATTGTTAACGCATTCTCACAGCCGTCTTCGTATTTTGGCGATTCCCCAATTAACGAACCGATGTACTGCTTAAAATCGTTACTTGCATCTTTTAACTTTACAATATCCTGCTTGGACCTTATTTCTATTGCCACCGGATACTCAATCAATTGAGGTGCTTCTGTTTTGTTCTCCGTCTGTTTTGATTCCGTACTTACTTTTTGCTCTGAACTATTGTCTGTATTTTTAGTTTTGTTTGCATTGAAAACATAGTAACTAACCCCGATAAATAGCAATATCACAACCAACACTAATAAACCCTCTATTAGCGTGAACCCCGATTGATTATTTTTTCGCATTGTTCGTTCCTTCTTAAAATACTTACGAATTATTATCAACCTTATGCTTATATATTGCAACCTATACGAACTTTCTGCCTACTACCAGAATGAGTACTTATCTATAAAGATGGAGGTAACGTTGGTTTTTCTCGTCTAATATCTGTGTTAATTGGGATATCAAATCATCTGGGTCTTCACTAAATACGACTTGACGGCTAATTCTACGCTCGGCAGCATGGAGTATATCCATAATCTCGGTACTAATGCCACCAGCACCCTGAATAAAACCAATGGGAGTATCGGTTTCTAAGGCAATTGTAAACTCGTGCAACGTTCCAATCCGACCACCAATACTAACTACCGCATCTGAAGAGTTGATAAGTAGTGCATCTCTGCCCACATAATGCAGGCCGGTGTATAAAATGCTGTCGTAGCTTTTAATCGGTAATCGGTACTTTAAAATATGCTCTACCTTGCTAGAGGCAGGACTGATCCCTAAACTCATCATTCCACCGGCGGCCTTATAACCTTTAGCAGAATAATCAGGCAAACCGCTAGTTGCACCAGTTAGTAGCGTATGTTTTGCCCTAGCAATTGATGCACCAACTTTTTTTGCCAAAAGTTTACCTTCTTCGACGCTGTCGCCTTTTGCTGCTCCAGAAACACAGATTTGATACATCAATCCACCTTTTTACCCTAAGTTTATCACTAATTTTCTAATCGGTTCGTAAACCAAATATCTAGAGATCAGATTGTCCCAGACATAACTTTGGCCATACACCTTCAGACTTTTTGCTTTAGGGAGTTCGTAAACCATGCTAACCGCAATGTCTAGCACATTGCATGAAACATTATTCTGATTACCGTGAAAAAATATATGTTGTCGCCCATGCCAAAACTCTAGCTCTTCGATGTCGGAAATAGTTGGCAACGACAAGTCGTCGCTAAAAATATGCGGCCCTAGATCTAAATCGGCCGACAAATTACCCTGACTAGCCATAGCGTGCAAAGACGACCATCCAGTTTTAACTTTACCTTTCGAGGAAATAGCAAGGTCGCTCATCATAGTTTCAGATATCTTTCCTCCAAAGTTAGGGTATACGCTCAATAACCTAAAATAAGAAGAATACATCGATATCATTCTGGCAACTTCTATAATACTGCTTAGCAGTAGCAACGTATCACCCCTATACCTTCTTTTGGGAGGTAGAATTGCAACCTCACCAGTAACAGGAGAAGGATGAACCAATTGTAGCTCAGCAACTCCTTTTGCTCGGATTTTATTCACATCTTTTACGGCAGCTACAATTACTTTGATTGGAATTTCACCAAAATCACTCACTTTAACTTTTTTATATTTTGCAGCTACTTTTGTTGCATATTCTTTGTCACAAAGCGAGCCGAGAATTATCAGTACAGAGGGGCTCTCTCTTTTGAGTAATGCATCTATCGATCTATAGCCACATATCCTCATCATTTTTTTGGGAGGTAATTCTTTAATAATTTTTCGAGCTACCCCCGATTTTAAAGCCCAAACTTTATACTTACTTAGTATCTTTGTTGCATGAACCGCAACTTTTTTCGAGTATTGCTGTGGCGTATCTTCTGGTGTAATTTTCAAAAGTTTAGCGATGTTATTGTTGTCTTGGTTATATCGCTTAATCAAACTGTGGTACAGCTCGGACCCCGTAGTATCCTCTTGATCTAGTCCCAGTTCACCAAGTAAATGCTTGATGTCCCGTTTCATTTCAAGAGTCATACGAATATCTACCGCAGGAAAATTGGCTAAGCGTTCCCATTCCTTTAAATTATGGCTAAACTCTGGCTCTTTTGCCTCGAGAATATCTGATATCAACCGACTCATTTTACATCCGTTTTGGTTTGTACCAGTCAGGAGCTTTTTCTAGAAGTTCTGATATCTGCCGTTCGGTTAACAGACCTTCCTGCGCACCGACATGTTGTACTACATTCATCGAAGTAATCGGGGCCCATTGCAATGCACCCTCGATAGTGTTGCCCTTCATGATTGCTGCCACAAAGGTAGAGGTAAATGCATCACCTGCTCCAGTTCTCTCTTTTGGAGGTGCAGGATCGGGATATACAGGCATCTGATATCTATTATTGCCATCACTAGCATAGCTACCTCGAGGGCCATCACTAATAACTACAATTTTTGGACCAAGGTTATGCATTCTATCGATTAAATCATGCAGGTCATCGTAATTACCTCCAGTAATAAATACCGCCTCCTCACGATTTACCGCCACTAGTTCTGAGCGTTTATAAACATGCTCTAACCGCTGAGCACCCATTTCCATCTGGAATGTGCCGGGCTGAAATGCCAATTTGATATCTGGATGCCTCTCAAGGGACTCAATCATTTCATCATGAAAATCAAGTGCACTTTTTGATACAGAGCTAAAATAAACCCACTCCGGCTTTTCGTGGTCACGAAGATGAGGCCAGTGGTAAGAATAATCTTCGTGATTGATAAGAATCGTCCGTTCTTCTTTGTACCAAAGCACGTAGTGATAGTTACTTTTTTTCTTGGGGTGAATCTTAACAAATCTAGTGTCTACATCTTTTTTATCTAGGGTTGAGATGATTTCTCTACCGTAAACGTCTCCACCAACATTAGATATCAAACCACTACTAAGCCCTAATTTTGCAAAATTTACAGCCGCATTTGAGGCATTACCAACCGCGGGCAGAACCTCAGAATAATCAAAGGGGATTTTTGTTCCAAACGGCATTGCAAGTATGAGCCCTTGATCCGTCTGATACGATTGAGCCCTGTCATCAAATAGCTTAATGAAAGCATCAGTTACTACATCGCCTACCGACAATACATCAAATCCCACCTTTTTTTTGTCTGTGCTCATATTTCTGTCTCTATTATCTTAAATTACAAGCATAAACGCAAATAGCATTACGCTCTGGCTTTCCCAGCACTGCCAAATGCATCAATTTTCGCCTCCACGACACCTTGCACTGCCTCGATTACCTCGTCCATCAACTTAACTACTGCGTACTCATTTGGATTTTCTTTTAGCACCTTCTCTAAAGTAGTGCGATAAGCAATACGCATGTCCGAGTTAATGTTTATTTTGCTAACTCCAACCTTAACAGCATCTCTAAAATAATGCAGGGGCGTACCACTACCTCCATGCAAACTAATATTGCATTCAATCGACGCTCTTATTTTTTTTAGCAATTCTATATCTAAAACTTTTGGTACGGGATAAAGCCCGTGCAAATTGCCTATCGCCACCGCGAACGTATCAATGCCGGTCGCATCGACAAAATACTTTGCACCTTCTGGAGTTGTAAACGTTTTTTTGATCTCCTCGTAATCTATTTTTTCACTGTGCTTATTCGAGCTACCTCCAAAATAGTGTGGCTCGCTCTCTACCAAAGCTCCGGTTAATCTAGCGTAATTTACTACTTCCTGAGTGCGCACAATAATTTCTTCCTCGCTGGCATCATGGTTCGCTTGCGAGATATCGATGTGAATAAACTCAAACCCAGCTTCAATTCCGGCAATCGCTGACTCCACGCTAGGGCTATGGTCAAGGTTTATATACATTTCTAATCCTAATTCATTCTTGTAGTTATCAACCATGTCTCTGACATTCTCGAGCCCAAGAGCATCGACTTCCCCCTGGCTTACCTCTACTAGTACAGGAGAGTCCTTTGCCAATGCAGCTCTAGCAACAGCCCTAAGCGTCTCCTGATTATCAAGATTGAATGCGCCGACAGCAAAACGTTCTTTACGCGACCGCGCCATCAGCTCCCGAGCCGATGCAGTGTTATGTCGAATTTTTTCTAGTGTTAGCGGCATATTTCTCCTTATTTATTAACCATTTCGTGTGCAGCTAGTTCAATATGTTTGGCAGTCAGCCCAAAATGTTTTAGTAGTTCAGATGGCTCACCAGACTCACCAAAACGATCTTGCATACCAATACGTTTAATCTTTGTTGGCAAGTTCTCCGACAGCAACTCGGCTATAGCCCCTCCTAAACCACCAGCAATCTGTCCCTCTTCCGCAGTTATTACAGCTTTTGTTTTTCTGACACTGTTTAAAATAGTTACCCCATCGAGTGGCTTGATAGTCGGCACATGCACCACTTCGGCATCAATCCCTTGTTTAAATAGTTTCTCGGCCGCCAATAAAGCTTGATAGGTCATGGTGCCAGTTGCAATAATTGAAACGTCGGATCCTTCGGCGTAAACATAGGCCTTACCAATTTTAAATGGGGTGTTTTCTGTTGTTACTATGGGAGTTGCTTCTCGTGCCAAACGTAAATATGCTGGCCTTTTATCGCCCACTAGAGCCAATGTAGCTTTTTGCGCTTCAACACTATCACAGGGAGCAATAACTACCATGTTAGGTAAAACTCTCATTAGAGCAATGTCCTCCAGCATTTGGTGCGTTGCGCCGTCTGGCCCAACACTAACTCCAGCATGCGAACCAACCACCCTTACTGGTTGATCGTTCAGGCAAATTGTAGTTCTAATCTGTTCCCAGTTACGACCGGGGCTAAAAGCTGCATAGGAACTTACAAATGGGATTTTGCCCATAGCAGCTAATCCAGACCCAACGGTAACTAAATTTTGCTCGGCAACTCCAATCTCTATAAACCTATCTGGGAAGGCCTCCTTAAATAACCCCATCTGAGTACTATCGGTAAGGTCGGCACAAGCCGCAACTACCTGATTATTTAATTCGCCCGCTTCCAGCAAACCCCTTCCAAAACCCTTTCTGATTGGTTCTAGCACTAGGTCTTTGTCTGAAATATCCGACACTAAGTGATAAATCACTGGTGCTCGCTCCTGATTCTCCCTTTTAGGGTTCTTAGATCGTTTAGTGCCTCTTTGGCTTGTTGCTTATCTGGCGGTTTTCCGTGCCAAGTAAAATCGTACTCCATAAAGTCAACTCCCTTGCCAGGGATTGTCCGGGCAATAATAACTATTGGCTTCTCTACAATTGACCTCGCTAAGGCGCAAGTGTCAATAATCGACTCGATATCATGCCCATCTATTTCAATCACGTGCCAACCGAACGATTCCCACTTTCCGACTAAATCTTCTAGCGGCATAACGTCCTCCGTTTGGCCATCGATTTGAATATTGTTACGATCTACAAAAGCTATGATATTACTTAATTTATACTTGCCAGCCAACATAGCGGCTTCCCAAATATTACCCTCATTAAGCTCTCCATCACCCATAACTACATAAACACGTCTATGAATATCATCATTCATTCTAAGCGCCAAGGCCATGCCAGCAGCTTGACTCAAACCACACCCCAACGGACCACTTGTATTCTCTAATCCTGGTAATTTCTTTCTTTCGGGATGGCCTTGCAACCTAGAACCAAGTTGGCGTAGTGTCATTAATTCTTCCTTGTCAAAATACCCTGCCTCAGCCATAGCCGCATACCTAACCGGCGTAGTATGGCCATTGCTCAACAGCAAAATATCTCGTTCTTCCCATTCAGGATTCGTTGGATCATGGTTGAGAACATCAAAATATAAAGCCGTAAAAATATCCGCAAGGCCAAGCGAGCCAGCACTATGTCCGCTACCAGCACGTTCGAGCATGCGAATTACATCTTGCCGTATATCGTTTGCTTTTAGTTTTAATTCTTCAATGCTTAGTTTCTTCATAAGAACGCCTTGCTACTACCTCTAGTTTAGCATAAGCTTCTTGCGGATTTTGTGCATTATGAATAAATCCACCTACGTTAATAACGTCTACTCCAGCTCTAGCAATCGTAGCAACATTTTCGGAGTTAACACCACCATCCCAGCCAATCTCGGCGCTCGGATGACGACTCTTTACCTGCTCGACTCTATCAACCAAACTCAAGTCCACCTGACTTCCTCCTTGGTAACCTAAATTTCCACTAAATATCATGACGTGGTCAAAACTGGTTATAATCCCAGCAACCTGGTCTAGCGAGGTTTGAGGTAAAATGGCCAAACCTACCTTGATGTTTTCTGAATGCAATAAAGAGACAAAATGCAAATGATCAATACGGGACTCACTGTGAATGATTACTAAATCGGGGTGCAATTTTTTTATAATTTCTAGCTCTTTAAATGGATCCATATACATTAGATGTAAGTCCGATATAACATTATTCGGCAGCCATATATCCTCAATATTGGGTGATGTTCGAGGAGCAAATACACCATCCATTAGGTCAATATGTATCCTTCCCGCAAGCGATTTTGCCAGCTCTAGTTGTGAGCGATAATCATCAAGATTATCAACAGTAATTGTGGGGCAAATCATAGCTCGTCAATTTGCTTTAATCGCCTGATATAACGTGGTGCTGCCAAAAACTCTGTCTCTAGCCAAGCTATAGTAATTGCGTTCATCTCTCTCTCTGCTAGATGTCTGGCGGGCAAGCAGAGTACGTTCGCGTTGTCCTCTTGTCTAGATTCAATAGCAGCTTTTTTACTAAATGCCAAAATTGCAAAGATTCCCTTGTAGCGATTAGCAGCAATAGCCATTCCTTGACCACTGCCACAAAGTAATATTCCTCTTGCGTCTTTATCAGAAGATGCTTTAACCGCCGCCGCAACTCTGCCTGCAAACTGAGGGAAGTCATCATCTGGGTCTAAGTGATTATCTCCTTCGTCTTCAACGTCATAATTATTTTCCTTAAGAAACCTTACCAACGATTGCTTCAATCGAAATCCATTATGGTCTGCCCCGATGTATATTTTCATTACTTATCTACTTTATAGTTTTACCAACATCAGCTACCAACTCTACCAAGCGATTACTGTATCCCCATTCGTTGTCATACCAAACTACGACTTTTGCCAACGTCCCACCAACAACATTTGTAAGCAATAGATCGACAATGCCGGAATGACTGTTACCAACAAAGTCCTTACTAACCAGTGGCTCATCTGTAACATCTAAGATTCCTTGATAGTACGGCTCTTTAACGGCCTTTTTAAAGACTTCATTAATTTCTTCTTTGGTAGTGGGCTTGGCTAAACTTAAGGTAACGTCACTAATACTAACTACCGGACTTGGTACACGTATACTCAACCCGTCAAACTTTCCTGTAAGTTCAGGGAGCGCCTTGGTAACAGCAATAGCTGCTCCTGTGGTTGTCGGCACAATATTTTCGGCAGCTGCTCTTGCTTCACGATAATCTTTTGCGGGTGCATCTTGCAAAGCTTGCGATGCAGTATAGCTATGAACAGTTGTGAGCATTGCATTCTTAACACCAAAAGCTTCGTTCATAATTGCCATCACAGAGGCAACCGAATTCGTAGTGCAACTCGCGTTACTAACAATATCTGTCGAGCGCTCCAGCTTTTCATCGTTAGCCCCAATCACCAAAGTGTCGATATCGGCGCTCTTCGTGGGGGCAGAAATAACAACTTTTTTTGCACCAGCTTTCAGGTGCATACCCGCATCTTCTTTCTTAGTAAACCTGCCTGTCGATTCAATAACAACATCTACGCTTAGTTCTTTCCATGGTAATTTAGTAGGATCTTTTTGCGCGGTTACAGGAATTGCTATGTCATCAACAATAATATGTGTATCATCCGACGAAACTTTGTGTGCATAAGTCCCATAGTTAGTATCGTGCTTTAACAGATAAGCCAGTGTAGCTGTGTCTGTCAAATCATTAATAGCGACGACTTCGAGATCTGGTCTGTCGTGAGCAATCTTAAAAGTATTGCGGCCAATCCTGCCAAAACCGTTAATCGCCACCCTAGTTTTCATGTTCCATTACCCCTCAATTTATTTCTTATGCTTTATACATTAGTATGCCAATAAAACCTACTCGATTCAATACACTAGCCGTGGTAGCGTTTTATCGATTCCTCAATAACTTGCTTGGCCTCTAAAGCATCTCCCCAGCCCACGACCTTGGTTGACCCAGGTTTTTTAAGATCTTTGTAGTGCATAAAATGATGCTCAATTTTTTTCTTCCAACGCTCTTGCAGATCACTAAGTGATTTTATTGCATTATCAGTATTTCTATCATCTGCAGGAACCACCACTATCTTGTCGTCAACCTCTCCATCGTCAACAAATTTCAAAACCGCAACTACATTCGCTTTCAAATAGACGCCTGTTGGGATAGGGTCATTTGTAATTATTAGGGTGTCTAGCTCGTCACCATCTTCGTCGAGTGTTTGGGGAATAAACCCATAGTTTACCGGTTTTGCAAAAATACTCGGCTCTACTCTGTCTAGCTCGAAAACTGCCAAATCTCTGTTCCACTCTATTTTAAGAGTTGACCATTTAGGTATTTCCACAACAGTATTTATAATACCGCCCTCAACATCGCCTGCGTCTAATATTTTGTTAAAATCTGCCACATGAACTCCTTAGATTATTATTAAACTATATCTTATAATGTAGCATATGTTTGTAATTGCACATCGTGGAGGCGCTGGACTCGCTCCTGAGAATACACTAAAAGCACTTACTACTGGAATTGCTAGTGGCGCTGATGCACTGGAGTGCGATGTTCGTATTACCAAAGATAAAAAAATAATCCTTTGCCACGACGATACTCTGCTTAGAATTGCTGGCAAAAATAAGAAAATATCCGATTTAACGCTTAAAGAAATATGTTTAACACCTACCAACAGCGGAGCACCAATTCCAACTCTATCCGAGGCGTTGGATACGGCAAAAAACATTCCCTTAGTTATAGAGGCAAAAGGCAACAACTGGGCGAAACTACTAGCCGATGAGTTAAAAAAACATACTGGACCCAAACCAATGGTAATTTCAACCAACCACCCTGAACTTTTTAATTTCAGACAAAAAATCGACGACATCGAAACTTATGCAATCAACGATAATGCGCCATTTAACGCTATCCATAATGCCAAACTTTTAGGATTAAGCGGAATAAGTACTGGTTTTTCACACTACAACCCCTTTCTGTACAAGTATGCCAAGTACAAAAATTTAAAAATGATTACCTCTCCAATCAATCGGCCCCTGTTTGTCAGGTTTTTTCATTTCCTCTATCCAAAAATTATGATAACTACCGATTATCCTGATAAGTTAGCAAAATACAAATAATGCTCACAGCTACTTTCGTTCGAAAAGATCAGATTACATCAAGTGTTGCTTCATTTTGGTTTAAACCCAACAGGCAGCTTAGATTTATTGCTGGTCAATTTATACAAATCACGCTCCCTCACACTTCACCAGACGACAGAGGCAACAAACGTTGGTTCACAATCTCTAGCTCCCCTTTTAACGAGCTAATTTCTATCACTACTCGTAGTAAGCCCTCGTACAGTACCTTCAAACAAGCCCTTTGTGGGCTAGAGTCCAGCACACAGGTAACCTTGTCCCAGCCCATAGGCGACTTCGTGTTACCTAAAAATAAAGATACTCCACTTGTTTTTGTTGCGATTGGCATTGGTGGAACACCTTTTCATAGCATCTTAAAGTACTTACAAGATATAAAAGAAGTTCGAGATATCAAATTGATCTACCTAAGCAAGCCATCTGACCATAACATTTTTGACGATGCTTTTAGCACACTTAAAGAAAATCTAATAGTAGTGACCAAAAACACGCAAAATACTGCTAACCTAACTGATATAGTCATAAACTCCACTTCTGATGCGCCACAAAGTCAAATATACCTTTCAGGGCCCGAAAGACACGTTAAAGACCTAGGGGCCCGCCTAATCAAGCAAGCAATATCTTCAAGCCGTATTAGAACCGACTACTTCTTGGGATACTAAAGGTCTAGTTACGATCTAGCTCCTCTAGGTATTTACGAATCTCTAGGGCAGCGGTTGCACCCTCTCCAGCGGCACTCGCAATCTGCATTGTAGCCCCACTTCTAACATCGCCCGCTGCAAATACTCCTGGAATATCAGTTTGCAAATGTGTATCGGTTATAATCAAACCAAGCTCATCCATCTTCACACCACTATCTTTTAAAAACCCAGTGTTTGGTTTTAAGCCGATAAAAATGAAAACCCCGTCTACGTCAAAGACCACACTTTCTTTTCCATCTTTAGTCCCTCGAACGCCCACTACCTTACCTTCTCTAGAAAGTATTTCATCGGTTGTAGTGTTGTAATGTATGGTGATCTTTTCTTGGTATTTCTTGATATCCTTTTGTAAAATCTCCGAAGCGCGCATCTTGTCGCTCCTAATTAATAAATCGATATGACTAGCAAACCGAGTCAAAAATATTGCCTCCTGAATGGCCGAATTGCCACCACCGACAACTACCAAGCGCTTGTTTCGATAAAAGGCACCGTCGCAAGTTGCACAAAAATGAACACCACGACCGTAGTACTCCTCTTCACCAGGTATACCTAATCTTTTATAGTCGCTTCCAGTTGCAATTAGCACCGCCTTAGCACTAATTTTTCCATCCGTAGTATCCAAAATCACCCGATTATCACTCTTATTCAGAGACAGGACTTCACCCAGTTCTATCTTGGCCCCAAATCGTTCGGCCTGTTCTTGCAAATTCTGAGCCAAGTCCAATCCAGCAATGCCCTTTGGAAATCCAGGATAATTATCGACCAAGTCGGTAATTGCAGCTAGGCCCCCTATTACCCCTTTTTCATACAATACGGTGTCGATATCTTCACGCGTAGTATAAATAGCAGCCGTCAGAGCAGTGGGCCCCGCGCCAATAGTTACTACTGTGTGCTCTTTTTGTATTTCTTCCATTTTTAGAATTTTTTAAGCAACTGCTGGAGCTAACTTTGCCAAATTATAACCAACAATAACTTCCTTAGTATCGTCCTCTTTGGTTACGACGGTAACAGGTACTGCTAACTGACCACTCAGTTCAAATGCTTCTTTTTGACGTTCTGGGTTAACATCTAAGTTGACCTCATCATAAGCAATATTTTTGCTTGATAGCCACTTTTTGACCATTACGCAGTATGCGCACGTATTAGTAGTAAAAACCGTAACATTCTTTGCCATAATATTCCTTTATTTTTTAGTAACTTTACTTTGTATACCCATTATATATAGCGCTTAACTTTATTTCAATACCCTATATGTTGTGTTATTGACCTATTTTTACGATTTCGATGTCGAATACCAAGTCCGCGTTGGCTGGGATCCCTGAGCCAGCTGGTGGGTTAGCCCCGTACGCCAAATTGGCCGGTATTAACAATCTTCGTTTTCCGCCTACTTTCATGCCAGGAACACCTTCGGTCCATCCTTTGATAACCTGGTTCAAGCTAAAAGGTACTGGCGATCCACTGTCGTGAGAACTCTGGAAAATTATTCCCGTTGATGCAACTGCCCCAGTGTAGTGAGCGGTAACAGTATCTCCTGGCTTAACCTCTTCGCCAGTACCAACTTGGGTATCTTCCTTTTGTAACGAGTCGATCTTCGCAATCGGCGTAAAGTTTCCTAATTTTGTTCCTTCCAATTTTCCCTCCTTATTAGTTTGATTTAGCTGATCCTGAAGTTGTTTTTGAATTTCGGCGTTTTGATCGGTCTTTTTCGATCTAGTCATCTCCCAGATTACCAAACCGGTAAATCCAAGCGAAGACAACAAAAAGGCAATCACAATCACCAAAATAAAAACTCGTTGAGAATTTTCTGCTAATTTACTCATTTATCCCTCTTTTTATCAAAGTATAGTATATCCTAAATCCATAAATCACTACCAACTTTTTGCAAGAAACAATCAATCAAATACGCTCTGCCGAGATACGCTCACCTATATCCTGAACAAACTGCTCTAGCATGCTGCTGACCTGCTTGGAAGTTAAGGTTCGCTCAAAACTTACTAACTTTATACGAAATGTAATCTGCTGATGTTTAACATCTTTTTTTGGCTGATATATATCGATAGGGGTTAGTGTGTAGATTACATCGTCTGGCTTGCTAGCAATAATAGATTCATTAACTCCCGCCCAGAAATCTTGAAAAGATAGGTTCGATGCAACTCTCAAACAAACATCTTGCTGGGTGGCTGGGTACCTGCTCAGCGGTTGATATTCATTTTGTATTTTTGCTGATGTAAATATAGGCAAAAATAACTCAAATCCACTACAATTAGTTGGCAGTTTAAAGTTGGATGTCACTTTTTGAGCAAACTCACCAATAACTCCTACCAATTCTTGGTCTTTATAGATCATTACCGACCTATCCACGTCGTACGGCTTAATTAGCTGAAGCATCATACTGTCCAGCGAATTAACATCAACTCGCTCTAATCTGGGGCTATTTACACCAAAGGAAGCTAGCAATTCAAGAGCATACAACTTAGAGACATAATATGCGGGCTGAGAAGTATTTTGCTTGCAAGCGTATACAAAGCCAACGCGTTCTGACTCAATTGGCAAGCCATCATTCATCTGACTCTTTAAATGAACTTTTCCAATCTCAAATAGAGCGAACTCTTCATTACCAAATTTTATATTAGGATGAACTAGCGACAACAGACCAGGGGTCAAGCTAAGTCGATATCTCTGTAAATTAGGGCTAAGCGCATTAACTATCTGAAATGCTTCATTTTCGTCTTGGTCAACTTTAGATAACTGTTTGTCGCTTACAAATGAGTAATTTAAAACTTCATTTGCACCCATTCTTGCCAGTCGATGACGCAACGCTTGTTTTGTCCTTAGCCCTACATCTTGATTGGTTGGGTTCATCGTTCTTTTCGGTAAACTAAGCAAAATATTATCGTACCCATACAAACGCCCTACTTCCTCTACAATATCTTCTGCAATCTCGATATCTGTTCTCCAAAATGGTGATATTACTTTTATAGATTCGGGATTATCAGATACTTTCTCGACCAAAAATTCAACGTTTTGTAATAAATTGATTATCTTATCACTATCCAAATCGGCGATGCCTAGCTTATTTCTAATTATGTCTATACTCACCTCGACAGATTTTGGTTTTTCACCTCTGGTAGCACTCACATCGACTACGTTACTGACTTGATGCCCTCCAGCAAATTGTCGAATTAGGTTAATCCCTTCCGCTAAAATGCGATCGTTTTGATGCGGGCTTAAACCCTTCATAAACCGTGTAACCGCATCGGTAAACAGTCCGTGATGCATACTGGTTCTGCGTATCGCAAGCATGTCAAAATTGGCACACTCTAATATGATATTTTTGGTCGAGGCGTCAACTTCGGTACTTTGCCCACCAATCACACCTCCCAAACCAACTACATGCTCGCCAGCTGCAATTACGATATCATCCTCTTGAAGCTCCAGGTTTTTACCCCCTAAAGCAGTCATTTGTTCGCCCGATTTTGCTTTTCTTATTGTTAATTTTGGTGCCGTTCCTAATGCTTTTACTTTATCGAGATCATAAGCATGGAGTGGCTGCCCACTTAAATGCATCAAATAATTCGTAGCATCGACTACGTTATTAATTGGCTTAATACCTACCCTGGCTAGATAGCTCTGAATTTTAAGCGGACTTTTCTTGATCGTAACATCCGATATTGCAACAGCCATAAACCGCTTGCACTCACTTGGTACTTGATTATCTATTTCGACCAATAACTCATTTGACTTCGAAAAGCTCGCAGGATTTTTATACCAATCGGGAGAAGTGAATTGATTATGCGAGATACCTGCAACTTCTCTTGCTACCCCTAAAATACCAAAGCAATCAGGACGATGAGTAAACATTTTATTTTCGATATCTATTACTTGGTCATCTAAAGAATATACTTGCGAAAATAGCTGTCCTGACTCGACCTCTTCAACCTCGACTATTCCATCGTGGTCATTACCGATAGCCAATTCGGCCGCGCTTGCAAGCATACCGTTGCTTTTGACTCCTCTAATACTACGTACTTCTAAGAGGTATTCGTCTTTGGAATACGTGCTAGGTACGATCTCCCCTGGAGGGATCCAAATACCATACATACCTGAGCGTACATTTGGGGCACCACAAACAACCTGGATGTATCCTTTACTATCACGCTCAATATCTGAAACGCTATTATTATCGTCAATCTTACAAACTGATAGCTTATCCGCATCCGAATGCTTTGAGCACTCAACAACCCGCACAACTCGGATACCCTGATACATCTTTGATAAATCAATAACTTCCTCAACAGCTCCTAATTGAGATCCAATTTTTTTCACTAGATCATCTGTTGATAATTTAATGTCTGTATACTCTTTTAACCAATTTATGCTAACTCTCATTACCTAAACTGCCTCAAAAAATCTAATCTACCACTATGAAAATGACGTATATCTTCAATGCCGTACTTCATCATTACTAGTCGCTCAATTCCACCACCCCAAGCAAATCCTGTATATTTTTTTGAATCGATTCCAGCCATTTCAAGTACGTTAGGATGTATCATGCCACAACCAAGTAACTCTATCCATCCGGTATAACTACAGATACTGCAACCTGCTTTTTTGCAAAATGGACAACTAAGTGCAAACTCAAAGCTTGGCTCCGTAAATGGGAAGTAAAACGGCTGAGTCATCACTTCGAGCTCTTGCTCGTAATATTCCTGCAAAAACGTTTTCAGCGTTGCAATTAGCATCCCCACATTAACACCTTTACCTACAAAAACTCCTTCGAACTGATGAAAGGTGTGCTCGTGTCTAGCATCGACGTCTTCATTCCTAAAAACTCGTCCCGGAATCACAAATGCGATGGGTTGACCATCATCCAGCAAGTGTTTATTGCCAGACAGCACACGATTTTGCATAGTACTAGTATGGGCAGGTGCGATCAACCCCTCTTCTGTAACAAAAGTGTCATAATCATCGCGCGCTGGATGATCATCTGGAAAGTTAAGCGCACTAAACATGTTAAACTCGTTGTCGATTTGGCGTGACTCGACAGATGAAAACCCCATTCGGGTGAAAATATCGAGGATTCTTTCTATTTCAGTAGAAAGTGGATGTATCGAGCCCCGCGTAGTGGGTAATAATTTCGGCCTATTTTCTGGACTTACGTTTACACCCCACGGTGCAGTCAAATCTATTGGCTCCTTCATAGTGTCTGCTTTTTTATTGTCAGCCAAAATTTGCTCTAGTTGTTTTTTTAGCCGATTAACCTCTTGGCCAAATGTACGCCTTTCTTCTTCTGGCAGCATCTTTATCTGATCATACTGACTTTTAAGCTCGGCGCTTCTTAAAACTGAATAATCACCACTGCTGGCTCGTTTTTTTAGCTGTTCAACTATATTATTATCCAAACTCATATCGCTGTAACTATTGTAGCAAAAACCTGGATAACTTTATCTAGGACTATTATAATAGCCAACAATATGGCCCAATTTTCTTTTGATATTGTATCTGACTACGATCTTGCTAAGATCAATAATGTCGTTGAGCAATCGCAAAGGGATATTGCTAACCGATACGATTTCAAAAATACTTCTGCCAATTTAGAATTTGTTGAAGATAAAAAAGGTGTCAAGATTGCTGGCGATAATCAATTCCATCTCGACAGCATCATAGATATTCTTCGAAAACGATTAGCCAATTCTGGTGTTAATCAAAAAGTTTTGGATGTTTCTAGTGAGCCAACCACCTCTAATCTTAAAATGATTTGGACTATACCTTTTAAAAAAGGCCTAGATCAAGAAAAAGCCAAAAAAATTACCAAACTTATTAGAGATAACTTCCCCAAAGTCAAAACTCAGATACAAGGAGAAGAGGTGCGAGTGAGTAGCCCAAAAAAAGACGAACTCCAACAAGCCATGAATCTAGTCCGCGAAGCCAATTTTGACTTTCCGATTGATTTTACTAACTTTCGTTAACGTTGCTGTCCTTGCTGAATAGTTTCCCTAGTATTGTCCAGCAAAGGTCCGACTACTGGTATGGAATCAAATAAACTCAAAAACCAAATAATAATAGCAATTAGTACGGTTGCTCCAATAATACTACCTGCCCCAAAAAATAGCCCCCTAACAAAGTTTTCCCAGTGTAGCCGACGTAAGCTAATGTAATTGCTTGCAAACAAAACCTCTAGCGCTCTGGCTACCTGTTTCGGGTCTTTAATTATCGGGTCTTTTTTATCATTGTCACTCATTACCACAAATTATAACAGCTACTTTTCAATTAACGTTTTTTGCTTGTCATCAAGAAGCGACTGGTCCGAGATCTGATCGACAACCTTGGTTAGCTGGCGACTACGTGTACCCTCTACTTCAACATATGTCTTTTGTACGGTTTCTATCTGTTTGCCAAGTTTTTCCATACTTTCTGCGTATTTTTCATATTCACTTTGAAACTTAGAAATTAGTGCAAAAATTTGTTGCAAGCCCTTTTCGTACTTAAAGTTTTTATGTGCCTGCAAAACAAGTCGCAGTACTGCCGTAAAGCCAAACGGACCAGCCAAAACAACCTTATTTTTATTGCAGTAGTCATTAATATCTGGCAATTTTTCATAGATAAAGCTAAACACCATCTCGTTCGGTACAAATAAAACGACAAAATCCAGTGTATTTTCCTGTGGATTAATATAATCTTTGGTTGTTACCTCTTTCACCTTATTTTTTACTGCGACAGAGAATTTAGCTAGAGCCGCCTTTTTGCCAGCTTCGGTTTTTGCTTCTTGGTATTCAAGCAAATTATCAAAAGGAAATTTGGCATCGACATTTAGCTTCGAATTATCTGGTAATAAAATTGTAAAATCGGGACGTCCTTGGCCCTGAGATTTTTGTTTAACAAAGTTAGTATTCTCAACAAACCCGGCCGCCAAGAGTAGATCCTCCGCTACCTGCTCACCCCAATCCCCACGCAAGCGGTTGTTAGATAGGATGTTTTTAAGACCTTCAGTAGAAATTTGCAACCCTTCAGTTATTTTTGTAGTTTGCGCCAATTGCTCTCTTATCGCGGCATTCTGCTCTTTCAAATTGCCAACTTCTTTCCGACTGTCGTCTAGTTGTTTTTCTAGATTTTTTGCAATCTGACTAAGCAGTTTTTGATTGTCGTCCAAGATGTTTTTTACACCAAGTTCTATCTCTTCTTTACTACCGCGGTTTTGCTCGCTGTTAAGCGTAGTCAATTTTAAAAGCAATTTATAACCAACACCAAAAACAATTGCTACTGCAACTACTAACGATGCTATTACCCAAACGATTTCCATGACTATCTAATTGTACCCTAAAGCAGACGAGTCAGGCCAAACATAAATGCTGCCCCAACAATAGTCGCCATAATCGTTCTTTTTGAAGATCCCTTGCTGTGTGCTTGGGGCAAGATATCGCTGGCGCCGATATAAAGCAAAAACCCTGCAAAAAACCCCAAGTAGATAACCAGTACATTCGTAGAAACTGTGATGAACTGAGTCAACAGAGCACCAATAATTGGAGCAATAGCAATAAAAATCAGTACCTTTTTTGCGAGCTGGGGCTTATTTTGGTGTTTAAGCATTAAGTTGACTCCGTTAAATCCATCGGCAAATCGATGCCCTATTACTGCAATTGCTACGGCTAGCCCAACCGAACTATTTACCTCAAAAGCTAAACCAATACTTATACCATCTAGCAAGCTATGCCCACTCAAGGCAACCGCACCCGCCACGCCAACGTGGGGATGAGAGTGAATAACGTATTCGCCCTCGTGCGAATTATGAATCAAAATAAATTTTTCTACGGTATGAAACAGCAAAAAACCACAAACTAACGCTATCATCGGCCACGACACGTCCATATCAAGCCGATTTACCCCTTCAAATATCTCTGGCAAAAGGTCAAATGCTACCAACCCAACCAATGCGCCAGCAGTAAAACCAAGCATCGTCCCAAGTCGCTTGGTGTTAGATAACGCCAAAAGACCACCCAATTCCGCAGCTATAGCGCTAAAAAATGCTAATATTACAGCAATCATACTATTTATATCTTAAAGGTCTATTCGTTATTGTAAAAATAAAAATCAAGGACCCCAGGCCAAGCCCAGGGTCTATAGGAATCCTCACAATTCCTAAGTTTACTGTAATTGCTTTTGCTTTTTTAGACAACCCCTACCACTCAAGTTCGTGGGCATCTTTGCCAAAAGCATCTAAAATTCGTTGTTTAGCACTACTTAATCTATTTAAAAAGTCGTGGTTTATCTTATCGTATTCTTGTGCTCTTTGTCTTTCGATTTTTGTCCGTTTATCTTTGTTAAAAATTGTATCAATATTACTTTTGTACTTTGCGCTACTATCTTTTATTTGGCTTTTTAGTTGGTTTAAGCTCTCTGCCACCGAAGAGCCATTACTACACATCGACCGTGTATTTTCTATTGCCCGATCTACCGAAAAGACATAGTTATTAAATGCCACATCGGCCTCTGACACTTGCGTGGCTGAAATTTTACTGGTTTCATTTTGGTAATTCTGCAATGAACTATCAAGCGCCAGACGGGCCTCGCTTAGAACCTGCGATACTTCTTTAAAGTATTCATCAACTGCCCTTTTTTGTTCGTCAGTTTTTGCATATTTTTTCATCTCAAGCTCACTCGTATCCTGACTTTTTTTCTGCATAACGCGCTGCTGATTCAAATCAACCGCCACTTTCTGACGCAGTTCAGCTGTCTTGCCAGCTGTGTCTGCTTTCTTGGCCTCAATTGCCTGACGTTTTTTATCAAGCATCGAGTGTAAACTAGCTGCGACCGTATCTATCTGAGAACAAGTACTACTGGTAGATGGCTGACCCCCCGTGACCTGCGTATTATCTAAAATTGCAAAAACGGGTTGAGCAAAAATTAAACAAGACAGGGACAAAATCGCAATAAAGCTAAAAGTTTGTTTCATAGCCATCTCCTGCCGCCTTAAAAACCTGAGCTTCGGATTGTATGTTAGAAACCTCTTCGGTAGCGCCCTGATTAGCAAGCCCTTTCTCGATATTTATATCCGCCTGCAATCCTCTCTCATACTTTACTAGTGGCCCTTGCTTTATTGCAGAACTTTGCTCGGTTTTGGTTTGACTTACTCTGTGTTCTTGCAGTAGAAATAACAAAAATATTAATAACCCAACTGCTACCGAAGCCAGAACAATCTCGATTGGTCGATACTGTTTCAGCTTTTTCTTTATACGCTTTTTCATAACCATCTTCGTTTGTTAAATATACTAACTGCAATTGCCACTATCAGCGAGATACAAAACACAATTATCCAAAACGCCATGGGGTTATGACTCATTGGTACGTCAACATTCATACCATAAAGCCCACTGATGGTCGTGGGGATTGCCAAAAAAATAGCAATAGAGGTCAAACGACGAAACGTCCTGTTCAAGCTACTGGTTGCAATCGCCTCATATGCCTGCCTCAAATTAATTAGCGTCCTTAATTTCGTCCGGCACTGCTCTATCAGCTCGTTAGTACCCAGATTGAGGTCTTCTACCAAGTCTCTATCATCCTCATACAAACGCATATACTTTCCACTTTCCAGAGCATGAATAACTAATGCTTGTTGTTGAAGTGCCGACAAAAATTCGCTCAAATCCTCTTCTAGTTCGATAAAACTCAAAAATTCTTTAGTACTAATCTCTGACTGGCGCATCTCTCGCCTTATTCTCAAGATATGTCTCGAAATAGCGGTTAATCGCACTCTGTATGAGCGGTTTATCTCCGATAAAATCTGCAAAAACGTTTTAGTTTTTTGGGTGGTTATTACTTCGATTCGCTCCTCAATCATCAAATCAAAGAGAGGATCGCGGCTGCGCATAATGGTAATGATATTATTGTTGGTATAGATAATTAGCAGTGGCTCGGTAGAGGTATTTTGATCTCCTAGGTGCACAAACCTGGTAAAAACGTATGTTACGCCTTCATCTGTTTCAACACGTGGCGCCTCATACTGGTCGGTGGCATCTCTAAGTAACCCAATGTCCAAATCAAAATCTAGCGCCAATTGCTCTATCTCTTTATCGGTTGGCTCCACCACATGCACCCAGCTACCTACCTTTGCTTCATCGACAACTTTTAAGCTTCTAGCTCTGGCGGTACTATGATACACACTAATCATAAGAGTTATTGTACCTTAATTGCCCCAAGTGGTTTTACTTTTTTCATGATATCTGCAAAAACCGTTTTTGCTAGGCGAAGCAAATGCGGGGTGACCCAGTAAGCGAGCAAGGCATAAATTATTCCAAAAATCGCGTCTATGGCATAATGCTCTCCCTGGTAAACCGTTCCCACCCAGATCAAGAATGGGTAAATCCAAGTCAAATATCGCCACTTACTTTTAAACCACCTCGTAGCAAATAGCACAAATAACATTGCATAAGCAGCATGCAGTGAAGGCATCGCAGCTACTGGGTTGGGTGAAATATTGTTATAAACACTCGGAAAATCGTGTACACCAAGTGCCGCCCAAACTTGGCTAGAAATCCTTACAATTGGCTCAATCAAACCCATATCGCTGGCCATCCAAGGCGGGGCTGCAGGAAAAATTAGATAAGTTAAAAATCCCATAAAGGAAACAACCACATAGGTGCTAATAAACCGCCAGTACAACCTATCTTTGACCCGCCAAATTATAACTGCCAGCGCTAAAGGCATCACAAAATGCATCATATAAGCCAAATAAAAAGCAAAGTCATACCACCTAACAACCCCGTGCCACCACCAATTTTGTAAGGTCTTCGTTGGCAGATGGCCAAAAAATAAAAATTTGTCAGCTTTTGGCATAAATAAGTAATTAACATGCTCGTTGAGTTTGTCGGCAACACCTCTAAACGACTCATATACCAAAAGAAGTCCCACAAATGGGACGAATCGTTTGGCAAGCTCAAGCGCCTGGCTAAAAATCATTGCCACACAAATGCCAAATACTAATAATTTATCTGGGGTAGGAAAGCTTGGCTGGGCAATAAAAACTCCTAGGCAAGCCAAGGTTCCCAAAATACCTATCCCCACAAAGATTTTCTGCTTCACTACAGTATATTGTAATTCATACTTGATTATCTTTAATGGTTATGTTATAATATAGCCATGTCTGAACATTTTCAAGACCAAACGCGCCTTCTTTCTATCGAGGAAAAAGAACAACTTCATGACGAAGCTACTAGTTTTGCCCACTACTGGGTATCTCGCGGTAATGCTAGCCGAGAAGACGTTAAAAGGACGATAGATCTTGTTAGCACAGCCACCAGATGGCTTTTAGATAGGAATTTTCATATTGGCGATCAAAACGATATAGCAGAGCTAGTAGAAAAATTGCACCCCACTATCAGAGAAGAACGCCGCCATCTAGAGCGAAAAGCCAATACTGACCCTTTAACAGGGCTTGCCAACAAAGAACAATTTAACCTAGCGAGAGTATCGGCCGACACAGATGAAGAAGTTGGCTTTATATTTGTAGACGCTGTAAATTTTAAAAAACTTAACGATACTCATGGCCAAGAGGCGGGCGACGCTGAGATAATTGCCATCGCAAACCACGTCAAAGCTCAAGCCGACCAATACGGATACGGAGGTAGGACATTTAGAATCGGTGGAGACGAGTTCGCTGTAATTGCACCAAATACAGTTATCGACGACTTAAGACAAGATATTATCGAAAAGTACGACCAATCAAAGACCAATAACATCACTAGCTTACGTGTCGCAAAAGGTACTACCTACGACGAGACTATACAAAACATGGTCGAATTAAAAAAAGAAGAGAAAAGCAAAGGCAAGCTACTCGGTAGAATTGCCACTCAGCTTAGGGCCAGTTTCTAGTATCAATCAATAAAACTCCCTTTTTAAGTTATAATATTTTTGTTGTTGGGGATTAGCCAAGTGTGAGAATAGCTGGTAGCTATTCGCAAGAGAATCTTTCAGGGTGCAACTGGTTGCATACATGAAAGTTCTGTGGGCAGGCGGAGCTTGTCAAGGCAGTAGAGGTCCATGGTCCCATGATCGGGGTGAGGGTTGCCTGTGGCAATCCGCAAGGAAACCTTCCGATGGCAACTAGTTTGCCAATAGTGAAGTTTCGGGCCTGCTGAAAGTAGGTCGAATCTCGATTCGAACCCCTTCGTACGTTATAATCAGAAGGTTTATTGATGGGGATTAGCCAAGCGGTAAGGCAGTGGGTTCTGGTCCCATGATCGGGGGTTCG
>CAYOLI010000006.1:0-26726 GCA_964404795.1 uncultured Candidatus Saccharibacteria bacterium
CCCGGATCCTTAACATAATAACCATGGTAGTTTATGGAGTCGTCGTTGGTGGGGCTGGTTTTGGTACCACTGCCGTTAGTGGCACTGACTTTGAATCTGACTAGGGTCTTGATGGCTTGACCGGGTATTTGGGCACCGTAGACATTATCGCCAGCTGCGCCATCGTTGTGAGCTCCGTCATCGTACATGGTTACCACTACATCAGAGTCAAAATTAATCTTATAGGTTAGCTGGACGCTGGTTATGCCACTACCGGTTACTTCAGCTGTTATGTTAACGGCTGTAGAGGCCGGTATGTTGGTAGGGTTAGTAACGTTGGCAATAGTTGGCAGGACTAATCCGACATTAGAGTTTTGAGCTAGTGGTGTACCACCGTTAGCGGTACTGGCTGCCCAGTTGGCTGGGTCACTAGGGTCTAGATTGGTGTCTTTTAGCTCTAATGATGGACCATTACCGTCAGGGCTAGTGGGCCACAGGCCATGGTCGCTATAGGTAACACTACTAATTATGTTGCTACTGTCATCTATGAGTGTGACCGTTTCGCCACTGTTAGACAGTGCCGAACCAGCATAAGAAGCAGACGATACTACACCGTAAGTGGCTAGTGTTTGGGCAATGTTTGGAGAAACAATTATGTAGCCATGAGACGGGATAGATACGCCGTTAAACAGACCGCCGTTGTCAGCCAGGATAATACCGGCACTAAAGCTCCAGCCAGTTAGGTCAATACTAGCACCGGTTGTATTGTAGAGTTCTAGAAACTCATCATTCTGGTTACCAGTACCTGGGTTATACATAATCTCATTGATGATGACATCACCAAGTGAGGCGGCCTTAACACTATTGTTACCACTATGTGCACGAGTAAGCAGTGCAATCGAGAGAATTAGGCAGGCCAAAAAGGCGAATAGTCGGTACGCAAGCTTGGTTGTGATTACCCTCGTCATTTTTATGTTCACAGATACTCCCATTGGTGTGGTGTTGCGTAAGAAGTTTCTTTTAGCACCTTACGCAATGCACTAATGCTTGGGCTTATGATATATGAAATAAGGGGTGGTGACAAGGGGGAAATAATGATCATATTTGGATGAATGCTTAATAAATGTTATATTTACAGCCAGCAAATATAAATATTCAGAGAACGGCGAGAGAATTGGCTCGATGACCCGTCAGCAACCAGCCGACTTGCTACCGGAAATGGTGCTAAATCCAACCCGAATAGAAAGGGAAAGATATGATCTCTTATAAAACAGCGGAAGCTGTATCTCCTAAACACCCAGATAAACTATGCGACCAAATATCGGACGCAATATTAGACGCCTATTTAATGGACGACCCGAATGCACGTTGTGCAGTTGAAACGGTTGGGGGGCACGGTAGGTTATTTATAACTGGTGAAGTCACAAGTTCTTCACACCCAAATCTTGAGCAAACAATAAGGAAAATCGTCGGACAAAAGATAAATATTGAAATTAACCTAGTCAAGCAATCTTCCGAAATTGCTAGAGGTGTCGATACTGGTGGCGCTGGCGACCAAGGTATTATGGTGGGTTATGCCAGTAGTGAAACACCTCAACATCTTCCAACCGAAGTTATTCTCTCTAGATTCCTTAATCAAAATCTGTATGAAAACTGGCCATACGACGGCAAAACACAGGTAACTCTAAAAAACGGCAAAATATCCTCAATAGTTGCCAGCTTCCAAAATGCCACTAAGACAGATTTAGAAGATCAGGTAACAACCTGGCTGAATCGTCAGGACAAAGAACTTTTTGGAGAGAAGATTGGACTTCACATTAATCCTGCGGGTGACTGGAGTCAAGGTGGTTTTGACGCCGATACCGGCCTAACCGGACGAAAACTGGTGGTAGACAATTATGGACCTCGGATCCCAATTGGAGGGGGGTGTTTTAGTGGAAAAGACCCAAGCAAAGTTGATAGGTCTGCTGCTTATATGGCACGCAAAATTGCACTTGATTATCTAAAAAAATACCACGCAAAAGAAGTTTTTTGCCACCTAGCATATGCTATTGGCTATAATCAGCCCCTCCAGGCAACCGTAACGGTAGATGGGCGACAACGAACCGTAAAAGGGTACGATCTCTCTCCAAGCGGTATTATTGAGGCACTTGATTTAAAAAGGCCAATCTATGAACCAACCGCCCGTTGGGGGCATTTTGGGCACAGCAAATTTTCTTGGGAAGCTTAGATTCTCAAAAAAGCCCTATAGAACACTAGTACTATTCGTTAGAAATACAGTGCTAATCTTGCCACTACAGTCAAACGAAAATGAGATGAGCATGTTGTAAGATTTTCCAACAACCGCATTTTCTGGGAAATACTTGCCGTAATCCCCACTTGCGTATTTATTGATTGTATCGCTAGATAAGTTGAAAACCCAAGGTACAGTGGCATTTTTGACAAAGCTAGTAATATCTTCGACTGCCTTCTGTGGCGTTCTGTCACCGAAACCTTCTGAAGCTGCCAAAATAACACTGACTTTTGGCGCCATAAAACCCTCTAGAGCTGCAGTATTACCAGAGGAAATAGCGTCCCGTATGTTGTTCGTAGCGCTCGTACTTGGTGGTTTACAAGAGGTTTTTGACTCTGGCTTTATCGCTTCGGCTTTTGTCTTTGCCTCTGCTAATTGCTTTTCTAGGTCACTTTTTTGACTTTGAAGTTGACTAATCTGGCCATCTCTCTGGCTCTTTTCTTTGTTGCAGTTAGATGTCGTCCACCAATATACTGCCCCAATCGCAACAATTAACAACACTATAATTACAATAAAAATCCAAGTTTTCTTGTTGTTTTTACCTTGATCTGGTGACTTGTAAGCACTCTTTGCGGGTGTGCGCTGTTCGCTAGGCGCTTTATATTCTTGATCATCCACTTTTTGTACCTCCAAAACTAGTTAACATAAGTATAATACTAAGACGAGAAAAAACATACAGACGTTTTCGAGGAAAAATAATTATAGATTGTGTATAATATATTGTTGGCAAAAAAGTAAACGATTGGGAAAAAGGGATATTCGTGGTAGCTGTGACAGAAATGCTCAAATTTAAAAAAACAAAAAACTCAGAACCAAAAGTGCACGGCCTTGGCGTAATTATGGGCGCACTGATGATGGCTATTTTGCTGGCTGCACTAGATCAGACAATTGTATCTACTGCCTTGCCAATTATTGTTAGTGACCTAAATGGACTTAACGAATACTCATGGGTCGTTACTTCTTACCTCCTGACTAGCGCTATCTCAACTCCACTATATGGAAAAGTTAGTGATATGTACGGTAGGAAGAAAATATTTTTATTTTCAATTAGTGTCTTTTTAATTGGGTCGATGCTTTGTGGGCTCAGCCAAACCATGTTTCAGCTTATTATATTTAGAGGTGTCCAAGGAATCGGTGCCGGCGGCCTATTTACACTTGTTCTATCGATAATTGGAGATATTATCCCCCCCAGAGAAAGGGGCAAGTATCAGGGATTATTCGGTGGAGTCTTCGGCGTGGCTAGCGTTATCGGACCACTGGCTGGCGGACTTATTACGGACCATATTTCTTGGAGGTGGGTTTTTTATATCAACATACCCCTAGGGTTAATAACTCTTTTTGTAATTGCTACTGTGCTTCATTTACCGAAGAATCAATCGCCGCATCGAGTTGATTATATTGGAGCACTACTACTATCCATTGCGGGTGTGTCGCTCCTACTTGGAACTGAATGGGGAGGCGATAAGTTTGGCTGGGGTTCGCCTCAAATTGTTGGGTTGTTTCTAACCAGTGTCGTAGCAAGTTTATTATTTATTTGGCAGGAAACAAGGGCGAAAGAGCCAATTATACCTCTTAACCTCTTCAAAAATGAGATCTTTAGTGTCTCGACTGCTCTTGGATTTTTTGTAGGTATTGCCATGTTTGGAGCAATAATCTTTTTGCCTGAATATCAACAACTGGTCAGAGGTGACTCTGCAACCAAATCGGGACTTATGATGTTTCCACTGGTTCTTGGTATGCTAATTGCCTCGATTGGCTCCGGTCGGCTAGTAACAAAACTTGGAAAGTATAGGGCTTTTCCAATAATTGGTACTGTTTTTATTATTATTAGCTTTATTCTTTTTTCTCATATAACAGCCGAGACTAATCGCGGTATTATTGCTATATGGATGGCAATCCTCGGGCTAGGGCTTGGACAAATCATGCCCATACTAACCTTGGCTGTCCAAAATGCAGTGGCTCGAAAAGACCTTGGCACAGCAACGTCCTCTGTTACATTTTTTAGAAATATCGGTAGTGCCGTAGGGGCAGCAATTTTTGGTGCGGTACTGTCAAACAGTTTGGCAAAGCATATTGCAAATGGAGTACCTGGATCCGCAGGAAACGAAATTGCGGCCGGCCTTCAAAAAAACGCAGCTAGCTTACACAACCTACCCCCAGAGATTGCTCACAAAGTAATTGAGGCCTTCGGCCTGGCATTTGGCGATGTCTTTTTGGTGGGCATACCTTTTGCTGTTCTAGCATTCATAGCTGCACTACTTTTAAAAGATCAACACTTACGGTCTGCAACCAAATAATTACGGTCTGGTAATTATCTCTCGCCAAGACAGAATATTATAAGTGCTAGTAACAGGATAGCTAGGTGGCGGAGAATATTTCAGATTATAATCATATTGAGTAGAGTTGTTTAGAACGCCCGAAATATATCGTCCACTGGAATTATCTCTAGAAGCATCTCCACACTGAGAATAGCCATTTAGCCAAGTCCATGTCCAAGTTTGACGAGTTGCAACCGATCCATAAAAAGTAAATGTCTGATTACTACCAGTCCAACCCCTGGTGCAATTTGAACTAGCATTGCGGTAACTACCCGGGTATATTACACTGCCGGTTTGTGCCAATAATGCACCGTCAATTTCAAAGTCGAAAGAGCCCGTAGCTGGAGACGCATAAGGAGCAATTGTAATATCGCCTTCGGCAATCAACCCTAGTGCGTCTGACCCATTCTTCGTTGAATACTTTACATCTCCTGCAATTACAATTTGAGCATCAACACTAGATGACGCTAAACGACCTGCCCCAATTGTTAAGCGACCTGCAAAAGTTGGGTTTGTTCGAACCCAAACGTTGTCTTCGGCAAAAATAACGCCGTTCGATGGAATCGTTATATCGGTTGCTAGAGCGGCAAGCGTCAACGCTGAAGTATAAGGAGTTTTGGTGTCGTTTTCGCCATTTACATAATATAGGTCGTATTTACCATTATTATTGAGCTGGATCAAATATCCCTTGTTTACACTATAGCTAGTGCTCCGCTGAGGGAGGTAGCTCGCAGTTCGAGTAGATGGAACCTGAGAACAGGCATTGGATTGCGTTGCTAGAGACGAGGTAGCAGCGTTAGCGCTAAAGGCCTGTTTTTTGATAGTACACAAACTGCTAGTTACCTGATTAAAATCAATCGCTGGCTGAGGAAAAACCCAATCCGTTTTTGGACGACTATTACAATTTACTGGTGTAGTAACACTGCTATGGCACCAGACACCCGAATGGCTCGATCCGTCCCCACCTAAGTTATTGGGTGGTACGTAAGTCGCGTTTGCCGAGGAGATAACTGAGTCGCTTGACCCATCCATCCGTATACCAATGTTAGAATGAACTGGCCCATGAGATACTTCTGTATTCCCGAACCAGACCGGCACATCGGCCACCAACGCATAGCTAGCAAAAGACGGTGCGCCAATTTGGGCCTGAATAGTTCTTACAAAGCCCGACTTTGCCTCTTTGCCAATCGATCTAACAGTTACTGAAGTTGATGAGCTAGAGTCCGGCTTAATCCAAAGTGTGTACGTGCCTACTACATTCCCTGCTACATCTAGATAATTATGGACATAGGGTCCATAGCCCAATTGGGCATCTGGAGTCGAAGGAGTTGTCTTGCCATCTCGATAATCGGTTGGGTTATGGCTTAAGTGCCAAAGATAATAGTTAATGCCCGCCTCTGATATATTGAGTGCTTTTTGACTACTTACATTATTGCCAGCCAGGTTCAGATTGGATACAACCAACTGTGTAGCGGCACCAAGAATAATAGTAAACGCTACAATAATTGAGAGTACAATAGGCAATGCGTAACCGTTGGCCATCAAATTAGCATTTTTTTTCATAGATTCACCTTTCTGTTTCGCAAGGATACCTGCACCGTTACCAGGTTATATCCATCTGCACTCGGAGCTTTTGACGGGGAAGCCAGATTAATTTGCACTTGCTGAATTGTATTTTTATCGACAACTGGGGTGGTTAGTTTAGTTCCACCACTATCAAAATAAACAAAGGTGCTTACACCGCTGAGTGTATAAAATGGCTCTACTATTGTATATGTTTGCTTACTAGCAGTAATTGGAACACCGACTGGCGGGTTTGCGGTCATTGGTGTTACGTCAGCTAGAAACTTGCTTCCATCAGGATTCTTGTAATACCTAATCAGAGACATCGTAGAATCTCTAGGTGAAAAATAGGCATATATAGTTAGCTCCGAGTCACCAGCGTAACTTATATCTGTTAGGCCTCTGGTTACAGTAGCGATACGCTGAGATTGCATCGATATTGAGCCAAAAGACATCCCATCCGCTTGCAAGGTTAAATACTGATTTAAAGAAGTAGTAAAAAAAGAAAAAATAATCGTGGTAATTATGCCAGTTAGCACTAACGCTACCAGTACTTCAATAATGGTAAATCCTTTTTGATCTTTATGGGACAACATTAATGCCTCCAAACGGTGGTGCGTCAGGCATAGTGATTGTCTGAGAATTGGCAGTAACTTGTAACTTCGTCCAGCCGGTAGTTGCCCCCGAAATATCTACTGTACAATTCAGCTGAACTCCCGATGAATTACCTGTGCAACTGGCGATATAGGTCGATGCTGCCTGAATCAGCTTGACGGTGGTTGAGCAACTTGCAGGGCTACTGCTACAAGGCAGATTGACACCCTTTACTTGAAAGCTAAAAGCGCTCATGCTCGACGAAGATTGGCTGGCTTCGGAGGGACTAATTGATTGTACTCTTGGCGCAACAGCACTATTACTAAAAATCAGCCGCACTTTTTGGATGTAGTCAGTACCGTTGTAATTAAATAAGCTAGTTGGAGGAGAACTCGCCAAGTAAGTAGGTACCTGAATTGGCCCAAATGAGTTTGTGCCAGCATATGGTAGTGCTGCAACCAAATAATAAGTTGTTCCGCCCACAACACAGCCCGTAGTGCCTGTATCTCCACAGAAGAAATAATTTCCCGGCGTTAAATCACTAATAGATCCCAAACCGCTAGAATCCGTAACCAGCCGATTATCTGTGGGTGATGTATTGTCGTAATAATATGCTGTGTCACTAGTCGAGGTATATTTTTTATAACCTCCCTTTAGATAAATTTTCATATTAGCAATCGGGGTGCCACCCGTATTAAGCGCCTCAACCACCAAGCTTTTTGCAGTCATTGGTTTTAACTGTAAAGTAACGTAAGACGAGGACTGAGAAAGCAATTTTACATTTGGAAAGGTAGCTGTTAATGATCCAGAATTTGGTATTGTTGACAAACTCGAATAACCACTATAGCTAGCATCTACTCTGAAGTCGGCGGCATTATCAGGCGGTAACCCATAAAATATGGCCATTCCACTATTGTCTGTCGAATCGTTAACGTCTACAACTGGGGTAGTTGTAGAGTTATAAACATGGGCATTAGCACCAGCAATCGGATTACCGTTGGCATCAATGACCCTGACAAAAATTGCACCTGTGTTGCTTGCTGTTTCGGCGACTCTTGCGGACACCTGTGTATCAATATCTGCTAGCAAATTACCCTTTGCATCCTTAACTTTAACATTTACTATCTTATAGTCAGCCGGGTTCGAATCTGTGACACCAGACATACTACTGGGCGGTGGGTAATTTCTGCAATATTGCTCTTTAAGTTGTTGGGTTGGGTACGAACCACAACCATCGAAAGCATCGTCTGCATAACTAATTGCCGTTTCAACCTTGTAGCTAAAACCAGAGTTATTAATTGTCACCGATGCTGGCAAGGGGTTGGTCGCGACTATACTACCCCCCACAACAGCTAGGTTGTTATACGGTAAAGATTTAAGATACTCCATCTGATTGGTGGCTAAAGACAAAGCAATCGATTTCTTCTTTGCAACTAAAGCACTGTTAACCAGTGCTGTAAAAAGTTGCAAAACACTAATGGCAACAATGCCAATCACAAAAAGAGCAATGACTAGCTCTACTATTGTGTATCCCTCTTCTGTTTTACCTTTTTTTAGCATAAGAATAACTGCTTATGATTGTACGCCACAACAGGGGTATTACACAAGACAATCAACTTCCTAGCAGTGTTTGCGTTACAATATATCTATAAAAGGGGAATTTTATGTATACACTACCGAAGATATCTTACGAATATGACGCCTTGGAACCATATATCGATGAGCAAACCATGCAGATACACCACACAAAACATCACCAAGCTTATATCGATAAACTAAACAAGGCGCTAGAGGGCAATAACGATTTGCAAAGCCAAGACATTACCGAATTAATAAAAAATCTCGATAACATTCCCGAGGACATTAAAACAGCAGTTCGCAACAACGGAGGGGGGTATTACAATCATTCACTTTTTTGGAAAATAATGACGCCCACCAAAAACTCGCCCAGCGAAAAGCTTACAACGATAATAAATGCTCAATTCGGTAGCATTGATCAATTTAAGGATAAATTTAGCGAAATTGCAGCAACCCATTTTGGATCTGGCTGGGCTTGGCTGTACGCGGACGGTGATAACCTTCAGATATCGTCCACCCCCAACCAAGATAGTCCACTCATGGAAGGGAAAAAACCAATTTTAGGTTTAGATATTTGGGAGCACGCCTATTACCTAAAATATCAAAATAAACGACCTGAGTATATTGATGCCTGGTGGCAAGTTGTTTCTTGGCCCGCAGTCGAAGAATTACTATTTTCTAACGAATAAACCAATATTTTATACGATCAACAACACTAGTATAAATCTCTAAAAATTCATATAATGGATTAACTACATGGATTTTTGGGTCTCGTTTCTTATTACAGCAGTGCTACTAATTTCAGCAGCAGTTTGTTCTGGGCTGAATATCGCAATTATGTCGCTGGACTTGGATGACATAAAAAGAAAAACCAAAATGGGTAATCGGCAAGCAAAAAAAGTACTTCCGCTCAGAGAGAATGTACATCTAACTCTGGCGGCAATTTTGTTAACGAACATGGGTTTTGTATCCGGTACTGCGATAGTTTTAGGTGATAGATTTAATGGTTTTGTAGCAGGCGCCATTAGTACTCTACTACTGGTCGTGTTTGGTGAATTATTACCGCAAGCCCTATTTGCCAGACGAGCGATAGCCATCTGTTCAAAATTATCGTGGCTATTAAAATTTATGGTAATCATTACTTATCCGATATCAAAACCTTTGCAGTTGATGATGGATCGCTTATTCGGCAACGGTAAAGACGAAAAGACCCGCTTGCACAGTCGTCGAGAACTAGGACTTATGATTGGTGAGCATCTAGGTAAAGAAGCGGCTAGTGAGCTCGATGAAAGCGAAGTAGAAATTATCAGAGGTGCACTGCAGCTTAGCGAGAAAAAAGTGACAGATATAATGACGCCAATAAAAAATGTCTATTGGATGAAAGCAAGCTCGGTAATTGATGGCAAAAAAATAGATGAGATAAAAGAAGCCAACTATAGCCGAATTCCTATCTTTAACAAAAACTTGAGTAACTGTTACGGAATATTACTCATGAAAGACTTAGTCGACATCGATTTTGACGAAACAAGCTACTCGCTAGATGACCTACCTATCCATCCAACTAAGTTAGTCGGTAGTCGCACTGCTCTAGACACCATGTTTAAACGGTTTATCGCGGCGCAAACACACCTTATTCCAATCGAAAAAAATGGCACAATTATTGGCATTGTTACTATTGAGGATCTAATTGAAGAAATTATTGGTCAAGAAATAGTTGACGAATCGGACCGAAAATCAAACCGCACCTAAATAGATTTTTTCTGCTTTGACGCTCGCCATTTATCTATCTTGGCATGATTCCCACTTAGGAGCACTTTGGGCACTGACTTTCCTCTATAGGTTTCGGGTCTTGTGTACTGAGGATATTCTAGTAAATTGCCTTCGCTAAAACTCTCATTCTGAGCACTATTTTCTCCCCCTAATACTCCAGGAATTAACCGTATCACACTATCTGCAACCACCATTGCAGGCAGCTCTCCCCCCGTAAGTATATAGTCCCCTATCGATATTTCATCGTCTACATAATCGACTACTCTTTCGTCATACCCCTCATACCTTGCACAGACAAATATAAGGTCTTGAGCACTTGAAGCCAATGACTGAGCTTTATGTTGAGAAAATCTTTCCCCTTTAGGAGTCATTAAAATGACGTATGGTTTCGTTGAATTCGTCTTGGCAAATTCAATGGCATCTACTAGCGAATCTACCTTAAAAAGCATCCCATCGCCACCACCATATGGAGTGTCGTCCACTTGCTTACGTGGCCCTACTCCGAAAGTCCTCAGATCAATATAGTCAAACTCAACCAGCCCATGGTCTTTTGCTTTGAGCAGCATGCTCGTTTCCATAACCTCACGAAACATTTTCGGGAAGATACTAATAAACGTAATTTTCATAATAAATAAAACAATCCGCCTTAAAACGGGCGGATTACTTTAACACATAAAGCTCCGATTCATAACTGAATCGCTCGCAGTGAGCTTGTTAATAGTCGTCACGACTACAAAGTATACTATCAATATTTTTTTTACTAAACAACCCTTTGTCCACAACATCTCAGTTTTTTCTAAGTTATCATTGACTACGTGGGGCATTTTAGACGTCTAAATCGTCAAGCTCAGCAAGTTCTTGCCGTGTTTTTGCTAGCGTATTGTTGTCTTCTTCCGATTTTTCTACCTCTGAGTCACCACTAGTAGTCGATGTTGTCCACGCATCTTCACGGTTTTCATTTTCAGAACTCTCACTGGGCTGTTGTTCTATACGATTGTCTTGTGCATCGTCAATATTCTCACTATCTCTGGACCGCTCTGGTCGGGGCTCGCCATTATCGACAATCTTCATGTTATAACGTGCATCATTCTTAGTCCCTAGTGCCCTAAGCAAAGTTCTAATACTCTGTGCAGTTGCCCCTCGCTTACCGATAACACGCCCCAGATCCTCTGGGTCGACGGTTAGCTCAAGCAAGACGCCTTTCTCGTCAATTCTTCTTTCAACCACAACTTTGTCCGGCTGACTTACCAAAGATTTTACTACAAACTCAACAAACTGTTGGTCAATACTCACCACTTTCCTCCTTAGAATACATTATTACTGTAGTTACGTAACCTATTATAACAGCTTTTACTTCTCTACAGAATTTTCTTCGGCTGCTTGATCATCTTTTGGTTTTGACTCTTCTACTACTGTCTCGCCTGATGGCTCTTCGGCTTCAGGTGTTACGTCATCGCTCTTAACTTCGGGCTTTGACTCTTCTACTACCGGTTCTTCGCTTGGTCGGTTTTTGCGAAGTTTTTCTGGGTTTTTTACTGCTCGCTCTTGCTTCGATGGCTCTTTGAGCCACTTTGGCAATTTTATTCCTTCCTCTTTTAGTAGTTTTTGCACCCGTTGGGATGGGCGTGCGCCATGATCCAAATAAAACTGAGCTTCGTCTTTTACAAGGGTATTAATTTTAGTGTGGGGGTCATAGTGACCCAGATAAGCTACCACCTTGCCACTAGTTGGAGTCCATCTACTATCCTGTACGACGACTCGGTATACTGCATGGCCTTTTCGGCCTCGTCTTTGCATACGAATACTTAGCATAACTAAACTTATATCTCTCTTTCGATTAATAACGCCAATGCTCAACTTGGCGACTAATAGTTTGACGGATTAACCATATACTACACAAATTGGCCTCTGTTGTCAATCTATGATGCTGTCTTATCTCGATAATACAATAATGCTTTTTCGGCAGCTTGTTGTTGAGCAATTTGTTTACTATGACCATTTCCCTCACCTTTTAACTTGCCGCCAACAAAAACGCCAATCGTAAATATTTTGTCATGGTCTGGCCCTTGCTCATCTAAAACTCTGTAACTGGGAGTAAAATTCTCCACACTTTGAGCTATTTCTTGCAGGTGACTTTTCGCATCCATCCAAGAACCAGTTTTTAAAATATCCGGTAGGGTTACTAGTAGTGATTTGTCAATAAATCTCTTGACAGCATCATACCCTTGATCGATATATAATGCCCCAATGACCGCTTCGTACGTGTTAGCGAGTATTTGCGCTCTAGCTCTATCGGTGCCACGTTTTTCGCCCCTACTTAACCTCAGTAGTGGCTCAAAGTCATTTTTTGCCGCCGCTGCACTGATACTCTCGGTCCTAACCAGAGCACTACGCCAGTTAGTTAATATCCCCTCTGGATCAGCATAATTACTATAAAGATATTCGGTAACGACAAGCTCTAACACGGCATCCCCTAAAAACTCCAACCTTTCGTTATGCGCTTTAACAGTTTTTCGGTGTTCATTCAGATAGGATCGGTGCGTAAAAGCGGTCAGCAACTGATTGATATCATTAAACTCAACTCCTAAAACATCAATTGCAAATTTCTTATATTTTGAAAAGTCTTGCATATTACAGTTATCGCCCTGCGCTCCTGATCTTTTGAAGACCAAGTAGAATTGTTTTGCCAATATCTTCGTATTCTATCTTGTCAAGAGCATCGTTTACCCCAAACCAACCAATCCCATTCATCCAGTCTTCTGGCTTCAGACTGTCAGTATCTCCTTTAGCTTCTACCAAAAAAATTTCGGTTGTCATAAGAACCAAACTATTTGCTCTACGATAACGAAAGTTTATCTTACCCAGCCAATTAAGAACATTCATCTGCTTTAGACCTGTTTCCTCGCGTATTTCGCGTTCCGCAGTATCTTTTGCTGTCTCGCCCTCTTCGATATGTCCCTTTGGGATAGTCCATCGATCTTTAGCATCCTGAATTAGTAATATCTCTATCTGGTTTTTTTTGTTACGACGAAATACCATACCACCGCTGGTTGGTTCTCTAACGACTTCGTTGATTGCGGGCTTTCGCCTACTAATAAACTTCTTAAATTTAGGTATTTTTGGCTTTGGTCTTTTCACTTCTTACCTTTCTTGCCTGTCTTTTCCGACTCAGTACTATTTTCGACAACCGAGTCGGCTTCCTGGGGATGCTCTTTTTTAAGTAGCGTAGCTAAAACTCCATTGATAAACTTTGAGGAACTGTCACTGCCAAACCCCTTCGCAAGTTCAACCGCCTCGTTTATCACAACTTTAGGAGGCACATCATTATGGTGTATCAGCTCATATGCACCGATCCTTAGTATCGTATGATCAACACGAGATATCTGATTTAGGGGCCACTCAGGAGCAATTGGCTGCAGGACACTATCCAGCTCCTTTATATTTTCAACAATACCCCTAACAAGTCGTTTTACAAACTGTACATCATCAAGCTCTTTTTCGTACCGCTTGATATTGCGATTTAGCACTGTATCTATATCTACGGCAGTATCGCCACAACCTTCTCGCAGGGCTTGCTCGTAAAGCGTCTGCAAGGTAATGATTCTACCAAGATGTCTATTTGCACTCATTGTTTGTAAATTTGCCAGATTTTAAATTAATGAAACTATCTCAATGATTATTTGGCTGCAGCAACCGTTTTTTTGCCAGATTCGCGCCGTGTCGTATACACCTTTACTGGGCTCTTTGCGTTAACCTTTCGGGCTAACTTGATAACAAGGTGGCTTCTTCTGGTACCAGTTTTACGGTGACTAGTTCGTTTTTTCGGCTTTCCCATGTGCGATCGAACTCCTTTCGGGTTCAGATAGTATTTAACTGTTGATTATCGCTAATTATAGACGATTTTATGGACTTCCTCAAGAGGACCGATAAGTTTTAATAGTAGGGTCTTGACAAGTTATTATGCGTATGTTATAATTGTCGGGTTATGTCAGAATTAAAGCAATCAAAGCAATCCAAATTTAAACGCGCTATAGAATACTTTGAGCGATCTAACGAATATTTTAGTTCGGACAAAGAAAGCCCAAGCAATGTAAAGAGTCCAGACTTGGCCAGAAGACGTATAGCTACTGTTGCCGCTGTTGGTGCTGGACTTTTGGCCCTTGGAGCTAGCGAGGTGTTTGGGGTAATAGCCAACGAAGATAAAGGGCGCGTGGCCGTAGAGAGATGTGTCGGAAATCTGGTCGGTAGAGAGGTATCCATCCCTAGAAACCCAGAAACAGGTGTGCTAGAGCACCCAAGAAGCGTTTTTGATGAACAAACAGCTTGCGAACAAAACAATAACGACTCCCTTAAGGCATACCATAACCTAGGTCATATCCCTCTTGCTGAGGATAATAAATAAGCTAAATTACAATATTTACTAACCGATGAGGTACATAGATTACTCTTTGTACCTCTTTATTTTTTAAGTACGCTATTACTTTTGGCTCTTTTTTGGCTAGCTCGATAATTTGTTGCTCGCTAGCAGTATTCGCTACACTTATTGTACCTCTTACCCGGCCATTGACCTGGACGACAATTGTTTCTGTACTTCTGATAATATGTTTTTCATCGTGAACCGGCCAAGGCGATACATGAATAGAGCCGTCCTGGCCAAGATTGTGCCAAATCTCTTCTGTAATATGTGGTGCAAATGGTGCTAGTAGCTTTGCAATATCAATCAAAATATCTTTCCAGAAGTCACTAAACCCCTTAGATGCCTTGAGCTTATAAAGCTCATTGACTGTCTGCATAAGAGTAGCAATCGCAGTGTTAAAGTACAGTTTTTCTAAATCAGATGAAACTTTCTTGATTGCTCTATTGGTAATAACTAAAAGCTCTGTGTTGTCATAATCTGTTTTTTCGGAACTAATAAACTCCTGTACCAGAGTCCAAAACCTTTGTAAAAACCTAAAGGTTCCCGCTACTCCATCGGAATTCCAAGGAGTTGTTTGATCGTATGGTGCTAAGAACGTAATCGCCAGTCGTAGCGCATCAGCTCCATATCCTTGTTCTATGATATCGGTTGGGTTTACTACATTGCCCTTGCTCTTGCTCATTTTTGTACCATCTTCGGCCAAAATAATGCCTTGACCCCGCCTTGAGGCGTACGGTTCGGGCGTCGGTACCAATTTTTGGTCGAACAAGAACTGATGCCAAAAACGAGAATACAAAAGATGCAAAGTAGTATGCTCCATACCACCAAGGTACAGATCGACCTCGCCCCAATATTTGAGCTTGCTACTATCTGCAAAGAATTCTTCGTTGTGCGCATCATAGTACCTTAAGTAATACCAACTACTCCCCGCCCAATTCGGCATTGTGTCGGTTTCTCGCTTGGCGGGCCCACCGCATTTTGGACAATCAACATTAACCCAATCGGTAATTTTTGCTAGAGGGCTCTCGCCAGAGTCAGTTGGTTCGTAACGATCAACCTCTGGCAACTCTAACGGTAGCTGATCTTCTGGAACTGGTACCAAGCCATCTTTATCACAATGAATAATCGGAATTGGTTCGCCCCAATAATGCTGTCGACTAAAAATCCAATCTCTTAATTTGTAGTTAATCTTTTCTGTAGCTAAACCCGATGAAGTTAAATCTTTGACGATTAATTCCCTGGCCTGCTGACTAGAAAGTCCGTCGTATTCGCCAGAATTTACCATTGTACCTTCGCCTTCGGTATATTCATCATCTGTAGAATCGTTATTAATTACTCTAACTACTGAGAGATCAAACGTTTTTGCAAACATCCAGTCCCGCTCGTCGTGCGCTGGTACTGCCATTATCGCACCAGTGCCGTAGCCCATTAGAACATAATCCGAGATCCAGATTGGTATCCGTTTATTATCAATAGGGTTAATTGCATACGCTCCAGTAAAAACTCCTGTTTTTTCCTTTGTATCGGCTTGACGATCTAAATCAGTTTTGGCGATAGCTTTTTTAATATAATCTTCTACAACCTTTTTTTGATCTTTTCGAGTAATCTTGGCAACTAACGGATGTTCGGGGGCAAGCACCATGTAGGTAGCTCCAAATAATGTATCGGGCCTGGTAGTAAAAACCGTAATCTTGTTTAATATATTTTTTAAAATAAACGGTTCTTGTTTGTCAGTAAAATGGGTTCTCTCTGCAGAAGTCGATAATAAAGTGGCTTTCAGCTGGTCGCTCAAAAAGCTCATGTATTCTCCCCGAATTGCTGACTCTTTTTCGTCGGACAACAACAAAATACTACCTGTTTTCTTAATAATTTGCTCGTAGCTATACGTCATATCAAAATGATTAATAAAGTTTTTTGGCTTAGAAGAATTTAGGTATGCCTCTGTTCGATGCTTCTCGTCTATGGCAGGAGCAATCAAAACTAGTTCGTTAATAGGGTGCGATAGTTTTTCGACAACTTTCATAGCAACGACACCACCCAAACTGTGTCCAATTAAGACGGTGTTTTCGTCGAATTTTACATTTTTTAAAACAAATGGAACTTGCTCTGACTCTTTAGGGTCATCTGTATTTGGCAGTTGTGGAGCTTGAACGCTATATCCATGTGCCTTTAGCTCCCCAACCAACCAGGGAACAAAATTTTTATTTGCGCCTCCTGTAAACCCATGCAAAATAACAAAATTAGGACGCTTAGCGGTATCTATCTCAAAATCGACTTCAACTCCGACTGAACGGCCAATCCAGTTAACTTGCTGATCGGCAATTCGACTAGGATAGTCTACTTTGTTTAACCCATCAATTAAGCGATCTGCATACTCTGTTATTTTGAGTATCCACTGTTTTAATAGCTTTTTCTCGACCGGAGTTTCGCACCTCTCGTGAAGGCCATTAACAACCTCTTCGTTAGCCAAACCGATCTTGCATTTTGGACACCAGTTAATAGCAATTTTGTCTTGATAGGCAAGCCCTGCCCTAAAAAACTGCAAAAAAAGCCACTGAGTCCATTTGTAGTATTTTGGATCGGTTGTAGAAAATGACCTTTCCCAATCAATGCTATAGCCCAAATAATTGAATTGTTTTTGAAAATTAGCAATATTATTACGTGTCGCCTCCTGAGGCGCAATTTTGTTTTTTATTGCATAGTTTTCGGTAGGTAAACCGAAAGCATCATAACCCATCGGAAATAGAACGTTTTTGCCTGCCATTCTTTGCCGACGAGCAATAATATCACCCAGTGTATACTCTCGAATATGACCCAAGTGCAAACCATCTCCTGATGGATATGGAAACTCCGTTAACATAACGTATTTAGGTCGATCATCAAAATCTATGGCTCGATATATTTTGCTATCAGACCAATCCTTTTGCCATTTTGACTCAATTGCCTTTGGGTTATACCTCTTCATCTAAAACATATTATAACAGAGGTTATGCGCTAAGATATTAAGAAACCAACCGATACATCAAGTTCTAGATAATTATTTAGGCAAAAAATTCTTGCTTCTTCTTTATCCACGTTCGGCTTTGCCTTACCAGCTTTTTCCTATCCGCTTGACTCGCTAAGATTGGCTTGATTGCTTCCTCCAAGAAAACTCCGTTTTGTGATCCCTTTAACAAAATAAGAGAATCTTGTGTAATCTCTTCTAGCAATATTTCGCCAATCTCGTACGGAGAGTTTGACCTAATTACCTTGCAGCCATTTTTCTCTGCTTGTCCTGCTAAATATTTATTTGCTTCAGCGCCAATCGTAACTAATAAATCTAGCAACTTTGGGGTACACAAAGTACCAATTTGCAAATGTAACTCTTTAGCAGAATCTCCAAGCTCATTCATATTACCAAGTACGGCAATTTTTTTGCCCGAAACTTTAATTTGGGCAATTGTATCAAGTGCTGCTTCGACCGATGCTGGGCTAGAATTGTAAGTATCATCGATAATAATACAATCTTTAATACCTTTTAATTTTTGCATGCGTCCTGGCATGGGCCTAATCGACGCCAATCCTCGAACTATTAGATCTTTGTCTAGATCTAACATTTCAGCCACCAAGCAAGCAGCGGACAGATTAATTACTTGATGCAGACCAATGACAGCGGGCTTAAACTCGTAAAACATTTTGTCTGTTTTTATAACCGCTATATCACCTTCAAAATCAACAAACGATGTAGATGTATCTAAACAGCCATAGGTTTTCGCGTTTGGTACTACGTCATCGTCAAACACTATTCTTGTTTGTTCGAAAACAATAATTTCCTTTGCAAAATCTTGTATCGTCAGTTCTTCTTTTGCCACTTCCTCGAGTGACGCAAAAAATTCCATGTGTTCTGGAGCAATAGGTGTAACAACTGCAATATCTACCTGCAAATACTTAGAAAACTGTGCTATTTGCCCTGGAGAATCGGTCCCTAGCTCAAGTACTACTACATCTTTAGAGTAGTTGGCAACTCTCGTATTCATCTCGATGAAAATACGTATCCACGCAAGAGGATTAAACAGCGAAGGCATAGTAAGCCCAAAAAAAACTAGTGGCACGCTGACAATATCGTTGTAATTGCCATCTTGCCATGCTACTCGGTATTTTTTCGCAAGCACCTGTGCAATTGCTCGTTTGGTACTGGACTTGCCAACACTACCAACAACTGCAACTATTTTTATATCTTTTTTTACAAGTAGTTTTTTTACAATTCGCCAAGATATAGTAACTACGATTATCTTGGCGAATTTTTTCAACATCCTCTTATAGAGGTAATCCGCTACCTAGTTCATTGACGTCACCGCCACCGAATAGGTGCATCAGATTACCAACAACCTGCATAGCAGGCACTGCACCTTGTGGTTTTTGTACATCCACTTTGTCATGATTGAATGTAAAATCTAGTGTAGCAGTAGTGTCATTTTCTGTTACTTTTAGAGCAATTTTTACTAAATCTTTTTTGCCTTTATCAACCCAAGTAGTCAATTCGTATTTGCCTTTAAAATCTTCGGCTTTGTTGATTTCTTTATCTCCCCCCGTTGTATCACTACACTCATTGAGTTTTTTGAAATATTCAACCGAGTCAAGCTCTTTGGCAAAACTTTTTCCTTTTTCTTGGTCAACACTCAACTCTTGCTTTACCACCTTACGACCATCCACAGTATCAGGAGTGGAGCTTTTAACTACTACGAATTGGTTCTTGCCATAAATTTTCAGGATTTTATTTATGTCTGCTGAAGACAAACGATTATTTTCAAACAAAACCGAACACTTATCTTGACCAGTCATTGTCTTTATTAAGCTGCTGTCTATCTCTGTCCATTTATTAGAAACCTCTTTACTTATCTCATCTACAACCGAGCCGGTTTCTGGGCCAAGAGCACCTGCTGCTAGAGATTTTATGGTGTCTAAATCGCCAACCTTCACATACAGGTTTTTATCTACTGCTCTAACTTCTAATGGTAGTTTTACTCCGCTAAAAGATGCTTCGACCACCATCGCAGACGTGCCCTTTTCCATATCGGCCTTGAGGTCATAATTGATATTACCAGCTATTGAATCTTTTCCAGAAAAACTAGCACTACCTTTACCAGAAACCTGATTTTGCTTTAGCAGATTCGAAATAGAGCTTTTTAAGACATTGTTGGGCGTATTTGGTAAGTACACACCATAATATGCTCCGGCTCCAACAGCGCCCAAGAGTACGATAGCAGCAACAATAATACCAGCCAGCTTGGCTTTTTTGCTACCAAATCTTGAAGGTTTGCCGGAACCAGATTCTGCCATGTTAGTCACTGGCTGGGGATTTGTTGTTGAAGGGGTTGGCGCATTAATATCTGTTGCTGATTTAGACCCTGCCGAATCAGTCGGATTAGTATTATCTTCTGGTTGCATAGTATAAAACCCCCTAAATAATTATAACCAAAGTATAACCCAAGTTTATCTTGATGTGCAAAGAAAATAACTGTTATGGTTTTTCTTGTGTGCGTACCTGTATTTTATCCATACTTACTGTGGGTTGAGGCAACCTGTAGCTAATATGATCCCGCACTCCATAGCCAGTGTAAGTTTCGATTCTACCGGCCTCACCATAGTTGATAGATATTAATTGACGACTCCAAGGATCGATTGTAAATTGAGCGACCAACTTTCTTGCATTCTCGTAATCGCTCGGATTGAGCTGGCTAACGTCTCCAACGCCCGTAACAGTTGCATACTCCCGTAAAACTTCTATTACATCTTTGGGGTTGATGCTTACATCATAAACCACCCTAGGACGTAGCCCGCTCCACTCAAGTGAACTGCTGTCTATATGATAAACGTCTTTCCTTTTAAATTTATCTGTAATAGCTGCTCTATCTTGGTGATTTAAATTGCCAAAAGGTACTATTGTTAAAACCGCCTGGTTAAGTGCTGTGGCTTCGACGCCTTTCGCTTTATCTGCTTTTTGCTCACCCCAGACATTTATTATTTCATCTAGATTGGTGATACTGTCGGACGTATTTATTGCTTTGTATCTAAAAAAGTCAGTAGTTTTTGTACCAACTGTCTCCGTTGCAACTGTTCCAGTGGGCTGATGAATTTGGGTCAAAATATGAGTATAATGTCCAGGAGCAAAACCCAATCTCACCGCCTGCAAACCACTACTCTGAGGAGTGTTCTGGGCAACAACTTTGGTAACACTAGATACCTGCAAGCTCCCGTCTAACATGTCGCTCATCAGGCGGTCTGGATTAGTAAAAACAAACTTCCACCATCCCCATCCTGCAAACCCTAGCAATATTACTGCAACAATCACCATTGTTTTGACGGCTCGTTTATAGGTTAGTTTTGGAAGTTTAATCGCTTTTATTTTTAGGCGATCAACTTTTTGACTTTTTACTACATGCTTGTTCTTCGAACTTGTAACCCGGGTAGATTTTTTAATCTTTTTTGCATGCGTCGACTTGACTGACTTACTAGATTTAGATACCTTCTTTGCCATTACCTTGCCTTATTTAGTTATAAAACCCACTCATAAACAGTTTAACATCTTTTGGTGGAGATAGAGGGACTCAAACCCTCGACCTCTACGCTGCCAGCGTAGCGCTCTAATCAACTGAGCTATATCCCCTCATTAACTTAGATATAATACAACATTGCTTCTTCTTTAGCTTAATCACAATGTATAAAAAACTACCACCCTAAGCATAGGGTGGCATCGTGCGTGCCCACCGGGCCCTTTTTTGTTTTTGTTTTTGTTTTTATGCGTTTACCATTATGAAAAGAGCCGACGCACGAAACATAAGCAATTTTAACTAAGTTTTTTAGCTTTGACAACCCTTAGAAAATCATTTTCTTGTAATATCTCTGTACCATATTCTTTAGCTTTGGCAATCTTGTTTGCCCCTATTTTACTACCGGCCACCAAGTAACTAGTGCTTCTACCAACGGATTCCTGAAAAGTCCCCCCAAGTGATCTAATAAGTTCGGCTGCCTCTTCTCTGCTCATAGAATGTAGGGTGCCTGAAATAGCAAAGCTTTTTCCGACTAAAATTCCTCCTTTTTCCGAATGGTGGATCGGGACAACACCATTTCGTTTGAATTTATCAATTAGCGCCAGATTGTCTTGATCAGCAAACCATGCCAATATGCTCTCGGCAACAATTTCGCCAACTCCCTCAACCTCACGTAACTTATCTGGGCTGGCCTTTGCAAGATTATCAACAGAGCCAAAAAAATTTGCCAAATCGGTCGCAGTTTGCGCGCCAACATGCCTAATGCCAAGTCCATACATAAACTTGTTTAACTGGGGGTTTCTTTTTTGCCGTATCCCTTCAAGCAAATTATTAGCCGACACCTCTGCAAATCTATCTAATTCCAGCAGATCATCTTTTTTGAGGGTGTAAACGTCTGCTATGTCACCCACAAGCTTAGCATCCACCAACGCTTCTACATTCTTTTCTCCTAGATTCTCAATATCCAGTGCTCCCTTACTTGCAAAGTGAGCCAAAGACCTCTTTAAAATAATCGGCCCCGAGGCACCCTTAATGCGATATACGGCCTCGTTTACTGGTCGGAAAAACTCAAGTTCTGGGTATTGCCTTTTTAACTCATGTTCAAAATTGAACGGCTTTGAGTTTGCCGGTCGAAGATTAGCTATTACAGATTCTACCTGCGGGATGATATCGCCGGCCTTATAAATAACAACCGTATCCCCAACCCTGATATCTTTTCTCGCTATTTCGTCTGCATTGTGTAAGCTAGCATGCTGCACTGTCGTACCTGCAACTAACACAGGAGTCAGCACCGCAACAGGTGTAGCAGCTCCAGTTCTGCCAATACTTATTACAATATCTTGCACCACAGAAGTAGTTTTTTCGGCCTCATACTTGTATGCAACTGCACCGCGTGGTTGCTTGCCAACAATACCGAGTTGGTCATATTGTTGGCGATTGTTAACCTTAATCACTAATCCGTCGGTTATAAATGGTAGTTCGTTGCGTCTAATAGCCCATTTGTCGATGAAGCTCATAACCTGATTGATATCTTTCTGTATCGAAGCTTGTTTGTTAATACCTATTCCAATCGCTTTTAGGACGGTATAGGCAAAATCATAGGTTAACACTTCATCTGGCAAATTACGAAGTACGTCGTACCCCCGAAAAATTAGCGGTCTTTTTGCCACCATCCTTGGGTCTAGCTGGCGAATTGTCCCTGCCGCCAAATTTCTAGGATTTGCAAAAGCAGTAGAACCTTCTTTTATTCTGTTTCGATTTAATTGTTCAAAATCAGTTTTTAGCATCATTATCTCGCCACGCACTTCTGTGGTTCCCAGCAAAAAATGTTCATACCCCTTGGTCTTTCTTAGGCGCAAGGGCACGCTTTTTATAGTTTTTACGTTATTGGTTACGTCCTCGCCAACATAGCTATCACCTCTGGTAATAGCTCTTGTTAGTAGCCCGTCTTGATAAATAAGTGCGCAGGCAAGCCCATCCATTTTCAAATCGACAAAGTACTCTCTTTTGTCTATTGGCAACAATTTGTTAATCCTGTTTACCCAATCCTCGATCTCTTGCCTATCAAATACATCATTCAAGCTCAGCATTCGGCTAGAATGCTCGACCTTTTCAAACTTATCAAGTGGAGCCGAGCCAACCCTTTGAGTTGGACTATCCGCAGTTATTAGTTCGGGGTACTTGTCCTCGATACTTTTCAATTCTTGCATCAGGCCATCATAAACGGAGTCATCAACACTAGGGCTATCCTGCGCATAGTACTCGTAAGCGAACCTGTTCAGTAACTCTCTTAGTTCTTCGGCTCGTTTCTTTTGTTTGCTCATAAGCAGCTACAAAAGCTCCCTATACAGTATGTACATATAGCTATGTGAAAAAACCAAAATTATGGCCAATAACAAATACACCACATACTGTGCGGCACCTGTAGCAAGAAAAATTACGGGCATTAAAATTGCCAAACTAAGCAAGCACAAAATAATTGCCAGATACACAATGCGAACAGCTATTTTAAAACGACGACCAAACACAATGCTACGCGCAGAACGTAGGGCCTTCATAGGTGTCATATCCGGAAGCGTAACAATATAAACTGCAAATATAGACGACAAAATCATATATGCGGAAAAAACGTATAGTAATAAACAAAATAGCACCCAAAGTACCTGTTCGAGCGCTGTTACAGCCAGGCCGTCAGTAAAAATTGTGGTGTAGATAAAGCTCCCAACAACCGCTGGAAGTAGTTGCAATCCAATTACAAACAAGACCAAAATAAATGGAATTAATGGGTACATTCCTTTGTAAAATATATCCTTAAAGGCAATTTTTTCTTGTGCTAAAACCTGTCGTAACGCCCAAATTATCGCAAGCGAAAAAATAGTCACCAAAATTGACTGATATATCCCTGCTGTTTCGCTTGACTGACCCATGCCAGAACTTACTAGCGAACCAAAAAGTGCCCACGATACTCCAATCCGTGATGATTGATCGCCTAAAATTGCCTCGATACCTTCTTTTATCTCTGTAAGATTAGTGAAACTACCGTACGCCTGAACAATCAACAAATTTGATATTGTTAACAAAACTACTATGCCACCAAACAACTTCTTATTATTTTTTACAGTACGAAGGGTCTGTTTTGTTATCTGCCACGGCCCCATAACCGATTTGACAGATATTCTTTGAGACAAACGAAAACTTCTGTGTTTTGGGGCTTTTCGTTTTTTTGGTTTACTTGAAGCCGATCTTTTTAAAGCAGCTTGTTTTGGCATACACTACTCTTTGGTACCCATTTCTCTTAGGGCTGCTACCCGCTTTTCGATTGGCGGATGAGTACTAAAAAGATTCATAAATGAACTACCCTTTAGGGGATTGGCAAAAAACAAATGCGCCGTCGATGTGTTTTGCTTTTGTAATTCACTGCCATGACTTCCAATCTTTTCCAGCGCACTAGCCAGACCTTCTGGATATCTGGTTGTCAGTGCACCAGTTGCGTCAGCCAAATATTCTCTGCGACGCGAGATTGCCATTTGTATTAGACCAGCAACAATTGGCGCCAAAATAATAGCAACAATCCCAAGCAGAGCAATTGCGTTATTACCTTCTCGATTATTGTTCCTAGACCAGCTCATGTACCAAATAAGGTCTGTCAGTAGCGAAATCACAGCTACCAAGGCAAACGCATACATCGATACCCTGATGTCGTAATTCTTAATATGGCCAAGCTCGTGCGCCATGACTCCCTCCAGTTCCTTATCGTCCATCATTTCCAGTAGTCCGGTTGTAACACAAACTGCAGAGTGTCTAGGGTCTCGCCCAGTAGCAAAAGCGTTCGGTGCTGGTTCGTCCATGATATACACCTTTGGTGTTGGTAGCCCCTCAGTAATGGCCAGGTTTTCAACAATGCGAAACAAGCGTGGATTATCTTTTTTTTGAATTTCTTGGGCACTATTAACTGCCAAAGCCATCTTTGACCCGTTATAGTAAACGATCAAGGCATATATCAGCCCACCTGCCATCACATATGGTGTAATCAATGGCTCGCCAATATATTCCGATACCAGCCACGCTAATACCCCAATTATCGCAATAAACCCAAAGAAAATATAAAAGGTCTTGCGCTTGTTAGCAGCTATATTCGAGTACATAGGCCTCCGCTAACAATGTTAAAATTTGACTTCGGTTGGCTTGCTGACTGCCTCTTTTTCGGCTTCATCTACCTCAAAGAATTCTCGTTCTTTAAAGCCCAACATGCCAGCAAACAAAATGTTAGGAAAGGTTTTTATCTTGATGTTCAAATCTCTAGCAGATCCATTATAAAACCGTCTGGCAGCTTGTATCTTGTCCTCGGTATCGGTTAATTCTTCTTGGAGTTGCAAAAAGTTTTGATTGGCCTTTAGGTCTGGGTAGCTCTCTGCTACGGCAAACAAACTCTTCAAAGCGCCACTAAACACGTTGTCTGCTTCGGCTGCTTCTTTTACGGAACCACCGCCTTGTAGTGCCTCGCTTCTTTCTTGAGTAACCTTTTCTAGTGTTTCGGCCTCATGTTTTGCATATCCTTTAACCGAATTAACAAGATTAGGTATCAAATCAAATCGTCTTTTCATTTGAACCGTAATATCGCTCCATGCTTCATCAACGCGGACTTTCGTCCTAACTAAACCGTTATAAATAGCAACCAAAAAGATAACTAGTACAACGACTATCCCAATACCTACGTACAACATTATTTTCTCCTCTTAATTTGACACTAACATTATACCACTATTGTTAATTAAAACTCTACTGGTGCGCGGGGCGGGACTTGAACCCGCAAGCTTTTTGAGCACAGCATTTTAAGTGCTGCGTGTATACCTATTCCACCACCCGCGCTCGAGCGGTTTTTTTATTTCTTCCTCTATGGGTTGGGCGTAAACTATGACAATTTGGGCATAAAATTTTAAGATTAGAAATTCTATTATCGTATCTATCCCCGTTAATATGGTCTAGCTCGACAGGAATTCGGCCGTCAAGCGACACTCGTGACCAACCACACTGCTCACATTCTGGCTTTTTTAGCCCTTCTTCAAACAACCTTTTCTTTAGCTTATAGCTCTGAACCTTGCTCCCATTTTTTAACATATCCTCTGTAGTAGTTCTAGTTCTAGTTTTGTAGCGAATGCCTTTATTCCATAATTTCCCAGTAAAATGTTCTGTACTTATGCCCAATCGATTAATCGCATATTTTATCTGTTCGTAATTCCCTCCAGCTGGCACAAGACCTAATTTTTTAAGGACAGATCTAATGCTTTTCGACTCTCTAACAACGTTTCTTAATTGATCGTCATTCCAAGATCGTTTAACTGGCATACGACAATATTAATATACATACGTTTTTGTATTCCATTAATTGTTAAAGAGCTTGGAGGCACGGACGGGATTCGCACCCGTGTACGTGGTTTTGCAGACCACTGCCTAACTCCTCGGCCACCGCGCCACCCTTAATTGGTGCGCGAGAGAGGACTTGAACCTCCACAGGATTGCTCCCACAGGCCCCTCAAGCCTGCGCGTCTACCAATTCCGCCACTCGCGCCTACAAGATACAATTGTACTACAAAAACCTCTACAATATGCTAAAATACAGCGGTTGAGGGTGATTAGCTCAGTTGGCTAGAGCATCTCGTTTACACCGAGGAGGTCGGGGGTTC
>CAYOLI010000007.1:0-24896 GCA_964404795.1 uncultured Candidatus Saccharibacteria bacterium
CTGCCACTACCAGACAAGGCAAAGCCACAAGATGCACTACCCTGCAGACAGACTGTACCGTTCTCGTCTGGTAGCAAAATGCTTCTGGAAGCTGTTTGTGTGTCAAAGTCTAGAGTAGAATTGTACGAACCTGTGGTTTTAGCTAGTTGCCCTGCCCTAAAGGCATAAGGTACAGCAGATAGCTTGATCCTAGAGTTAGCAGCAGGCGATGAACTAAGCATTTCTCCGTCATAGGTTGGCGTAGCTGTTTGGGCAGTACCACCAATGTCCATGGTTAACCATAGTTCTTGATCCCAGTTGATGCTAGGAAAAGGAGTTTGTGAGCCAAGGTAGGCCGAGAAGTAGCCATTGACTACCCTAACTCGGTAGTCGTTACCGGGACTAGATCCGTTGGTGTCTTTTTGTTCTTCACTCCACAGCTGGGTACCCGCGTTAGCTTGACCTTGACCAGCAGGGCCACCTTGAGTACCACCGTCATAGAGCTTAAAGCGGATGTTGTAGTAGCCATCAGGTACAAGGCTACCAGAGGGAGTTAACAGTCTAGCTTGAAAGTTAAGGGTGCTGCTGGTGGAAGCAGCGTAGGCTTTGGGCTTCTCAACCCCTGTCACCGACAGTAGAGCTGTCGAAACAACTCCAAAAACTAACGCCACAGCCCAACTAATCAACCACAGCCTCACCCCTGTTTTTTTAGCCCACAACGCCAATAAGGCCCCATTACGGACCCTTAGCCAAACATTATCTTTGTTGTTTGTGATCATTTGTTTTTTTGTTTTGCTGTTTGCGCTTGTCTGTTTTTGTTTTATATACAAGTGCACTTAAAATTATAGAGTGGGTAATCTGTAAAAACAATAGCTTTTGAACACAAAAAGTACTCTTAATTTTCTATCTATTTTGCTTATTCTTTAGCATATTTTAAAAATTATCTCAAATATTTATAACGTTTTACACAACATTAATGGTAACTTTACTGTTTGAGTATCTACTTCTATATACATATCTACTGTTGCATTTTAAGCTACAACCTTAATTTCAGAGTTATCCACAGGAACCCAAAAAACCCTACTATGGTGCATCGTATTTATATAATTAACATCTGACACAAAACACCACACCTGCGAATTCTATGTCACTGATGATAGATTAAGACTGCTACTGATTAGGGCTTTACTATACCCTAACCCGCCCCTATGACTACAGAGAAGCTCCCTTATAAAATAAGGCCTATCTTGTAACTTAGAAACCCTAAATTATTTTGGAGATTTTTATTGTAGCTAAACGTTGTCGATGTCCTCGAACCGTATGCACTCGCTTCTTTGGTTTGTATCTAATAGAGGTAACCTTGTCCTGCTGCTCGTCGGCAGAAACAATAGTAGCCGTAACTTTTGCACCCTTAACAATAGGTGTTCCCACCTGAACAGACTTGCCATCAATTACTAATAGCGATTCAAACTCGATCGTCTTCTTATCTGTTTTTAATAGCTCGACACTAACCTCGTCACCTTCTGCGACCAAGTACTGTTTACCACCAGTAGCAATAACTGCTTTCTTCATCCGTTAGTATTAACCTTCCTGCTTTAGATCTCACCCGAGATTCATTTTTACTAACCAATCATAACAGATACGACCCCTTCTATCAACTCCTTTTGTCTAATTTGACACAAAACACCGCACCTGCGAAAATATTGTCATGAGCGATCTACCTCTTATTCCAGAAGATACTACGAATTATACAAACGAGGTTCTTAAAAATGTTAGCTCTGGACTTTTGTTGGCCAGCTCTGTTGTTGCACCTAATATACTATCCATTTTTGCCAAATCACTATCTCCGAATAAACCAGATAAAACCTTACGGGCAATTAGGTACGCTAAATTACAAGGTTGGCTTACCTTTGAAGAAACTGATGATGGGGTAAGAGTTGCTTTAACAGAAAGTGGTCAACTAAAATGGCGAAAAATTGAAGTAAATTCTCCTCTGTACGAGATTAGGTGGGATGGTAAATGGCGCCTAGTGTTATTTGACATACCTAACGACAAGAAGAAAGAAGCCGATTACTTTCGAGGACACCTCCGCAAAATGGGGTTCAAGCAACTCCAGCAAAGCGCATGGATTACACCTTACCCCTGCCAGACCCAAGTTGTCTACCTGCGACAACTGTACGAAATAAAACAGTATGTTCGCATCCTAGAGGTGCTGGCAATAGATGATGAGCAGTCCCTAAAACTCCTCTTTGATCTATAAGCTACTATCTTATTAACCACAACCCCTCCTACACTCTTCTGAAGTATATGACACAAAATTCGCACCTGCGTCACTTTGTGTCATATGTTTAGAGGCTCTGGTTGTATTTTTTTTACAAAAAACCTATTCTCGATTGATTATATGCTGATAGATATATTAATTCTGTGTCTATTTTAGCTTTATTTTGGTTTAAAATTATTTTTTTCTATCACTATATCTAGCTCTGTGCCATCTACGTTAACAGAGTTAACTACCCCACCGAGATCATTTTGCAACCTAATTGCTAACGTTTCTGCCAAAATTGTATCTTTATGATCATCAATAGCCTGTTGCAACTCTGTGTTAGGACTAGCCAAAGATAAAATTATCCGGTCGTCTACCTCAAGACCAGTCTGCTTTCTAGTATTTTGGACCTGTCGTACAACCTCTCGAGCCATCCCCTCCCGCTTGAGTTCAGGGGTTATGTTGGTATTGATAGAAACCGTACTGTCGTCTTGATGATTAACCTCTTTAACATTTAGCTCTTCCTCTATGATTTCTATATACTCCTTGGGTACCGGTGGTACGGTGGCGTTTTGCAGAGGTTGTCGCACTTTAATAGAAGCCTTAGCTCGTAGTGCTAGCCCCTCCGTGATGTAATCTCTAGTCCGATTCATGTCCGTTATCAACATTTTGTCAATGACACCAACCTCTGGCCAGCCAAGTAAGTGCACAGACTCTCCGCCAGTAAGCTTCTGGTACAGTTCCTCTGCTAGAAACGGCGTAAACGGAGCAATAACTCGAGATAAGTAAACCAGGACATAGTGTAGGGTCCTATAAGCATCGTCTTTATCGCTATCGTTATCGCTCTTCCAAAAGCGTTTTCTACTCCGACGTACATACCAGTTGCTCGCATCATCAATGAACGGCAATATTGGTTTTAAGGCACTCTGTAAATCGTATTTGCCCATCTGTTCTGATACCTCTTGGCCAAGCTGGTGTACTCGACCGACCACCCATCTATCCAAAGAACTACTTAACGAATCTATCGGATCAGCCAACTCTCCACTCCACTCCCAGCCATCAACATCGGCATATAGCGTAAAAAAGTCGTACATATTCCAGATCATACTAAGTTTTCTAGCAACATCACCAACGTCTTTATCGTGCAAAGCAAAGTCTTCTCCGCCTAAAAGAGGACTAGATAGCATCAAGAAGCGCAGGCTATCGGCCGAATATTGGTCCATCAATTCATTAGGGTCAGTGTAGTTGTTATAGCTTTTACTCATCTTGCGACCGTCATTGCCCGCCAAAGTGCCCGTAGTAATCACATTTTTGAAGGAACTTTCTCCAAATAAAGCGATAGATACTGAGTGCATATAGTAAAACCAAGCCCTAACCTGACCAACATACTCAACAATGAAATCACCAGGGAAACTGGCTTCGAACTTCTCCTTATTCTCGAAAGGATAGTGGAATTGAGCAAAACTCATCGATCCACTCTCGAACCAACAGTCTATAACTTGAGGTATTCGTTGATATTCTATGCCGTCTATAGTAAATCTGACATCATCTACCCACGGTCGATGGTAGTCTTTTAGCTCTACCCCGCTTAACTCCTTAAGCTCTTCGTAGCTACCGACTACCTTAATATGCTCTTGTCCTTGCGCATCTACACCTTTCCAAACTGGCATAGCTGTAGCCCAAAAACGATCTCGGCTAATGTTCCAGTCGGGAGCTGTCTCTATAGTTTTGGCAAACCTTCCTTCTTTGAGATATGGTGGGAACCAATTAATTTGCTCTGTATTTTTAGCGAGCATCAGTTCTTTTTGGTCTGCAATATCTATGAACCAACTTGGTATGGCTCGATACATCAGCTTGGTGTCACATCTGTAACAATGGGGGTAGCTATGCTTGATGTAATTAATACGCCAAGCGACACCATCAGCATATAGTTGTTTTGCTATATCTTTGTTAACATCCCAAACTAGCTTCCCTTGCCATGGACCATCAACATATTCGCCTTCGCTATTAGTGGTCATTTTAAAAGCAATATCTTGATGATTTTTATACAACAAATAGTCATCTTCACCGTAGGCGGGAGCAATATGGACAATGCCCGTACCCCCCTCCTCGTTTACGAAATCTGCTGAATAAATTTTATATTCTGTAGTGTTTTTTGCATCGTTTATGCTAATACTTAATGGCTTATAGGACCTACCCTCAAGCTCGTCACCCTTAAAGGTGCGCAAAATCTCATAAGCTACCGGTTTATTTTTATCATCACGCAAAGAATCTTCTAGCCTAGATTTTGCAAGAATAAAATGATCATTGCCAATTGCCACCTCTGCGTACTCTATATTTTCACCAACCGCAAGAGCTGTATTAGCGCTTAGAGTCCATGGTGTAGTAGTCCAAACTAGCAGATCGGCATCCACTTCACTGGATTGAAAGCGAACATAAACACTTGGATCAATCACATCTTTGTAACTGTTATCCATAGCTATCTCGGCCTTAGCAAGCGGAGTTGCGTCATGAGTACAATATAATAGTACTTTTTCGCCTTCATAAATCTTACCTTTGTCATACAGTGTCTTAAAGGCCCACCAAACACTCTCCATGTAATCTTTATCCATAGTCTTATAAGCCTTCTCCATATCAACCCAGCGGCCAATCCTATTAACTGTGTCCTCCCATAGGTTGCTGGTTTGTACCATATTATCTCTGGTAGCAATAATATAATCTTCTAGGCTAATTTTAGTGCCTATCTCTCGCTTATCTTGTATGCCTAGTTTCTTCTCCGTGTAAACCTCTGCGGGCAGGCCATGGCAGTCCCAACCCCAAACTCGCTCCACTCTCTTGCCTTGCATGGTCCAATAACGAGCAACTGCGTCCTTTACGGTGGACCCTAGCAAATGTCCGTGATGGGGGCTGCCCGTAAGAAACGGTGGTCCATCATAAAATACATAGGAGTTATCTGCTGACCTCTGCTGTACAGATTTTTCGAAAGTTTTATGCTGTTTCCAATAGCTAATTAGATCTGATTCATACTCTTTCGCTCGTCTTCTTGTATTTTTTTGAAATTTCATTGATTTGTTACTCCATTAAAAAATCTCAGAGGCTACTGGAACCTCTATTCAAAAGAGGCGGTACCATCCAGTTTCCTCCAAGATTCACCTAGGAAGCACTCATTTACAAGCTGTTTCGGGCTTACCCGGCTGACTCTACTCTCTTGTGATCGATTTCTTTCAGCTGACTTCGTGGTCGATGCCCACTCATCCGTAAAAAAAACGGAGCGTCTTACCTATAAAATTATAGCAGTTTAAATATTCTACGCCAAACTACTGATGAGCATAGTAGGCAACTTCGTTCATTAGTGGCAGAGATTGCCCCTCCCACTCTTTAACGAGCTGTCCGTCATCTGTTAGAGCCAAAATAGCCGGATATTGCATGACATCGTACAGACTTGCTGTAGACGAGCCGTCTCTGGTGTTTAGATCTACCATATCTAGCCTGCTACCTCGGAATCTATGAGAAAAATCTCTAGCAAAGTCCTCTACAACTCGAGCATGCTCGGAGTTAGGCCTATAAAGCATCACCACCTTCATGCTTAAGATTATAGGTTATTACTTAACAAGGTCAACCCCGCTTAGGAGCAACCAGTAGTACTGCCACAAGACGTGCAGACATAACAACTGCCTGATCTTTGAGTCTGGTTGCCACAGTTAAAGCACATTGGAGCTGTGTCGTCCGATGTTTTTTGTGACTCTACCTTCTTAGATGCAGTCGCTTTTGGTAATTCTGCCACAACATTGGTTGTATCTTCTTCTGCAATATCTGACAGAAGTGTTGTCTGCTCGTTTGGCATATCGTCTATAGATGCTAACCCTAGTTCTAGCCTGTCATCAAAAGACAAATAATCTAGGGCGAGCCTACGAAATATATAATCAGTTATAGATCCAGCTGTGCGTATATCTGTGTCATCGGTTATCCCAGATGGAGCAAAGGTTGTCCCTCTGAGCGTCCTTACATAACTCTTTAAAGGTACTCCATATTGCAAACCATGACTAACGCTTATTGCAAAAGAATCCATGATGCCAGAAAGAGTAGACCCCTGTTTAGAAACATTTACAAACAACTCGCCTGGGGTGCCGTCCTCATACTCACCAACCGTGAAGTAGCCCTTTAGGTCTGAGATTTGAAATTTGTAAGTCTTGCTAGTTCTAACTCGAGGCATTTCTCTACGAACAGCACCTCTTACAATTATCCCATCAATAGAATTCGTAGGTTCCTCGACTTGCTCGAGGTTTTCTGCGCCGTCTTTCTTGGCCATAGCCAATGGCTGGGCTACCTTACAGTTATCTCTGTATATAGCTACGGCCTTTAGTCCAAGTTTCCATGAGTCGATATGCAGTTGTTCTACATCTTCAACAGATACATTTTCGGGCATATTAACTGTTTTACTAATTGCGCCCGATATAAAAGGTTGCACCGATGCCATCATTTTGACATGTCCTAAGTAGTGAATCGGGTTATCCCCCATAGAACAAGCAAATACATCTTGGTGTTCGCTCAATAAATCTGGACAACCGACTATTGTTTTTTCAACATCAATATATTCAACTATCTTCTTGATTTCGGCTGGAGTATATCCCAAAGAAGCTAACGCTCTAGGGACCGTCTGATTAACAATACTCATGGTGCCACCACCGACAAGTTTCTTAATTTTGACTAGCCCCAGGTCTGGCTCGATACCGGTTGTATCGCAGTCCATCATTAGTCCTATAGTTCCGGTTGGTGCTAGAACGCTGGCCTGCGAATTACGAACACCGTATAGTTCTGCAAGTTCGACTGCATCATCCCACGCCTCTGCGGCTGCACTTAGCAATTGCTCAGAAACGAGTTTAGCATTGATATTCTTAACTTCTGCCTGATGCTGTTTGAGGACGCCTATCATCCCTTCTCTATCTTTGTGATAGCCGGCAAATGGACCAACCCGCCTTGCAATTCTGGCGCTTGTAGCGTAAGCATGACCAGTTAGAATAGCTGTTATCGCTCCTGCTTGCGCCCTTCCCTCGTCTGAATCATACGGTAGCCCCTGAGCCATCAAAAGCGCCCCCAAATTAGCATAGCCAATCCCTAACTCTCTGTAAGCCCTGGCATTCTTAGCGATGCTACTGGTAGGGTATTCCGAATACCCAACAAGTATTTCCTGAGCAGTAAATATTAACTCCGTAGTATGCTTGAACGCTACAACATCAAAACTACCATCGTCGTTAAGGAACTTTAGTAAGTTAAGCGAAGCAAGGTTACAAGCAGAATTGTCTAAGTGCATATATTCACTACAGGGGTTAGAGCCGTTAATACGGCCCGCATTTGGAGTTGTGTGCCAACGATTGATAGTAGTATCGAACTGCATGCCTGGATCGGCACACTCCCAAGCCGCCGACGCAAAATTATTAAATAGTTCTCGTGCCTTTATTGTTTTAACCGTTTTTCCAGTAGTAACCGCTTTCAAGTCCCAATCTGCGTCGTCAACTACCGCCTGCATAAACTCATCGGTTACTCGAACTGAATTATTAGCATTCTGATATTGTACAGAGAATGCGTCTTTACCATCCAAGCTCATGTCGAAACCATTCTCTTGCAACACTCTCGCTTTACGCTCTTCAATTGCTTTACTCCATATAAACTCTTCTACATCAGGATGATCAGCGTTAAGAATCACCATTTTGGCAGCTCTTCTGGTTTTGCCACCACTCTTGATTGCACCAGCAGACGCATCGGCCCCACGCATAAAACTAAGTGGCCCTGATGCCGTACCCGCCGACTTACCAAGTGCTTCAACAGATGATCTGATTGTGCTAAGATTTATACCCGAGCCCGATCCACCCTTAAAAATCATCCCTTCCTCTTTGTACCAATTCAGAATTGAAGGCATGGTATCCTCTACTCCCAAAATAAAGCACGCACTTGCTTGTTGGGTCCTATCAGGCGCCCCAATATTAAACCAGACGGGAGAATTGAAGGCCGCTCGCTGGGTCGCTAATATATATTTTAGCTCTTCCTTAAATGACTCCGCTTCGACTTCGCTCTCAAAATAGTCCTCTTGGATTCCTTGTTTTGTTATAGTGTCAACAACTCTGTCAATTAGTTGTTTGAGGGAATGTTCTCTACTCTTTTCACCAGGAGTACCTGTAAAGTATTTCTGTGCGACGATGTTGATTGCATTTTGAGACCATTGTTCTGGAAACTCAACATCTTTTTGTTCAAAAACTGTTTGGCCAGTCATTGGGTTAGTAATAACCGAATCTCTTTGAATCCAGTTAATTTGCTCATAGGCCTTGGTTTTAGGGTCTGTAAACAGACGTCCTACTACTTTATGTGTTGTTTTCATAGTACCCTCACTTTAAGTTGTAATTATTTTTTAATTTTTATTAGAGTTAGTTTACCCGTCTCTAAGAGGTAAACGATCGCTCCCCTTGATTTTCGTATAAGTAAAAAACCAAGGGGAACCCACCAAGGTCAACTCATGCCTTGATGGCTTCGGTCTTCCGCTTGCGAATGTCGGATAGCTCTTGCTCAAAGCTAGCAATATCTTTAAATCTTCGATATACGCTAGCAAATCTTACATATGCCACCTCATTTAGTTCAGCTAATTTGTCGATGACAAGTTGCCCTATCTTCGCAGTCGAGACCTCATTATCTCCACAATCATGAAGTGATTGCTCGACCTCTGAAACTAATTTCTCAAGCTGAAGGCTCGTAACTGGTGTCTTTTCACATGCTCGATATAAACCGGCTAATAATTTATCTCTGCTGAAAAGCTCTCTGGTATCATTACTCTTAATAACGATCAGCTGAGGCCTCTCAATGCGTTCGTACGTTGTGAATCGATTACCGCAAGCAGTACATTCTCTTCGCCTACGTATTGATTCGTCGCTCGAAACTTCGCGAGATTCGATAACCTTTGTATCGGCTGTATGGCAACGACTACAGTTCATTTTGCGCACCTTCCTTGTTCAGTTTAAAAGTTCGATCACCATATTATTTTTACCATATATAGTGTTTACACTAAGAATAATAACCCTAGTTATAGCGCATTGCAAACATTTTACGCTGTATTAATTACATTCTTGGTTATTATTAGTCTTTGTCTTCTTTTCGACTGTTTTTTCGAGATTTTAGACGTCTTAAAAATGATGGTTTTTCTAGATCTTCACCATCAAATGGCTGAGTAAAAATTGGTGCTTCTGCCTCACGAGCATCTTCGTCCATATGTTCTTGTGCCCAAATGTTAGCTACTTTGTCATCCCCTCTAAATTCCTCTGCAACTTTTGATGCTTCTGAGTCTTCAAGATCCATATTAATATCTTCTGGTATATCGGTACCCTTAAAGTTGTGGTCAGCTAGATTGTCGTCGGTACTCTCTGCATTACTTCCCAGCAGGGTAGGCGAAGATTTTTTGGCAAAATACGAATCATCAAAACCAGTAGCAACCACAGTTACTATAATTTCGCCTTCCAACTCTGGATTAATAGTGGCTCCAAAAATAATGTTGGCATCTTTGTCTGCCGAGGCAGTAATTGTCTCGGCTACAGTATTGATTTCATGCATGGACATATCATGCCCACCAATAACATTAAATAGTATTCCTCTTGCACCATCTATTGAAACCTCAAGCAGTGGCGACTCTATTGCTTGTTGAGCCGCCTCCACAGCTCTATCGTCCCCACTCGCTCGACCTATACCCATTAGGGCCGAGCCCGCATTGGCCATAACTGCTTTTACATCAGCAAAGTCAAGATTAATTAGTCCATGAACAGTTATTAAATCTGAAATGCCTTGTACACCTTGACGCAAAACGTCATCGGCTACCTTAAATGCCTGCAGTATAGGGGTAGACCTATCGATAGTCTGAAGAAGACGATCGTTTGGAATAATAATTAGTGTATCAACCGAATTCCGTAACTTATCGACGGCAACTTCAGCATTGCGCTTCCGCTTGTCTCCCTCAAACGCAAATGGTTTTGTAGCAAAACCAACAACAAGAATCCCCAAATCTCTAGCTACTCTTGCAACAACATGACCCGCTCCACTACCTGTTCCGCCTCCGGCCCCAATAGTAACAAAAACCATGTCAGCCCCTTCGATAGCATTTTTTATGTCGGCTATAGATTCTTCGGCGGCCTTTTCTCCAACTTTTGGATCCGCCCCTGCACCCAGTCCTCGAGTGGTCTCACTTCCAATATGGATTTTTGTTTGGGCCTTAGAGTGATGCAATGCCTGAGCATCGGTATTAACAGCAATAAACTCAACCCCTTCAACACCTGCTTCAACCATACGGTTAACAGCTGCACCTCCAGCACCACCTACTCCAATTACCTTTATTCGTGCAAATGTTTCTATGGCTGGTGTTACTTGCGGCATTTTAGGCCATCTCCCTTTCTCTCGTTAGTAACAGGCAGTATACATTACTACCACCTATTTATACAATTATAACAAATTAGTTCTTCACTCTGCGCCAAAAGTTGTTCAACATGGAAAAAACGCCATCCACTCCTCCGCTATTCCCCATTGGTGTATCTTCTTGGCCCTGAAAGAGCATATCTAGCTCCATCAAGCCAATAGCAGTTATAAAGCTACTGTCTTTTATATCGTCCGCAATTCCACCGAGTGGATGTATCTTACCTATTCGAGCTGCCAGCCCCAATGATTCTTTTGCAAGTTCGGATATACCAGGTATCTTCGCGGTTCCACCTACAATCACCACCCCTCCAGGTAATTTTTTAGCTTTGTGAACCTTTTTTAGCTCTTTATCAACATACTCAAAGATATGTTCGATTCGCGCCTCGACAACCTTGGCGACGTCTTCTGCGTCAAATACATAATTCTTGTTCTCGATCTGAACACTAACATTGCCTTCTTTGGCATAACTGGCCACCGACGCATGCTTTATTTTAACCAATTCGGCTACCTCAAGATCTGTCCGCAAACCAATAGCGAGGTCGTTTGTAATATTTATCCCACCCATCGGGATAACTGATATATGCTGTACCTCGCCGTCCTCTATAATCGCCAAGTTAGTTGTGCCGGCCCCAATATCGAGCACTAAGGTGCCTGCCTCTTTCTGATTGCGACTCATAACCACTTCGGCGGCCGCTAAGCCCGACACCGTATGATGAGAAGGCCTGATATTAACCTTTTCAAGTACTGCATCTAGACCCTGCAAATTAGGTGTTGACGCTGTAACAATGTGAGCATCTACCTCAAGACGCACACCCCGCATACCACGTGGATCTTTAATACTTTCATGGCCATCAACTCGATAATTTTTAGGAAAAACTTGAATAATTTCTCTATTAGAAGGTATTTGGACTATTGTGGCTGCTTCTTCTGCTCTGATTTTATCTTCGTTAGTTATTTCTCGATTCGCAGCACTGATTGCAATAACTCCTCTGGAGTCCATTCCACTTACGTGCACCCCATTAACATTGACTGTAGCGTGAGTTATCCTAACACCAGCAATACGTTCGGCTTCTGTAACTGCCTGACTAATAGCACTTGCTACTTCTTCTACATGAGCCACAAGGCCTTTTCGCATACCTGTATTAGTTGCTTTGCCATGCCCAATAACAGACAAAGGCGGCTCATCACCCGATGCACTCAAAGAGCCAACGACACAACGAACTGCATTAGTACCAACATCTAGCCCTACGAAAAAATTGGGCTGTGTATCACGCATAGAAATCAGTATAACGCTTATCTTGTCTAGGTAGCAATAGTCAGTATCTCGTGACCATTTTCAGTAATAAGCACTGTGTGCTCGAAATGAGCCGATACTGAACCATCGCTCGTTCGTACCGTCCAACCATCGGTATCGATATAAATCTTTTCGCCACCGAGCGTCGCCATGGGTTCAACTGCAATAGTCATCCCCGTCAAGAGACGCTCTCCAGACCCTTTTTTGCCATAGTTCGGAATGTTTGGGTCTTCGTGAACTTGGTGCCCAACTCCATGGCCAACCAAATCTCTAACGATTCCATAGTTGTCTTTTTTCAATACCACTTCAATTGCCGACCCAATGTCGCCAACAGTACAACCTTCCTTTATCTGGGAAAGGCCCTCGTTTAAAGAACGTTCGGTTGTTGCTAACAGTTTTTGTCTATCTTCCGAAATTGAACCTACCGGCACGGTACAGGCGCCATCGACAATCATATTTTGATAAGTAACACCCAAATCTAGGCCAATAATGTCGCCTTCTCTCAAAACCACTTTGGTGCTCGGAATACCATGGACCACCGCGTCATTAACTGAGGTACATAATGCCGAAGGAAACCCCTGATAGCCCAAAAAAGATGGTATGGCTCCCCTTTTTACTATCTCTTTTTCGGCAACCTTTGCCAAATCATAAGTGGTCCTACCGGCCGTTACATAATTGGATGTAATTTGTAACACCTCGGCCAAAATACGTCCTGCTGTTCTCATCGATGAAATTTCTTTATTGGTTTTTACTTTAGTGTACATTTTGACAAATCTTATTGATACCAGAAAGGATGTCTTGATGAACTGCCTCTACTGACTGCTCTGCATCTACCTTAACTATTGCAACACCTCTATTTCTAAAACTAGTAATTATTGGGACGGTTGATTTTTTGTACTCCTCGAAACGGTTAGTAATCGCCACAGAGTTATCATCTTGCCGACCCCTAGAGAGTAAGCGTTTCTTAACAACCTCTTCTGATGCATCCATCCAAATTAGCGCTTCGATAGAACACCTTTTATCCTCATGTTGCGCAAAAAGCCACTCTGCCTGAGATAATGTGCGAGGGAACCCATCCAAAATACATTTCTTACACCCATCCTTCCGCCCTAGCACCTTATCCATAAGATCTATTAATTCTTCGTCACCCACAAGCTTTCCAGAGAGCAATTCTTTTTTACGATTCCCACTAAGATTAGCCCGTAAAATTTCGCCAGTAGAAATCCACTGAAACCCTAAATCTCGTGCTAAAAGCTTACCTTGCACGCTCTTGCCAGCACCAGCAACACCCATAAAGACAATCATGCTTTACTCCGTCTATTCATTCTTATAATCGTTTTTGGATCAACTTTGCAATTGTTCCGCCATCCGCGCTCCCACCTGCTTTTGATTTGACCTGGCTAATAATCTGGCCCATATTTTGCCTACTAACCCCCCCAACACTTTGAGTAACTTCATCAATCAGTACCTCGATTTCTTGCTCACTCATGGGTGCAGGTAAATATTTCTCGATAATCTGTTTTTCATTCAATTCTGCGGTCGCCCTGTCCTGGGCTCCACCCTGCTTATACATATCTGCAGAATCTTGTCGTTTTTTTGCCTCTTTTTGCAATAGATTAACAATGCTATCATCATCAAGGCCCTCTTCTCGTTTACCCCTCTCAACCTCTATATACAAAATGGCACTTTTTATATTACGCAACGCCATAACTAGATCTTTGTCTCCGTCAATCATCGCCTGTTTTAAATCTTTTTCGACTTGTTGTTTTATCATGTTAAGCGTTTATGACAGCTTTAACTTCTTAATCTTTTGATTTTTTCGTTCGTTCCTAATTACTGCTTTTGCTCGTCGATCTCGTTTGCTAATTGGCTTTTCAAAATACTGAACTTGTTTAGCAACAGCAATGACACCAGATTGTTGCACCTTTCTGGTAAATCGCCTCAGCATGTTCTCTGTTGACTCTTTTGAGTCCTTTTTTGTAACCTGAATCATTATCGTAGTAAATAGTACCTTACTCAGAGGTAAATTGCAATATTATTGTTGCCGTTTCACCGATGAACGTTGTGACTTTAACACAATGCTTTGTAGTTCTTTAAAAATTGGGAACGCTTTGTTCGTCGAATATATCTTGGTATTGGCCTGCTTCTCAGAATGAAGAAAACCTACTTTTTCAAGACGTTTTAACTCTCTTTGAATATTGCCGGCATCCTCTTTAATTAGCTTCGCCAGACCTCTAACATGGGTCTTGAAGTCAGGGTATTTTGCATAGACAACAATAATTTTTCTACGCACCCTTGAAGTTATAAATACATCCAACATAAGCTTTCGATGTTGCCTTAACAACGCTACAACCAAGTATAACGACTAGCCGGTTGGTTTTCAAGTATTCGCCGGAAGTTCGCGCTATTGATTATAATAATTAGCATAGTGAGTGAATATTATTACGAAATTGCCCCAGCCGATCCCTCATATAAAGGGTCTGACGGCCTAACATACCACTCTGATAGCAAACTTAGTGACGGTCAAATAGTACAAATTCTCCTAAGGAATAAACCCATCGCTGGATTTGTTGTAGGTGAAACGACTAAACCCTCCTTTCAAACAAAAACCTTGACCCCCAAACAGATTATCCTACCCAGTCAGTCATTAAGATTATTTTCCTGGATGAGCGAGTATTACCCAAGAAATTATGGAGCAACTGCGAGTCTATTGTTACCCCCTTTGGGCAACATTCCCCCTACTGAAAATCGAGATTATCCAATCCGTCAAGAGCGCTTTAAGGCATCAACCGCTCAGCTAAAGATAGTGAGTTTTATTCTGGCGAAAGGTCATGGAACATTCATTGTGCACGGAGCAACGGGAGCCGGAAAAACCAAGATTTATCTGGATTTGGCAGCTGACGTTATCAAAAAAGGCAAATCCGTTTTGATATTGGTTCCAGAAATATCACTAAGTCCACAACTTTACAAAGAATTCACTCAAGAATTTGGACAATTAGTCATGCTATACCACTCTGGATTAACCCCAAAAGAAAAAAGAAGGGTATGGTACACAGTGCATAGTTCAAGTAAGCCAGTTGTAATTGTTGGCCCTCGTTCTTGCCTGTTTCTACCGTATAAAAAGCTAGGGCTTGTAGTTATCGATGAGTTCCATGAACAAGCTTATAAGCAAGAAAGTGCCCCTTACTATTACGGACTGAGAGTTGCTAGCGTACTGGCCACAAGTAGCAACTCGCCCCTAGTACTGGGTTCTGCAACACCCCCAATTAATGAATATTTTTGGGCTACTAAAAAGGGGCTACCGATTTTGAATTTATCCAAACGATCACTATCTACGGCAAACAATCAAACAATCAGCAAAATAGTCGATCTTTCGTCCGAGAAAGAGAGAACCAAGTACACACTACTGTCTAAGACGCTTATAGATTCCATCTCTAAAACGCTTTCCAATAAAGAGCAAGCTCTAATATTTTTAAATAAACGTGGTTCGTCCAGGGCTATCGTTTGCCAAGAATGTGGATGGAGAAGTAGCTGTCCAAATTGCAACCTACCACTCACCTATCATGCCGACCAATTCGGCCTAATATGTCACACCTGTGGCCACAAAGAGCCAGTGCCTATCAACTGTCCTCTGTGTCGTTCAACAGAAATTGTATTTAAGAGTCCGGGCACCAAAACAATCGCCGAGCAATTACAGCAAATTTTCCCAAATGCCAAAATTGCTCGTTTCGATAAAGACAACAAAAAATCAGAGCGACTTGCATCTAGGCACACCGAAGTTGTACAGGGCGAAATCGACATTCTGATTGGTACTCAACTGCTAGCAAAAGGACACGATTTACCCAAACTTGCATCAGTAGGCATACTTCAAGCAGAAGGAGGCCTGCAATTTCCAGATTACACATCAAACGAAAGATCGTACCAGCTAATACATCAACTATCAGGAAGAGTTGGAAGAGGTCATAGGCCAGGGATGGTTATAGTCCAAAGTTTTAATCCCGGTAACGAAACTATCGATCTAGCGACAAAAAATGATTGGCTCAGCTTTTATCAAAAGGAGCTCTTGGAGCGTAAGAAATTTGAGTTTCCGCCATACTACCACATGATGAAGATCGAGGCAGTTAGAGCAACTGATGCGTCGGCCAGACAGGCACTCAATAAAATTATCTCTATATCCAAACAGTGTGGTGATAGCAATATCAAACTATCAGGGCCGTCTCCGTGTTTTAAGCAAAAAAAGGGCGGAAAATCATATTGGCAACTGATTATAAAATCAAAAGACAGACCTCAGTTGGTAACTATCGCAAAAAAAATTACGGGAGATTTTGTAGTAGACCTAGATCCTCTACACCTGCTATAAGAGAAGCCAAACACCAAAGTATAGGGTATAATTAATCCTCAAGTATATGACAGCTAGCGATATTATATGCCTGCCAGATCCACGTCTGAGACAAAAGTCAAAAAAAGTTGGCTTTGTTGATTCGCAGATCCGAAAGACCATCGACGACATGGTCTCTGCAACGCTTGATTGGGAAGATTCCAGGCAACACGAGTTAGGTGTTGCGCTAGCTGGGGTCCAAATAGGGTGTATGCAAAAGATTGTAATTATCAGAAATAATTTCGAGGATCGTGACGACAGATCATTTCAAATTTTTTTAAATCCACGAATTATCAAATACGAAGGTGCTATAGAAGAGGATTATGAAGGTTGCCTAAGTATAAAAAATATCTATGGCAAAGTCCCCAGATATACAAAGGTCAAAGTTAAAGCCCAAGACACTAAAGGCCAGGAGATTAAATTAACTGCCGAAGGGTTTATGGCAAGGATATTCCAACACGAGATCGATCACACAAAAGGTGTCGTATTTATCGACCATATCAAAGAAAATAAAAACAACTTTTTTACTCTTAAAGAAGATGGTAGTTTAGAAAGCTTAGATTATGAAAACATCAAAACAGATAATATTCTTTGGTGCTGATAACTTTAGCGTTACCAGTTTACAGCACCTAATCGATAAGGGCTTCCCTATTGCATGCGTCATCACAAAACCGGATGCCAAAAAAGGACGAGGACGTAATCTAGAAAAAACACCTCTTAAAGAGCTCGCCCTAAAGTATGGTATCGAGGTTCGGCAACCAGAAACTCTCATTGATATCATAAATGATATAAAGAAGACAGAGAACAGATTGGGAGTATTGGTAAGCTACGGTCAAATGATCCCAGCTCAGATACTTGCGTTATTCGAACCCATAGGCATAATTAATCTGCACCCTTCGTTACTACCAAAATACAGAGGCCCATCACCGATTGAAAGCGCAATTCTAAATGGAGACAAAATAACAGGAATATCCTTGATTAAACTAACAAATCAGATGGACGCTGGTCCAATATATCATCAAACACCAGTTGAGATTAATAATCTGGGAGCAATAGAGTTGTACCAACAACTGTCCGAGATTGGCGCAAAAATACTAATAGAATTTCTTCCTCAGATAGAAAATGGCACTGTATCAGCCCATGCTCAAGACTCAATAAATGCATCCTACACTCACTTGCTAAAAAAATCAGATGGACTTATTGATTGGAATAACTCCACGAAAAATATCATCCAAGGTATAAAAGCATATGAAATTTGGCCAAAGAGTCATACAAAGATTGGCAATGTGGATGTAATCATTCATCAAGCCCATGTAGAGCCGTCGAGAAGAAATAGTCAACCAGGTGCTATGCATACAGATCACAAGACGAGTATTGCTTTCACCACTCAAGACGGATTAATAGGCATTGACGTACTTCAACCACTTGGTAAAAAACCTATGGATACTAAATCATTTCTGGCTGGATATAATTCTAAGCTTGGCGATTAGCTTGAGACTCGGAAAGAATTTGAGGTGCAGCAGCCAATATCTCTGCTTTTAGTTTTTCTAGTTCCTCATTCACCACTTCTTTGTAGCTAGGAAAATTTATCTCAAGCCACTTAAGTGCAGCGAACTCAGCAACTACACCATCAATATTCGGCTCTGTTGATTGTTCTGACGCTCTTCTTTTCTCGGCTTCCAAGGATGCCTGGTATCTTTGATCACTCTCCCAATCGGTAATATTTGCCAAAAATACTCTGCCCTTGGACGCATCACCACTGACCAACCCCTCAAACTCTTCTAGCTGGTTATCTTTCATGCCGTTTGCTAAGCGAATCCCGACACGCATCTCTAGCGTATCGTAAATATGCTCTCTCATACTTGGTTTGTCTTCAGCAGGTAAACTACCAAGCCCAAGCTGTTCTAAAAAATTATCATCTATACTCAGCATATTACGTTTCCTATTATAACATTCTGACCGTTATCAAATACAAAATAACCAGTACTATTACGGCTAACCCCGTCACAACGCCAGTTTTTATCGATTGTCTGTAGATACTCCTATTGGCTGTCCTCGGCTTAGAGCGTGGGCTATCAGGGTTGTTATCTTTATTAGCGTTTGCTTTTGATAGATTGTTCGATTTTTCAGACAGTACTGATCCAACCGACACCGGCAAAGAAAGTTCTTTTTGATCGTTTGCATAACCTCGACCCTTACTCACGAAGTCGTCTTGGTATAACTTTTCATGTTTGATTTCTAGTTTCTTCTCAGGTAAAAAAGTTTGTTCATTAATTTCTGTAGTGTTTGATACATCAGATTGGTTATTATATATCTCCCTGTGTGCGCCCATAACACTAGTCCTGTAACTATCTGGGTCATACTCGTAAAAAAGGTTCTTTTCTGTCTTTTTCTCTTCGCTATTTGGATCAATTGAAGTATTATTTTCAACAAAAAGAGATTGATTTTTAAGTTCGTTTGATTCCTCTGATGCCTGTAGAATATTGTTTTGACCGTTCATATCTTCTATTGAATTCTCATGACTTATTTTTACCTCAACAGTTTTGCCATCGATACCCTCTACTATGTTGTTGTCCTTCGTGTCCGCTCTTTCTTTAGCTACTTCTTCTTGAGGTAGCAACCCTGTGTACTCACTTATCTTACGGCGTACTTCCTCGATGTCTATTGCCTTACTTTCCTCGTTAAGCTCAGTATTGCTTTTGTCTTCTGCCGGAGTTTGGATGGAATCATTTTCTGGACTATCACTATGTCCTTCTTGCTCTATGATGCTTGAGGAGCTATCCTCACTCTTTTCTTGTTTGATATAGAACTTATTAATTAGTGTGCGTAGTGGTGTCGCGTCATCCTTTGGCGTGGACTCTTTTTTCGATCCAAGCCATTTTCTATAAAATTCGTTCTCTAGGAACAATCTTCTTCTGTTCTGAGAACGATATTCGGCATCGTCGTCTAGCCGGTCTTGATTTTGCCCCTCGTTACCGATAAAAAAAAGTGGCTGGTCTTCCATGGCTTCGTAAACTACTATAACGTTCTAGTAATCGTTTCCTCTTGATAAAACTCCATCCTGTCACCTTCCTGGATATCAATTCTGGCTTCGGTTACTAAGCTAACTCCGCACATTTCTCCCGACTGAACTTCTTTAGCTTCTTGTGGCCCCCGTTGAAGCTTGGTAGCTAAAGCGCTTGCAATAAGATTATCCCCTCGGTAAATATCAACATTCGCAGGAACCAACAATTTACCCTTAGTAACCTCACCTCCACAGATAATCTCGTCTTTTGCAATCTTAAAAATTCCTTTAACGACTAACCTACCGATATCACTCCTTACGATTTCATCTGTCAATAAACCAGAGAGCTCGTTCTTGCAGTCATCAATAAGTTCATAAATAACATCAAACATTCTCAGCGATACGCCACTTCTTTGTGCAACGTGTTTAGCAGTATTTCCTACACTAATATTAAATCCGTAAACAAGTGCCTGACTAGTAGAAGCCAAATGAACGTCTTTCTCAGTAATTTCACCGACACCAGACCCAACTAACCGAACTGCCACTTCGTCGGTATTTAAGGATCTTAAACTATCTATAACTGATTTCAGTGAGCCCTGAACATCTGCCTTAATAATTACATTTAGCTCTTTAGTTTGTCTTTTTTTATCAATGATTCTAATTAAGTCGCCCCCCGTCATGTCTTGCTTATTCTGATTGTGTGACTGTTCGCTATTTGACGTCGATTGCATACGGGCAGTTTTCTCATCTTCAACTACATAAAACTCATCACCAAATCTAGGTAATGATTTAAAACCACTCAAAACCACAGGCGTAGAAGGTCCAGCTTCGCTAATTGGTTTTCCGTCAGCCCCTTCTAGGTTACGAACCTTAGCATAGGTGCTACCAGCCACCAAAAAAGAGGATTTCTTTAAGATGCCCAATTCTATTAAAGCAACGGCCACTGGGCCTCTGCCTTGCTCCATATGCGCCTCAATAATCAACCCCTTAGCGGGTACGTCTGTGGGTGAGCGTAGATCTTCTACGTCCGTAATCAAAAGGATCATGTCTAGTAAATCCGAGATGCCCTCTTTAGTCTTGGCAGATACGGGAACAACGGGGGTATCCCCTCCCTTCCAACCATCCCACACCATACCGTGCTCACTTAGCTGACTATAAAGCTTGTTAATATCAGCACCTTCTTTGTCCATCTTATTTGCGGCCACGACAATCTTAACTCCGGCTTTTTGCGCAAAACGTATTGCTTCCAAAGTTTGCGGCTTGATACCGTCATCGGCTGCCACTACCAGCACTACAATGTCAGTAAGCATAGCTCCGTGCTCTCGTATAGCTGCAAATGCCTCATGGCCTGGAGTATCGAGAAATGTTATTGCCCTATCATTATGAACAACTTGTGAAGCAGATATGTGTTGGGTAATTCCACCTGCCTCACCACTAGTCACCTTGGATCCGCAAATTGCATCTAGTAGGGACGTCTTACCGTGGTCAACATGACCCATTACTGCGACAACTGGAGGCCTCGGATCACCCTCTTTCACTTTTGTTCTGGTCCGGGCCGTCTCATTCCTATGTTCTCGCAGCTCAAGTGTTACTTCTGGGTCAATTTCCGAAACGATAATCGATGCTGTATCGAAATCAATCCTCTCATTGACAGTTGCAAGAACACCGTTTTTCATCAATTCAGAAATTACGGTAGAAACAGGCATTTCTAATTTTTCTGCTAGTCCGCCGACAGTTACTGAGTTGTCTATCTTTATCGTACGCGCCACTTTAGGGTTCCTCCTCGAGGCCCCTATAGGCCTACTTAGCTTCCTTAAGACTCAAGGCAATTTTTCGAGCGTCTGTGTCGATATCAATTACCTTAAATTGTTTCTTTTCATTTAGGCGGAATATTTTTTCAGGATCAACAGAGTCATCACTACTCATCTCAGAGACATGAACTAATGCTTCCACCGAAGGACTGAGCTGAACGAACGCCCCAAAAGGAGTAATTCTGGTTATTTTGCCCTCTGCCGGTTTACCTACCTTAAAGGCCTTTACCTCGTTAAGCCAAGGATCTTCTTTGGTCTGTTTGATACTCAAAGATAAGCGATCTTTCTCAATTGCAATTATCTTGGCCTTGATTTTGTCCCCTACCTTGAGGTGATCTCTTGGGTTCTCGACACGCTCCCACGAAATTTCGGAAATATGGATTAATCCTTCAATTCCATCGATATTTACAAAAGCGCCATAATCTATCACCCCAGTAACTGTGCCCTCGACAATGTCACCAACAGTTAGTTTTGAGAATGCTTCTTGCATATCTTCCTTAATTGCTTCTTTTTCTGAAAATATCAGCTTATTATCTTTCCGGCTTACATCTAAAATCTTGGTTTTAATTGGTTTATTGATTAACGAGTTTAGTTTTTGAAGGATTTCATCTTTGTCCGCACCCGACACTCTTGGGTAGTGCCCTGCAGCAAGTTGAGACACTGGTAAAAACCCTCTAATTCCTTCTAGTTCAACTAGTAAACCACCTCTGTTGGCATCGTAAGGCACAATATCTATTGTCTCTTGGTCGGTAAAAACTCTTTGTAACTTATCCCAACCCCTATCTTTTGCAGCTCGACGAACACTCAACAGTGCATATCCCTCATCGAGCTCGGGGTCTACAACACTCGTTGTAACCTTTTCTCCAACTTCTAATTTTTGACTATGTCCAATCTCTCGACGCATAACTACACCGATACCTTGGGCTCCTAAATCAACCCACACCTCATGTTTTTTGACAGAAGTTATTGTGCCCTCTATAACATCACCTACTTTGATGCGGGTATCAGTCGAGGATTCCAACAAATCGTCCATTGTTACAGCAACTGCTTTTGACATGTTTTACATGCCTCCTTTTTATCGTATTCTTTAAAGATTTTAAATAGCAGGAATCGTTTAAAAAACATCCTCTTTCAAAATCACAAAGTTGTCTTTAATTATATCTGTTAATCTAGAGAAAGTAAAGTATGGCTCGTTTAATTCGTATGCTATACTAACCAACAGATATGTACTTGGCGATAGATATTGGAGGAACAAAAACTCTAGCTGGACTCATAGATAAGAACGGTGAAGTAATCGAAACAACGCGCTTTGAAACACCAAAAAACTACAATCAGTTTATTTCAGATCTAAAAAAAGCTGTAGACGAAATTACTACAAATTATTCTAAACTAAGGGGTTGTTGTATTGCCATACCAGGTTTAATTGATAGAGAAAAAGGATTAGTTCGAGCCCTCGGAAACCTACCATGGAAAAATAAACCAATTAGGAGCGATCTACAAAAATTTATCAATACCGACAATATCCTGCTAGAAAATGATTCACGTTTAGCCGGTCTAGCAGAAGCCAATGTTGTTAGATTTTCATATGATAGCATTTTATATCTGACCGTTAGCACTGGAATTGGAGGCGCCCTTATAAAGTACGGCAAAATCGTTACTGAATTGCAAGATACAGAAATGGGTAAGATGCCTCTACTCTATGACGGCAAAGTTCAAAGCTGGGAAGAGTTTGCAAGTGGTAGGTGGGTAGTTGCTGAGTTTGACAAAAAAGCTAGTCAAATCGATAATGCTGGCACCTTAAAAAAAATTGGACACAACATTGCGTATGGGCTTGGCGCAGTATGCGCAGTATTGCAACCACAGGCAATTATCTTCGGTGGAGGGGTGGGTCAATATGCGGATAAATTTAGCGAATATATTTCGGAATACTTAATGGCTAATTTGCACCCAGTCATCAAGCACCCTCAAGCCCTTTTATCTCCCAGTTACCCTGATGATGCCGTTTTGCACGGCTGTTTTTTGTATTTGCAACAAAATACTGATGACTAACCTATTAGCTAGTTTAAAAAAAAACTTTCCTAACATAACTTTTGAAGAGGCAAGAAATTCAAGCTGGGCTCCTGAAGCAAATAAGATTTATTATAAACCACTCAGCAAAAACCGAGATTGGTCACTGCTACATGAAATGGGACACATGCTCTCAAACCATCAAACATATCGTTTTGATATAGAACTTCTTCAAATGGAATTAGAGGCATGGCAAAAAGCAAACGAATTAGCGGCAAAATATAATATTTTAATAGATAAGGATCACATCGAGGACTGTCTTGATAGTTATAGAGATTGGCTTTATAAGAGGAGTAGTTGCCCAAACTGTTCACAAACAGGCCTAGAAAATGAGATTGGTAAATACTCCTGTATTAACTGTGGCCAAATATGGCGAGTGACCCCAGAGCGCTTCTGCAGAGTTTATAGGAAAACAACATCTAACACACTAAAAAAAGCGACCTAGATTGGTCGCTTTTACCTGGTTAATTATCTATAAGAAATTAAACAGTCTTTTTGGTTCGACGACTTATACGTCCACCTTTTGCGCCAGCAATTCTTGCTAGCTCTCGGTTGGCAAAAAATCCACCAGTTCGTCCCTTTTTTCCACCCATAGCACCAATTTTTGCATAAAAATCAGCACCATATTTTGCTTTATTGGTTGAGGCAGCCGCTTGACCACCCGCTTTAGTTCCAGCCATTATATTGACCTCCCTTAAATTTATGTTCCCCACCAATTTTCAGAAGAATAAAAAAGAGCCCAAACAGGTGGACCCTCCATAATTCTTCCGAATTAAACTTATGTTAACATACAAATCCGCTTGTGTCAATAACCAGGTTATCTTATCAACCATAAATTAAAATTACCTCCGATTAGGGAGGTAATTTTCAAAAATTGGCGGCGTGCTATCTTCCCAGAGTTAAAACCCAAGTATTGTAACCGCTACGAGGCTTAGCTTCTGTGTTCGAGATGGGAACAGGCGTTTCCCTCGTGCCATGGCCACCAATTTTGGCGTTTGTAACGCGTTGGCCTGCCAACAAGCAAAGCTTGTTGCACTGCCACGCTCTTGGCAAATCACATCGTCGATTACGTTCGTTATTTCATTCAATGTACATTAAGTACATATCAATCAATAACTCACTATCTCCTAGTGCTTCGCTCAAGTACAAAACCCAAAATGCATCTCTGGGCTTCTCGCTTGAATTGATGTCCATTTTTTTTGGCTGACAACAGTGGTGATTACCACCAATAACTAGTCAAATATGCACTTATTTTGAGCCAGAACGCTCAGGATTGTTTAAATTAACATTAAACAATGGTAACTCATTAGACATAAGTCACACCTGAATGTTCTGGTCGTAAAAAGTCAATGGGGCTATTAGTACCTCTCGGCTGAACGCATTACTGCGCTTACACCTAAGGCCTATCAACCAGATCGTCTATCTGGGCCCTCGTAGGGAAATCTAATCTTGAGGTCGGCTTCGCACTTAATATGCTTTCAGCGCTTATCCGATCCGCACTATAGCTACCGGGCGATGCTCTTGGTAGAACAACCCGTACACCAGCGGTGCGTTCACCCCGGTCCTCTCGTACTAGGGGCAACTCCTCTCAAATTTCCTATGCGTCCACAGCGGATATAAACCGAACTGTCTCACGACGTTCTGAACCCAGCTCA
>CAYOLI010000008.1:0-12118 GCA_964404795.1 uncultured Candidatus Saccharibacteria bacterium
TTAGTTTTGATATTTTTACGTGCTCAATCTTGAGCTGATTCGAAGCTTCCATGCCTCTTCTCCTTTATGGTTATACCAACCACAAATTCTTAGAGGCCAATTCCAAGACAAATAAAAAAGCACCACTAAAGAATTAATCATAACTGGGCCGTTTCCTACGACTGCTGATGCAGTGTGAAATATACCTCTTGTCGTATCCGTTTGGATAAGATTATGACCAATTCCTCGGGGGCGCTCATATGTTGAGCTTCGGTTAACTCCTTGGAACTGTGTAGCTAGATTGTTAATGTAAACGCTATTGCGTACTTTCACAATATCAAGCGGAAGCAGTATATGCAATACCAGAACACAATTTTACAATGAAGTCTACCAAACTCAACGAAACTCTACCAAAGTCGATAAAACTATGTAAGCGCTAGTGTTTAATAAAAGCAGACTACCACCAAATATGGTGGTTTAAGGAGTTGGGGGTTGCTATAATAGAAGGAATATTATGAATGAAAATAGCTACTTTGATCTTACAATACCGGAAAACGATATTGAATCGTTGACTATTAATGTGGTAGATCATTTTAACTGTAATCTTATCAACTCCAGTACGGGAGAAGTGTATAAGGGCTTCGTTCTTGCAAAGTCACCGCATGGGAACAAACTTACAGTATGTGACGTAGATTTTCAGCGCTCCAGAACAGATGACAAATATCAACCTCGGCTAACTTTTCGAAGGACAGACCAAGAATTCAACAACGCAACTGCTCGCAGTAATTCTAGGCATATTCGTATGCCATTTGAAAATGGAGACGATGGCTATCGTGAATTTTGGAAGATGATTTTTTTCCTTTATAAGTTCAAGGAGACAGTCGATTTTGGTGATTTTGACGGCAACTTTCAAGTGATTTCAGCTGAACAACTGAAGGAGTACATGAATAACGCGGCTAACAAGGATGAGGTCAGTAAAATCGCTGACGAATTGGGCGTGGACATATCAGAAGTTTTACGTTCACGTTCAACGCTTACGCTACTAAAAAGTTACCGCCAGAAACTCAAAGACTTCATAGATAACGATGCATCCGAAACAGATGTGCAAAATTGGATAGATGAGAATAGCCATAGGTACAGACAGCAAAGGTGCCTAATTTTTGGACTCGAATATATTGATTTTAAGCGCGAGGGCTCTGTAAACTCCAAAAACTTTGATGTACTAACGCGCGTGGGGTCAAAATATATTGATCACGTTGTAATTGAGTTAAAAAGCCCAGCGGCGGACATATTTGAAATTGCAACAAGAGAAACGTCCAATGAACCAAGTGGCACATATAAAATCCATCCTCATTTGGCTAGAGCTATACCACAGATACTAGAATACAAAAGCTCGCTGGAATCAAAAGAGCCCGGTGACCCTGAGCTGGAGAAGCTTGGGATAGTCCAGAAACCTAGAATTGGCAAGTGTATCATCATCATCGGAAAACATAGCGACGACCCACGATGGCTTAAGAACCGAGAGAACCTAGTTAGATCGCTAAATTCTGGGCTAGAAGTATGGACTTACACTGAACTGCTAAATAAGCTAGATGCCACAATACAAAATCTGGAAAGAATCAAGGAAGACGAAGATGAAAGTGCTGTCGAGGACCTTCTGAGTGAATTATAATGAGACATACCCGTTTCGTGTCTCATTTGTCCCATTTATCCCTGTAATCAAAGTTCTAGACCAAGACGCTCAGCCAAATGGACATTATCTCGTTTTGGCGCGCTAAATCGACATTTTTTTGATCGTTTTTCGACCCATTTACAGGGGTCGTTTTTTTGTTTTGTTTGTTGTTACCAAAAGTTTGGTCACTCATTTCTTACCTCCCCAAGATTTCCTTGGTTTTTAATGATTTATTAGCTATCACGCGGGCAAAATTACTGTAATTAACAGATACAGCTCTGGCTAGGCAGTATATTACCCAAAGAGATACCGCAAAAGAACGACTTGCCGACACTGAAGATAAACTGTTTAAGGCACAGGAGGATCAGAGAGAATACATTCAGAAAAATTATCACAAATTACTATTGCAAAATCACGCCGAGGAATACAAAAAAGAGCTCGAAAGAGCTAGCGACGCAGGATCTATCCCGCCTCCAATCAACCCTGAAGTAACAAGTGAAATTCTCAAAAGTAAGACATGTATTTGTGGTAGACATATTGGCGAACAAGAAGAGTCATTTATACAAAAGCAACACAATGACTACGAGGATAAAGACGAACTCAGATTCTTAACGGATGGAATTTTGACCTTTGCTAACCAAGAAAATAAAATAAAAGACATTAAATACGCCATGCTAGACGCGATGGACGAAATCCACGAAGCCACAGAAAAGAAGAAAGAGCTTCAAGAAGAACTCTCAAAGATCAACGAAACGCTTACAGAGATCGACGAAAGTAAGCTACATGATAACCCTGAAGCAAGACGCACAAAGCTAGAGAATAAGATTAGTAACTTAGATATTTTAATTGGTGGAGCTGGTAATAGTAAACGAGATATTCAAGAACGGTTAGCCCAAGTGGAAAAAGATCTTAAAAAGAACATATCAGAAGACCAATCAACGAATGAACTTGAACGCAAACGAGAAATAACAGAACGTCTGCATAAAAAGCTTGCTGAGATTAAAAATGTCATGGAAAGTTCAATACGAGAAAAGCTAGAAAAAAGTGTCTGGAGCACATTCGACTAAATACTACCGAACAATAATTACACGAAGATCAAAATCAATGAAGGCTATGAAATTACTTTGGTAGCTAATGATGGTGTCGAATACAGTACTAATGCCTTGTCGACAGGCCAGACCAAGGCCCTCGGCCTTTCGCTTGCATACGGTTTATCTAAAGACTTGGGTTATTCTGACATACCTTTATTAATTGACAACCTATATGGCGATTTAAGTGATAAACAATTTGAAGAGCTTACAGACGTTATAAGTTCTCTTGCACAGCATAAACAAATAATCATTATGGATCTTAACGTAGACAAAACCAGTAAGTTTTTCAATCCTGAGATAATTACTCAAAGGTTCCTAATTGATAGACCATCAGGTGACAACAAAACAATAATTAAGGAGATCTAGTATGGTTCGCAAAAAATGGCCGGGGATATCAATAACTGAAGATGATAGTGAACTAGCGACAAGGATTATTAAGCAAGACGGTTTTTTAAGAAATATCGATCAAAAAGATTTATTGCTAATCGCTGCAGCACTAGCTGTAAAAAATAACGCACCGCAAGTAATTGCTAAATCAACAAAACGTAAAGACGTGACCCACCAAAGTCTCATAAATGGTGAAGCTTATAATGAATATCGTCAATATATTTCAATGATTTATTATCAAACTGCTGGCAAGAAAGATCTGAAAAACATGTCAGATCCAAAAATAATGGTTGATAATTTTGTAGATTATGCCAGAAGAGGACTATATTTATTAAAAGCTGAATACCTCGAGTCGAAAAACGCCAATGAAAAATTACTTCAGGATTTTGTAGGTTTACTACAAACAACCTGAGCCGATTTTGCATAAATGGTCGGCTAGCACTACTTATGTAGTGCTAGCACGTGTACTGTATACACATTTAACTTCGTTTTTTCTTTTCGTCTAAGTACACAATCCCAACTTAAGAAATCCATTGAATCAGCGCTAGAAGATACCAACTGGCGGTTAATGAGTGATGGTATATCCTACAGACTTGGACGATAATGAAGAAGATTTGAAAAAACTTGTTATGAAGAGCGGAAAGTTGAAACCCAAGCAAAGAAGTAGCCCTGCTATTAACAAAAAGGGCGACAGAACACTAAAAACTCCTGATGGACGTGAAGTAATTCTGTAATACAAGTCTATGACCTTATAATGTTGGTATGACGACAGATCAGATTGAAAAAATGGACCCCATACAGTGCCACTTGTGGACACTCGACCTATCGAATGCGCCAATATTGACGGATAATTTCGATACCGTAGAAGTTTATAAAGATACCTTCGAAACAGATGCGGATCATAGAGAGCGATCATTACTACGCTGCAAACAATGTGGGCAGCTATATTTTTATGAATGGCTGGAGTGGATAGACTGGAATGAAGGTAATGACCCTACTTATTCGACTTACATTCCACTAAGTAGCACTGCGTCAGCAAATAAACTTAAAACCCTGTCATCCTTAGAGCTATTGAAATCCGTTCCAAGGATAGAACGAAACTACCCAGCAGACGCTACTCACGCCACAATGCGCTGGGTAAAGCAAGGCTAAGGTCGCCCAAAACGAGACAGTCTAAATATTGTCGTTTTGTGTCCCATTTGTCTCACTTTATGTCCCATTACCCCTGTAAAGGGTTATCTAGACCGATACGCTCAGCCAACAAAACACATGGACAAATACAAATAATGTCTATCGCAATAAAACTATATTCAACATATAATTTATGCTATGGATACCCAACCGCTAAACAAACTTCTCGATTTAAGCAATAAAGTTACAATTGTTACTGGCGGTGCTGTTGGCATTGGCAAAGCAATTGCGATTCGACTACATGAAGCTGGCTCCTATGTGGTAATAGCAGACACTAACGAAGAGGAAGGTGTATCACTAACTACTCAGCTCAATTCCGTGAGAGCAGATAGTACTTTGTTCTATAGGACGGACGTTGGTTCTGCTGAGCAAGTTAGTGCTTTAATGGAAAAATCTATCGACGTTTTTGGCCATATCGACATTCTTGTTAATAATGCTGGGGTTTTCCCTGTAGTACCAGTTAGACAAATGGATGAGCAACAATTTATGCACGTGATAAACACCAATCTAAAAAGTGTTTTTTTGCTCTCGAAGCAGGTGGCAAACCATATGATTGATAAGAACATAAAGGGAAGCATTGTTAACATTACGTCTATTGATGCCCTGCATCCATCGATGGCAGGACTTGCAGCATACGATGCGTCTAAGCATGGAGTATGGGGCTTTACGAAGAATTTTGCCCTAGAGCTTGCCCCATTTGGTATTCGAGTAAACGCAGTTGCACCCGGTGGTGTGCTAACACCCGGTGTTCAAAAAATGTCTACTGGCGAAAGCGAGGAAGCTAATATCACCCAAGCAATACCGCTTGGCCGCATGGCTGACCCGGACGAAATAGCACGAGTTACGCTATTTTTGGCATCCGACATGGCAAGTTATATGACTGGCAGTCAGGTCGTAGTTGACGGCGGCCGATTGTTAACCTAGCTTCTAAAAACCACCCTCTTTCAGAGTGGTCTTTTGTGTTTTCCCTACAGGGTTTAACCTTGTTGCAAGGTTAAACCCTGTAGAATATGTGGGACTTCACCAGTACGAATAGTTTTGAGGTAAATTCTTATCAGTTAAAGCTCTACTTTATCTCTTTGGCAATCGTAGTTAGATTTGCCTGTGCAGTGGTTCGATCAATTCCAGACATCTGTGTAATTCTTAGAACTATGATTTGGTTATTGAAGCGAACATGCAAAGCTTCTGACTTACCATCAATATTGTCTTGTCCAGTTTTAGTATGTGGAAAGAATGCTTGATCTCCCACTCCCTTTACGTCAACTACATCGCCCATAACCTCTTGTCCTTCGGCTGTTTTTGGACTGCGAAGGTCGTCCATCGATGCCTTGGCCTTGTCGGCAGATTCGTAGTTGTTAATTGCAACAGAAAATCTTAGCGACTTTTGTATACTTGCTATAGTGCCATCATCTTTTTGGTCAAATTTACAAGCAGACCCTTTAAGCTTTTCGTAATTCGCTGAGCCAGGCATAGCTGTATTCACAGCAATATCTTCTTCACCAGGCCCAAAAGTGCCGCCTAGCGCAGAACTAATTTGCTCTGGTGTAAACAGCTTGCAAGCATCTTTGTATTTAAAACTCAGCGTTGCTTCGCTACTATTGTCTTTTGCTACTTGATTGTCCGACTTTTTAGCATCTTTATTATTGGATGCGATATATGCCCCCACTCCACCAACCACCACAATCGCAGCGATGATATATGGTATATACTTTTTCACAACCTATCCTCCATATTTTAATTATTGTAATAAATATACTACATACAAAAGATTGGCAATAGAGTTTTTTGTAAATCACATTTCTCTCTACAGGGTTTAACCTTGTTGCAAGGTTAAACCCTGTAAAGAACCTTGCGGGGGAAATTACACCTTGCAACAAGGTTAAACCCTGTGAAAAATCTTGCGGGGGAAATTACGTAAATAGTTACTGATTATGATAGGTTGGGCAAAATAACGGCGGTGAATATTAGTATTATCAGAGCGGTTGCACAAACGCTAAATAGAATTCCAACTAGCGGTGCCCAAAATGCGATTTTGCCCGATTTGATTCTTTTGGTAGCAATAATTGTTGACCAAATAATAGAACCTAAACCTACGAATGCGATTAATGCCAGATAAGAAAACACCCATGCTTCCTGAACACCAGAGCAGTTTGAGTCACAAGCCATGGTACTCATCGTTGCCATAACAAATTCGATACCAATTATACACAACATAACTAACAGTATTGAGACAGTGGCAATGGTATCGAATTTATTAATCTTCACCTTGTTGCTCGGCATATTAATCGATATTATACGCCCCTTTGGTAAGTTTCAGTTAGCTTTAACAGCAAAGATACTTTTTAGTAAGTTGAGTTGTCGCGTTCTTTCTTGCGCGATGCCACTAGCAAGATAAGAGAGGCACCGATCACAACCGCTGCGATTGCAAGCAATATAACGAGCAAGTTTTTATTGCCAGCTTTTTGTTCTGGGCTGGATGGGTCGGATGGCTCCACAGAGTTTGTATTAACTTTTTTCTCTACTGGTGTTAGCGATGCCAAGCCAACTGGATCCAGCACCCTACCTAGGGTCGGATCTTCGTCTAGCGGTCCATTGTCTACCAATTGATAGCTAAGCTTAATCATGGATCGTTCGTTGAATTGGGTTCTTTCCAGAGAAGCACCTTCGATGGTTGAATACCTGCCTGTAGCAGTGTGGTACTTGCGTGCCTGGTAATCTGTGGGCTTGCCGGGCAAATCGTAATAAAGATTAACAATAATAGAAGCGTTTGGAGTAGTATCGTAGCCAAAATTAGTCAGACCCGCAGGATATTGGCTAGCACCGTCTGATGGTAAAGACCTATACTCTACTTCGGACACTGTTGCTTCGCTAATATTATCGGCCGGTAACGATAAATATACCTTGGGAGCCATGTCGCCAACAAGAGGAGTAACAGAATTACTATAGTTAAAATATGATAATGTCATGCTACCAGCTACAACTGAGGAGGTTGTTTGATGGTTGCTAGGAGTAGTTTGTCTAGACGACGAGCTAGTATTTGGTGTGTTTTGGGCCGGCTGAGGACAGGTGTTAGTTGTAAACGTCTGATCAGCAGTATTGCTAGTACCTGCGCTATTGGTGGCATATGCTCGGTAGTGATAAGTGGTATTGCAGGTGAGGCCTGTGAGGTTGGTGGTGTTATTGCCTACGTTAGTGGTATTACTAAGCTTAGTAGAGCCGTAACTTATAGTGGTGCCGTATTCTATACCTACACTACTTAAGGATGCGCCCCCATCACTGGAAACATTAACATCTAGATTGGTTGAATCTTTGCCTGTGTTATAGGCACTTCCAACAGAAAGAGTTGGGTTGCAGGCACTGGTTGTAAACGTCTGATCAGTAGTATTGCTAGTACCTGCGCTATTGGTGGCGTATGCTCTGTAGTGGTAAGTGGTGTTGCAGGTGAGGCCTGTGAGGTTAACTACGTTGATACCTACATTAGGAGAAACGCTTGCTTCTGTATGACCATAGCTCTCCGACACCCCATACTCTAGGACAAGGGCAGATAAACTGTCGCCACCATCGGAAGTAACATCTAAATTAATATCGGCTGATGAATCAGTCAAACTCGATACGCTGTCGATAGACAATGTCGGCTCACAAGGGTCGGTAACAAACGTCTGATCAGCAGTATTGCTAGTGCCGGCGCTATTGGTAGCATATGCTCGGTAGTGATAGGTGGTGTTACAGGTGAGGCCTGTGAGGTTGGTGGAAAAACTGCCTTGATTCATATTCATAGAGTACTTTTGTACCCGATGATTGTTGGTGTCTGCGATAAAAAGATTGCCAAAGGTATCAATAACTATATCGTACGGACTATTAAATTGATTGCTACCATTTCCTTGGGTACCCCATGTAGAGATAAAAGTACCATCGCTGTCGAATTTTTGGATTCGGTGGTTATTCCCGTCAGCGACATATACGTTATTTACGTAGTCGGTTGTAATTCCGTTTGGACTTTTAAATTGACCATCGCCGGTGCCATTACTGCCCCACTTAGCAATAAATGCACCACTGCTGTCGAATTTTTGAACGCGGTTATTGGTGCCTTCGGTCACGTATACGCTGCCACTGGTATCAAGCGTTAGGCGCATAGGTCCATTCATCTGGCCATCTCCAGTACCAGTCGAACCCCATTTGAAAATAAAGTTACCACTGCTGTCGAATTTTTGAATTCGATTGTTGCCCCAATCTGCAATATATATATTATTTGATGTATCAATTGCAATGTCGGCTGGGCTTTTAAACTGTCCGTTGGCTGTACCATTGCTACCCCATTTGGAAATAAAGTTACCGTCTCTGTCGAATTTTTGAATTCGGTGGTTACCCGTATCAACTACATACACGTTGCCGGCAGAATCTATCTCGACGCTAAGTGGACTACCAAATTGGTTATCGCCAGTACCATTACTACCCCACTTGGAGATGAAGTTACCGTCTCTGTCGAATTTTTGGATGCGCTTATTGTTGGCATCTACAACGTAAGTCTCGCTAGTTGACGAGTTAACCGCAATACTAACTGGTCGGTTAAACTGACCATCGGCTGAACCAGAGGTTCCAGTACCCAGTGTCGAGCTGTAAACAAAATTATTATTGATTACGAAACTCTCGGTAGTGTTTTGGCCATAACTAAGAGTTGGGCCATAGTTAAATCCTCTTTGGGTAATCGGGGCACTGTTGGGGTTTGTGATTTGAGCATTTAACGTAGCTGTGGTTTGAGTAAGGTTAGTTGGTGTGTCGGTGGTTAATGTAGGACTGGAAGCGCCAGATACCATATGAACATTAAGCGTTGGGGCTATCAGTAGAACTGCTATCAAAACAAAGACAAACTTTTTTTTGGGCCTTAGCAGTAAAAAGCACGAATTTAGCAATCGGCCTGCTTATAACCCCCGTCAAAAAACTTGATACCTGTTTATTTCTCACTACTATTAGACCTACTAATAAACTTACTGATTATTATAACATTAGCAAGTTAAAGCTCAAAGAGTTAGCACTAACTACCCAAACTGTTTTAAGCCAGCCAACTATCAACGTTACAGGATTTTAAAATGCAGAAACCATCTTTGGACGTGCACTCAATAGCTCTCGATTTGTTTTAGATAATTCTCGAAATCGTCGTTTCTATCGGTACAACCATTATCTAGTCGTACATATAACTGCCTACCATCAAATAATTTTTTCGAAAAAATTAATCTTCCCCTACCTGTATCATCGGCTCCAATTAATAAATAGTATCCCCGCGCACAAGATTGCAACGTTGGTACTGAGTCAAAAGTATCTTTTAGATTTTGAGCGTTTATCATAATAGTGCGAGCACGCATGAAGCCGTAAGAATTGGGGATTGCAAGCTCTTCGGCTAAATCATCTTGGACCGGACTGTAGCGATATTCTAACTCTGTACCGACAACATATGTTTTTATTGGCAAAACAAGATGGGCTTGCGGAATATAGTACTTTCCTGTTGTTGCATCTATTGGCACTGGACTATTTAGCCCTTCTGCTGCCTGTAAAATTAGTGTGGTTATTTTGTTGTTAGATTGGACAGTTTGTGCTTTCCATATCCATATGATTAAAAACCCCTCGACCACCACTATAATACCTAGTAAAAAAAGCACCACACTAATAACCACAACTGCAACATTATGACGCCTGCAAAACTTATATTTTTTTGTTTTTATTGATTTTTTCAACATTTACACAACTTTAACATCAATCCATCTCTTTTTCTATGTTTAACTGGTAATGTTTATACTCGTGCCAAATTAGCCACAGTATAAATATGTCGAATAGGGTTATGAGTAACATACCAAACCCAAAATTTAGCACTAAACTGACTGCCTGATACAAGATCATTGCGACTAGTGCAATTGCCGAAAACGGGTATGCCCACCTGAAATTCTTGAGGAGCCCGATTACAATACTAAGTTTTATGACAGCATGAGTCGTCAAAAACAAAATTGCGAATGTGTGAGACGATGTCCATAAAGCATTTGTTTCATGGACTAAATAATTTGCCAATAAATCGTTTGGATCCTCGAATAATTCGCGCTGAGTGACAAAGCCAATAATATCCATTGCCACCTTAGACGGAACAAAAATTAGCAATAACGCTCCTGTTGCCTCAAAAAATGCACTCAAACCCTTTAACAAAAGTCCGCCAACAAAGATTTTATCTAGTAGTGTTTTTGGCTGAAAAGTACTCATCAAATTATTTTATACCTAATAAATACCAAGATACAGCGCAATAGCTGGTATAATTGCCCAACTTAATAGAGAGAGGCATATAGATTGCTTAGGAGATGAGCCCTAGTGCGAACACTACTTGTTGATTAACTTCATAAGCTCTGAGTAGATATCTTTTTTCAACGAGTCACTAGAGCTACGAAAAGAGAAAGAAATAACAATCAGCGTATTTTTGTTTAAGCCAACAACTTGTGTGCCTTGATGGTTGACATAGGTCGTTTTGCCATCTTTGACTTTTTTATCTTTCTCGAAATTGTCTAATATATCATACGATTTTCTGGCTTTTTGTGGGTCACTAAATTCGCGGCTGGTTATGATGAGTGATCGCACCGGGCTTTCCCCGTTGTCTGAAACCACATAGGCGCAAGCAGAAACCGTGCCTTCGGTGGTTTTTGTAGTGGGTACGCTGACTCTGGCACCGCTGGTTTTTACACCAACAATCGATTCAATTTTTTGTGCCGGATACACCTCGCAGGTGGCACTTTTGGCGTCTTTTGGTACATTGATCAGCCCTTCGCTAATGTCCTGTGTTGGCTCTTTTGTGCCATCATAAACAACTTTCCGGGTACTTTTTGCGGGACGATGGGTGGCCACATAAGCGATAGAACCTATACCGACCGCCACCACTGCAACGACTATTACAATTAATAGTTTTCTATGCTTTTTGATTATCTTTTTTACCGATTTGATTGTGCTTACCCTCTCCAGTTATTGTTTATGGATGTTTGTTGATTCTGTTGGTTTTTTCTTCTTCTTAAGATGAAGAATATTAGTATGGTAGTGAGTAATATAACTATACCAACAATTAATATCCACCAGTTCTTACCTTTGACTACGTTAGAGGTAGTATCTGCCAGGTTGTCAGCCAGCGGTGCAGGGGTGGCTGGTCCAGCTGGATCGGTAATGACGCCATTTGCTTGGTGATCTGAATCTAGGTTGCCACCATCTGTTAAGTCGTAGGTGATAGTTGAGACTGTTAAGCCATTTACTTCGGCTGTACCGATCTTGGCACTACCTAAGTCGTGGTATTTATTATCTATATATTTTCTGGGTATCCACTTAGAGGTATCGTAAGCACGGTCATAATAAACAGTAACCGTAGATGTACCACCTGGAGTGGCGCAGGATAATCTGAAGTCGTTTAGGCCGACTGGGTAGTTATAACCAGCATCAGATAGTTGTAGATCACCTTCTGCTTTAACGGTAAAGTGATCGATTGTTTGACAATCCCCTTTGGCTTCGAGAGTTATTGGATAGCCCGTTACAGGATTAATAATAGTTGTAACGTTAGATTGTTGTCTGTCTGGAGTGCCATCGCCATTACCGTCGCCATTGCTAGGATAGTTACTAGCTACTTTACGGGTGTTGATTGGTGGTGGTTTACTAAGGCCGTTTGTATTGCCGTTGATGATATCTTCGAGATCGTCGGGAGTACCATCGTTGTCTTGATCGTAATAGTGAGAGTCAAAGATTGCTTTGGCGACATTGTTGATGCCTCGGGCGAGGGCGGTGGTGA
>CAYOLI010000009.1:0-8193 GCA_964404795.1 uncultured Candidatus Saccharibacteria bacterium
CCACTGAATCAGTTCAAGAGAAATATACTAACTTGCAGTCCCTAGGCCTAGACGCCTCGAAGGTTATTAATACTAATCCAATCATTCTTGGCTACTCCACTGAATCAGTTCAAGAGAAATATACTAACTTGCAGTCCCTAGGCCTAGACGCTTCCAAAGTTATTAATACTAATCCAAACACTCTTAACCTCTCCACTGAAAATATCCAAGAGAAATATGCTAATTTAGAATCCCTCGGCCTAGATGCCTCCAAAGTTATTAATGCTTTTCCAAATACTCTTAACTATTCCACTGAAAATATTCAAGAGAAATATACTAACTTGCAGTCCCTAGGCCTAGACGCTTCCAAAGTTATTAATACTAATCCAAGCACTCTTGGCTGCTCCACTGAATCAGTTCAAAAAAAGATGCAACTGCTAGAAAGGGGGTCGAAGCTTCTTAAGTGGCAATACCCCGCTCAAGCACTAGTAGAAACATTCCCAGCGATCCTTGGATTTAGTACGGATAAGTTAAAAGTACTTATTCAAATTGCAGCAGAGCATCTATCTACATCTGCTAGAAGCGTAGAGCCCAAATATCTGAGATCTGCACTCATAGAACCTCTTGAGAAGTATATTATTGTATTGTCTACCGAAAGTGATTCAGATGAGTGGGAATTTTCTGAACTAGTTAGAAGCGCTAAAAAACAAAAGCTTTCTGCCGAAGCAAGAAAAGCGCGCGCTCTAGAGCTTGCCCCACAACTAGGTAGGATAGGCACTATGTACTTGCGTTATCGTGGGCAATAACACTAGTGGCTTGCTAAAAACTAAAAGCAGTAAGGATAACCTTGTAGTCATCGATTAATTGTCTTTTGATTACCTGATTCGTGTTAATATATATAGCATTGATTAGCTAACGCTTATTTGGGGGAAACAACATTTTATGAGTAAGGTCGCTCACTACTTGCAAGAACATCTTTCTGGTGAGGTTATTACCAACACTGACGCCCGTAAATATTTTGCAACCGATGGAAGCGTATTCGAAGTAGAACCAGCGATTATTGTATACCCACGAAATGAAAATGATGTTAGAAAAGCTACTAGGTTTACTTGGCAGTTAGCCGAGCGTGGTAGGAGGGTTCCCATTACTGCTCGGGGAGCAGGCACCGATCAGTCGGGTGCAGCGATTGGCGAAGGCATTATACTGGTTTTTCCAGCACACATGAATAGAATATTAGAATTCGACGCAAAAACGGGTGCTGTTACAGTAGAGCCAGGACTTAACTATGGCAAAATGCAACAGGCACTTTTTACGCACGGCAAGTTTTTGCCTCCTTTTCCGGCCTCGATAGAATATTCTACGGTTGGCGGTGCAGTCGGCAATAATGCCGGTGGTGATAAATCCGTAAAGTACGGCTCGACTCGCAAATATGTAAAGAGCTTGCGGTTTGTGCTTGCTAACGGAGAAGTTATCGAGACACGCCGTTTAAGCAAACGCGAGCTAAGTCGCAAAATGGGCTTGGCTACTTTTGAAGGCGAAATTTATCGGTCAATCGATAAATTAATAGAAGAAAATCATGACCTGGTAAACAGTTTACCGATTGCTGTTACAAAAAATTCGGCTGGATACGACCTGGCTTCTGTAAAAGGCAAGGGAGGGTCTTTTGATTTAACACCACTGCTAGTTGGTTCCCAAGGAACGCTAGGCGTGGTAACCGAAATAGTGTTTGGTAGTGAGCCATATATTCCAACGTCTACATTAATTGTAGCTGGTCTCCAAGATGTAGATCAGCTTCAATCTCTGGTAGAACAACTAAACAAGTTGCCCTACTCACCTAGTGCCGTTGAGGTGGTTGATCAGAACTTGCTTAACTTTGTGAACTCACAAAACCCTAATCAACTTAAAGACGTAGTCAAAAAACCAATTCCTAAATTTATTGTGCTAATAGAATTTGACAATGCCTCTCAACGTCATCAGAAAAAGATGAGAAATAAGGTAGAAAAGATACTAAGCAAATTGGGGGTTGATTTTCAGATAGAGGTAGACGAAGACCAAAAAGAAGAACTGTGGAAAATTCGTCATTCGGCTGGTGCTATTACTGGGTTTAATCAGGGCAAGGCAAAAGCAGTGCCTATTATAGAAGATGGTATTGTTCCGCTAGAACGTTTTGGTGAATATTTGCACAATGTTTATTCAATTTTTAAGAAATTTGGGGTAGATATTGCTGTTTGGGGTCATGCGGGTGATGCCAATTTACACATGCAGCCGTTTTTGGATTTGTCGCAAGTAGGAGATCGGCAAAAGGTATTCAAAATTATCGATGAGTACTACAGCATGGTCATTAACCTGGGAGGCAGCACAACTGGACAGCATGGTGATGGTCGTCTGCGGGGGCCCTATCTACCAAAATTGTACGGCCAAGAATCCTACGAACTATTTAAAAAAGTAAAAAATATTTTTGATCCATACAATACTATGAACCCAGGCGTAAAACTGGACGTTACCCTAGAAGATGCTAAACGACTACTGAGATACGAATACTCATTGGGTCATCTTTATGACCACATGCCCAGAATGTAGTAGTTAATTTTAATGATATCTGTGAGTTATTGCGTGGCCTTTGCCGCGCTTTAGCAAGTAAATATTGACCGGAAAGGCCACAACAAAAGCCATTACTAGTGACATACTTCTGCTAATCCAATAGATTGGGTGCATAAGGTTTTTATCCATTGCACCAGGTATTAATAGCATTACAAAATTGTCCATTATCGTCATTGTCAAGATCGATAAAGTGTCGGCTGCAAAGACCAAGCGTAGAGCTCTTCTAAAGGGTAAGCCCGTTTTTAGTAGGGGTATTGTAGATACGCTGTACCCAGATACAAACGATAAACAAGCAGCCAATAAGACGGTTTTATGTGGTTCAAACCCAGCGTGCGTGCCAATTGTTACTCCAATCATTTCACCAATGGCGCACCCAATTAGGCAGTGCAAAGTAGCATTGGCTGCCATCTTTTTGCTTGCTAGGTGATGAGTAGAGTGGTCGTGATGTTGATCGTTTGTATTATCCATTGATTATAGATTATCATTTAAAAATCATTTTTCTCTAGCCGCCAATTTGCGACATAGTTACACCTTGGGCTACCTTAGAGCCACTCCTGTAAGCTCCAGGATTGATGTAAATATCTGGAATTTCTCTATCCTGTCCCTTCTTTTTTGACCAAACAGTATTTATAAAAATCTGTTTCAATTCTTCATCGGTGGCTCCCTCGGGGTGTCTAATAGCATTTCTAAGAGAGGATTTGGCCTTTTTTTGCGAAAAAAGACAGGGCATCAAAAAACCATCAGCTGTCAGTCGAAGTCGATTACAGTTTGCGCAAAAAGGGTTCGTCATGGTCGGGATAGTACCTATTTGACCTTGGCCATCGGCAAACTCCCAGCGAGCCGCTGGTGCATGATCGTCTTGATTGCTGGCAATCTTTAGTGGCCATTTTTCATTTATGATATTAAAAACCTCTTCAGAGCTAACAATTTTGTCTGGAGACCACTCCACTTGCTTTTCTCCAGTTTCTCCTAGTGGCATATATTCGATAAATCGTACAATTGTCGGATTATTTTCACGAAATGACTCCCTAGCATATTCCGCAAAATCCAAAATTTCGTCATCGTTAATTCCTTTTATAAGAACAACGTTCATTTTAATTGGACCCAAGCCCACTCGGCGCGCCTCTTCGATGCCCGCAAGGACATTTTCTAGCTTGCCTCGTCGTCTGATTTTTTCAAACTTTTCGGGGTTCAATGAATCACAGCTAACGTTTATCCTTTCTAAACCAGCATTTTTTAGCTCGCCAGCTAGCGAGGTAGCCCCGACTTTTCGTGTTAACAACGATCCGTTAGTAGTCATAGCCAAATCTTCGAATCCCATCTCGCTTGTTTCTCTAACTACCCTTGTGGCGTCTTTTCTTATCAGTGGCTCGCCACCTGTAAACCTAATACTGTTAATACCCAGTTCTCTAGCGACATTTAAAGACCTTAATAGTTCTGGAGTAGTCATCTCCAGCTTCATTGGCTCAAAGGCCTGATCTTCTTTCATGCAGTACACGCACCGGAAGTTACACCTGTCCGTCAAAGACACTCGCATATCGGTATGCTCTCTGCCAAAAGAATCTACTAATTCTACTGATTGGTCAGGGAGCAAATTATTATCTAGGTGCTCGTTTCGCACCTCTTTTGTGTTTTCAAATCCCATCTGTATTTATTAGTATAACGACTTTTTTTAGATTACGTCAAAGAGATAAATTAGCACTCTTGACACGAGAGTGCCAATTTTCTACAATAAACATGAGGGGAGTTGATCTTCTCAGAACAAGATAATATTAAACTAATAAAAGGGGGCAAAATTATGAGTAACATTATAAAATGGGATCCATTTGCAGAATTAAGTGCACTCCAAAAACAGTTTTTTGGTGACAATTGGCTATCTCCGGTTAAGGGCGTAAACATTCCAACCACCGATGTCTACATGAAAAAAGACAAGTTGGTGGTCGAGGCGCACTTACCAAATTTTGAGCAAAAAGACATAAACGTTCAGGTAGACAACGATGCCTTGGTCATCAGTGCCGAAAAGCATGAAAAGGAAGAGGACAAAGACAAAAAATATGTAGTTCGCGAGAGTTCAAGTAGCTTTTATCGAAGAGTTGTCTTGCCAGGTAGAGCCAATGCTAAATCTATTGAAGCACATCTAGATGAGGGGGTGCTAAAGGTAAGTGTACCGCTGACTCCACTACCCGAGCCAAAAAAGATTGCCATAAAATCCAAAAAATAAACATAAAGACGCTACTATCAACAGGAGCCACGCCGGCTCCTGTTTAATTTTTGTTGAAAAACTATGGCGATGTATCTGGATTGTTAGAACTTCATCAAATAACAGTAGGAATTGTCGATTGCTGTAAATTAAATGGTGGCATTTTACGCCAAAGCTCGAACCTACTTCGAGCGAAGCTCGTAAGCTCAGCCCCGACGCCTGTGCCAGCAAAGCTGGCACGCGTCCAGCCAGAAAAACCACCCCTTGAATCATTTTTGAATTTCCCCCCGCCGTATTTTTCTTTTTAGTTGAAAGGGTCGGATTTTCTGGCAGTCCGCCCACTGCAAGCAGTGGAGGCGTCGGGGCTTCGCTCAGGCGGCAACAGCCGCCACGCTACGCGTACCCAAGTCACAAACTTACACCTAGCATACGACCAATGACATATAGTAAAGCTGCCGTGATTAGACCGCCAATAACTCTGATGGCAACATTTCTCTTAGCATCGGAGCTCAGTTCTGTTGACCTTTCATTTTCTTGATGAGTTCTCGCTAATGATTTTGACCTATTGGTTAGTTTCAAAACTTCATGTGTTGGTGACCAGTCTCCGACTGATATACCAATAGATTCATTTTTTACATCTACAAACCCATCGCTCTGCGCCTTATTTACAAAATCATCACCAAACTTCTCTTTGGCACTCGAAAGAGTGTAACTACGACTCGTATTGGTCTTAACTAGATCTAGTAGGTTAATAAGTTCAGGTTGCGTAACTTTATAGTAGACACGTCTCCACATAGACCATTTATTTTCCAGCCTTTATGGCTGCTTGTTCTATCCATGCCCCAAGGTTAGCCGCACCATTACTAGCATTCCATTTGTAAAGTGGGTAGCCAGCTGGAAGCGGGTTTTGACCCATTGTGTCAGTACTGCCATCTCTATCCTTGATACCGCTTATATTTATACCAAGTAAACCTTTTCCAAGTTCTATACTTTTCTGTATCTCATACTTAACCCATCGTCGTGAAGCTGTTTCCTTGCCAATTAAAACCACAGTAACAGACGTTCCGCTAAGCTGATTATCTATCCAGTTTTTTATCGCTTGATCGCCCTGGCGTTTTATCGTTTCCCATTGAGCCTTGTCATAGAAAGGACTTTTATCTAAGTTTGTTATTACGTTACTATTTCTCACTTGTCCGACACGCCATGCGTCACGGGCATAATGGAAACTAAAAAATACTTTACGAGCCATGTGTAATCCTCATTTCTATTCCATAATTATTTAACATAAACACAAGCAGGGTTAGCATAATAAGAACGGTTGCATAGAATAGAAGTAATACTGGACGACCAAAAAAAGTCTTTACCCAGCATTTTAATGTCAGGTCGGTCTTGTCGGGCGTTAATGAGTAGTTGATCTCTTCCGGGCTAAGTTGAGCGACTTTATTATAGATATTTCGAAATGCACGCTCTAACATCAGATAATAAGCATCAACACTCCAAAATAATAGTGTTGAAACGATAGGCACCACCATGAGCGCGGTGTTTGAATCTTTGGCTGCAAATGCAGATATGCCAGCAATTATCGTGATAGACCAGCCCTTGAAAAGAAACGAGTTTGACGCCATACGATTAACCACGCCCTGTATAAGTTCAAGGTGTTTTCTCTTGTCTTCGGCTGTCGCCCCTCCGTTTGCCATGAGTGTATTATAATTCTTTGAAGTAAGATTTGCAATACAAGCAATAGTATTTTATAAATGCTTATGCTTTTTGAAAAATAAACAGGTGCTCGTGCATTATCAGCAGAAAATTGCTTTCTTGTGATTTTTTGACCCAAAAGCCAGTTGCTTTACAGTTGAACTGACGTTTGATGATGTCCTCTTTGAGTTGGAAACCAGCTTTCATAAACCGATCCATAACTTTGTATGCCATTGGTTGATACATCTTGTTGCGTCGTGTGTCGCCGATAAGGATCGCGCAGTATTTACCTTTTTTGAGGACTCGATATAACTCTTTTGCGACTTTCTCCATTTCGTCGGCAAATTTGTCGATGTCGTGATTCGACAAGTCGCCGTCAAGTTTACCCTCGCTGTATTTGATAATGTCGGCGTACGGTGGGTGCGTCAAAATAAAATCTATGCTCTCGTCGTTTGCTTTACTCAAGTCACGGGCGTCACGTTTCACGACTTTTTGCCATGCATCGTTTTCAACTTCGAAATCAAGCGAGGCTTTCGTTCGCTCTAACGCTTTTTCGTTTACGTCGGAACAAATGATATGACGATTGAGAATCTTTGCTTCGATTGCTGTCGTACCGCCGCCAATCATCGGATCAAGTAAAATATCGCCCTCGTTCGAGTATCGTAAAATCAAGTTGCGAGCGACTTCTGGCGACCAGTTGCCACGCCAATCTGATTTATGTGTTGCCCAATTACCACGCCTCGGAAAAGCCCAAACGGTCGTACATTCTAGCTCAAATTCGTCTGGGTGTAGCTTTTTTGTCTTTGCTTTACTCGTGGCTACCATGATAGCTCGTTCAACGCTCCGTCTTCGAGCATGTTCAGATTAAATACATAGTCATTATGGTTGTATGTTTCTTCAAGTGGTCGTTTTGTCGTATGCCAGCCAAGTCCGTCAGTAACCCATACAAATTCGATGTTCTGGACTTTTAGTTCATCGTAAAGACTGCGGAACTCACCACAAACAGCTTTTAGTTTTGAGCCGCCACCATTATAAAAGTTAGTTTCAAACAATTTGATCTTGCCGTTTTGCGGATTATAAACGGCGAAATCAAAACTTCTCTCTGATTTATCTACTTTAATATCAAAGCCCCATTTTGCCTTAATTTTACTTGATGTGGCTTGTGGCATACATTCTAGATTGTTTTGTTTACAAAAGCCTTCCAAAAATAAACCGACGATTTCTTCCATCAAAGTACCGCCACGATTTTTGCGACCATTGCTATCAAGACCAACCTCGACGCCAATAACATAATCAACAAGGTTTTTTATACCATCTCGCTGGAATAATTTCGCAAGTCCCGATTTATCTAGGAACTCAAAATACTTGTCGGCATCTTTGTCTTTACCCGAAAAATCATAAAACTCTGACTCTTTTGATACTTTGTCGTAGATTTCTAGGTTACTTTCTCGTACAGCAAGTAAAACAGGTAGTGCCTTCACAATGTCTGGGTTAGACTCATAAAGTTTATAGAACTCTCCTCGCAAATCATCTTTGCCGAGTAGGTAATTCAATTTGTTTAGTGCTATTTCTAAATCGGCACTATTAGCAAAAACCTTGTTCCAGTTTACGAAATAATCCCAAGTTTTGATTGAGCTTTTGAACGTTGATACTAAATGGTTAAAATCTTTTTTCATAATCTAATAATTTGTTACTAACACTTCCGTTATTTTGCCTCG